>CAZLEA010000025.1:2840-24177 GCA_964558445.1 uncultured Oscillospiraceae bacterium | reverse complement strand
GAATCCCTCCAGTTCGTTTTTGTGCTTAAAAACATTGTACTGTACTAGGGAGACAAGTGGCCTCTTTTTTACTTTTACACAATTATATGGACTCTATCAAAACCATCGTGTCCATTATTGAGGGTTATCAAAAATCAGACTGTCCTATCTACAGGGGCTTGAAAATGTCCTGTGCGATATTGAGGGTTTCAAAAACCCGTACTGTCTAATCTATAGGGTACAGTTTACAATTTGACATCAAAAAAGGCCCTAAGGCCTACTACGACAAGATTATAGAAATTAATGGTGCTAATTAAGTGTCAAACTCCCGTACCATAGCGCCCTTGTCGACTACGATAAGGGCGTTTTTGGTATTTTGTTACAATAGAATCGATATATGCTGATCATTTAAACTGATTTTCTCCGAAATTCGGGTGCGAATTAGTCAAAATCACAAGTTTTTCTCTTGAAGATGTTTTTATTAACTTTATAATGGTATTAGCCGTACCATATGTATCCTTATTGCGAAGAATAAGTTGATAGAGGCAGGAAGCGGCCGGATGATACCGTTTGGCTCCGTGTGTGAGTTTCAAAGGATAGTAGGAGAGGAGAGTCATATGCATCATATGAACAAGAAGAAGGGAGGGCCAAGCTTATGTTGAAGACCTTGAAGGCCTTCCGAGGTGGTATCCATCCACCCAGCAATAAGCATACGCAACAAGAAGCAAGTATATACATGCCCATGCCGGAGAAGCTGGTGATCCCGATGCAACAACATATCGGCGCACCGTGTACACCGATCGTGAAGAAGGGGGATCGCGTACTGCGCGGCCAGTTGATCGGTGAACCCAAGGACAGGATCTCAACTCCGGTCCATGCGAGCGCATCCGGTCTCGTGACCGCGGTCGGCCCGATGCTCTATGCAGGCGGACGCCATGTCGTATCGGTTGCGATTAAGCCCGATGAGGAACAAGAGGATGCCCCCGACATCAAACCGATCGAGACAAGAGAGCCTGCCGAGATGATTCAGGCGATCCGCGATTCCGGCCTGGTAGGGCTCGGCGGCGCGGGTTTCCCCACTTGGTTCAAGCTGACACCGCCCCCCGGCCACAAGTTCGACACGCTGATTATCAACGGCGCCGAGTGTGAACCGTATATATCTTCGGATTATCGCGAGATGATCGAGAATACGCAGAATATTCTGAAGGGTATAGACGATGTTCTCCACATGACCGGCATACCGCGCGCGATAATCGGTATCGAGGACAATAAGCGCAAGGCGATCGATCGTTTGATCGAGGCAGCCGAGAAGCATCCGAAGATCGATGTCGTGTCCATGAAGACGCGTTACCCCCAGGGCGGCGAGAAGCAGTTGATCTACACGATCACGGGGCGCGTGGTCGAAGCGGGCCAATTGCCCTCCTCGATCGGCGTGCTAGTCCTCAGTATCAGCACCGTATCCTATGTGCATACCTATTTGGAGACCGGCATGCCGCTCGTAACGAGGCGCGTGACGGTGGCCGGTGATGCACTCACGGCTGAGAAGAACGTCATCTTACCGGTCGGCACGCTTGTCTCTGATCTGTTGGACTTCGTCGGCGGACTGAAGGTGCCGCCTAGCAGAGTCATCATGGGCGGCCCGATGAACGGTGTCGGCCAATTCACGCTCGACACCGCGATCCTGAAGCAATCGAATGCCATCTTGGCCCTAACGGACAAGGCGGTTGACAGCATGGACGAGTCTCCTTGTATCCGCTGCGGGGCGTGCGTACGGGTGTGTCCGATGGGTCTTTTGCCCTTGGAATTGAACAACAAGATCTTGCAGGGCAAGGTCTCGGAAGCAGACGAGCGCTATCACTTGATGTCTTGTATCGAGTGCGGTTGCTGCAGCTATGCTTGTCCGGCGGCTAGAAACCTCGTGCAATCCTTCCGCTTGGGTAAGGCGGAGCTCAGGGCAGCCGCGGCTCGCAAGGCCAAGGTAGAACAAACGAAGGCGGGGGTGTAAGTATGGATGGTTTATTCTTGACGGCCCGTTCGTCTCCGCATATTCGTACGAAATTGTCGACTCGAAGTATCATGACGGATGTCTCGATCGCCTTGGTGCCGCTCGTTCTGGTCGGTGTCTATCAATTCGGTTGGTATACGCTTGCAGTCTTGGTGATGTCGGTCGGTGGTGCGGTACTAACGGAGTATCTCTTCACTAAATTGTTGAAGAAGAAACTGACGATTACGGACGGCAGTGCGGTCGTAACCGGGCTCTTGCTCGGCCTGTCGCTACCTGCCGGCGTACCGCTCTGGTTACCGCTGATTGGCTCCGTGTTCGCCATCTTGGTGGTCAAGTGCCTGTTTGGCGGTATCGGTCAGAACTTCGTGAACCCGGCGCTGGCCGCACGTGCGATGCTGGTCGCATCCTGGCCTGCTCTAATGACTACATTCTCTCCTTCCAGAGAGATGCAAGACAGCTGGATTCCCTGGCTTGCCAAGCAGGCACAGTCGATAGGCTTCCATGTAGCCGATATCGCATCCGGCGGCACCGCGGACGCATCTAGTGTTGCGACGCCTCTGGCTAGCATAGACGGTGTACTCGGCTCCTGGCCGGCGAACTCAACCGAGTTTCTCGCCAAGTTCTTCGGCTATGCAACCGGCGTAATCGGCGAGGTCTCTGTGTTTGCGATCTTGCTTGCTGCGACGTATCTGTTTGTTCGCAAGGTGATCAGACCCTTGATGCCGCTGGTGTTCTTGGGTTCGTTCTCGTTTTTTGCTTGGCTATGGCTGGGTAACGGCGGACTCTTCACGGGTAACGTTCTCGCCGAGTTGATGTTCGGCGGTGTGCTCTTCGTCGCCTTCTTCATGGTGACGGATTACAGTACGTCTCCGATGACGACAGCAGGCCAGATTATCTTCGCTGCGGCAGCGGGTTTCCTAACGGTAGTGATCCGTGCCTTCGGCTCATACCCCGAGGGTGTGACTTATGCGGTCTTGATGATGAATCTCTGTGTGCCGCTGATCGACCGGCTCATCGTGCCTCGTGCATTCGGAGTGAAGAAGGTGAAACATGACTAATGGATTCAAAGAGAAGTATTTCCCAACCATATCCCTGTTTGCGATCTGCCTGGTAACAACCTTCCTCCTGGCTCTGGTCTATTCGGTGACCAAGGATACGATCGCTGTTCGAGCAGAGGAGGCGGCCGGTGAAGCCCGTATGGCCGTCATGGCCGATGCCGATCGTTTCGAATTGTTGGAGGGTGAGGAAGCGGCCGATACTGAGGGCGTGATCCTCGCGGTCTATGGCGCTTATAGCGGCAGCGAACTCGTCGGCTATGTGTTCGACGCCGAGACCAACGGCTACGGCGCTGCGATCCGATCAATTATCGGTGTCACGGCGGACAAGACAGAGATCTCCGGTCTTCGTATCACGGAGTCGAGTGAGACGCCGGGTCTCGGTGCTCATATTGGCGACGCGAACTTCTACGAACAGTTCGCGGGCACGGGCGGCACGGGGGCTACACTCACGGTCGTGAAGCTGGTAACGGATCCGAACAGTGAGATCGAAGCGATCTCTGCTGCGACCATCAGCTCGAATGCGGTCACGAGAGCGGCCAATGCTGCACTTCGTACAGCACAGATCCTGGTAGAGAAGGGGGTAGGCAAATGAGTAAGGCTACAGATACACTGAAGAACGGCATTATCGGGGAGAACCCGGTCTTGCGCTTGGTACTCGGTACCTGCCCGACGCTTGCGGTCACGACTGCCGCGATAAACGGTATCGGTATGGGTGTGGCGACGCTCGCCGTACTCCTGGGATCAAACGTCTTGATCTCGCTGCTTAGAAACGTGATTCCGGACAAGGTCAGAATTCCGTCTTATGTCGTCATCATTGCGGGCTTCACGACGATCGTGCAGCTCTTGATGCAAGCTTATCTGCCGGACATCTACAAGGCGCTGGGCATCTATATCCCGCTCATCGTTGTGAACTGCATTATTCTGGGACGTGCGGAGGCCTTTGCAAGCAAGAACGCCGTAGGCTACGCCGCCCTCGATGCAGTCGGTATGGGTATAGGCTTCACGATAGCCCTCTTCTTGATGGGCAGTATTCGCGAGATTCTCGGTAACGGCAGCTTCTTCGGTCTGGCTCTCTTCGGAGAAGCGTATAGCCCGATGATCATGATGATTCTGCCACCCGGTGGCTTCCTGACCTTCGGTGTGCTCATCGGTTTGATGAACAAGCTGCAATTGGTCAAGGTTGACCTCAAGACCTTCCGAGACGAAGCCGATCGCGCGCGCGATTCGCTTGCCGCCAAGAGCGGGCAGTAAGGGGAGGGAGATTATATGAATTTCATACCATCACTGTTTACCGCCTTGATTACCGCGGTGTTTATCGAGAACGTGATCCTTGTTCAGTTCCTGGGTATCTGCCCCTTCCTCGGTGTATCCAAGCGGACCGAGACGGCGATCTCCATGGGTGCTGCTGTCACCTTCGTCATGACGCTGGCCTCTGCCGCGACGTGGACGATTAATCACTTCTTGTTGGAGCGCTTCGGACTCGAGTACCTGCAGACGCTCTCCTTTATCCTGCTGATTGCGGCGCTCGTCCAATTCGTCGAGCTCTTCATCAAAAAGACGTCGGATGCTATCTACAAGTCGCTAGGTGTCTACCTGCCGCTCATCACGACGAACTGTGCCGTGCTCGGTGTGGCGCTGGTTAACGTACAAGACGGCATGAGTTTCGGCTGGGCCGTCGCTAACGGTGCCTTCTCGGGCATCGGTTTCCTCGTTGCCATCTTGCTCTTCTCGGGTATCCGCGAGCGCATGGAGAGCGCCGATATCCCCGAGGTCTTGAAGGGCTTCCCATCGTCCTTGATCGCTGCTAGCTTGGTCTCCTTGGCCTTCTTCGGCTTCCAAGGCATGCGGTTCTAGAGAGGAGAATGACGGATGTACGACTTATTTAGTATTCAACAAGCTATGGCTGCGAGCGGTCTTGCCGCCATCGTGACCCCGGTTCTCATCATGTGCGGACTCGGTGCCGCGTCCGGCGTGCTCTTGACGTTTGCCGCCAAGATTTTCCATGTACCCTCAGACCCGAAGGTTGATGAGGTAAGAGAAGTCTTGCCCGGTGTCAATTGCGGCGCCTGCGGTTATGTCGGCTGCGATGCCTATGCGGAAGCGGTTGCAAGTGGCGAAGCCGGTATCAACCTCTGTGTACCGGGCGGTGCGGGCGTGGTGAGCAGTATTGCTTCGATTATGGGCTCACAGAACACGTCCGAGCGCAAGCTGCAGATCGCAAGGGTTCGCTGTCAGGGCAATTGTAACAAGGCGACCGAGAAGTTCGTCTACCAGGGCATCAAGACCTGTGCGGCAGCCGCCCAGCTCTATGACGGCCACAAGGCCTGTCCTTACGGCTGTCTTGGCCACGGGGACTGCGTGCGTGCCTGCCCCTTTGATGCGATTGATATCGTCGACGAGATCGCTGTGATCAATCCCGCGAAGTGCAAGTCTTGTCGCAAGTGCGTGGCAGCCTGTCCGAAGTCGCTTATCGAGATGGTCGATCACGATATTCGCTTCACGGTCCTCTGTCGTTCAGAAGATCGCGGACCTGCAGTCAAGAAGTATTGCACGATCGGCTGTATCGGCTGTACGCTCTGCGTCAAGGCCTGTCCGGTCGACGCGATCACGATGAACGGACCGCTGGCTTATATCGACTTCGCGAAGTGTACGAACTGCGGCGCTTGCGCCAAGGTCTGTCCGACAAACGCGATTATCGATATCGAGAATCCGCCGGAGCCGATCGTCATCGTCGAGAAATCCAAGGAGCGACCGGCCAAGACCGCGGCGAAGATCGATCCCGAATCGACTTCGGTTCGGATCAAGGCAGGCGAGGATGCCGCGAAATCGACGATCGATCTGCCGAAGCGCCCGATCAAGGACAGCTCGGATCTTGCGACCATCGCACAGACGGGTCGCATGACAGACGAGAAGAAGGATCAAACATAAACGAAACTTACGCGAGTAAACGTACCAAGAGAGACGAGTGGGACAGTCGGATGACGGTTTCGCTCGTCTCTTTTGTAACCAACCGGTACGTATCATTTACAGCCTCGTAACGAAGCGAAACACCGCTGTGTGCTAGAATGGCGATTAGAACATTTGTAAAAGAGGTAAGAATTTACGTATGGATAAGCGTTATGTAATCTTCGATATGGATGGAACACTACTGGATTCCATGGCGTATTGGCACAACTTGGATCGGGCTTATTTGGAGAGCCAAGGCATCACTATACCGGATGATTATCAAGCCGCGGTGGAGGGGATGCGCTTCTCGGAAGTCGTGGCGTATATGCAAGAGCGTTTCGGTGTACAAGACAGTGCCGATACGATCCACCAGATGGGCCGCGAGCGGATGCTGCGTCACTTCATCGAGGATGTGGAACTCAAGGCAGGTGTCCGAGATTATTTGGATTATTTGAAGGAGCGTGGCGTGCGGATGACGCTTGCTACGCTGACGTCCATGGACTTGGCAGGCCCGGCACTCCTGAAGCACAATCTGCTGCCTTATTTCGAGGCTGTCTATAGTTGCTCGGATCTGGGTATCAGCAAGCGTACGCCGGAGGTCTATCATATGGCTGCGGAATTCATGGGCAGCTTACCAGAAGAGACGGCTGTATTCGAGGATGCAGCGACCTCCTTCTTGTCCGCCAAGGAAGGCGGCTTCTATACCGTATTGGTACAAGAAGACGTCTTGGCAGAAGAACAGAGGGATCTGATCGATTTGGCGGATGCCTACTGTGTGGATATGAACGAGCTTCGTGTGCCGATCGCACGCGAACGGGTCAAGCAGCACAAGACGGACTAGGATCCGCAAGAGGAGGCACGATGCTAAATGGTATTATGTTTCAAGCGTTCGAATGGTATTTACCGCCAGACGGGAAACACTATGCACGATTGATGGGCTTGATCCCCGAGCTCGCGTCCAGAGGCGTTACGGCAATCTGGCTGCCACCTGTTTACAAGGCCCAGGCGGGCATACACGACACGGGTTACGCCGTCTACGATCTCTACGATCTGGGTGAATTCGACCAGAAGGGCTCGGTCGTGACCAAGTACGGGAGTAAGGATGAATTGCTTGCTTGTATCAAGCTCTGCCACGATCACGGCTTGCAAGTCTATATGGATGTCGTCTTGAATCATCGTTCCGGAGCGGACGAGACCGAGACAGTCATGGCTATGAAGATGGATCCGGATCAGCGTGAGCAGGCGATATCGGATCCCTACGAGATTGATGCATGGACCCGCTTCACCTTCCCCGGTCGGGCCGGCCGCTATGCGGATAAGACCCTGCACTGGTACCACTTCACCGCTTGCGACTACGATGCCAGAAACGATGAGTCCGGGATATTTCGCTTCATCGGGGAGAATAAGTATTGGGCAGAGGATGTGTCCAAGGAATACGGTAACTTCGACTACCTGATGGGTGTCGATGTGGATTTCGCGCATCCTGAAGTGGTCGAAGATCTGTTGAATTGGGCTATCTGGTTTGTCGAGACGACGAACTGCGATGGCTTCCGTATGGATGCGGTCAAACATATGAGTGCAGGCTTCGTCCACAACTTCGTACAGGCGATGCGCGAGCGCTTCGGTCCGGACTTCTTCTTCGTGGCCGAATACTGGGATGCAAATCTGCACCAATTAGACGAATATCTGGATGACACCGGTAAACTCCTTACGCTGTTTGATGTTGCGCTTCATTTCAAATTCCACCAGGCTGCCGTCGAGGGCGAGCAATTCGATCTGCGCACGATCTTCGATCAGACGGCGGTGGCCAAGGATCCGCTTCATACAGTCACCTTCGTGGAGAATCACGACTCGCAGCCCGGTCAGGCGCTGGAATCGCCGGTGGATGCTTGGTTTAAGCAACAGGCATATGCTCTGATCTTGCTTCGCGAGGCAGGCTACCCCTGTGTGTTCTACGGCGACTATCTCGGAACCGGTGATGAGAGCCTCGTTTCGATGCAATCCGTATTGGCCAAGCTCATGAGTCTGCGTCGAATCTACGCGAGGGGAGAGCAAGTCGACTACCCCGAATCTGCCAACTGCATCGCTTGGCTGCGGCGAAGCGAGACAGATGAGAGTACGCCGCCACTGGTCGTCGTCCTCTCGAACGGGCCGGAAGCCGTGGTGCGAGTAGAGGTAGGCGAGGCCTTCAGTGGGGAGGTCTATGCGGACTATCTCGGAAATTTGGAGGATAAGATTACAATCGATGAGGACGGCTTCGGCGAATTCCCTGTTGCCGAGGCATCGCTCTCTTGTTGGCTTAGAGACAAGATGACACTAAACCTATGGGAAGTGGAGGATAAATGAGATGCAGAAGAACTATAAGATATTGGTACACCCGTTCTTCCAAGAAGAGCAAGTAGAGCGCATGAACCTTCTTGCGCCAAGCGTCCGGTTCATCACGGAGCACCCGGATGCGCTGGACGATGAGACGCTGGGGACGATTGATGCTGTTCTCGGCTGGTCCGACAAGGCGGCAGAACGCTTCGAAGCCCTAGAGAAGCATAGGCTCACTTGGGTACAGACGATCTCAGCCGGTGTGGATAGTCTCAATCAGGAGTGGATGCATAAGTCTTGCATCACGCTTACGAACGCGAGCGGTGTACATAGCGAGTCGATCGCCGAATCGGTGTTCGGTATGCTGCTTGGTCACGAGCGAGGTATTATTCGTTCTGTCCGGGCACAAGAGAAGCGGGTCTGGGCCAAGGATATCAAGCCGGGCTTGTTACATGGCCAAACGATGCTGATCTATGGGACAGGCGCAATCGGTAAGCAGATTGCAATGTTGGCCGGACTGGGCTTCGGTATGAGAACTATCGGTGTGAATCGTAGCGGACGAGAGGTCCGGCACTTCGACCGCATCGTGACGCTTGAACAGTCCGCAGCCGTATTGGGCGAGGCCGATGTCGTTGTCGGTATCCTGCCGCTTACGGATGAGAGTCGCCACTATTTCGACCGTGACTTCTTCCGCCATATGCGAGACGATGCTGTCTTCATCAACGTCGGGCGCGGACCGTCCGTCGTGACAGACGATTTGGTATTGGCACTTGGAGAGGGACGACCGGCATTTGCCGCGCTGGATGTCACCGATCCCGAACCGCTGCCGCCGGAGCATGCGCTATGGGCACAAGAGAACGTCTTGATCACGCCCCACATCTCGGGCTCGAGACCGGACTATGCCGATCGCTTGACCGATATCATCGTGGAGAATCTGGCCGACTTCATAGAGACGGGTAAGCCGACAAGAAACATCATCGATTATACGCGTTCGTATTAACCTATTAGAGGCTTCGTTTGAGACCAAGCTTCAATCGTAGATAATCCGTGGCCCTCGTGAGCCCCGGTTCGATGAACTCGATTTGGAAGATGCCGCTTCGTTTGGCGGCATCTTGTGCGTTTCGGATCTGCTGGTAGGGCAACAAGGCGAGTCCGAGGTGATTGACCAGCGGACCGTCCTTCAAACTTCTGCGAAACAATTCCGTCGGATAGACATAGCTGTGCTCCGGATCGAGCAGGCTGTCCACGACATAGAAGCCCGGGAAACACCAGGCGATCGTATGACTGTCTACCTGGGTGAAGCTCGTGATATGGCGGTGGAAGCGCAGCATCAGGGCCTGCTTGGTCGGGTAGGCACGATATTGCTGGCGCAGGGCATCCAGGATCTTCCAGGCTTGCCAAGCGTCGTGCTCGTGCTTGCCAAGGGAGTCGAGGAAGGCTTCGCGGCGATCTTGACTTACGGACCCTTCGATGGCATAGAGTAGCGTTCTACGTTCGCTCTCGCTAAGCTTCGTGCTGCTCTGTACTCGTACGAGGAGGTTTGATAGGCTCTTGGGTGGTAGGAGCGGCCAGGTGCGCTGTAGTAGCGACAACTCCCGAACCAATACACTGTCTTCTTGATCCAGAATCCATAACTCCAGCAACATGGCGGCGAAACGCCCCTCTGCCAAGATCAGATGTCGGTCGAAGAACTCCGGTATCGAGCTCTCCATGTTACTGTCGCCGGTGACCTTCTGCATGAGAGCAAGCGTCGCTGTTAGCAATTCTGCTGCGGGTAGGCCAAGAGAGACCATACCGGCCAGGTGATCGTCCAAGTATGCGGGACGCGAAGGCATACCCTTGACGGATGTGTTGTTCAGATGGTGCCAGAGCCAGGTCAGACTCCTCTGCATACTCTGTTGGGGGAAGTTTGTTTGGAAGCTTGCCCAGCCATAATTGAAGAGCGTCCAACCGGCATAGCGGATGACAAGTTCATCGATGCGCCTGATCTCTCCTGGTTTGGCGGTTAATAAGTACAAGCCGTAGATTGCCCTCTGCTCCGCCTCCGAGAGTCGGCCTAGTTTCGCCGTGCGCACGGCATCGTCACTTGTTTGAATATAGCGAAGCAGCCGTCGACTCTCGTTTAGGTCAACGACTTGTTCGGCCGGTAGCGGGTGCACTTGTCTGATTTCACCGAGCACTTGTGCCAAGCGGTTCGGGAAGACGCTGCCCACCATATTAGCGCTCCGTCAGTCTATGGATATCGCTTGCGGTATCGCGAATCTCGGTCACGCTGTGAGACAGGCGAAGAGATACTTCTGCAAGCCCCTTGTCGAAGTCGTCCAGGGTGCTGTTCACTTGTGTCTGTAATTGCTCTCTGAAGCCGCCGACAGAATCTTCTAGCGAACGATTGAGCAGGCCAATATTCTCGATCAGCGTGGCATTCATCTGCTCCATGTTCTTCGCGGCTTGCTTGATCTCGCTGCCGAGCACACGGTAGTCCGTGACGGTACGCAGGCTCTCTTCGTTTGCGTCATGAAGCAATCCCTCCAGTCGATCGTTTACCGAATAGAGCTTCTCGAGTGTCTTCTCAGATTCTTGCATATGGCGGTCCAATTGATCGCCCAGGGAACCGATACGCGAGGCGAGCAGGTCTGCTGCGCTGTTCTGCAATTCGGTCAAGCGTGTGCCTGCTTCCGTGAGCGCTGTGAGAGAAGTATCGAGTGAACGACGCTCTTCTTGCCAAGTGCCACGCTCTGTCTGCAACTGCTGCAGTGAGGCCTGTATCTCGGCGGAGACCAAGTCCAAGGCTTCGCGGTGTAGCTTGAAGTGCTCGAGCCCTTGTTGTGAGCGCTCTTCGTTTGTCGCCATCAGTGCACTATAATTTGTGACTTGCTCGGCGATGGGCAAGATGAGTGAGTCGAGCCGAGAGCTGATAGCCGTACTGAAGTGCTCGGCAAGTTCGTCCATCTTCTTGGTTTGTTCGTCTGTAAGCGTGGTGGCAAGCTTGGCGATCAATTTGCTGTTCTCTGTCAGGGCGGGGACCACGTCACGGAGCATGAGCGCTTCGAGATTCTCGGACACACCCAAGATGACGGCGTCGCCTACCAGGTCCTTGGCCGATTGACTGAGCTGCTCATTGTAACGAACGAAGCGATCTACCAGCAGTGCGCTTGCTGCATCACTGTTGTAGACAGGGAGGGCGAGATGGATTAGGTCTAGCATATGTTCGATCTGATAGTCGATCTCGATTCGCATCGCTACGAGCGAGGATTGGATCAAGTAGGTGAAGCCGAGGCCGAGCAAGACGGGGAAGAGCGATGCCGCAAGCATCAAGGCACTGGTGCCCGTCAGGAATTGCTGACAGACAATCAGTAAGATGGCGGAGACCAGACCCAAGATGACAGGCAGCGAGATCGATCCCGAGAGCATACCCTTGTAGCCTCGATTCTGCCGGATCGCAGTCGCAAGCGGACTCGGATTGGGCATGTACTGCTCCTCGTAGTCAGCCTTGGCGTGCTGCAGCAAGTTGTCGTAGGCGGCCGTGAGCTCGGGGACCTGACCTTGGTCCAAGATGGCACGAACATGACCTTGATAGTCCATCTTGCGCTCACCGATCTCGGCAAGTTTCGCATTTGTATGCTCGATGGTCTGTTTGAACGAAGAGGCTTGTTTGCTCTTCGCGAAGTAGAGCACGAGGCCCGTAACGGCTACAATCAGAGCTGTCAACAACAAGAGCAGCCAATAGATATTCTGGTTTAATAAGGCAAAATAGATCGTCATGTATACCTCCGCCGGCAAGTCTAGTGTGTCTGACGGTATGAAGTCACCTCAGGCATCTTATTTATCTATGTTCATATCAGTATACAGAAACTAATTTACAAAGAGATTACAACAACAGGCCCTCGAGGCATGTTTCCAGGCTCTTCTTGTCTTCGATATTGTAGAAGGCGGCCTTGCGATCCACGCGACGGGCAAGCCCGATGAGTGTCTTGCCGGGGCCTAGCTCTACATAGCGAGTGATACCGGCCTCGCCGAGGGCCATGACGGTGCCCGTCCAGCGAACCGAGCTGAGCATATGGCGGCTGAGGTACTCGGGGTAGTCTGTTACGTCCAGCGGCTCTGCTGTCACGTTCGAATAGAGCGTCTTGGAAGGCCTTTTGAAATCGATTTGTTTGGCATAATCACCGAGGCTCTCCGCCGCGGTCGCCATAAGCGGCGTATGGAAGGCACCGGAGACGCTAAGCCGCACCGCCCGCTTCGCACCAAGTTCCAGGAGGGCGGCAGAAGCAAGCGCTAAGCTGTCTTGGTAACCTGCGATGACGAGTTGCCCCGGGCTGTTGAAGTTGGCCGCATAGACGCGGTCTCTATATAGTTCCTTATTAAGCTCCTCGAGAATCACACTGTCATCCAGGCCCATGATCGCATACATCGCTCCGTCGCCTGCTGCCGCTGCTTCTGCCATCACAAGAGAGCGGTGCGAGAGAAGCTTCAGCGCGGACGGGAAGTCGATCACACCTGCAGCCGTTAGCGCGCTGTACTCACCGAGCGAGAAACCGGCGAGAGTAGCCTCCGTAAGCCTAGAGGCTTGGTCGCCAAGTCCCTCGCCTAGAGCGGCATAGGCTGCCATGCTGAGCGTGAAGGTCGCAAGCTGAGTATGACGAGTGTCGGCCAGTGCCAGAGCATCGAGCGCCAATAGATCGTAGCCAAGCGCTTCGGATGCCTCATCATAGACCGCCTTCGCAGCCAGTGAGGCAGAACAGAGTTCATTTCCCATGCCTTCGTACTGGGCGCCTTGTCCGCTAAATAGTAGTGCCGTATCCTTCATTATTCATACCTCAAGCAAGAATGTTGATGCCCCGAGCGCAGGATGCGCTTGACGCAATCGCCTCAAATGTTTAAACTGTCAAATAGTTTGAAGTTCAAAAGATTTGATTATCAAGAATATATCGACTCTTAAGATATACGAAGCCCTCCGGCTTGTAAAGTCCGAGATGCATATCCAAGTGATGAGTCGAAGATTGCGGTAACAGAGGTAAGAAGCGTGAGAATAGGTATTTTGGGAACAGGCGTGTATCTGCCCGATTTGGTGGTCACAAACGACGACTTCGTCGACATCGTGGACACCTCGGATGAGTGGATACGAACGAGAACCGGCATCGAGAGCAGGCACATGAGTGCCGGCGAATCGGTCTGGTACATGGGTGCGAGAGCGGCCGAGAGTGCGCTTGTGACTGCCGGCATCGACGGTTTTGAGGTTGATTTGATTCTGGCGACGACCGTGACGCCCGATTACTTCACACCGAGTCTCAGCTGTCTGGTCCAAGCACAGATCGGCGCCAAGAAGGCGTTTTGTATCGATCTCAATGCCGCATGCAGCGGTTTCGTCTATGCCTTCGATATGGCGGCCCGCTACCTCCTGGATCCGAAGATCAAGCATGTCCTGATCGTGTCCTCGGAGAAGCTTAGCAGCATCACGGACTTCACGGACAGAGCGTCTTGCGTCCTCTTCGGCGATGCGGCATCTGCCGTCTTGGTGGGTCGCACCGAGACCGGCGAACTGCTCGCGAGCGATCTCGGTGCAGACGGTGCATCCGGCTCGGTCCTGATGGCCAAGAACCCGTCGGGCAAGCATCCCTGGTGGCCAAACGATGCAGATGAGCGCTTCCCCGATCCCTACTCCGCCATGCCGGATACGCTCCGTATGGAGGGTAGAGAGGTCTACCGTTTTGCTGTCAATGTGATGGCGGAAGCACTCAAGGACGTAGTATTACAAGCCGGCGTCAGCGTGGAGGATATCGATTATGTGGTCCCTCACCAGGCGAACAATCGCATCTTGGAAGCGGCTGCGAAGCGACTTGGTGTCGGTATGGACAAGGTCTATAGCTGCCTTGCCAATCTTGGTAACACGAGCTCGGCCTCGATCGGTATCGGCCTCGACGCTTGCCTGAAGCAGGGCTTGATCGGGCCCGGCAGCCTGGTTGCCATCTGCGGTTTCGGTGGTGGTCTGACCTATGGCGCAGCATTGTTTCGCGTCTAAGCTAGGCGACGAAGCCCAAGCACAGCCGGTTCACCGGCAACACGTCGATCCGTTTCGATTTATAAGGAGAAGCATTCATGAGTAACAAGTCCGAACAGACAAGCAGTCAATCCGTGCGCCCTGTCGCTATCGTCACCGGTGCCTCGCGCGGCATCGGCAGGGGCATCGCGCTGAAGCTTGCCACAGTCGGCTTCGATCTGGTTATCAATTACCATGCGAATTCGGCAGCCGCCGAGGCATGCGAGGCCGAAGTAAACGAGCTCGGTGCACAAGCTGTCCTCGTCCAAGCGAACGCCGCGACAGAAGAGGGGGCACAGGCGATCGTAGCTGCCGCAAACGAGCTTCCGGGGCCGCTCGAGCTCCTCGTCAACAACGCAGGGATCAACCGCGACGGCCTCTTGATTCGTATGAGCTCCGAACAATTCGACGAAGTCATCCAAACGGACCTGGGCGGCCCGTTCCTCATGATTAGAGAAGCAGCGAAGGTGATGATGAAGAAGCGTTATGGTCGTATCGTCAATATCAGCTCGGTCGTCGGTCTCCACGGTAATGCGGGGCAGGCGAACTATGCTGCCGCCAAGGCGGGCCTCATCGGCCTGACGAAGACTGTGGCCAAGGAGCTTGCGGCGAGAAACATCACTTGTAACGCAATCGCACCGGGCTTCATCACAACCGATATGACGATGGCTCTGTCCGAAGATATACAGGCAGGCATCTTGTCGCAGATCGCGATGAAGCGCTTCGGTAGCACAGACGAGGTGGCCGCAGCCGTAGCCTTCCTCGGTTCGAGAGACGCTGGGTATATCACGGGACAAGTCCTGGAAGTATCGGGCGGCCTGGTGATGTAATGGAGGAGTTGAAACAGATGTCTATGAAACGAGTTGTTATTACCGGTATGGGGTCCGTGACCCCCGTGGGCCTGAACACGAAGAGCAGCTGGGACAGTCTCCTGGCGGGGCGTCATGGGATTCGTCCGATCACGTCCTTTGACACAAGTAACTACAAGGGCAAGCTTGCGGCAACGGTCGATGGCTTCGACCCCCTGGATTATTTGGATCGCAAAGAGGCCCGCCGTATGGACCGCTACACGCATTTCGCGATGGTGGCGAGTGCCGAGGCGATGGCCGAATCCGGCCTGGAGATTACAGATGAGAATTGCTGGCAGGTAGGGGTCATCATCGGCAGCGGTATCGGCGGCATCGAGACCTTCCAAACGGAGGTCATCAAGCTGCACGAGAAGGGGCCGCGCGGCGTATCGCCTCTGTTTATCCCGATGATGATCAATAACATGGCGGCAGGTCGCGTCTCGATGGTCTACGGGGCCAAGGGCGCGAATATGTCCGTCACGACCGCCTGCGCCTCGGGTGCGCACGCGATCGGTGAAGCGTTTCGCAAGATCAAGTATGGCGAATTGATCGCTTGTATCGCAGGCGGCACGGAAGCGACGATTACGGAAGTGGCGCTTGCCGGCTTCGGCAATATGACCGCGCTCTCCACATCGGAGGATCCGGACCGCGCTTCGATCCCGTTTGACAAGGAACGTGACGGCTTCATCATGGGTGAGGGTGCAGGCATCCTCGTCTTGGAAGAGTATGAGCATGCGAAGGCCAGAGGGGCCACGATCATCGCGGAAGTCGCAGGCTACGGTGCGACGGCAGATGCCTATCACATCACCTCGCCGGATCCGGAAGGAAGCGGTGCGGTCGAAGCCATGCGCCAGGCCACACAGGAAGCCGGTGTGACGCCCGACGATATCGATTATATCAACGCACATGGCACAAGCACGCCGATCAACGACGCTATGGAGACGATGGCGATTCATCGCTTCATGGGTGCGTCTGAGAAGCGCCCGCCGGTAAGCTCGACGAAGTCGATGACGGGACACCTCCTTGGTGCGGCAGGTGCGGTCGAAGCGATGGTGCTTGCCAAGGCTTGCAGCACGAACCTCATACCGCCGACGATCGGCATGCAAGTGGCCGATCCCGCATGCGATCTGGATTACGTCACCGAAGGGCGTCGCGAACACACCGTGAATTACGCGCTGAGCAACTCGCTTGGCTTCGGCGGACACAACGCCTGCCTATGCATTAAGAAAGTGGAGGCATGATATGGACATCAACGACATCATCAAACTCATGGAAGCGATGAAGGCCTCCGAGATCGACCTCGTCGAGTTACCGCTCGAAGAGGGTAAGCTGAAGCTTAAGCGTCATCCGGTAAACGCGAACATCTGGACACCGCCCGCAGCCGTTGCGGTAGCGACAGACAGCGCCGTAAGCACCGAAGCAAGCGAGGCGGCAGATACAGAAGAGACACTGACCGGCAGCATCGTGACAGCGCCCGTGGTCGGCATCTTCTTTGCCGCACCCTCTCCGGAGGCTAAGGCCTTCGCGGAGCTAGGCGATACGGTAGCCACAGGCGACATCCTCTGCATCATCGAGGCGATGAAGCTCATGAACGAGGTTGCTAGCACAAGCAGCGGCAAGATCTTGGAGATCTATGCCAAGAACGGGCAGAAGGTCCAGTATGGCGACCCGCTGTTCCGGATCGGCTAGGAGGATTAGCTATGTTAATGGATCAAGAGGCGATCAAGGCGGTTATCCCGCATCGCGAACCGTTCTTGTTGGTTGACGAGATCTTGGAGATGGACGAACAGTCGGTCGTAGGTCGTAAATACGTGACGGGCGAAGAGGATTTCTTCCGCGGGCACTTCCCGGAGGAACCGGTTATGCCGGGTGTCCTGATCATCGAGGCGATCGCGCAGGCGGGTGCTGTCTGCATCCTATCCAAGCCGGAGTTTCGGAATCGTATCGCGTACTTCGGTAAGATCGACAAGGTTCGTTTCAAGCGCAAGGTCGTCCCGGGCGATATCCTACGCCTCGAGATGACGCTCGACCGCATCCGCGGCAGCGTCGGCTTCGGAAGCGGCAGAGCCTATGTCGGAGATGAACTTGCTGTATCGGCTGAGATGGTCTTTGCCGTAGGAGACAAGGAATAGGGCCGGCTAAGCCTTAGGGGCAGAAGAGAGCTTAATATGTTTAGAAAAATCCTAATTGCCAATCGCGGCGAAATCGCCGTCGCCATCATCCGTGCTTGTAGGGACATGGGGATTCGCTCGGTCGCCGTCTACTCGGAAGCCGACAAGGATGCGCTTCACGTCCACCTGGCCGATGAAGCGATCTGTATCGGACCTGCGGATTCCCAGAACAGTTACCTCAATCGTCAGGCGATCATCTCGGCGGCTATCGTGACCGGTGCGGATGCGATCCATCCCGGTTTCGGTTTCCTCTCCGAGAACGTCAGCTTGGTGCGCCTCTGCGAGCAGTGTCACATCAAGTTCATCGGACCGACAAGCGAGACGATGGCGCTGATGGGCGACAAGAATCAGGCGAGGAAGAGCGCGGTCGCGGCCGGTGTGCCGGTGATTCCGGGCTCGTCGTCCTTGATCACGGATCTTGGCGAGGCTCGCCAGACGGCCCAGGCCATCGGCTATCCGGTTATCATCAAGGCCGCCAGTGGCGGAGGTGGTCGCGGCATGCGCATCGTCTATCAAGAGAACGATTTGTCTCATGCTTATATGGCGGCGAGGGCAGAGGCCAAGGCGGCGTTCGGCGATCAGAGCGTCTACATGGAGCGCTATATCCTGAATCCGCATCATGTCGAGATTCAGCTGCTTGCAGACGAGCACGGCAACGTGGTTCATCTCGGTGAGCGAGACTGCTCGATTCAGCGTCGTAATCAGAAGCTCCTCGAGGAGTCGCCGTCTCCCGTGGTCGATCGCAGGCTGCGTGAGCGTATGGGTGAGCTATCGGTTCGCCTTGCGAAATCGGTGAATTACACGGGCGTCGGTACGATCGAGTTCCTGGTCGATGATGACAAGAACTTCTTCTTCATGGAGATGAATACCCGTATTCAGGTCGAACACCCCGTCACCGAAGCGGTGACTCAAACGAATCTGATCCAAGAGCAGATCTTGGCGGCTGCGGGGAAGAGACTGACTCTGGAACAGAACAAGATCAGGGTGCAGGGACACGCGATCGAGTGTCGCATCAATGCGGAGGATCCGGCGCTCGGTTTCCGACCCATGCCGGGCCGTATCCGTAACCTCATCCTACCCGGCGGTCACGGCGTACGCGTCGACACGGCGCTCTATCCGGGTTACGAAGTGCCCTCCGAGTACGATTCGATGCTCGCGAAGCTGATCGTCCATGCGCCAACAAGAAGTGAGGCGATCGCGAGGATGCGCAGAGCCCTGACCGAACTTGTGATCGAGGGTGTGCCGACCAACGTGGACTTCCACCTCGCACTGCTTCGTCACCCGGACTTCATCTCGGGGGATTACGACAACGGCTTCCTCGAGCGCTTGATGCCCGAGCTCATCGAGAAGTTAGCATAAACTAGTAAGCATGCCAAAGGACCAAAAGAGGCAATTATGACAGACAGTATGTTTAAGAATATCAGGAAGCGAGTCGAGGACGAAACGCGCATGGCCGATGCGATCGCACTGAGCCGCAGTCGCCAGCGCTCCAGAGGCGACGCTGCAGACGGTATCCCGTTCAGTTACAAGCAGCCGATCCCGGACGATCTCTGGATACGCTGTCCGGAGTGCAAGGCCGTCATGTACCGCGAGGACTTCGCACGCCACGATAGCGTGTGCCAGCACTGCGATCACCACTTCCGCATCACGGCATGGGAGCGCATCCGCCTAATTGCGGACCCGAACAGCTTCGTCGAACAGGATCGAAACCTGCAGAGCTTGAATCCCTTGAATTACGAGGGCTATGCCGAGAAGCTCGACAGCCTCAGAGAGACAACGGGGCTGAACGACGCGATCGTCTGCGGCAGCGCATCGATTGACGATCGCCCCTGTATGCTTGCCGCTATGGACAGCCGTTTCATGATGGGCTCGATGGGCAGCGTCGTGGGTGAGAAGATCACCCGCTTGTTCGAGACGGCAACTGAGAAGCGCCTCCCTGTCATCTTGTTCTCCGTCTCCGGCGGAGCGAGGATGCAAGAGGGTATCGTCTCCTTGATGCAGATGGCCAAGACTTCGGCTGCGGTCAAGCGTCACAGCGACTCGGGCCTCCTCTACCTCTCCTTCATGACCGATCCTACGACCGGCGGCGTGACGGCAAGCTTCGCCAGCCTAGGTGACCTGATCGTCTCCGAACCCGGTACGATTATCGGATTTGCAGGACGACGCGTCATCGAGGGCACGATCTCCGAGACACTGCCCGATAACTTCCAGCGAGCCGAATTCCTCCTGGAGCACGGCTTCCTGGACAAGATCATCCCACGCTCCGAGATCCGCACGGTCTTGACCAAGCTCTTGCGCTTCCACGCGCCGGGTGAAGCCTGCCTGCTCATGCCGGAGAGCCGTGTACAAGTAGAGCCAGTTTCCAGAAGCGGCTCCGAGTGCCTCGATATCATCAGGCAGAAGGGGCGTCCCACGATCGTGGACTACCTGCCTCTGATCTTCGATGACGTCATGGAACTTCACGGCGATCGCTACTATGCGGACGATCCTGCCGTCTGGGGCGGACTTGCGGTATTGGAGGGCATACCGGTCACGGTCATCGCGACCAAGAAGGGGCGCGATCTGGCCGAGAACAGCGACAGCAACTTCGGCATGCCGCATCCCGAGGGCTATCGCAAGGCGCTGCGGCTGATGAAGCAAGCCGAGAAGTTCGGACGTCCGATCCTAAGCTTCGTCGATACACCCGGTGCGTACTGCGGCGTGGAGGACGAGGAACGCGGACAAGGCGAGGCGATCGCGAGAAACTTGTTCGAGATGAGTAGCCTACGTGTCCCGATCATCAGCTGTGTCATCGGTGAGGGCGGCAGCGGCGGTGCGCTTGCGATCGCGGTTGCAGATCGCCTGGCGATGCTCTCGAACGCCATCTACTCGGTGATCTCGCCGCGCGGCTTCGCGTCCTTACTCTGGAAGGACCCTGCTCGCGAGAGAGAGGCGGCGGATGTGAGTCGCATCACGGCCTTTGATCTTCTGGAGCTCGGTATCTGCGATGAAATCATCTCGGAGCCGGGTGCCGGTGCTCACGAGAGCATGGAAGAGACGGCAGAGGGTATCAAGCAGTTCTTCTTATCGTCCATCTATAGCTTGCAAAATCAAGCGCCCGAGCTTATGCTTCAAGAGCGACACGAACGCTTCCGTAAGATAGGCATGTATACAGAGGAATAATTCATGGATCATGAGATCGAAGCGAAGGCGAAGTCGAGACAAACGGCTTCGCCTTCTCAATTTGCAGAGTTAGACAGCAGAGTGAGACGAGCGATTAGCCTCGCCCGAAGCGAAGGCAGCTTCCCCGAGGTCATGCAAATCCTCATGCGCTTGGCAGACTACTTGAGCGGCGGAGTGCCGATACTTCCGGTCATGCTCGCGCTGGACGGACGTGCGGCAGCGGGTAAGAGCAGCCTCGGCACAGAGCTTGCGCGGCTACTGGACGTCCATGTGTTTCACATGGACGACTTCTACTTGCCGCCCGAGATGCGGACAGACGAACGCTTCGCCGAGGCAGGCGGCAACGTCGACCGTGAGCGCTTCTTCAAGGATGTCTTGGCTCCCATGGCAGATGGGAAGCCCTTCTCGTATCGGCCGCTCATCCCCCACGAGTGGACGATGGGCAGTGAGCGCAAGATTCGCTATACTGATATGGCGATAGTAGAGGGCGCCTATACTCTGCATCCGATGCTTCGCCCCTTCTATCGAGAGCAAATCTCCTTCTTCGTCCATGTAGAAGAAGAGGAGCAACTGCGGCGAATCGCAAGGCGAAACGGCTTGGCTTCTGTGACTATGTTCCGGGAACGCTGGATTCCGTTTGAGGAAGCGTATATCGCTGCGACAAGGCCGGATCGTTTCTGTATCGATAGGTTGGAACCGCTCTTTGCCGAAGGGAGTAACGAGCGTAACAAGATTAAGGAGAGTTGGGAGAATCAATAGTATGAAGCATGAAGCGTATTTGAAACAGATTGCAGACGTCATCTTGCAAGGTCCCT
>CAZLEA010000025.1:0-2740 GCA_964558445.1 uncultured Oscillospiraceae bacterium | reverse complement strand
ATGAAGCATGAAGCGTATTTGAAACAGATTGCAGACGTCATCTTGCAAGGTCCCTACAAGGACGATTGGGCAAGCCTGGCAGGCCGTGATATGCCCGCTTGGATGTATGAGGGTAAGCTTGGTATCTTCATCCACTGGGGACCGTATGCCGTACCCGCGTTCGGAAACGAGTGGTATTCGAGAAACATGTATGTGGATGGCTCACCCGAATTCAAGCACCATGTAGAGACATACGGACCGCAGAAGGAATTCGGTTACAAGGACTTCATCCCCCTGTTTACCGCCGAGGCCTTCGATCCAAGCTCTTGGGCCGAGCTCTTCCGAGAGGCGGGTGCGAAGTATGTCATACCCGTCGCCGAGCATCACGACGGCTTCCAGATGTACCGAAGCGAATTATCGGATTGGAACGCGGCCGTGATGGGGCCCAAGCGAGATGTCCTCGGCGAGTTGCGTACGGCCTTCACAGAGGTGGGGCTCGTTTGCGGCCTGTCCAGCCACCGTGTGGAACACTGGTTCTTCATGGGGCATGGAAGACAGTTCGACAGCGATGTCAGAGAACCGATGGAGCGAGGCGACTTCTACTGGCCGGCGATGCCGGAACAAGACCACCACGACCTCTTCAGTGAGCCCATGCCGACGGCGGACTTCTTGGAAGACTGGCTTGTACGCTGCTGCGAATTGGTCGATTCTTATAGACCGAAGCAGTTCTACTTCGATTGGTGGATTCAGCACTCGGCCGTGAAGCCTTATCTGAAGCGTTTCGCCGCTTACTACTATAACAGAGCCCACGAGTGGGGCGAGGATGTGACGATCTGCTACAAACACGACGCCTTCCCGATGGGTACGGCGACCGTCGATATCGAACGAGGCAAGTTCGCCTCTCCCCAGACCTTCCGTTGGCAGACGGATACCGCAATCGCCAGGAACTCTTGGTGCTGGACCGAGAATAATACCTTCAAATCCGCGTCGAGTCTGATTCGAGATCTGGTGGATATCGTGAGTAAGAACGGTGTCCTGCTTCTGAACGTCGGGCCCAAGCCGGACGGCACGATTTCGGACGAAGATCGCGAGGTCTTGGTCGGGATGGGTCGCTGGCTACGGGAGAACGGCGAAGCAGTCTATGGGACAATTCCCTGGCGCATCGCGATGGAGGGGCCGACGTCCACGCCGGAGGGTCAATTCACGGATCAGACCGATACGGTGTTCACCGCCGAGGACTTCCGCTTCACGAGCAGGGGCACGTTCATCTATGCGACCTGCCTCAATTGGCCGGCGTCGGGTGAGGTCACGATTCGCTCGCTAGGTGAGCAAGATGCCTCGCATCTGCCGGTCTTCAGCGGCATCGTCTCCGAAGTAGAGATACTGAATCAGAAGGCATGTACCTGGACCAGAGATGAGCGCGGCCTGCACGTGACAGGCGACCCCAAGACCCAAGACATGCCTGTGGTGATCAAGATTACGGTGGATTGATAAGCGTTACATCTTAGTCGTTAATCGAAACCAAGTCGATCCCGTCGTTACGGTCGAGTGCCCAATTGATTGCCCAATCGGACTCGAACAAGAGGACGGGATCTTCTCTGTGATCCACGACGCGAAGCGTTGTACTCGTCAGATTCAGTCCCTCCATGTCCTCTGCGACGGCAAACGGCTTGCCCTTCAAGCGAAGCCAGCGAGCCGAGCGATAGTTTAGCTGTTGCAGGCGAATATCGACCTTGTACTCCGACTTCAAGCGCTGCTCGAGCACATCGAACTGCAGAACACCGACGACTCCGACGATGAACGTCTCGGTACCGATCTCGGGCTGCTTGTACATCTGAATCGTACCCTCTTGGGCGAGCTGCTCCATACCCTTCAGGAATTGCTTGCGCTTCATCGAATCCTTCGCGCTTACACGGGCAAAGTGCTCCGGCGGAAACACCGGTATCCCCTCGAAGACGATGTTCTGATTCCCCTCGATGAGGCTGTCGCCGATGCGATAGAGACCCGGGTCGAAGACGCCGATGATATCGCCCGCATAAGCTTCTTCTACGACCTTGTGATCCTGGGCCATGAACTGCTGGGGCTGCTGCAGACGGATGTTTCGATTCTCGCGCACGAGCTTCACTTCCAAGTTCTTGGAATAAGCGCCCGAACAGATACGGATGAACGCGAGACGGTCGCGGTGATCCGGATTCATGTTCGCTTGAATCTTGAAGACGAAGCCGCTAAACAATTCGTCCGTCGCCTCGATTGTGCCGGTCTTCGTCTCTCTGGCAGACGGCGCCGGGGCCATCTCGAGGAAGGCATGCAAGAAGGTCTCTACACCGAAGTTTGTCAGTGCAGAACCGAAGAAGAGTGGGGTTA
The DNA here is from genome assembly GCA_964558445.1 of uncultured Oscillospiraceae bacterium. Lineage (GTDB taxonomy): Bacteria > Bacillota > Clostridia > Saccharofermentanales > Fastidiosipilaceae > CAYXVJ01. The sequence continues at coordinate 397 of CAZLEA010000025.1, read as the reverse complement.
ATTCGCCCCGGGCGATGCGCTCGAGGTCGAATTCTTCGCCGGCGATGTCGAGCATCTCGATATCTTCCTTCAATTTCTCCAGATCCTCATCCGAGCCGATGGTCTTCGCCAGTGCCGGGTCGTCTATATCCGTGAAGCTTGCGCTCACCTGCTTGGAGCCGTGCTTGGATGTCTTCGCATCGAAGAGTTCGACGCGAGACGATCTGCGGTTATAGATGCCCTTGAAGTCACCGTGCGTGCCGATCGGCCAATTCATCGGGTAGGAGAAGATACCGAGCACCTTCTCTAGTTCATCCATCAGCTCGAAGGGCGGGAGCGCTGCTCTGTCCATCTTGTTGATAAACGTGAAGATCGGGATACCGCGCATCCGACAAACCTCGAAGAGCTTGATCGTCTG
>CAZLEA010000024.1:0-24458 GCA_964558445.1 uncultured Oscillospiraceae bacterium | reverse complement strand
GCTGTAGATGACCTGATCAAGCGTTCAGAGTTGTATTCGAGTGAGAATCCACTCTATGTCATCGCGCTCGGTGCGATCACGAATATAGCCTCGGCACTAATCCTTGATCCTACGCTCTGGAGTCGTATCGTCTTGATCTGGCTTGGTGGTCATGCACTCGATTGGCCGGATACGCGCGAATTCAACATGGCACAAGACGTGGCAGCAGCCAGAGTCATCTTCAATAGTGACGTGCCTCTGGTTCAGTTGCCCTGCATGGGTGTAGTATCGAGTTTCACTCTGAGTCAGCCTGAGATGGAAGCATGGTTAGGTGGACGAAACGCTCTCTGTGATTATCTGGTCGATGCGACGGTAGATGAGGCGAGGACGTATGTGCAATCCGATATCTGGACGCGGGTCATATGGGATGTGACGGCGGTTGCTTGGCTCGTATCCGACCGATTTGTTTCGGATCGTATTCTGAATAAGCCATTACCGACTTACGATCATCTCTATAGCCTACGCGCGGATAGCCCTATGTTTCGCTATGTCTATCATATTCATAAGGACTTGCTGATGCAGGATCTGGTAGAGAAGCTGACACGCTGATGCTAGCGTTCCAAACGATATAGTAATTCGAATCGCTCTTCATCCGAGGAGCGATTCTTGCGTCCCGGCGTACAGCTGATCTGCCTCATACCAAGCTTCTCCATCACGCGAGCGGAGGCATGGTTCTCACTGTCGCATTGAGCTTCGAAGCGAGTCACACCGATATCTATCAAGAAGGCTAGCAGTGCCTTGGCTGCTTCATAGGTATAACCGTGTCCCCAGTAATCGAGATCCAGAATCCAGCCGAGATTCGCTTCGGTTCGACTCTGATCTAGCGAGGCGCCGACCGCACCGATATGCGTACCGTCTAGCAAGACGGCAAACTCATAGGATTCCGGCGAATCCTTCTTCCATTCTTCTTCGACGGAGCGAAGGAAGCTCATTGTATCCTCTATACTCTCGTTTGGTAAGAAGAGCATGAAGCGAGTGTTCAAGCTGTTCGATGCATAGCGATGCGTTGTGAGGAGATCATTTGTACCAAGCGGGCGAAGCGTCAAGCGTTCTGTTCTTAATTCCATCGGCGGTCCTTCTCTTACTAATCGATATTTGTTCGTAGCATGTCGGTGTTACTTCTGTCAGTACATTCGTACGCAAGTCTCGAACGATCTTCCTCTATACTTAGTACAGTTTATTTGAGCGGAGGTACAATCGTTGAAGAAGAATCTGATTCGAACACTGTTATTCTTCCTGGGTGGCATGCTACTGGGTTATTTATATTACTATTTTATCGGTTGCGATACAGGCTGTGTCATCTCGTCCTACCCGCTTCGTTCCTCGCTCTACGGCGGTGTTGTCGGCATTGTGGGTTCCTTCATCTTCTGGGAGAAGGCGGTGACTAAGCCGTCTGATTCTGCCAAGTCTTGATCTAGCGACGAAGTCGAATCACACCAGCACAGTGTGAGTGCTTATCGAAGCTCGCTTGACTATATGTCTCCAAGAAGCGATCGAACACGATGTAGTGCTCCTCGTCATCCCACTCCTGTCCGCTACGAATACGGCACAGCTCCATATCTGTATCTGTTTCGAAGGCTACATCTCCGATGTAGAGTGTTCCACCGGGGTTCAAGACGTCTAGTATCTCGTCGATCAGCTGCTGCTTCTCACAGTCATCCAGATGGTGGATGGCATATGTACAGACGACGGCGTCATAGCTATCTTGCTTCAGTTCGGCCGGTAATCCCGCGAGCATATCTGCTTGTATCAGTCTGGCGTTTGGCATCTTCTCAGATGCGATCCGAAGCATCTCAGAAGAGAAGTCCATGCCGCTGATCTGATGCCCGTTATCGTAGAGCTCTTGGGCCAGCACCGCAGTGCCGAAACCGAGGTCGAGTACATGCGTGTCACCTGCTTCTCTGATCTGCTTATAGATCTGATTAAGCACACCTCTATAGCCTGCAAATGGATAGTCATCTCGTCCTTCTGTCATCTCTACATCTGCGTCATATTGCCTAGCCCATAGGTTGAAACCGTCTTGCTTCATTACCATAATTGATTATCTCTTCTCTATCTTCTAATTATTCCTCCGCCTCTGATACCGCACTTCGAAACCGATACCGAGTATGAAACCGACCAGCACGATCGCCATCCAGATACTAAATCCGTTGTTCCTATAGTGCCTCGCGACTTCCTCGGCGTTCATCTCATCTGTAATCTGCTTGATATTATACGCTCTCAGCATGGCGCCTAGATAGTTGCCGATGAAGAGACCTAAGATGATAGCGGCACTCATGCAGGCGGACATGAACGGTCTTCGCCCGATCAAGAGAACAATCGGGACTGCGCAGAGCAGTAGATACATCGTCCAGTTGTGGCTAACCCAGCCAAATAGATATTCGGATTCCAGGCTTGTGAAGGCAAGTAGCAGCGTGATGGAGAAGGCAAGCAGCTCCACGATACCGATGCAATAGCGATCGATCTTCATCTCGTAAGTCCTCCGTTCTATGCTTCTAGCTGCATCATAACACAAGAGGAGATCCGTCAAGAACCGGAATTTCTAACGCAGCACGATGTAGGCGAGGAGCGCGACGCTTGCGAGCGTGATCAGATTGACACTGTTATTGGAGATGAATCGGAAGCCCGAAACCGGTTTATCACCGTTGTGTTCGGCTCGATCCAGGAGCTCGTTTCGCTCGTTTCTATACTTGCGCTGCAGCGTTGCGCCGAGGACGCTGTCGATGAGAGAGCCGGAGATGCCGAAGACAGTGGCGAGCCAGAAGCCCTTGGCACCGAACTCTGGAATTGCCATCAATGCCAGAAGTGCGCTGCCGAGTATGCCCGCGAGAAGACCGAGTATGCTGACACCACCGGAGACCCCGCTTGGTATCCGCCTGGCGGTTAGGATATGGTAGACCGGACCATGTCCCAGCATACCGATCTCAGATGAGAAGGTGTCGGCAGCAGCAGCCGAGAAGACACAGAAGGAGAGGAAGTACAGCGGTGTAGAGCCACCACCTAGGCTTGCAAGCCAGAGCGCGATGACAGCCGGAAGAGAGTTCGCCAGTACCTGCTGCCAAGAGCGGGCAGATCCTGCTTCTTGACGGCTCTCAGCTTGGCGTTTCGTCTCGTTCGTGAGTTTGCTGACGATCGTCCCGAGTACGAAGAACAAGAGCAGGCTATAGGCGAGCCACGGACTGCCAAGTGTATAGAGCGTGAGTGCGACGAGGAGTGCGACCCAGATCGCATCCGCCTGAAGCGCTTGTTTCCGATACGCAACAACAAGGAGTAAGAGACTGATCGCTAAGTAGGCGAAGAGGCCGGGTGTCGCGTCTAGCAGGAGTAGCTCCACGAAGTAAGCAGAGGCTAGCGGCAAGCTGAGGTTATCGATCCCTCTGGTTCCTGTGCGCTCAACAGCCACCGAGAAGACAGCGCCTAGTAGCGCGATCAACAGGGTCAAGAGCATGGACGGATGATTCAATCCCGTTGGTATGATGAGTTGCAAGACGAGGCTTGTCACGAGGAAGCTTGTGACACCTAGAGTCAGAGAGCCTGCCACGGTCTTCGAACTCGCTTCGGGGAGCTGGCGCTGGTTGCCGAATTTCTGCCCGATCACAGCCGCCAAACCATCGCCATAGGCCATGATGAGCACGCCCAGGTAGAGTGGTCTTGGGTTCTTGAACACCGAGGATAGAAGCGAGAGCAGCAGTAGGCTTGCGGCGTAGAAGACGGTGCCATAGCTGTCGTCGCCTCGTTCCATGGCTGGAAGAAGCTGATGCTTCTTACTTATCGAATTGATTACAACAAACAAGGCAGGAATCGTAGCGAGTGCCCACCATGAGGTGAACAGAGGACTGAAGAAGACCCAATTACCAAGCAAGATATGGATGTACTTGCGGCTTCCTTCCGTTGTGATTCCGGTGTATTTGGCGAGGAGACTTGCGCTCCCGAGGATGACTGCAATATAGAGCAGTGAGGCGATGAAGCCGATACTGTTTGACATCTATGATTCCTTCTGATCGATGGATCTATGTGATATAAATTTTTACCATTCCTATATTCTACTTGATTCGGTCGGAAACAGAAGGGGTGAATCGTGCGATTTGCATGAGTTTGTCCCTACTCTCCTGTGCGAAGTGGCGAAGATTGTATATGCGGTCACAAATCTACAAGCTCGTACGGACTACTTATATAGGGATGACTGAAGTTTATGGAGGGGATAAGATGAACGCCAGACGAATGCTAGTTAGTTTTTGGGCCATCATTGCTGTCCTGTTTGCATCCTTGATGATTGCAACGAACCCATCGGGGGAGACGAATTCAGGAGAGCAAGTATTGGCACCGTCAGATAATACGATTTCTCGTGTATCGAGGCATTTAGAACCGACTGCGGCAGCAGTGAAGGATGATCTAAATGAGATGGATGAAGATGAGCCGCTGCTGACGATCAACGAACCTGTGGATTGGCTTACTGTGCCGGATGACTTGGACCCTGATCTGGATGCGATCGAGGAATCGATCGAGTCGTACTACACACTCTTGATCAACAGCTTCGCTTGTGGTGAGATCATCGAGGAGATCGATATGATCGACAGAGAAGCGATTCAGATGCAGAATCTCGAACGCTACCTCGCCAACAAGATGCTCTTCTTGGACGTGATGAATCGACACGGTATCGACGAGCACTACAACTGGCATAAGCCGCTTGTTACTGTGGAGAGTCATGTGTTTGATGCGGATACCGCAGAAGTATGGATCGATCTGTCCTTGACGAACATGGCAGAAGATGAGCAGTTACCCGAGATTATCCTACCTGGCAGGAATTGCTTTTATCTCAAGAAGGCGATGGGGACCTGGCGCATTTACGGCATCGAACCCGATGTTAGCCTCGGAACCGATCATGTACTGAACAGCGAGCAATTGATCGAGCTCTGGACAGAGAAGCAAGTTGAGGAGATGCTCGCCGCGCTCTATACGAACAAGACCGAGGAACTCGGCGAACAACAGCAGTAAGTTGTAATAATCTCACGCTATAATGATGAAGATGGTTTGTACCGTCGAAATCATGAAGGCGGGTAGGGCAGTTGAGCAAGGGTGAATCCAAGACTGATCGATTAGAACAACTATATTGCGAACATCAGCGGATGATGTATCATACCGCGCTGTCTTATTTGGAGGATCGAGATTTGGCCATGGACGTCGTCCATGATAGTTTCATTATTCTATGGGAGAAGTATGACAGCCTCGATTTCTCTAACCCGCATCGCCTTAGGGTATTCGTCCAACAGATCGTTAGAGGCAAGTCGATCGATGTGATTCGTAAACGTAAGTGGGAACTACCGGCTGATATTGAAGAGGACTTCCTCGGTGTTGGCGAAGATGAGCACTTCCCGATGGAGGCAGTCGAGCAGATATTGGCACGATTGGATAGCGAGACAGCAGATCTGATTCGGATGCGATTCGTGATGGATCTACCCTATGAAGTGATCGCCAAGAGCCTTAGAATCAGGGAGTCGACAGCACGCAAACGCGTGAATCGAGCGAAGCAGAAGCTGATTAGAATGTATAAGGAATTAGACGATGGTCAGACAAGATGATGATGTCAGAATCGAAACCATACACGAAGCGGATGTGCGCTTAGATCCGGTACCGGAGGAATTGGATCGGCGGATGCATGTGCTGTTTGCCAACCTAAGAGAACAAGAGCGTGCGGAGGAGATGCGATTATCTCGCCGGAAGCGTATGCGGATGCGTTTGGCGTCAGCCTCGTTGGTAGCTGTAATTGTGCTCGTCGCGAGCATCGGGCCGAAACAAGTTTGGACCGCAAGCCAGGAAGCCGTGAACGTTGTCATTCGTACCGTGCAATCCTACTCGACACTTGTATGGCGAGACAAGGAGGACAAACAAGAGAGCCTCGAAGCTTATGTATTTACGTATCTGCCCGGTGATATGACAGAATACGAACTCATGGGTGATGCACAATACAGTATGCGGCGTCTGGAGAGCGAAGGTGGCGATTATATCCTCTTCACACAGAATGTTTCGACGGAGCATAGCCTCTTGATTGATACGGAGCAGACGAATATTCGCATGATTAAGGAAGACGACCGTTTATATTACTACTATCAGAACAAGGATCAGTATAATATAATTTGGGAGGAGAACGGGCAGAACTTCAACTTGAATTCCAGCCTGAATTTCGATCGCTTATTCGACGTCGCCAGGGGCTTGGTCCCGGCACCATAGGTACACCGCTAAGGCTACAAGATGATAGGACTAGAAGGACAGAAGGTGGATTATGAAGTTACGAGGGATTAGGAAGATAGCATTTGTATTGGGAGCCGTGTTGTTGTTCTCGTCGGTACCGCCGGCACGAACGATACAGGCATCCGAGTTTACCAGAAACGAAGCACAGGCGAGTTTCGATGAGGTGCTACTGGAGACCGTCAATGATGCGATTAGTCGAATCGACAGAGATTCAGGTGGTCCTGAAGGCGGGATGATCATGCCGATGGCGACGCATATCAGTCAGATTCAGACCTCGCTTAGGATTTCAGCTGATGGAACGGTCAGCATGGTGGTCATCGTCTATACATATAATAAGAATCGAATCCTCGTTGAGGTGACATTGCAACGCAAGGTCTTGCTCTGGTGGAGCGATGTCGTGACCTTCACCCATGTTGGCAGTGACTATCTCGTGACACAGAGCGTTGTCAAGATCAACCAATCGGGAACATATAGAATCAAGGCGAAGGTGACCAACAACGGTGAGACCCTGACCGCTTATTCACCCGAACAGAAGTGGCAGTAGCCACCAGATGAACTAACACGATCAGACCTCGGCCCGGTACTTGCGACCATCCTCCGCAGTACCGGGCCTTCTCCTATCTATCCTATAAGCGTAGTGTGTTGAACAAGATGGTGGCGACTTCATCTGGTGTATCTTGGAGGCCATCTCGAAACCACTTCTCGATGACGGCAACCAGGCCGGCCTTGTAACATGTATAAGTCATCTCAAGATAGCGCAGATCGGTTCGGCCACGCTTCTGCAGATAGGGGATGACAAACGAATCGCGCATGAGATCGTAGAGTGTTTCGAGCGTATCTGCTACGCTGTTCTCTCTTAGAAACAGACGATAGAAGCGACGGAAGATGAACAAATGGTTCGTGAGCAGCCGTTATATATCAGGCGTGAGATGCGGTGCTTCTCTGGAAGCTGTGACCAGCGGTTGCTCCAGATAAGAGAAGATGTTTCGCTGTATGGTTTAGAGCAAGTCGTTTACATCCTTGAAATGATAGTAGAAGCTGCTCCGATTGACCCCCGCGTGCTGGCATAATTCACTGATAGCAGCTTCGCCATGGGTATTGATCAAGTACAGGTAACTGCGCTGGAGATGCACGTGCGTATCCTCGAATTGCTTGTCCTTCTTATTCTCTAGGATCTTCTGGATATTCTCGGACATGATTGGTCCTCCCTTGGCAGGCGCTTGTTTCGTAACGCTTAGTGAATCGATGTGCTAAACATATTGTAGCTTGGGTGATTTCTGCGTTGTAGTAATAATCTTAGGCTCAATATACATATGGTCCAAATTACTTCAGCTTGTCCCAATTCTACATTACCCGGGTGGAGAAATTCATGATTCATCTGTCTAAGCTTATTTCGGACAGACTAATCAGAAATTACTTGTTGACGCAGCAATTTATGCATGATACGATTAGCAAGCAAAAATCAAGAGAAAGAGAGGAGACCCAATCATGATCAACTTAATCGTTAGAACGAAGACCGCTACGGTCTTAACCCACTACTCCTCTTCACACTGCAACTAGAATTATATCGTGGCAACGAACAGATACCGCTGTATGACGGTCGACTGTTCGGGTGAGGGGGGAGCCCTTCACTGTAGTTATGGACACAGCTGAATGGCTGTGTTTTTTTGATTACAACAGATGAGGAATAACTATGCTACGTAAGATCCGGATTTATCTGGGATGGTTCCTAAGACTCTATCGGACCGAGTACACCATCTCGATTCTCCTAATGTTGGTGAACTATGCCATCACGCTGGTTCCGCCGTGGGCCGTCGGTTATCTGGCTGACCGCATCGCCGCGAAGTCGATCGAGATGGACGAATTGATGTTGATGATCGGCCTCTTGTTCGTGCTGGTGCTCATGATGTACGTGATTAACTACATCTGGCAGGTACTGGTGTTCAAGGCAGGCGATGTCATCAGTCGTGAGAGTCGCGTCGTACTCTTGCAGAAGTTCTTGCGCCAAGGCCCTCAGTTCTATGCCAAGCACACGACCGGCTCCCTGATGGGTAAGGCGACGAACGATGTGCAGGGGACGGCAGAGCTCATGAGCTTCGGCACGATGGCGCTGCTCGATGCCACAGTGTACCCCGCGGCGACGATTCTGGTGATGGCCATCACGGTGGATTGGCGCTTGACGCTGCTGTCGATTCTGCCCCTACCCTTATTATTTATCATGTCCAAGAAGGTCGGCTCGTTGCTCTATCGTCGCTACGATGAGGCCCAAGATGCGTTCGATCGGATGAACGATGATGTGCTCGAGAACGTCGCAGGTGTGCGCGTGATCCGTGCGTTTGGACTAGAAGAGCAGTCGACCGCCACGTTTGGCGATACGGCGAAGCACTTGTTCGACAAGAACATGTCGGTGGTCCGCCTGAACGCGCTGTTCGCCCCGATGTCCAAGATTATTCCGAGCCTCTGCTACCTGATCGCGCTCGTAGGTGGCGCTTGGTTGATGAGTCAGGGCAAGCTCTCTACGGGCCAGATGGTCAGCTTCATCTTCTACCTCGGTATGCTCACATGGCCGATGTTCGCTCTCGGTGACTTCATGAACGTCGCGCAACAGGGTGTGGCGTCCGGTGAGCGTATCCATGAGCTCAAGGTGTACGAAGAAGATATGACGGATCGCCCGGACGCTGTGGTCTATGAGGGCGGGGGGGCCCTGCGGTTTAGTAATCTGGACTTCCGTTATAACAAGGACGATGAGCCGCGCCTACAGGGGATTGACTTCGAATTGCTGCCGGGTCAGACGCTCGGCATCGTCGGTAAGGTCGGTTCGGGTAAGACAAGTCTCCTGAAGCAGCTGCTTCGCTTCTATCCGATCACGGATAACAGCTTGTTCCTGGGCGACAAACCTGTCGAAGCCTATACGATGGCGAGCATCCGTGAGCAGATCGGCTACGTGCCGCAGCAACATACTCTGTTCTCCAGGAGCATCGAGGAGAACATCCGCCTCGGCCACAGCACGGACAAGACAAACGACCTCTCGATCGAAGAAGCGATCGAGCTCGCCGACTTCACGAAGGATCTGGCGCAATTGCCGGATGGCCTGGAGACGATGGTCGGTGAGAAGGGGATCGCTCTATCGGGTGGTCAGAAGCAGCGCGTGTCTCTCGCCAGAGCCCTGTTGAAGCAGCCGGATATCCTGATTCTGGACGACAGCTTGTCGGCGGTCGATGCGACGACGGAGAACAATATCTTGTCGGCGATTCGCCGCACGCGGGCGGGTAAGACGAACCTGATCAGCGCGCACCGGCTCTCGGCCGTGATGCATGCAGATCTGATTCTGGTACTGGATCAAGGGCGAATCGTCGGTCGGGGTACGCACGACGAACTCCTGGCCGAGGGTGGCTGGTATCAAGAGCAGTTCCTGCGCCAGCAACTAGAAGCAGATGCGAAGGAAGGATCATATGAGTAAGGATTTGGAGGCGCGAATCGGCGCCGATTATAAGACGAAATTGACAAGAGAGGAGCGCCGGAAGATCAGGGCGACGGCGAGCTATCGCAACAAGCGCTTGATGCAGTATGCGTGGCGATCGAAGACTGGCCTACTGATCGGCTTCCTCCTGACAGGCTTCACGATCGGTGCGGATCTGATTGGTCCCTATGTGGTCGGCCTCGTGGTGGACCGTGAGATGGTGGAGAACGTGGGGATTCGCAGTCCCGAGACCTTCGTGTGGATGCTTGCCTTCTACTTCGGATCCGTGCTCCTCGCATCGGCGTTTCGCTATGGCGGTACCTGGCTCTTCCAGTACTCGTCCAACAAGATCAGCATGAACATCCAAGAGGATGTGTTCCGCCACGTGCAGTCTCTACCGATCGCCTACTTCGATAAGCTGCCGGCCGGTACCGTAGTCTCGCGAATCACGAACGACAGCAAGGCGGTCAAGGTCTTGTATGACGTGGTCTTGTCGCAGTTGTTGACGGCTATAGTCTACGGGCTTGCGATCGTACTGGGCCTCGCCCTGATCGATCCGTACCTGCTTCTCATCGCCATGATTCCGATGCCGATCCTGATCTTCTTGTTCTTCGACTTCAAGACGAAGTCCGCGAAGTACAACAGACGTTTCCGCAGAGGCCTCAGCCAGCTAAACGCGAATCTAAACGAGAACATCCAGGGCATGGAGCAGATCCAGGCGATGAATCAAGAAGAGCAGATCTTCAGTGAGTTCGCCGAGATCAACGACTATGTCTACGACCAGGGCTACAAGCTGACCAAACTCTGGTCTTACAGCGCGTTCAACGCGACGGGTACTCTGCAGTATGTCGTACTGGGGCTTGCGCTCTTGTACTTCGGCTATGGTCAGATCAGCGGCCGCTACCTGATGCCGATCGGCACAATCTATGTCTTCATCGATTACATGATCCGCCTCTTCGGCCAGATTCAGAACGCGATGACGAGAGTCGGCGATCTCGAGCGGGCGAACAGTGCGGCAGATCATATGTTTGAGCTGCTGGACGAACCGACAATCGAGGAGCGAACGACGCATGACGCGACGCTACGGGGGGCGGTGAGGTTTGATGAGGTGACCTTTGCGTATGTGGAGGAGAAGGTATTGAAGCAGGTCAGCTTCGAGGCCAAACCGGGTGAGACGCTGGCGTTTGTCGGTCACACAGGCTCGGGTAAGACGACGATTATGAATCTCTTGTTCCACTTCTATGAGGTCCAGGAGGGGGCGATCTACTTCGATGAACAGAATCTGCTAGAGCTCGATCCGGACAGTATTCGGCCGCAGATGGCGCTGGTGCTCCAAGACCCCTTCATCTTCACCGGGACGCTGTACAGTAACATCAGTCTGGACGACGAATCCATCACGATCGAGATGGCAGAGGAGGCGCTTCGCGTGCTCGGTGCGGGTCAGATGATCGATCGACTGCAAGATGGTATGTTGACGGAAGTGACCGAGAAGGGCAAAGGCTTCTCCTCAGGCGAGCGCCAACTCATCAGTTTCGCCAGAGCGATGGTGCGCAATCCGAAGATTCTGGTGCTGGACGAAGCGACGGCCAGTATCGATTCCGAGACGGAAGGGATCATCCAGGAGGCGATCCACAAGTTGGCCCAGGGGCGCACGACCTTCATCATTGCGCATCGACTGTCGACGATTCGGCATGCGGATCAGATCATCGTGATGGATCACGGCCGAATTGTGGAGCAGGGACCACACGACACGCTCATCGCGCAAGGCGGCTTGTACCGGGAGATGTATGAGCATCAGAGCAGAAGTGTTCGCTAGATTGTTTGGCGAGATGAGTCGTCTGTAGCGAATTCGCAACAGATAAACTGCGAGGGCTATTCGCCTAACGCATAGAAGTCGAAATAACGATCGTAGACGCTAAGCGTCTTGCCATCTTCGGTGGTGAGGTGCAAGGCGTCTTCTTCTGTGATGCGCTCCAAGTTTCGATGTCGCTCGAGCTCCTCCAAACGAGAGAAGACGAGGAAGCCGCTGTCGTTTGGTTCCTCTGTGTAGACATCCAGATCCATACTCTGCTTCTTGTAGCGCCAGACGGAGCACATGTAGAGGGGCTTGACGGTTGAGACTGCGACGTATAGATAGTAGAGGTCTCTCGTTTCGATAGCGGGATCGAGGGTTTCCATCTTGACCCCGCCGCCAAGATCTATCTGTCCTACCCGATAGCCCAAGTTATCGAGGGCGACGAGGAATTCATAGGAGCTGCTGTTGTCCATATCGGAGATGTCGTCGATCGGCAGGGGAGCATAGATCGCTGCCAGATCGGCCTCGATATCCGAGCTGTAGAAGGGGCAGTCACCACCCGGATAGTTTAGCTTGGCGAGATCGATATGCTTAGCCATCGCCTGTCTCCTTGTCTGTCCCCCTGCTTGCTACACGATCGGTCGCCGTGTATGGAAGTCGATGCGGCATGCCGCGTAGATAGAGGCGGGTCACGATCTCGGGTCCCTCGTCGCCGGACCAGTCGCAGGCGAACGAGAGATTCTGCGTGCCCGAAGCGAGTCTGGCGTCGCCTTGATAGGACACGTCTTCCAAGAATTTGTAGTTACGGTCGGTGAGGTAGGCCAGGCCCTGTCTGAACCAGAGGTACTGAGTGGGCTTGATCGTGCAATCGAAGATCAGGTTCCCCTGCTTGCTGCTGAGGCTCGGACGATGGACATCTCCATAACCGTTGACCTGGATACGTAGATCGTAGGAACCGGCTTCATAGGGATTCTTGACCAGCCAATCCGAGCCGCCCGGCTGACCCGGTTGCTGTTCTAGTAGATCGCAGACCAGAGGGCCGACAATTGTAAGCGGATAGAGCAAGTAGCCGTCACTGTCTTCTGTGAGATGCCACTCTGTATCGACTCGCCTGAGCTCTGTGCGAAGTTCCTCATCTAGAGCGCCGCCGAGGCGAAGCGCTTCCCACTTGCGAATCAGCTTCAGAATCTCTCCTGAACAGTGGTTATTCTTGAGCGCAGTGTAGCTAGTAGAGAGGGCAAAACCCGCATCAAACCCCGCCGCCATCGACAGCGCCCACTCGATATCCTCGGGCGATGTCGCTTCGAACTTGCGGTTAGCCGTGCGAAGCAGGAACCAACCGAGCATGCGAGGCAGGAGGTTTCGCTTGAAGAAGGCCTGGTTTGTCACTCGGTGTTCGATCATACCCTCGCGCATCTTGGCACCCCAGGGTTCGCCCCAGTTCATCCGTGTGTGGATGTGCCAGAGGAAGTGGGTGAGTCTGGATGCGTCGTTTAACAAGCCGTCTCGGCCCGAATCCTGCCAGAAGTCGTGGACCAGTCGGTTCATCGCGAGCAGATCCTCGCCTGTTGCCATACAGCCTTCGAGTCCGTCGAAGGAGAGCATGGAGGCTCGTCCCTCGGTACAGAGCGACGCGAGCTTGGCGGAGTAGGCTGTTTGCAGATCGATATCGGGGAAGAAGACGCGATACGGATGATCCGTCAGCAGACGAACCGTCGTTCCCGCAGGATGCGTCGTGGCTATGGTCTCCCAAGCGCCGCGTGTCAAGTCTACAAGCTGCTTGCCATCTCTCCTTGAGAAGCGAATCAGCTCCTCGCCGACCTGAATTGTTTGTAGCATCGTCAGGTGCCGGAAGCCATCGGCATCGCTAAGCTCGAGGACGGTATCATCTGCCTGTAGTGTCTTCGCAAGCGTGGTCTCGGCCAGGGCCATGAGGCGCTTCGTCGGTACGGGGCTGACATATGGGTCGTTCGTGGTGGTGAAGGTCGATAGGCTGTGCAGTCCGATACCCATGCCCTCGGCCTCTGCTTGTTTGGCATAGTATTCGAGGCTTGCCACACCATCGGGGAAGGCGTCTTGGCGCAGATCGAAGTGACCCCAATTCTCGTAGGGCTCGGCGTGATAGAGGTGGCTCATACCGGCGGCCTTCGCTTGCTCGAGGAGATACGAGAATTCCTCCGGCAGGAAGTCTGCGATGAGATAGGAGCGCATGGTCTCGCGCGAACGCTTCGTCCACTCGCCGTCGATTGTCGGATGCGGCAGATCCTCACCGAGTTCGATTGCTTCGATAACATCCAGAATCTCTGAATCCCTGCAGGAGAAGAGGGCGAAGCCTGCACCCGCTATCAGGGCATCGGAATCCGTGCTCCATGCTGCTAGGGGGACGTCTTCGAAGTTCAAGAAGTCCTTCTGTCGCTTACGATCCCTGGCTTCTACAAATAGTTGTAGGAGGGAGCCGTCCCCGCCCGGGAAGCTTGCCCGATAAGCGGCCGACTCCGTGAATTCGATGGTCGCAACAGACGATTCGGAGCCTGTGAAATCCGTGACATAGGGATGGGTGGATGTAGGGTAGCCTGGCGGGAAGCCGGCCAGCGTCTTCGGATTCAGCGCTTGGATGCCGAGCGCGTGGCCGTCACCTTGGACGACGCCTACGATCTCGCCGATCTCTCCTCCTAGCGTTGAGTAGACGGGGCCGATGAGGAGATGATCGATCTCGGGTGATGCAGATGTCACGCGAAACGAGGTATAGTGCTCATGGACTTCCAAGCTGAGCTCAACCGTACGTTCGCTGCCGAATTGGTAGCCAAGACAGCGCTCATCCTCGGATACCACAAATGCTTCTGCCTCGTATATCTGCTTGTCTTGGCAGACGCGAAGGAGGGGCTGCGGTTCTAGGCCTCGTGGCCATACGGATACACCGTCTTGTCGGCGTATATCCGTGATTCGGCCGTACCTGTCCAGGCAGAGCGCGGCCTCGCCGGTTCCAAGTAACAAGTCGACTTGCATCTGTCATCTCCTATGCTTCGATCTTGAAGACGAGGGCGATCGGTGCCGATCCCGTGCGCTTGCCGCGCGGTACGGTTACCTTGATTCCATCGTCAGTTCGTGTGTACTCGAGTTCTTCGCCGCTGTCCAGGAATCGAATCGTCTTGAAGTCTTCGGTGTAGGGAATCAAGATCTCTTGACCCACCGGTTCTTGTGACAAGCGATAGCTGCGGATCGCGTAGACGGTGTCGCCCTTCTTCGTGAAGCTGACATCGTTCTTGGCGTAGGGGGCGCATGGCCTTGTGCCGTAGATCGCTTCCCCGTAGGTGCGTAGCCACTGGCCGAGCCCAAGCAGGCTGTGCATCGCCTCGAGCGGAATTCTGCCGTCGGGCTGGGGGCTGACGTTGAGGGCGAGGTTACCGCCTTTGGCAACAATATCGACCAGGATGTTCACCAATTGACGCGGTGACTTATAGACGTCGCCAAACTCATAGGTGAAGTCGACACCGAGTGTCAGACAGCTCTCCCAGGGGACCAGAATCGGATCGGTCGGTACCGTCATCTCCGGTGTGATGTAATTCTCGTAGGGGCCGCCGATCGTGCGGTCGACGGAGAGGACGTCAGGCTGCAGCTTCCTTGCTTCTTCTACAATCTCGCCGAGACGGATATCCTGGCCGTTATCCTCCGATACCCAACCGGCATCGAACCAGAGGATGTCGATATCGCCGTAATCCGTGCAGAGTTCGAGCACCTGATTCTTCGTGAATTGGACGAACTTCTCCCAGCGCTCGGGATCGTCTGCGGGCTTGTACATCGGGCCGCGTGTGGTCGGCTTATCGTCTTCTAGCTCGGGTGTGCGGTAGTAGGGGGTGTGCCAATCTGCCTTCGAGAAGTAGGCGCCGATGCCGAGCCCTCTCTCGCGGAAGGCGTCGAACATGCTCTTGACGATGTCTGCGTGCTTGTGCGTGTGGAAGGGGCAGTCCTCACCCGTGGTCTTGTAGTCCGTATACTTACTATCCCAGAGGCAGAAGCCGTCGTGATGCTTGGTTGTCAAGATCAGGTACTTGAACCCGCTCTCGACCGCCATATCCGCCCACTCTTCGGGCTGGAAGCGAATCGGGTTAAACGACTTGTTTAGTGCGTAGTATTGGCGGATGAATTCCTCGGGGGAGTCGACCCAGTTGATCTGGCGACGAGACCAGTCCTCGTCTACGTCCGAGAGCGCCCATGACGCGACGATGCCGAGCTGGTTGTAGAGACCCCAGTGCATCATCAGAGCAAGTTTCTGGTCTTGGAACCACTCCAGCTTCGCTTGGATGTTCGGCTCCTCCGGACGGACATAGGCATCTGCTGCGCTATAGTTGTGTACACCTAGCTGTACGATATGATCTTCACTCATAGTAATCTCCTCTTCTTGTATCTGTTTACTTGATTGTTAGAATCTGTGGCGTGATGGTGATCTCTTCGAAGTCCGCGTGCGGATTCGAGACCCGGTAGCTGAGCTGATGAATCAGGCGCTTACCCAGCTGTTCGTTCTGTACTTGGACGGTTGTGATATCGTGGTTTGTGAGCAGGAAGTCTGTGGACTTGTCATAGCCGCTAAGTTGAATATCTTCGGGTACGCGTACGCCCTTCTTCGATAGGTGATTCAAGACGTTGAAGGTCACGAAGTCGCTTGCGCAGACGAAGGCGTCGGGCAAATCGTCTAGATTGTCCAGGAAGCTGCCGATCGATTCGGTGTAGTACTCTGCGGGGATCGGACCTGTATAACAGATCGAGCGATCGAGCGCCAGCTTGTTCTTGTCGATTGCGTTGATGAAGCCCTCCCAACGAAGGTGATTCGTCTTGGCGTAGTGGATGTCTCCGATGAAGCCGATTCGCTTGCAGCCGTTTCGGATGAAGTTGCTGGTGATGGCCTCGATCGGTCCTCGCCCATCGAGTAGAAACAGGTCACCCGACAAATCCATCACATTGTATTCGGGCAGGGTGTCGAAATAGACCTTCGGAAGGTCAAGGCGACTGAGCTTATCGATCAAGTCCCTATTATAGACGTTGACGATGATGATGCCCTGAGAGCGATCCGCTTGGACGAGGGCTTCCAGATTGGGCATACGATCGTTTAGGTCATCGATCGGCGCATAGTGCAGATTGATCTTGCTGCGGTTTAGCTCGTGGGCGATTTGATTCAACATCCGCATCCAGAACGAGGAACTGCTCGCCCTAGATAGTAGGAGGGTCACCTGCCGAAACGTCTTCTCGTCCGTAGGGAGGAATTCCGACGTGCGGAGGCTAAGCTGGCCGTTCTGATAACGGTTGGCAGCATCCAATATACGGCTCTTGGTTCGAGGAGAGACGCCCGGCTTGTCGTTCATGGCCTTCCAGACGGTGACTCTGGATAAGCCTAGTTCGTCAGCTAGTTTCTGGACAGGTATTTCCTTCATACTTGCACTTCTTTCGTAAGACAAACGAATTAACGTTACCGTTGTTACCGTGATGTTAATCCGAATCGGGTATTAACATCGATGTTAAAATTATCATATCATGCAATTTGGATAATGCCAATTGTTTTGTTCCATCTTTTTGTAATGAATGTGATTGACAAAGGTCAATGGATTGTGTATTTTGGTTAAGTAAGGATGGTTTATGACCATCTTGGTGCTTGGAATTTGTGATATTATTGAAATGTAGATCGCCATCGAAGCTGATCCGGAACCACTACCGAAGAACATTTCATCTATATACACGTTATATTTTTAACGCATTTGATGTTAATAAACGGACAGGAGTCATGAGGCATGGATAAACAGACGGCACTCGCAACGCCCAAGAAGAAGCGCTCGTTCATGAGGCGTATGAAGGATAACTATCAGCTCTGGCTCTTCGTGTTGCCGGGTATGATCATCACCTTCATCTATAGTTATGTGCCGATCTATGGCGTGCAGATTGCCTTCAGACGTTTCTCGCCGAGGCGAGGCTTCTGGGGTAGTCAGTGGGTTGGCCTGGATCACTTCGTTCGTTTCATTAACTCCCCATACTTCGAGACAACGATCAAGAATACGTTTATGCTCAGTGCCTACTCTCTGCTGGTCGGTTTCCCGATCCCGCTAATCTTGGCTCTGATGCTGAATTCGTTTCGCCATAAGCGCTACAGACGGGTCATCCAGACTGTCACGTATGCACCGAACTTCATCTCGGTTGTCGTCATGTCCGGTATGCTACTGCTCTTCTTGTCGCCCAGTATCGGTGTTGCCAATAAGCTGATCGGCCTCATCGGCATCGCGCCGATTAACTTCATGGGTCAGGCCAGCATGTGGCGTCATATCTATGTCTGGTCCGGTATCTGGCAGACGGCGGGATGGAGCTCTGTTATCTATTTTGCCGCACTATCTGGTGTCAGTCCCGAATTCCACGAAGCTGCCCGTGTTGACGGTGCCAGCAAGTTTCAGATGGTACGCTATATCGATTTCCCCTTCGTCCTACCAACCGCAACGATCCTCTTGATTCTGAACTTCGGAAGCATCATGTCCGTCGGTTTCGAGAAGGCGTTCTTGTTACAGAACGACCTGAACCTCAATGTCTCGGAGATCATCTCCACGTATGTATATAAGGTAGGTTTGATTAATAACGACATGTCTTACTCGACTGCCATCAACCTCTTCAACTCCGTGATCAATGCGGTGTTGCTATTGGCTGTGAACAAGGCCGCCGATAAGTTGTCCGGTAATAGTCTGTGGTAGGAGGAAGTAAGATGAGTACCAGA
Organism: uncultured Oscillospiraceae bacterium; assembly: GCA_964558445.1. GTDB lineage: Bacteria > Bacillota > Clostridia > Saccharofermentanales > Fastidiosipilaceae > CAYXVJ01. The sequence continues at coordinate 6,170 of CAZLEA010000024.1, read as the reverse complement.
AACAAACGTTTAACATTTAATAGTGACATGGTCTACGACGGCATCATCTTCTTGATTCTGACTGCCATCTTCATCATCGTCGCCTACCCGCTCTACTTCATCATCATCTCGTCGGTGAGCGATCCGAAGGCCGTAGCCGGAGGACTCGTGATCTGGAAGCCGGTCGGCTTGAACCTAGACGGTTACACGGCTGTGTTCGAGCACAAGCTGATCGTCAGAAGTTTCCTCAACGCGCTGCTCTATACCGTGTGCGGTACGCTCTTGAATCTGGCGGTTACCCTACCGACGGCATACGCCCTGTCCAGACCCGACTTCAACGGCGGACGATTCGTCACGAGCTTCTATCTCGTTACGATGTTCATCAGCGGCGGTATGATTCCGACCTACCTCGTCGTGAAGAATACGGGCTTGCTAGACAGCATGTGGGCTCTGATCATCCCGGGCGCGCTCGGCGTATACAACATGATCGTCGCCCGCTCCTTCTTCAAGTCGAATCTCTCGCCCGAGCTCCTCGAGGCGGCGAAGCTAGATGGCTGTAGCGATACGAAGTTCTTCTTCCAGATTGCACTGCCGCTCTCGCCCGCGATTATCGCGATCATGGTGCTCTACTACGGCATCGGCCACTGGAACTCATACTTCAGTGCCCTGCTCTATATGTCTACACAAACCAAGTTCCCGCTTCAGCTCATCTTGCGTTCGATCTTGATTCTAAACGAATCCCAATTGTCACAGAACGCAACCACGCCGGAGCAGATTGCAGCCATCGAGAAGGCTCGTCAGTTGACCGAACTGATGAAATACTCGCTGATCATCGTATCCAGCATCCCGGTAATGATCTTGTATCCCCTTGTCCAGAAGCACTTTGTCAAGGGAGTCATGATCGGATCTGTCAAAGGATAATTATCGTGATGTTAGAAAAAGGAGGAAGAAACATGTTTCTTAAGAAAGGTCTAACCTTAATAGTATCAGCCGCGCTGATGCTCACACTACTGGCCTCGTGTTCCGGCGGAGGAGGGACGACGGAGACTACCAAACCGGGTGGTTCCGAGAGCGCTTCGACAACCAAGGATACACAAGATACAGACGACACGGATGATACCGATGGCAGCGAGCCGGGTGGCGAGAAGGTCAACGATATCATGTACAAGGAGGGTCTACCGATCGTAGATCCCGGCACCTACTCGTTTAGCCTGTTTGTCGACGATTCGCAAGATGACGACGATTACGTCATGTTCGATATCCTAGAAGAGCAGACCGGCGTGAAGGTTGAGCTTCAGAAGTATCCCTATGCGATTGCAACCGAGCGTCTGACCCTCGATCTGAACACCGGCGATTATGCCGACGTGATCGGTGGCTGGACACTGTCTGCGAACTCGATTCTTACCATGGGCGTCGAGGAGGGTGTCTACATCCCGCTAGAAGAGCTCTTCGAGCTGTATGCACCGAAGATGCAGGAGCTGCTCGCTCTGGAAGGCGTTCGCGATACGATGACCGCACCTGATGGGCATATCTACTCGATTCCCTACGTCCTCGAGGCACCTGCCGTACCGTTCAACCCGTTCATCAACACCAAGTGGCTTGAGAACGTCGGTATGGATGTCCCGACCACTACCGAAGAGTTCCGTGATGTGCTTCGTGCCTTCAAGGAGCAAGACGCCAACGGTAACGGTGATCCAAACGATGAGATCCCCTTCACCACCGGCCCCGACAACAAGCACCTAGGTGACCTCGCCGGCTGGTTCGGTCTCTCCGTCAATGACGAAGGCTTCACCATGGAAGACGGCAAGCTGACCTTCGGCGCGGACCGCGACGAGTACAAGGAAGGCATCAAGTTCCTCGCAAGCCTCTACGCAGAAGGCCTGATCGATCCCGAAGTCTTCACCCAGGACTCCTCCCAGTGGAAGGGTAAGGGCGCGCAAGACGTATACGGTGTTTCGATCATGTATGCCAGCAGCGATATCATGCCTTATGAAGCAGGCCAAGAGCCGGATTGGGTACCCGTACCTGTTCTGAGCAGTTCGTCAGACGTCAAGCAAGTCTATCTGAGAGACACCTACGGTAACACCGTGCTCAAGAATCAGGTTGTCGTTACCGACAACGCGGAGCATCCGGAAGTCATCGTTCGCTGGTGGGACAACTTCTTCCAGCTCGAGAATTCTCTGCAGTCGCAGAGAGGACCGCTTGGCATCACCTTGATCAAGGAAGATGACGGAACCTATACCGCTAAGGACGTTTCGCAGATGAGCCAAGAAGATCAGGATCTCTACGATTGGGGTAACCTCTTCCCGCAGTCTCTGCCGAAGTATATCCCCGCAGGCTTCACCTACAACGTAGAAGTCGAGACCTTCGACGAGAAGGCCGTTGTCGACGAACTCTACGAGCCCTACCTGACCGATGCCATCCCCAGCTACTGGGTCAAGGCCGAAGATGCAACCAAGATGTCTGACATCTCGACTGCCATCAGGGACTTCATCACGCAGAAGCAGGCACAGTGGATCTCTGGTCAGTCCGACATCGATGCCGAGTGGGAGACCTACAAGGATCAGCTTCAAGGCCTCGGTGTACAAGATCTCATCGACATGAGACTTCGCGCTCTGGGCGATTAAGCCAAGATACCAAGTGAATAAGAACACAGTTATCTAACTGTGGGCCTGTTCGGCCGATAAGAAGAGAGGATGCCTATGGTGTCCTCTTTTTTGATTAGATAACAATATTTTGAAACGATAGGGGGGCGATGTCGCAACTCTTTTTGTGCTATGTTGGTTACACTGCTAATAGATGAGAGCTCTTCTGCAATGATGAAAGGAAACAAGATGGATATCAAGCAATTGGAACATGAACTGAAGCAATATGACCTCGTAGTCTATGAACAATCGGTCCATGAGGCGATGAATAGCGTCTATGCGATAGTCCGACAAGGATATGAGAAATATCTGCTGGTCTATGGCAAGCAAGCTGCAGCATACAAGGGCACGCAGCTGGCAGAGCAGCTATCTCTGTGTCCGCTCTCCGTGGAGAACGCAGAGCAGCTGATGCGAGACTTCCCGTGGACGAAACCCGTATCGAGAGGGGACAAGTCCTTCACCTTCGGACTCGGTGATCGCTTGGGTCTTGCAACACCGGGGCATATCCGTGCGCTTGCGGGTACCGACGCATTTCCGATCTTCGCCCAGCAGTCGATTCGCGAACTGACACTGACGAATCGTACGTTCCCGGAGGTGATCGCTTCTGCTGCCTTCGCCGTCTTCCAAGAGGATTACCGCACCGGCTATGGCGCCGATGGTGACCATCTGAAGACGATCGAGGAGATCACCTATGCACTCGAGAGCGCTTGTACGATGATCACACTCGATAGCTCGGAGCATATCGATACGTCGGCTAACGCCCTGGAGGGTGAGGCGCTCGATCGGGCGTATATGGCCGTGCCGGAAGCGACACGCTTGCGCTACGAGCTTACTTATGGCGATCTTGATCTGCCTGTCGTCGGTGTTATCGATGCAGACGATCTGAAACGAATTGTCCTCACCTTCTACCGGGCGATCGAGCATACGAAGCGCTGTTATGCGCATATGATCGGTTTCGGTCAGGCGGTGGACTTCGAGATGTCGATCGATGAGACGCCGGGTGTGACCTCACCGGAAGAGCACTATGTGGTCGCAGCCGAGCTAGCTGCGGCGAAGATCGATGTGTCCAGTATGGCACCTCACTTCTTCGGCGCGTTTGAGAAGGGCATCGACTATGTCGGCGACCTGGCGCGTTTCGAGCGAGAGCTCATCTCGCACCAGGCGATCGCGGATCACTTCGGCTATCGCTTGAGCTTACACTCCGGATCGGACAAGTTCTCCGTGTTCCCGATCTTCGGCCGTGTGACGGGCGGTCATGCCCATACGAAGACGGCAGGAACGAATTGGCTGGAGGCCGTGCGTGTTGTGTCGCAGGTAGATCCTGCCTTCTTCCGTCGTATGTTGGCGTATAGCATCGAGCATCGCCCCGAGGCGGAGAAGTACTACCACATCAGTAGTAAGGTGGCTGATATCGTACCGCTGGACAGCCGTACGGATGCGGAGCTACCGCTCTACTTGGATGAGGATCCGGCGCGTCAGACGATCCATATCACCTATGGACTCTTGCTGAGCGAGCCCTGGTTCAAGGAGCACTTCTATCGCTTGCTTGGCGAACACGAAGAGGCGTATGCGGAGGCGCTGGACAAGCATATCGGCCGTCACTTGGTCGATCTCGGTGTCAAATAAGAGACGAGGCGAATGCTAAGACATGGATCCGAATCACTACCACGACTGCAAGCATGAATTGCTACTCTATACAAGAGACAGGCTAAGAGAGGCGCTGGAGCGAAGCTTGCGAAGACGAAGCGCGGCGGCAACGGCGCCGGACGAGGGAGCTGCTACACTACGGACGCAATTGTTGGACGTGCTTGGCTTACCGTCCGGTTCCTATCGGGACCGCGTGAGACCGAGAGTAGAGCGGCTTGGTTCACTGGAGAGCGAGGGGCTCTTAGTCGAGCGAGTACTCTTGTATGGCGAAGACAGACTTGGGATCACATGTAATCTGTATAAACTGAATAAACCCAATAATTCGGGAAGGGGACCGGCTGTCCTCTTCCTCTGTGGGCATGATGTACTGGCCAAGGCGGCTCCGCAGTATCAGGCGGCTGCCCGCAAACTCGCAAGAGCAGGTATGCAAGTGCTTGTCATGGATCCGGTCGGTCAGGGTGAGAGAATCGCCTATCCCGACGAAGCACCAAGCGGGGCGAATCCGCTCTGGTGTATGCCGGGCACGAGCGAGCATACGCTCGGCGGCCTGTCTGCCTTGTTTCTGGGCGAATCCTCATCGAGACGCTTCGTAGCCGATGCGCTGACGGCGCTTCGCTTCCTGGCCGAGCAGGAGGATGTCGATGAGACGAGGCTCGGTGTGACGGGGAATTCCGGCGCGGGTCTCCAGAGTCTGCTGCTTGCTGCGGTCTGTCCCGAGATTCGGGCGGTTGCGACCGGCACGTTTGTGAGCAGTCGCCAGCGGATATTCGACTCCGGTGTGCCGCAGGATGCAGAGCAGTGCCTGCCTGCCGTGGAGCAAGCCGCGTGGGATCACACGGATCTGCTCTATCTCGTAGCACCGAGGCCGTGTCTCGTGCTGGCAGCAGAAGATGACTTCTTCCCCCTAGTGGGGACAAGAGAGACGGTTCGAGAAGCTGCGGCTTATTGGTCGGGGCAGGCGAACGAAGCGGTTGCTGGTCTCGAACCGGTACAGAAGCCGGGGCTGAAGCTCTTCTTAGATCGCGGCGGTCACCGCTACTCAGAGGCGATGGCTAGAGAGGCAAGTTCGTTCTTCTCTGAAGTCTTCTGGCCTGGTCGAGAGGTTCTGCATGCGCACAGCCATGAGCATGTACAGCAAACAGAATATCTGAACTGTCTGCCTAGCGGCCAGCTCTACCGTGATCGACCCTACGAGCGTCGTTGGTTAGATGTCGAGGCAGAGCGTAGACTTAGCGCCCCCCTCTTGGCAGAAGAACACATCAGGAAACGGTTGCGAGAGCAGGTGTTTCGAGGTAGGGACGAAGAGGCTTCGATCTCATTTGTTCGCTACAAGAACGAAACGCGTCTGCCCGAGGGCCTAGGCGTATTAGATCTCACGTACGTCTTATGGGAGTCTGCCACAGGCCTACATAATTACGGCTTGGTCGCCAGGCGACAAGCGACGTCCGGCAAGACGAAATCCGACCGAGCAGAGCTTGCGGATTGTCTCATCGATCCAGAGCTTCCTCTCTACTACAAGCTTGTTGAAGAGCTTCGGTTAGAGGAGGACGAGGATGTACAGGCGGCTCTTCGGGGCGGACAACAAGTCTTCTTGCATGTACCGACCGCAGCAGGTAGGATCAGCCCTCATGAGATTGGCGGGCGGGACCTAAACGGCTTATTCGGAGCGAGGAACAAGCTCTGTATGGACTTGATCGCGGCCGGCGATTCGCTCGCAGCGATTCGTGTCTATGATGCCTATATCTTGCTGAAGTCAATTCAAGCCATGACAAGCAATGAGGCAAGCCCCGGTATCGTCGTCAACTCAGATGAGGATTACTCCTGGTACGTGCGTCTCTTGGAGCTGCTCATGCCGGTTATCAAAACGAGAATAACGAGAACAACGAGAACAACGAGAAC
>CAZLEA010000023.1:0-25817 GCA_964558445.1 uncultured Oscillospiraceae bacterium | reverse complement strand
CTCAGCCCCGATGAATTACAAGCAGTTGGCTTGCAGGCCGTTTGCCGACCGACGGACTATAGCGAGTGGACCTTCGATATCCCGGAAGATATCGATCGAGATAGAGATAAGCGCGAATAGAAGGAGCATACATATGCGAGAACAAACAGTGATACAAGGTGAAGAGCTTGCAGATTTATTAGCTAGTGGAGCTCCGCTCGTTCGCCAAGACAAATCGGGCGAGGGTTTCTATCTGCCTGCAGACGATGTGGCGATGCAATTGATCCATGCTCTTCAACTGCATATGCTCCTGGAGATCGATCGTATCTGCAGGGAAGAGGGCATCGAGTACTATCTCTTATTCGGTACGCTACTCGGTGCGAAGCGTCATGGCGGCTTCATCCCCTGGGACGACGACATCGATATCGGCATCTTGCGCCAGGACTTCGACCGCTTACTGGACCTGCTAGCCAAACGATTGGATACCGATCGTTTCGAGCTCCAGTACGGTGCATGGATGCCGCAACTGCCGATTCCCTATGCGAAGCTTCGAGCCAAGCACAGCCGTTTCGAGGAAGTCGGTCGCAGTTATGAGGGGATCTCATCAGGTGTGTTCATTGATTTGTTCCCGCTCGACAACGTGCCGGATGACGATTGGGGGAGAAGGCGCCAGCGAATCGACTTCTTCCGCACGCATTTCCCCAGACGGGTGAAGCACGACGGTTACAAGAGTCGACATCTGCCGCTTCAAGCCTATTACGGGCTTCGGGCCAAGCAAGCTTCTGCCAAGCTCTGGAAGAAGAACCTACAAACGATGCAAAAATACGGCGATGAGTCCTCCAAGCTACTGATCGCCTACCCGTCCGCTCGCAGCGACTACCGAAGTTCGTTTATGTCGAGAGCGGATATGAGCCCGGCTGTGGATCTTGATTTCTGCGGTTATCCCGTGATGGGTCCCTCGGCTGTCGAGGATGTGCTCGTGAAGCTATTCGGCGACTACATGCAATTGCCGAAACCTGCAAGCCGTCATGGCCATCGCTTGGCGAGAGTCGAAATCGATTTGGTCTATTGGCAGTCGGTTTGGGCACAGGAATTGATCGCGGTAGAGCGACAGCACGGGGAGACGGTGCAAGCAATGCGCAAACAAGAAGGAAACGATCAAGCATGAGTCAAGCCCAAACGAATTTAGGCTCCGAAGCCCTCATTCGGCGCATGGTCATCTACTTCCTCGGTAACATCGGAACGAAACTTGTTACCCTGATCTTGACGCGCTTGCAGAGCCAGATTATTCTGCCGGAGCTATACGGACAGATCTCGCTGCTGACGACGATTGTGCCTCAGCTCGTCTCGATTATCTTCTTGGAGATGTGGTCCGGCTTGCTTCGCTTCATGTACGACCGAGATGATGAGGTACACAAGAAGCAGGTATTTGCGACCGTGTTGGCCTTGTCGCTGGTGTTGTTGCCGGCCTTTGGCATAATTATCTGGTTTGTGTCTCTCTATACGAAGCAGACAGCGTTGTACCCCTACTTGATCGTGATGGGGGTTGTGACCCTCCTGGATTATCTCTATCAATTCTCGGCGCGCGGCCTGAATCGCAACAAACTCTATGCGCTGGTCGGTATCTTGACCTCACTTGTGACGGGGTTGTCGCAGATCGTTATGCTCGCGGGCGGTATGGGTGGCAAAGCGATGATTGTCTCACCGATTATCGGCGGCACCTTCGCCTTTGTCGTCTACGAATATCAGTTGGGCATGCTGCGTGGTCTGAAGCGCTCGGATGTGAGCCTCGTGGAAATGAAGGCGATGGCGCGATTCTGCTGGCCGCTGGCGGTGAATGCTACGGCATACTTCGCTCTGACGAAGTTCAATGAGCTCTATGTCAGTCGCCAGGCGGGTGATGTGGCGCTCAGTAATCTGACGGTCGCGAACAAGACCGGTATGTTCTTGACGATCTTCATCACCATCTTCTCACTTGCTTGGCAGGAACAAGCCTTCTCGGTCAGCCGCGAGAAGGAGCGGGTGCAATACTATGAAACGGTCTTGCATCAATATTTGTCACTGCTCGGGCTAGGTCTCTTCATGTTGATTCCGGCCGGCCGCCTAATCTTCAAGATCTTGATCGATACGACGAAGTACGGCGAGACGTCCATCGCGTTGATTCCCTTCGCGCTCTTGGCTGCCGCCGCCTCGGCCTTGTCTAATTTTATGGGCCATATCTTCAGCGCGGAGAAACGAAACGATGCGTTGTTCTACACGACGGTGATTGGTGCGGTGGCCAACGTCCTCTTCATGGTCGTGCTCTATCCGCTGATCGGCTTGCAGGCCGCAAACCTCTCGCTTCTGCTCGGATTCCTTGTGACCTTCGTCGCGCGTTTCATCTATCTTCGTACCTTGTTGCCGATCAGGATCGAACGCGGCTTGCTCTTGGGCAGGACAGCCTTACTGCTTGCGGTAACGATCTTGTATTATGTATTCCCCACACTCGGTAGCCAAATGATCATCTTGGCTGTTGCGGTCGTCGTCTCGCTGTACTTGATGCGAGACCTCGTGACCGGCGTCTTGACCCGTTTGTGGTCTAGCATCCGGCACCAAAAGTAAGCCGGAGAAGGAGATTTCGATGAAACGATTATTGATTCTGCTTACATCGGTCTATCCCACATCGACCGGAGATATGTTTGTGCATGAGGAGCTGGACTACTTGGTTAGGGACTTCTCTACCGTGCTGTTGTTCCCGGTGAATGCGACGGGCAAACAAGGCGCGAGAGTCTCGCAGCCCGAGGGTTGTATGCTCCATCTAACAAATCCCAGAGGGAAGCTTGCGGCTTCCTGGCGAGATCTACGCTATATGCTGAAGCCAAGCAATTGGCAAGCAGAGGATATGGCAGAAGAGCGAGAGAGTAGAGCCAAGAGTTTGAAGCATCACTTATATCTGCTCTACGCGCAGGCGAGGGCGGACCAGGTCTGCCGTGATGCGATGCCGATTATTGCGGATGAGATTGAGCGAGTCGACTACGATGAGGTCACAGTCTACAGCTACTGGATGTCGGTCCCGGCTCGCGCAGCTCTCTTGATTCGATCCAAGCTTGCCGAGACGAAGCCGACATATACGCTGAGATCGTTTGCCCGCGGACATGGCTATGATATCTATGACGAAGCGTCCCGTGTGGGTTATCAGCCGTTTCGCCGTGCCCTGATCCAGCGGATGGATGCTCTCTATCCTTGTTCAACATACGGTGTGCGCTATATGGAGGAACGGTATATGAGACCCGGGGAAGAGAGGAAGATCTACTTGGCGCGCCTCGGTATCGAGGATCCGCTTCGCGGTCGAGGTCGAAGTAGAGATAGCATCTTAGCGCTTCGCCGAGCGAAACCTGGGCGCCTGCATCTGGTCACTTGTGCGCGCGTTGCGGCCTTGAAGCGCCTGCCGCTCCTGATCGATGCGCTAGCACTCTTGCAGACTAGTGGAATCGATGTGTTTTGGACGCACTTCGGTAGCGGTGCCGATTACGATGCCGTTCGTGCCTATGCCGAAGAGAAACTTGGCTCCATGACGTGGGACATGCGAGGCTTCGTCCCGATCGGCGAGATACTGGATTACTACCTATCTGAGCCAATCGATCTCTTCTTAAACGTGAGTTCGACGGAGGGCGTCCCCGTCTCCATGATGGAGGCGATGGCTTGCTACATCCCGGTCTACTCGACTGATGTCGGCGGCGTTAGTGAGATCGTCATGCCGCAGCGCTCGGGGCTGCTCTGGCCCGCTGATGTAACGGCAGAAACAATCAAGTCCGACCTCTTGCAATATGCTGTTACGGATCAAGCGACTCGTTTACAGGCAGCAGAGGAGGCTCGTGCCATCTGGCAAGAGCGAAGCGACGCCTCCACGAATTACAAGCAGATAAGCCAAGTCCTAAGTGGTAAGCATACAATTACAGATATACCCTTCTCGTATACAGAAGATAAGAAACCGGAGAACAATGTGTATGGTGAATAACCTGATAAATGTCGTGAGCTTACTCGTAATAAGCTACTTGTATTTGAAGAAGAAGACAGAGGCCTCCTATGTCCTCTTGCTCTCGTTTACGATCCTGGCGCCCACGCTGATTATCGGATCGAGACAAGTGAATATGGCGTACTTGCTTACCGTCTGGCTCGTGCTCTTGATCGCGATCGAAGCCGTTCGTGATAGGAAGTGGCCGAGGCTCACACGCCTGGAGATCAAGACGCTGCTTCTCATCTTCATAATCTCTCGTGTGATCACGATTGTTGCCTATACGATCGGCTATGTTCAGAACGGTACGGCCGGCTGGTCCGTCGTTATCGGCGCCCTGGCAGGGAATACCAACTTGTCACTTCTCGTGGTGCTGTTAGTCTATATGGGTCAACAGGTAGCGAAACGTCGCTTGCTTCCCGTTATGTATCGGACCGCAGCCATCGTAGCGCTTGTGAACATCGTCTTCTATATACTCCAACGTTTCTTCTTCGAAACAGGTTACGCTCTGACAAAGATGCTCTATATGCAGCCGGAGCGCTCGGCACCGCTACTGAACATGCAAGAGGTCGGCGCCTTCGATCGCATCTTCGGTACCTTCTTCACGCCGATTGTCTTGGGCTCTACCTTCTTGTATTTCATCGCTATCTTGATCGCCTGGTTCTTGATGAATAAGCAGAAACACACACTATGGCCGATTCTCGCGGTCGTAGCTGTGCTGATGTTCATCGGTATCAACAGCTTCTCGAAACTGATTGTTCTGGGTGTACCTCTGACGATTCTCTACTTCTTCTTTTGCCTGCTGTTCTTACGCCGCTCGAAGCAGATCCGGCCGATCTCTATGCGTCCGTTCTGGATCTTCTCCGCTCTGTCTGTCTTGATCTTCGTGTTTGCGTACTTCACCTTCCCGGCGGAGCTCATCAACGTGAAGCGCTACTACTATGGTCTCTTGTTCGAGCCGTTTACTGCCTTCAGTTCCAGATACAGTGCACCGAGTACACCTCCGCAGGGGATGATCGATTCCGGTGAGATGCCGCTTGATGCCGGTATGACAGTCGGCGCCTTCCAGTTCTTCTTGAAGTATCCGATCTTCGGCGTAGGACCGGTCCAAATCGCAGACGAATTCATGTTTGATAGCCAAGTGATCGCAGCACTACACGACGGTGGCATCTTCGGCGCCGCAGGCTATCTGTTATTCTATCTATATACCTTTATTTCGGGCTTTAAGCGGCGAAACTTGATGGTACTGACGCTCGTTATGACGATTGGCGTCGCCTGCCTCGCGTCAGCCACCTTAAATTACAGGAACACGATGCCGTTCATCGCCTTCTTGATCTTGATTGCAAGTGATCAGGATTTGGCCTTCGGACCGGAGCCGGACTCGTACCGATTGTCTTGGCTCGGCAGAGCTACTCCACTCTAAGGAGATGTATAGATGCAAAAGATGACAAATGAGAAACGAGAGCACGACTACGATTACTTGGTTGTGGGAGCGGGGCCCTACGGAGCGGCGTTTGCCCGTCGGATGCACGATAGAGGTAAACGGGTCCTCGTAGTGGAGAAGAAGGGGCATGTAGCCGGCCATATCTACACGGAGGAGCAGCACGGTATACAAATCCATGTCTATGGACCGCATATCTTCCACACGGCAGATGATGAGGTCTGGGCCTTCGTGAATCGTTTCGCTACGTTCAATCGCTTCACGAATTCTCCGCTGGCAAACTTCCGGGGCAGTCTCTACAACCTGCCCTTCAATATGCACACCTTCCACCAGATATGGGGTGTTCGGACGCCGGAGGAAGCGAGGGCTAAGATCGAAACATCCAGACTGAAGCTCGATCGCGAACCTGCAAACCTGGAGGAGCAGGCTCTGACGCTGGTCGGCCAAGAGATCTACGACCTGCTCATACGCGAGTATACGGAGAAGCAGTGGGGCAGACCCTGCCGGGAATTGCCGGCGTTTATCATCAGGCGCTTGCCGCTGCGCTTCACCTACGATAATAATTATTTCAACGACCCGCATCAGGGCATCCCGACCGATGGCTACACTGCCTTCATCTGGCGGATGCTGGACGGCATCGACCTGCGATTGAATTGCGATTATCTGGATCATAGAGATGAGCTTGACAAGCTCGCATCAACCGTCGTCTATACGGGCGCGATCGATGCTTACTTCGGCTACAGCCACGGTGCGCTCGCCTACCGTAGCCTGCGCTTCGAGACCGAGGTGCTGGAGATGGATAACTATCAGGGTGTGGCGGTGATGAATTACACATCGAGCGATGAAGCCTACACGCGTGTGATCGAGCACAAGCACTTCGCGATGCAGGGTGAGACGACGCATACGGTGATCTCGCGCGAATACCCCTGTGAGTGGACGCTTGGCCAAGATGCCTACTACCCGGTGAACGATGACTCGAATCAAGCGCTCTATTGGCAGTACCGGAAACTTGCGGAGCTAGAAGAGAAGACCGTGTTCGGCGGTCGACTTGCGGAATATAAGTACTATAATATGGATCAAGTGATTGCATCGGCGCTCTGCATGGCAGATAAGCTGTGCCCCGCTGCCGAAGATACTAAGCGATGAATCTAGGGGGAGAAGACGTGAACGAGAAGAAGACATTTGCGAACCGGGAGGTCCTGGAAGCAGCTGCACAGCAGTTTGGGACGCCGTTTCATATCTACGATGAGGCCGGTATACGGGCGAACGTACGGCGTTTGCATGAAGCGTTTAGCTGGAACCCCGGGTTTCGGGAATACTTCGCCGTGAAGGCGACGCCGAATCCGACCCTCTTGAAGATCTTGCAAGAAGAGGGTTGCGGTGTGGACTGTTCCTCTTATACGGAGCTGATTATGGCGGATCGCTGCGGGTTTCATGGCGATGAGATTATGTTCTCGTCGAATGTGACACCGGCAATCGATTATCGCCTAGCAAATAAGCTCGGATCGGTGATAAACCTAGACGATTACAGTCATATCGAATTCTTGAGACAGGAGATCGGTGAGCTACCTGAGACGATAAGCTGTCGCTTCAATCCGGGCGGTATCTTCGAGGTGGCAAACGGCATCATGGACAATCCGGGCGATGCCAAGTATGGGATGACGCGTGCGCAACTGAAGCAGGCGTTTATCGATCTGCAGGCGCTCGGTGTGAAGCACTTCGGCATCCATGCGTTCTTGGTCAGCAACTCGGTCGCCAACGAATACTATCCGAAGCTCGCTCGCCTCTTGTTCGTCCTCGCAAGAGAGCTGCACGAGGAGACGGGCGCTCATATCGCGTTTATCAACTTGTCCGGCGGCATCGGCATCCCGTATCGCCCGACGGATCAGCCGGCAGACGTCGGCGAGATCGGTCGCCTTGTGAAGCTGGCATATGACGAGGTCTTCTTGCCCGCAGGTATGGACGATGTTGCGATCTATACCGAGCTTGGTCGTTATATCACGGGGCCCTACGGCGCGCTCGTGACACGTGTACTACATAAGAAGGATATCTATAAACAGTATGTCGGCGTGGATAGCTCGGCTGCAGACTTGATGCGTCCGGCGATGTACGGCGCATACCATCATGTGACCGTGGTAGGTAGAGAGAACGATCCGGAAGACCATCTCTACGATGTGACCGGCGGGCTCTGCGAGAACAACGACAAGTTTGCGGTCGATCGCATGCTGCCCCAAGTAGATATAGGCGATCTGCTCTATATCCATGATACAGGCGCGCACGGACTTGCCATGGGCTACAATTATAATGGTAAACTAAGATCACAAGAGCTCTTGCTGGCTTCGGACGGATCGGTCCGACAGATCAGGCGGGCGGAACGGCCGGAGGATTACTTTGCCACCATAAACGAGGATGGCTTGTTCGATCAATTAGACGAGTATGAGGTTTGACCATGATTCGTGTGCTGCATGTAGTGGATAAGATGGACCGAGCGGGTCAAGAGACCTTCATCATGAACGTCTATCGTGAGCTCGACCGTTCCAAGATACAGTTTGACTTCCTCCAATTCGAGGAGGGGCCTGCCGATTTCGACGCCGAGATACAGGCGCTAGGCGGCAAGCTGCACTATGCAACACCCAAGGGTTCGGATCTTCGCAAATCGATGAGCGAAATTGCCGAGATCGTAAGACGAAATCACTACGACATCGTCCACCGCCACTTCTCGAACGCCAGTATGTTCTTCGAACTCTGGGCGGCGAAGCGGGGAGGAGCCTCGTGCCTGATCGCGCATTCGCATAACAGCTCGTCCAACAACGTGCGACAACATAAGCTGCTTCGCTACCCCCTGTACCGGATGGCGGATTGGCACCTAGCTTGTGCGGAGGATGCGGGGCACTGGATGTTTGGCGATCGTGCGTTCCAAGTCATCCCGAACGGGATCGATGCGAGGCGCTTCGCTTATCAAGCGAGTGCATCCAAGCGGATCCGTGAGGAACTGGGACTTCTGGAGGATCAACTGATCTTCGGGCATGTCGGTCGTTTCAACAAGGTGAAGAACCATGCGTTTATCCTGAAGATCTTCAAGGAGATCGTAGAGCTCGAACCCACGGCTACGCTGCTGCTTGTCGGCGACGGCATATTGCGACCGGCGATGGAGCAGTGGGTACTGCACAATCAGCTTAGCGAGCACGTACGATTCCTCGGTGTACGAAGCGACATCGAAGATTTGATGTCTGCGATGAACCTCTTCTTGATGCCATCGCTCTATGAGGGCTTGCCGGTGACGCTGGTAGAGGCTCAAGCGAGCGGCCTGCCCTGTCTCATCTCAGATGTGATCACAGAAGATATTGCACTGACACCGTGCGTCGAATTCCTGAATCTCCAGGAATCAGAGAAGCTCTGGGCACACAAGGCGATAGAGATGTCCCTGTGGCCTCGTCAGGAGACCGCGGAAGCGATCGCGAGAAGCGGCTATGATATCAGAGATGTCGCGAAGACACTGGCGAAGCTCTATGAGGGAGCGTCAGATGAAGCGACGTCGAAGCAGAAATCCAAGGCGGATAGGCGCTGACTCACCCTTGATCTAGGCTTCTTCCGCCTCGATCGCAAGCTCCAGATAACGGTCTTGTGCCGCTTCGTATGTTTCCATAATCTCAGCCAGGCGTAGATAGGTATCTCTGCCTGTTGTTTCGTCCAGGCTCGATTCGATCGCTTCCTTCTCCGCTTCGAGCTCGGCCATCTGTCTCTCCAATCCGTTCATGGTCTCTTGGCGCTTGGCGTTTCGTCGCCTGATCTCGGCCGGATTGATGCCTGCCTGACGGTTTTGTCGCTCGGCAGCCTCGGCCTTCTCCTGTCGCTGTGCAAGTCGTTGTTCACTTAATCTTGCGATAGCTTCGATCTGGGCTTCGCGCGCTGCCCTGCGGTATTGCTTGTAATTGAAGAAGGGGAGGACTTCGCCTTCGACGAAGCCAAGTATCTCGCTTGCGATCCGGTCGATGAAGAAGCGGTCGTGCGAGACGGCCAAGATGGCGCCCGTGAAGTCCGCCAGTGCCTGTTCCAGTATATCTCTGGAGTGTATGTCCAAGTGGTTTGTCGGCTCGTCCAAATAGAGCAGATCCGGCTCCTCTTCGAGCAGACAACAGAGGTAGAGCCTGGCTCGTTCGCCGCCCGAGAGTACATGAATCTCCTTGAAGACCGTGACATCGGTGAAGCCGAACCTCGCCAAGCGTGAGCGAAGCTCTCCCTCGGGTAGATCGCTTCTGGCAGCCAATTCCTCGAGCACGGTCAGCGTCTCATCCTCGAAGGGCACGTACTGGCCCATAGCGGCATAACGAATTCCGGCAGAGACTTGTACCTGGCCGGAGAAGCCTTCCGTTTCGCCTTGCAAAATATGGAGCAGAGTCGTCTTCCCGCAGCCGTTGGGACCCGCAAGCACCAGGTGCTCTTGGGCACCGAGCGAGAAGTCCAAGCCTTCGAACAGCACCCGATCGCCATAGGCCATCCCCAGACCTTCTGCCTTCAGAATCGTGCGCTTGGGGTCACCGTCTCGCTCCTTGGGTATGAAGTGGAAGTTCATTCTGCCGGGCCCTGCCTTGAGCTTGCCACGGGCTTCCTCGAGAGCGGCGCTAAGCTTCATGACCTTCTTCTCTCTGGAATGATACGAGCTCATCTTGCGGTGAGAGAGCATCGTTTGGGCGACCTCGCTCTCGCGTTTGACGGCCTCGCCGAGCCGCTTGATCTCAAGTCTGGCGAAATCGTCCTCGATCGCCTTCTGCTCCAAGTATTTGCTGTAATTACCGCGGTAGACCTGTATTTTGCTACCTGCCAGTTCGGCTACGTTCGTCGCACAGGCGTCGATGAAGCTTCGATCGTGCGAGATGAAGAGGACTGTACCGCCGAAGCGGGTCAAGTAATCTTCCAACCATTCGATACCGGAGACATCCAGGTGATTCGTCGGCTCGTCTAGCATCAGTAGATCCGGTTCCGAGATCAGTATACGAGCCATCTGCACACGCATACGCTCGCCGCCCGAGAGACTTCGCAGCGGTTGATCGAGGCTCTCGCCCTTGAAGCCGAGTCCAGAGAGTATCTGCGCAAGACGGGGTGCATAATCGTAGCCGCCAAGTGCCTCGAAGCGAGCCATCGCCTGGCTATAGGCTGCGAGAACATCATCGATATTCTTATCGCTTGCTGCGTGTTCATCTGCAGCATGTGCGTCGGCAATCTCGTGCTCCAAGCGGCGCATCTTCGCCTCCGCTTCTTGTAGGGCCGGATGATCGAGTGCGGTCTCTGTCTCGCTTCGCACTACTTCGGGGGTCTGACTGAGATAGCCGACGACGGTTCCGGAGGCTAGTACAATACGTCCCGCATCGATCGATTCTTGTCCCATAATAAGCTTGAACAATGTCGTCTTGCCGGTGCCGTTCTCGCCGATCAAGGCCAGCTTGTCGCCCTTATCCAAGCGCAGGGATACACGGTCCAAGAGCTTGCGCCCGAACCATGACTTCTCAACCGCTTCAATCGAAAGAATGCTCATACATAACCTCCTCATTTCAAACATAAATTATAGCAGAGCAACTCATCTTATGGCTTGTGCTAAAATAAAACCGTAATCCGGTCAAGTCCGGACCCGAAGAGAGGACTCAAGTATGAGAATCGTATTTACGGCGGTGAATGCCAGTTACATACATAGTAATTTGGCCGTGCGGCAATTGGCCGCCATCGCCCATCAGACTATAGAAGACTATCGCAGCAAACAACCCGAGATCGCAGCCGACATCGACGTCTTGATCCGAGAGTACACGATCAACGAGCGAAACGAGGAGATCGTGCGGGATCTGTTCGCCCTGGAAGCAGACCTCTACTTATTCTCGACTTATATATGGAATGTCCGTCAGATCCGCGAGATCGCCCAAGTGCTCGGTAAGGCGAGGCCGGAGGCGCTCATCGGACTAGGCGGCCCCGAGGTCTCCTACGACCCGGAGGAACAGCTCAATCAATTGGCACAGGCCCACTTCATCATGAAGGGTGAGGGCGAAATGTCGATTCGTAGCTTGCTAGAGGTGCGTTATTCCAGGCTCTGGCAGCAACAGCATGTCACGAAGCCCGAGGCGCTCTTGCCAACCGTCATCCATGAGCTACCCAATATCATCTGTCGTCATCCTGCAGGCGGCTTCCTCTACGGACCGCTTGCCCCACCGATCGATATGGCGCGACTCCCGTTTCCCTACGGGGAGCGCTTCCCGTCAACGGAGAATCGCATCGTCTACTATGAGAGTTCCAGAGGTTGCCCGTTTAGCTGCGCTTATTGCCTCTCATCGGTAGAGGACGGCGTGCGTGCCAAGTCAACCGAACAGGTGCGAGAGGAACTGGCGTATTTCTGGGCCAACCCGGTTCGACAAGTGAAGTTTGTCGACCGGACCTTCAACTACAACAGACGCCGTGCCGAAGAGATCTGGTCTTACTTGATCGAACAAGCAAACCTACGTCTGGATCAAGAGGCGGAGGCGAGAGGGCGCGGCGAAGCGGTCGAAACGCTTGCCAATCAACCGACGGTTCGGCGCATCACGGGCGAAACGGAGAGCGTACTGCCGAATTTCCACTTCGAGCTCGCGGCAGATCTGCTGGACGAAGAGGCGATAAACTTACTCTGCAGTGCCCCGGCAGGCTTGTTCCAGCTTGAGATCGGCGTGCAGTCCACCGATACTGTCGTGTTGGCAAACATCGATCGCAAACAATCGATGGAGGAGCTAAATCGCAAGGTGCTTCGTTTGCGAGACCAGGGAAACATGCATATCCATCTGGATCTGATTGCCGGCTTGCCCGGGGAGGATCTCGAGACCTTTATCAAGTCCTTCAACGATGTCTACGCCCTGAGACCGCATGCCCTGCAACTTGGCTTCCTGAAGTTCTTGAAGGGGACGAAGCTTAGGCGCGAGGCCGATCGCGGCAGCGCACTCTATAACAGCGAAGCGCCCTATGAGGTGATCTCGAACGAGGCGATCGGTTTCGGTGAATTATCTCTGCTCAAGGATATCGAATGGCTCGTGGATCGCTACTACAATAGTGGCAGTTACCCCAGAAGTACAGAGGCCCTGGTAGCGGCTCACACCGACGCCTTCAGTGCCTACCATCACTTGGCAGAGCACCTACGAGAACTCGGTGCGTTTACAAGACGCATTGCCAAGGATGAGCTGACGGTCATGCTCTCGCATTACTTCGCCGGATTAGACGAGCGTACGGCGCGGATTTGCTCCGAAGCATTACAGAAGGACTTCCTGGCAGACAAGCACCACAGCAAGCAGGATTGGGAGCGGATTCAGGCTCGATATGCGCCCGAATAGATGATTAATTGCCCGATGTAGAGTAAAATCAGATAGATTGAACGCCCTGAAAGGATTGATAAGATGTTGACATTGAATTTGGATAATACGGCCTCGTTCGTACGCGAACATGAACTAGAGTATTTGGTCCCACAACTGAATCTGGCACACAAGATGCTGCAAGATCAGGAGGGCCCCGGCTCCGATTACCTCGGTTGGGTGAAGCTGCCGGAAGCATATGACCGTGCAGAATACGCGCGTATCTTAGAGGCTGCTGCCCGCATCCGCGAGACGGCAGACGTGCTTGTCGTCGTCGGTATCGGCGGTTCTTACCTCGGCGCTCGTGCCGTCATCGAGGCGCTCGGTAACAATTTCGGCTTAGGACTCAGCAAGGAGGCTCGCAAGGGTCCTGCCGTCGTATTCGCCGGCTATAACCTAAGCGGCACCTACCATGCGGAGTTGTTCGATTACCTCGCGGACAAGGACGTGGTGGTCAACGTGATATCTAAATCGGGGACGACGACGGAACCTGCCGTCGCATTCCGCCTGTTCAAGCAATATATCGAGAGCCGTTATGGCCAAGCGGAGGCCAAGGAGCGTATCTACGTCACAACCGACAAGGCGCGCGGTGCGCTCAAGGGTCTTGCGGACCAAGAGGGCTATGAGAGCTTCGTTGTACCGGATGACGTGGGCGGACGCTTCTCCGTCTTGACCGCTGTCGGCTTGTTGCCGATTGCTGTCTCGGGTGTCGACGTCGATCAGCTGATGAAGGGTGCCGAAGATGCGATGCAGGAGATGGCCGTCGCGGACCCGGAGAAGAACAGCGCTTGGCGCTACGCCGCCACTCGTACCAGCTTGCTGCGTCGCGGTTATGCGATCGAGATCATGGTGAACTATGAGCCTCAGCTACACTTCTTCTCCGAATGGTGGAAGCAGCTCTATGGCGAGAGTGAGGGTAAGGACGGACGCGGATTGTTCCCGGCCGCTGTCGATTTCACGGCCGACTTGCACTCGATGGGTCAGTTCGTCCAAGATGGCAGCAGAAACCTCTTCGAGACGGTAATCCGCAGCGCGAAGCCGAAGAGAGCTCTGCAAGTACCCTTGGATCCGGAGAATCTGGACGGGCTGAACTTCCTCGCCGACATGGACCTGGCCGAAGTCAACAATCGGGCCATCGACGGTACGATTCTCGCACACGTGGACGGCGGCGTACCGAATCTGGCGATAACGGTTGATCGCTTCGATGCGTATCACCTCGGTTATCTGATCTACTTCTTCGAATATGCCTGCGGCCTGTCCGGTCACCTAAACGCTGTCAACCCCTTCGATCAGCCCGGTGTGGAAGACTACAAGAAGAACATGTTCGCACTACTCGGCAAGCCCGGTTTCGAGGAGCTAAGAGAGAAGCTCGAGGAGCGCCTCTAAGCTGTTTGGCGGTGTCAACAGTAGCGGACTCGGACAATATGAAATGACATATTTATAGCTTAACGTGTGAGATAGGCGATCCTGGAGGGTCGCCTTCTTCGACTAATGACTTGAGGAATGTGAGGATGAGAGAGGAACTGAACCGAGCGATTTTGACACAAGTAGAGAAACCGGCGCGCTATGTCGGCGGTGAGTTCAATCAAGTGATGAAACAACTGCCGGAAGATCCGGCGGCTATGCTTCGCTTCGGGTTTTGTTTCCCTGATACATATGAGATCGGGATGTCGAATACCGCACTCCAGATTCTCTATGGTCTGCTAAACGAACAGACGAATATCTGGTGTGAACGTGCCTTTGCCCCCTGGTTCGATATGGAAGAGAAGATGCGATCAGTTGGTCTCTTGCTTCGGACCTTGGAGTCCGGTACCGAGCTTCGCGAGCTGGATGTCATCGGTTTCACGCTACAATATGAGCTGTGTTATACCAATGTGCTCAATATGCTGGATCTGTCCGGTATTCCTCTATATGCCAAGGATAGAGGGGCATCAGACCCAATCGTCTGCGCCGGCGGCCCTGTGATCTACAATCCCGAGCCGATGGCGGACTTCCTGGATTTCGTCTTGATCGGAGATGGGGAGGAGGCTATCTTGCCGGCCTTGGCGACCGTCCATGCCTACAAGCGCGGTGAGCTTCCAAACCGCCAAGCACTGCTCCTGGCGCTCGCCAAGCTTCCCTCCATCTATGTGCCCTCGCTCTATGAAGCAAGTTACAACGAAGCCGGTGACTATACCGGCATACACCCTCTATATCCGGATGTGCCATGTACGGTTCACAAGGCCGTCGTCTCGGATCTAGATACGATGTATACACCGCTCATGCCCCTGGTGCCGAATACGTCGATTGTCCACGACCGTATGGCGCTCGAGATCTTCCGCGGTTGCCCTCGGGGCTGTCGCTTCTGCCAAGCCGGAATCGCTTATCGCCCGATGCGCGAGAAGTCTCCCGAAGTTCTCCTCCGTCAAGCGCTCGAGTTGGCGGCCAACACCGGCTACGATGAACTCGGTCTCTTGTCCTTGTCGATCTCGGATTACGCTTGTCTGCCCGAATTGACTGCAGCACTGATAGACTCATTTGAAGAGGATCAAATCGGTTTGTCGCTGCCGTCACTGAGAGTCGATAACGTCTCTCTAGATCTCTTGCGCCGCGTCAGTGGGACGCGTAGGAGCGGCTTGACTCTGGCGCCCGAAGCGGGAAGTCAGAGGCTAAGAGATAGCATCAACAAGGGCGTGACGGAAGCGGAGCTGATGAAATCCGCTAGGCTTGCCTTCGAAGCCGGATATGATCGTATGAAGCTCTACTTCATGCTAGGCCTGCCCGGCGAGACGGACGAGGACGTACTCGGTATCGCCGATCTGGCGGAGAAGATTCTGGTACTGTACCGGAGGACTAAGGTGAAGGGGCAGAAGCGTCGCCTTGAATTGACGATCAGTACGGCGCTCTTCATCCCCAAGCCACAGACCCCCTTCCAGTATGCGCCGCAGCTACCGCAAGAGGAGCTCTTGCGGCGTCGCGAGCTACTCGAAGAGCATATGCCGAAGACTGTCAAATACGACTGGCACGAGGCTCGAAGCTCGCTGTGGGAGGCTGTCTTGTCACGTGGAGATCGCCGTTTGGCACAGACCGTCTTGGCGGCATGGCGACAAGGCCAAATCTTCGATTCGTGGGACGAACACTTCGATCACGCGAAGTGGGCCGAGGCTGCGAGGCAAACCGGTATCGATCCAGAGTATTACGCGCTACGCGAACGCGATACCGAGGAGTGCTTGCCCTGGCTACACATCGACTGCGGTGTAGATCAACGCTTCTTGAAACGAGAGTGGGCCAAGTCGAAACAAGCGCTCTTGACTGCAGAGTGTCGTATTGATTGCCAAGCCTGCGGTGCACAGCGCTACCGTGTCGGTATATGCCCGACAAACCCCGAACGTAACGAATACTTAAGGATTCGGCCGTCCGCTTGTCACACGAAACATGATACGATGGAAGAAGTAACCGTAGAGACGAAGCGCTATATGCGCTTGACCTTCCGTAGGTCCGGATCTGCCGGTATGCTCGCGCATTTGGATGTCATGCGAAGCTTCGAACGAAGCCTAAGACGGGCTAGAATTCCTCTGGCATACTCGGAGGGTTTCAATCCGCGACCGATTCTGATCTTCTCGCTCCCGCTTAGCGTGGGACTAGATACGCAGCAAGATCCGGTGGATGTGGCGCTTCGGGTTAAGATGGACGAAGACTTGTTTCTGGAGCGCTTGCAGCCGATGCTGCCGGAGGGGATCGAGATTCGATCGCTTCGCTATATGGAGGGCAAGAAGTCCGGTTTGATGTCGGAGGTCAAGGCCGCATCGTATCGCTTCGACTTCCCCGGCGCGGCGACATACCTCGAGGCACTCTTGGCAGAAGAGGCATTGATTGTCACGCGCTATGCCCGGGGCAAACGGGTACCGATGGATATCAAGCCCTTGATTCTGAACCTCGAAGCTATAAGCGATGATGCGTTTCGGGTGCTGGCACTAGCAGGGGCGAGGGATAACCTCAGAGCCGATCTGATCGTAGATGCGCTCGTTCGTTATGCCGGTTTGGACGAGACGTTAGGAGATGCTGCGAGCATCGTGCGCGAGGCACTGTACGGCTTCGACTCGAAACAGGAATTGTATTTGATTAGATAGGAATGTGTATGTCAAACGAGCAGATTGTATTAGCATCATATATTCAATCCGGCATGGTTCTGCAGCAGAAGGTGCCGTTCGTGCTTGAGGGCAGAGCGAAGGCCGGTATCACGCTGGATCTGGAGCTGCAGCGCAGCGCACCCGAAGGGGAGCAAAAACGCTTCGGTACGACACAAACCGGCGTCATCCACAGAGATTCGACTGTGGCGGCAGAAGACGGGCGCTTCTCGTTTCGCTTGCCGCCGCTGGAGACTTCGTTTACGCCCTTGTCTCTGATGATTCGCGCCTTGATGCCCGAACTCCGAGACGAAGCATATATACGTGCGCCCGGGAAGTCCAAACCGCTGCCGGATATCGTCGTGATCGATGATATCTTGGTCGGTGAGGTATGGGTCAGCGGAG
This sequence comes from uncultured Oscillospiraceae bacterium, assembly GCA_964558445.1. Classification (GTDB taxonomy): domain Bacteria; phylum Bacillota; class Clostridia; order Saccharofermentanales; family Fastidiosipilaceae; genus CAYXVJ01. Next base: position 8,534 of record CAZLEA010000023.1, on the reverse strand, counting down.
GACAAGACAACATGGTCTTGCCGCTTACCGCAGCCGATGAGGGAAACCATCGCCAATTGCTCGATACAAACGATCACGTGCGCTTCTTTTTGCAAGACGAAGAGGGCAAGTCCGAGGACGATCCATTCTCCTATCATCCGGTCGATCGGGTGAGTCATGGTCGCTGGACGAGGGCAGGTCGTATCATCGATTTGCGTCAAATCAGTGCGGTTGCCGCGTGGTTCGCTTACGATTTGAATCGTCGCCTTCGGGTACCGGTAGGCATCATCAGCACCGAGGTCAACGCCAGCTTGATTCATAGCTGGATTAAGCGAGAGGAACTGATGAAGTCCCAGATCGCGGTCAAGCACTTGGAGCGCATCGGCTTGGATCGAGACGAAGAGACTTGGTCCGAAACAGGCGAAGATGCACGCTTCCAGCCGTCTGTCTTCTATAATCACAAGATTGCTCCGCTGAAGGGGCTGACCTGTCGTGGCTACCTCTGGTATCAAGGGGAGAGCGATATTGCCTTCCCGACCTACTACCAAGAGGCCCTGCCGCTGTTGCTATCTTCTTGGCAACAAATCTTCATGCATCCCAAGGGATCGAAGCCTGCGTTTATCTATACACAACTCGCCCCGTACCATTATGCATCCTTGAAGCCGGATGCCCTGCCGAAGTTCAATCTGATGCTGAGTCGTCTTCGTGAAGAACTCGGTGTACCCGCTGCCTTGATCGCTACGCACGATCTTCCGCTGGATTACGATCGTTTGCCCGAGGATTGGAAGCATCCGCTGCATCCGCAAGTGAAGCGCCCGATCGGCGAGCGCATGGCGGCCGCTGCCCTCGGTATGGTCTATCAGCAGAAGGCACCGCCGACCTCGCCCGAGGTACAGCAGATCAAACCGGTCGGGGATAAGTTGATGCTAAGCTTCCTGCATACCTTCAGTAACCTGCGTCTGCGCGGTCAAGAGACGACGCTTCGCGGATTCCAGATTGCAGGTGAGGACAAGCGGTTCCAACCGGCCGAAGCGCGTTTGCTCTACGGTGTACAAGTCATGCTCTGGCATCCTGATATCAAGAAACCGGTGCACGTACAGTACGCGATGCAAGCCTTGAATCATGAGGCGAACCTGATAACTGAAGATAATATGGCCGTGTTGCCCTATACGACGCTGGAGGATGGCCCGCAGATTATGCCGGATATGAGTCTGCTCAATCTGGATAATCTGACCTTGTGGGCTTATCCGCCTGTCAAGAAGCCCGAACCGCTACCGGAAGTGGCTGCCTGGCTCTCTCGTTATCGAAGCACACCCGGAGTGAAGCTGCACTATCGCTTGGAGAGGGCGAACCACTTGGAAGGTGAGGCCGCTACAGGCATACGCTATGAGTCGGATCGTCCGGAATTTCGTATCTTGGTACAAGACCAGCGCTATGCTTCGCTTCGTCCGGCGTTCGATCTGGCTGGGTATAAGCGCCTCAGCATACGCGTGTTCAACATGGATGCTTGGGAGAAGGAGCTTCGTTTGGCGGGTCAAGAGACGTGGGTCAAGTTAGAAGCGCGGCTTGCTTGGCAGCAATTGGACTTCTTGATCGAAGACGGTACGGATACCTCGGCATTTTATTTTGAATTGAGAGATCGCAGGCGTGAGGGAGAGATCCTCGTGGATCAGATTCAGTTATGGCGCGATTTGGCGATTGATTAGACAAGGAATATAAGATGACGAAGCATAAACGGTTTTTGGCTCGCTTGGAGGACTATGGAATTGATCCTCGCTATGCACTCGGCCAGAACTTCATCTACGACGAAGAGCTCTTGGACGATTTGGCTGCCTCATGCAAGTTAGAGGGAGATGCCAGGGTCATAGAAATCGGCAGCGGTTTCGGCACCTTGACCGAGGCCATGCTTCGCTACCTGCCGGAGGGCGCTCTGCTCACTTATGAGATCGACCGACAACTTGAGCAGAGGCTCGGCGACCTTGAGGCCCTCTACCCCCAACTCGAGATCCTGATGGAAGATGCTTCGAAGGCTGATTTCGCACAGGCTGCCGAGTCCTTGACTACGAGGCAAGTCGAGCGCGGACAGCGTGTAGGGGAGCTGCACATGGTAGCGAATCTGCCCTACTATATTACTACCGAGTTGATGGAGAAGGCGTTGACCAGCATCCCCTATGCCAAATCGATGCACTTCATGGTTCAAGCCGAAGTATGGGATCGAATCAAGGCGCTGCCGACAGATGGTAAGGTCTATGGTCCGCTTGCCATACTCTGTCATCTCTATGGCGACATCGAGAAACAACGAGATCTACCCGCCGCGGTCTTCCATCCGGCTCCCAGAGTGAACTCGATCTTCGTTGGTCTATACAGACGAGACGATGGAACAAGAAATCCGCTCTTCAGTGGAGACGGTGTCGACTTCGTTTCGTTTGTGACGAAGCTGCTTCTGGCCAGGCGCAAGACGATCGGGAATAACCTGCAGCGCTCCGGTATGGATGAGGTGAGGCAAATGCGCATCCTGGAGAAGTTGGATGTTCTCGGATACGACAGACAGATACGCGCAGAGAAGCTTACGCCTCAAGAGTGGGCCGAATTATACTACGCATGACGTTCGCCGAAGTTTCTGTATCGATGATTCCCTATAAATGACCCTAATAATCAATTTCAGACAGAATAATGAAGAAATTGATGTTTGCATCCGTGTTATTGTGTTATTATGTCTCTTAAGGAATTCTATTGTGTGTGAATTTCCATGAAATTTATGCCTACGGGCGTTATTCGAAAGGATGGAGACAAGTGATGGCAACTAAGAACGCAACTGTACTGAAATGGGTTGAAGAGATGGCTGCTCTGACCAAGCCGGACCGTATCGTCTGGCTGGATGGTTCAGAAGAAGAGAAGGCCAAGTTGGAAGCCGAAGTCATCGAAACCGGAGAGATGACGCGCTTAAACGAGGAATTATGGCCCGGCTGCTTGTACCATCGTACGGCCGAGAACGACGTGGCACGTGTCGAAGATCGGACCTTCATCTGCACCACCGATAAGGACGATGCAGGCCCTACGAATAACTGGGCGGCACCACAAGAGATGTATGACTTATTAACCCCGCTCTTCGATGGCTCGATGAAGGGCGAAACGATGTATGTTATCCCCTATATCATGGGACCGGCAGGTTCTCCGATGTCCAAGGTCGGTGTTGAGCTTACCGACAGCATCTATGTCGTATTGAACATGCGTATCATGACGCGTATCGGCGACATCGCATGGAAGCAGCTTGGCGATGAGTCAAACGACTGGGTCCGTGGCTTGCATGCCAGAGCGGATATCGACAAGGAGAATCGCTATATCGTTCATTTCCCCGAGGATAATACAATTTGGTCCGTGAACTCCGGTTATGGCGGTAACGTTCTGCTTGGTAAGAAGTGCTTTGCCCTTCGTATCGCATCGAACCTCGCCCACAAGGAGAAGTGGATGGCCGAGCATATGCTCATCTTGGGTATCGAGAACGTAGAAACCGGCGAGACGAATTATATCACCGGTGCCTTCCCGAGTGCTTGCGGTAAGACGAACCTCGCCATGCTAATCCCACCGGCTTATGCCAGCGGATATAAGGTCTACACGGTCGGTGACGATATTGCTTGGATGAAGACGGCAGAAGACGGTAAGCTCTACGCGATAAACCCCGAAGCCGGCTTCTTCGGCGTCGCACCCGGCACCAGCATGAAGTCCAACCCGAACGCGCTTCTCACGACGAAGACCAACACGATCTTCACAAACGTGGCAGTTACGGATAACAACGAGCCCTGGTGGGAGGGCATGGGCGTAACGGCTCCTGCTACCGCGACAGACTGGCTCGGCAAGCCCTGGACACCGGATTCCGGTATCAAGGCCGCTCACCCGAACTCTCGCTTCACAGCACCTGCATCACAGTGTCCGGTCATCTCGCCGGATTGGGAGAAGCCGTCCGGCGTGCCGATTAGCGCGATGCTCTTCGGCGGTCGCCGAGCGAAGACCGCACCGCTGGTCTATCAGTCCTTCGATTGGGAGCACGGTGTCTTCGTCGGTTCGACGATGGCCTCTGAGACAACAGCGGCAGCAGCCGGCGCGGTCGGCGTGGTTCGCCGTGACCCGATGGCGATGCTACCGTTCTGTGGTTATAACATGGGCGACTACTTCCAACACTGGCTCGATATGGGCAAGCGAATCGAGCACCAACCCCTGATCTTCAACGTCAACTGGTTCAGACTGACGGATGACGGCAAGTTCGCATGGCCCGGATTCGGCGATAACTTCCGCGTGCTCGAGTGGATTCTCAAGCGCTGCAAGGGCGAAGTCGATGCAGTCGAGACGCCGATCGGTTACGTCCCGATCGCCGAGGATATCGTCCTCGACGGCTTGGATGACTTCAATATCGAGGATCTCGAAGCTCTGCTGGATGTCGATGCAGATCTCTGGGCAGAAGAGATTGCGGGTATCGAGGAGCACTATGCCAAGTTCGATCGCCTTCCGGTCGAGCTAAGTCAGCAACTTCAGGCGTTGAAGGATCGTTTGGCCAAGAAGGCCTGATAGCAGCTACTTCCTGCTCAAGTACTAGAGCACGGCAACTGCTTCGGCTAAGTACATAATACAATGGATACAAGACGGTGGGCCTCGGCTCACCGTTTTGGTTTATTCCGTAACTTCGCGGCCGGCAGACTCCCTCGGTAGACTCGTAGTCTGTTCGCTAAGCCGTCTCTTCTTGGGACGAAGATTACAATGCACGAACATTTATGCAAGTGAAGTGCCGAGTCCGACCGAATTTGTTATCATAGAACGGTTATGAATTTCAATAGTCAAAGGAGATTCGAGTTTCTCGAATAAGTGATACATGAAACGAGTTACCGTATTTGTGGGCGGCATCCGCTCCGTCCTCCAATCGCAAGAGAACGAAGAGTACATCCGTCATGTTGCGAGCCGAGCCGATCTGCTGCTTCGTACCGTTAAGCATGAGAATCCTACCCTAGCGACCGACAAGGCCGCGGTCTTGGCTCTGATCAATGCAGTCGATCGGATGGAGCGCCAAGCGATGAAGAAGCATGAGGAGTACGAGACTTCTGTCCAAGATCGGCGCAGGATCGAGCGATTGGAGGCGGCACTCAGTGACGCCAATCGTACGATTGAGGAGACACGCGCCAGACTAGATGAGTATCAGGCACGCGACCAGCTTCTGGAAGCCGGCATGATTCCGCCCGGCACGCCTGCACTCCTCCTCAGCGACGAAGAATTCGATGAGCAAGTATTGAGCATCATCGAACTGAACAAGGATCAACTGAGTTTCAGCCAGTTAATCGATGAACAAGATGAGGTATAGCAGATGAAATCTGTAGGTATAGAGCGTTGTAGGCCCGAAGCGAATCTGCCCTTCTATGCACGTGAGGGCGATGCGGGCATGGATGTGATGGCGGCAGAAGAGCTTATCTTGCGCCCCGGTGAGACGAAGGCGATTGCTACGGGTCTGAAGTTTGTCCTGCCAAACGATATGGAGATTCAGGTTCGCCCCAGAAGCGGGCTATCTCTCAAGACGCCGCTTCGACTGGCCAATAGCCCCGGGACCGTCGATGCCGGTTATAGAGACGAGCTTCGTATCATCCTAACTAACAGTTCGTGTAGCTGTTCGGCCGTAGACACAGTTTACGATCTGACAGAGGCGAATAATAGCCAAGGCACGTATAGAATCCTCCCCGGCGATCGGATTGCTCAATTAGTGTTTGCAAGCGTGAGCAAGGTCTCATTTATCGCGGCAGACGAGGCCATCGACTCGCTAGAGACCACAGGGGATCGCGGCGGCGGCTTCGGTAGCACCGGTGTTCGCAAGGATTAGTCGTACTGCTCTTGTAAGAAGTCGACGACGGCACTGCGATAAGCCGCATCGTCGAAGGCATAGGCGCCAAGGAAGACCTTGGATGGGCTGCTGTAGTAGCCCGTCTTGGAGGGGAAGAGGCGCAGTCGCTCGGACAAGACAGGGTCGATAACCGAGTTCGGGATGCCGTCGATCTCTGCTTGATGGATGAGCATCACGGGTAGATTGATGCGCGAGAGTTGCCCGACGATGAAGATGTTGTCGGCTAGACCGGACGACATACGCACGGTAAACGGTGCAGTCTCCTTCAAGATAGAAGAGAGGAAGGGGTCTTCGCGCGAAATCAGGTAGGAGATATAGTCATCGCCGTGAGAGAGTGCCGTATCGAAGATGTAGCCCTTGATGGCCGATGGGTCGAAGTCGATGTCGGCCAGCTGTTGCTGGATCAACGTGCCCTCCTTCAGCGATTCTCTGGCTTCGTCGTCTTCAGGGATCATGCTCACCGCATCCAGAGCGGCCGTCACACCGGTTCCGATACCGTAGAGGATGAAACTGTCTAAGCCGCTTAACCGGTACGCATAGTCCATCGCGGCGAGAACGTCCTCCCATTCGCGATACCCGAAGGTCTGTCGATCGCCGCTTGATTCACCCGAGTTACGAAGATCGAAGGCCAAGATGTGGAATCCCTCGTCTACGAAACGCTCATAGAGCTTGGCGGTGTCGGCATCGAACGGCAGGCGATTTTGATCGAAGCTGTGGATGATGACGATCGTTGCAGTCGCGGTCTTCTTGGCGGGGAAGAACCATCCTTGCAAGTTGATGGTCTCATCTAGTGATCGGAAGCTTATGTTCTGATAATCCGGCATGATGTTGGCAGAGAAGTTCGCCAGCGGTTTCTTGTCTCGAAGTCCGATCTGATTGGCTGTGCGGAAGCTCAGCACCGCCAGAAGTATGAACAATACGGCGGTGATCGTCAGGACCAAGGCCACGATGCGTAGGAAATGGCGCGGCTTGGGATTGTTAGAGACGTAGACGGTGGAAGAGCGACTCATGCGTGTACCTCGTTGATGATTCGGTTATCGATATAAGCAAATGGTATCATTATAAAAGATCTCTGCCCACTGTTCGCCTTTTGTTGCCCGAACTGTTAGCAAGTTGTAAAATCAAATGAAGACAAACGAAGGAAGATAAATAGATTGTTGATTCTGGGAATTGAAACCTCATGCGATGAGACGGCTGCCTCGGTCGTCGAGGATGGTCGCAAGGTACATTCGAATATTATCTGGTCCCAAGCCGATTTGCATAAGTGCTTCGGCGGTGTGGTACCGGAGATTGCGGCTCGCAAGCATGTCGAGGCGATCGTGCCGACGGTGCGTGAGGCCCTCGATGAGGCGGGTGTAACACTTCGGGATATTGATGCGATTGCGGTCACACAAGGGCCCGGCTTGATTGGGGCGCTGCTTGTCGGCGTCTCCTTCACAAAAGGCCTGGCGAGAGCAGCAAACCTACCCCTGATCCCCGTCCAACATATCAGTGGTCATGTAGCGGCGAATTATATCACGTTCCCGGAATTGGACCCGCCCTTCGTCTGCCTCATCGCATCCGGCGGACATAGCCACATCGTATTGGTCGAAGATTATGCGGATTTCCGCCTGCTTGCCCGTACGAGAGATGACGCAGCCGGCGAAGCATTCGACAAGATCTCGCGCGCAATCGGTTTGGGTTATCCCGGCGGTCCGCTAATTGACCGTGTAGCTAGGCTCGGCAATCCGAATAAGTATGTCTTCCCGAAGACCGTGTTCCCGGATGGCAATCTGGACTTCTCGTTTAGCGGACTCAAGACCGCAGCGTTGAACTTCATCAATCAGAACAAGATTAGAGCGGACGAGCGAGACTTCGACCCCGAGACGGTTCGACCCGAGGTGGCTGATTTCTGCGCTTCTTATCAGGCGGCGATCGTGTCTGTACTGACGGAGCGTGCGATCAAGGCATGTCGTAACACCGATAGCAAGCGCTTGGCTCTGGCCGGTGGAGTGGCGTCAAACAGCAGCCTTCGCGCGGCTCTGGCAACTGCTTGCGAGGCAGAAGGGATAGAGTTCTTCGTTCCGCCGCCGGTTTATTGTACCGATAACGCGGCGATGATTGCCGCCATGGCATATCATATTGAACCGCTAGAGGACTGCGGGCGCTTGGATGCGAAGGCTTCGCTTAAGCTGCCGCTGAAGGAGGATAACTGATATGGCGAAGATGAAGGGGATCAAGGTCCTGGCAGATAACCGTAAGGCTTACCATAACTATCACATGCTAGAGAAGATGGAAGCCGGTATCGAGTTGTTCGGAACCGAAGTGAAGTCCCTGCGCCAAGGCAACTTCAGCCTTGGTGACAGTTATGCTCAAGTGAAGAACGGTGAACTCTGGCTGATCAACATGCATATCAGCCCCTACGAAGAAGGCAATCGCTTCAATCGTGAGCCGCTTCGAGATCGCAAGCTCTTGATGCATAAGCGAGAGATTATGCGACTCTTCGGACAAGTGAAGCAAGAAGGACTCACGCTGATTCCCACCAAGATCTACTTGAAGAACGGCCTTGTTAAGGTTGAGATTGCTCTAGCCAAGGGTAAGCGAGATTATGACAAGCGTAGAACCCTGATGGAGCGTGACACCGATAAGGCGATGCGTAGAGCGGTGAAACAAGGATCAAGATATTCGGACGATTGAT
>CAZLEA010000022.1:21720-27156 GCA_964558445.1 uncultured Oscillospiraceae bacterium | reverse complement strand
ATCGCTTCGGTAACTATCCGCAGAATATCAAGATGCGGGTTCAGTACCGAGATTAGACAGTGCTTAGCGATTATATTTGAATCGATGACCCGTCAGGTCCGCCCAGACGAGGTCCAGCTCATCTAGCAGTTCATCGGGTAACGTTACAGTCTTCTCGATGGCTACGAGATTCGACTCCAGCTGCTCGAGCTTAGTTACGCCGCTGATCACGCTATCGACTACCGGGTGACGAAGCACGAACTGCATCGCAAGCTCGAGCAAGGTCAGGCCACTCTCGGCAGCCAGAGCCGTGAGCCGTTCTGCCGCCAGGAGATTGTCTTCTCGCCAGTAGCGTCCGGCATAGAGCGGATTGACCGCAAACCGGCTGCCCTCAATTGCTTCGCGCACACCGGTGTACTTACCGGAGAGCAATCCCGCCGCAATCGGGTTGTACGCGAACATGCCGATATCGTAGCGATCGAGGAAGGGCATCAGTTCGTCATCCGCGCCTCTCGTAATCAAGTTATACACATTCTGTGACAAGATCGGCTTGATGTAGTTATGCTTATCTGCCGTCCAGACTGCCTCTGCGATCTGCCAAGCCGCGAAGTTTGAGACTCCGAGATAGCGGATCTTCCCCGCTTGGCGAAGCTCAGTCATCACTGCCAGTGTCTCTTCGATCGGTGTCGCATAATCCGGTTCGTGTAGGTAGTAGATATCGATGTAATCCGTTTGCAAGCGCTTGAGGCTTGCCTCTACGGAAGCGAGAATATTGTGGCGGCTGAGGCCTCTGCTGTTTCGCCCCTCCCCCATCTGATTGAACACCTTGGTGGCCAAGATGACCTCGTTTCGCCTACCCCGTAGCGCACGACCGAGTATCTCTTCGCTTGCGCCTTGAGTATAGGAGTTAGCCGTATCGAAACTGTTCACACCGCGACTGAGGGCCAGATCGACGATCCGCTTGGCCTCCTTCTCACCGGTCTGATCCCCGAACGTCATCGTACCGAGCGTCAACTCGGAGACTTCCAGTCCTGTCGCTCTCAGCATCCTGTAATCCATCATCGTCCTCCTTCATCTTCGGTTCTCCTGATCGCCTTGGCCTTCAAGCCATCGATCACGAGATCTTCTGTGTAGTTGCTCGGTTCATCCGCAAGCGGCAGCGATCGTCTCCGGCAGGCTACGGCCGCTTCGTTGGTACTCGCGAACAGGAGTAACCCCGATTCGGCAAGCTCTGCGAGATCCATACCGAGTGAGGTCAGACGCTCTGCGAATTCGCGCACGGCTGCTGCATCGTGGAAGATGAGATTATCGACCTCAGCTAGCTGATCCAGGAAGCGAATCGAGTCGAAGCTTGCAGGCGTGTACGTCGCATACTCCAGTCCGACGGACGGAATCTCGGCTAGTTGCAGAACAACTTGCATGACATGCAGCGCCGTCTTGACGCCGATCGAGAGCACGAAATCCGAGGGAGAGAGCAAATCCGCGAGGTGCGCTGCCATCTCATCTTGATCCTCCGACGGGGGCAGATAGTCCGCCTCGAAGCCGAGCCTAGATAGCGCATCGGCCGTCGGCCGATCGCATACCGCAAACTTCACACCGGCAAGCAGTCTGTGGTCCAGACCCAATTGCCTGATTGCATCACTGAAGGCTCCCACAGCACCCACGCCGCACAGTGCAAACCAGAGCTCGCTACGCTCGAAGCGCCTCGCACTCTGCTTGTGCTCCAGTGCATCGACGATCGCAAGTTCGATGGCTTCGGTCAGATGCGAGGCAGGCGCCTCCGTCGCGAGCGACACACTGTGTACCTTGGCGCCTTGGGCGCGAAGCTTGCCGGCCAGTCGTTTCTTCTCACCATCGGCACCGCCGGTAGACAGTTCCATGAAGCGCATATCCGTCATCGAACCGAGCGGCGGCCACCAGGCGAGCTTCTCTCTTAGCTTGTTGACTTCGCCCACGACGAGTATGGCCGGGTCCGCGATATTGGCCGCTACCGCTTCACTCGCAAGCTCACCGATTGTCCCGGAAACAAGCTTCGGCGAGAGTGAGGTGCCGCTTGCAATCAGAGAAGCGGGCTTATCCTCTGCCATACCCACCTGCAGCAGCGCGCGCACGATATCCGGCAGACGAAGTGCTGCTTGATAGAACAAGAGCGTGGACGAATCGCTTAGCGAGGCCAGTTCATCGGCCAGAGCCGCACCCTCACGCAGCGGGAACACGCGCCCGTCGTAGATATGCAGATGACGCGCCATCTCCGGATGAATCAGCGGTATGCCCGCATAGAGTGGCCAGCTCACAAGGCTGCTGATACCGGGGACCAGATCGTAGGTGACACCCGCACCGTGTAGGCGCAGGAGCTCGCCGCTCGCACTACCATAGAGGAAGGGATCGCCGGCTACCATACGCACACAGTCCTCGCCTCGGCGAAGCATCTCCATGATCTGCTCCACCACCGCCTCGCCTGCTTGGATCGGGTAGAACTTCGCTTGGCTATTCTCCGCCAGACGCTTCGTAACCTCTGCCAGGGCATCGTCGTAGAAGACGACAGTAGCTTCCGAGATACGCTCGCTTGCAGCCTTGGTCAGCAGGTCAGGATTATACAGATCCGCACCGATGTAGCTCAAACGACCAAGGATACTGCGCAGTGCGACATCGATGAGGGCCGCCTCAGCGACGGCCTCGCCGCCGCGATTGAGCCTCTGGCGGATGATCTTACCTTGTCCCGACTCCTTGTCACGGTGCAGGGCGAGTAAGTAGAGATTCCAAGTTGCAGTTGCTCCAGATGTTTCTGATGCTTCGGATACTTCGGATGCTTCCGTATGCACATAGACGGCCGCGGGTAAGCGATCGACACCGCTACCTATGAGGCCGAGTGCCTGCGCGATCTGCTGTTCGGCAGCGAAGCATGCCCTCGCCTGAGGATCGTCCAAGTGCGTGGCGAGCAGGTCTTGTAGTTCTTGATCTGTTTGGCGACAGAGGATAAGCATCTGCGCCTGCCCCGGGGCCGGCACCATCGCCGTCACCGCAAACGGGCGGAAGCTGAGGCGCTCTCTGTACTCGTCCATACCAAGTGCGAGCAAGTCTGTGGCGGATGCCACCGCACCCACGGCCTCGCCCGCTTGGAGCATCGCCAGTTGATCCTCTAGGCTTCTCGCCGTCGTCTCCACACTGAGGTCGCTACGAAGAGCGGCAAGTTGCAGGACGCGTCGCTGACCTGTCGTCATGAGGAGCGATCCGGCATCCAGCGTGGCGAAACTTCGGCCCTTCTCCAGTACGAGCACATCGCGGACATCGCCCCGTTTGGGTACGGCGCCTATCGTCAAGCCGTCTTGCAGCGAAGTCGGCAGATCCGTGGCATGCACGGCTACTAAGTCGATTTGCTCACGGGCAAGCGAGCGCAAGAGGAGGTCTAGTTCCGCCTTCTTGCGTGCCGCAGCTCCCAGAGTCTTCGGCAGCAGCAAGTCCGTATCGTCCAGCGCACTGATCGGCACCGTAAGCGATTGGAAATCCTCACATCTCGCCTGCAAGATCGCCATGAGCTCGCGACTGCGGCTCTGTTCCAGGCGGCTGTCACGGCCGCCTACCCGATAGATCCTCTTCTCCATCAAAACTCGATTCCCATCCTCGCATCGATCCCCTGTTCGAAGGGATGACGCTCCAATTGCATGTTGGTGATATAGTCGGCGCGCTCGATCAGGGCCTCTGCCGGACCACGGCCCGTGTAGCAGACTTCCATCTCGACGGGCCTGTTATCGATCAGATCCAAGACCTTGGCTTGATCCACCATATCCTGATTCCAAGCCGAGAGTAGCTCGTCTAGGATCAAGAAGTCGATCTCGCCCTCCCGAATCCATGCAGCTGCCTGATCGATATGGCTGTCATGCAGCGCTCTCGTCTCCGCCTTCTCCAAGTCGTCCATATCCCAGAAGAAGCGGCCGGATGTCGTGCCCGCCAGTATCTTCGTGTGCTCCATCTGTCGCAGGAGGCGAATCTCGCCGGACAGACCGTTCTTGAAGAACTGGATCACGAGCACGCGGCGACCTGCCGCAAGCGCACGAAGGGCGAGGCCGATGGCGGCTGTGGTTTTGCCTTTGCCATCTCCATGATAGAGATGAATCAATCCCTTGTTTGTCATCTAGACCTCCTTGTCTCCATAGAGGGCCACGAGGTGGACCAGCATCTCGATCGCCTGGTGGAAGGTGTTGACGTTCAAGAACTCGTAGCGCCCATGGAAGTTCTCCCCACCGACGAACAGATTCGGACAGGGCAGCCCCTTGTAGGAGAGCTGCGAACCGTCGGTACCGCCGCGCACCATAGTCTCCTTAGGCTCCACGCCGGCAGCCAGCATCGCCTCACGGGCGAGCTCGATCAAGAAGGGGTAGGGCTCGATCTTCGTCAACATGTTGTAGTACTGATCGTTTAGCTCGACACGGACAAGCTCCATGCCGTAGTCCGCGTTGATCTCCTCTGCGATCTGCTGCATCAGAGCCTTGCGCGCCAAGAAGTTCTCGTCATCGAAGTCGCGAATGATATAAGAGAGGGTCGCCTCCTCCACCGTGGAATTCCAAGCCATCAGGTGATTGAATCCCTCACGGTCCTCCGTGTGCTCCGGCACCTCTCGCTCGGGAAGCGCGGCGGCGAAGCGCCTAGCCAGATGCGAAGCGTTGATCATCTTGTTCTTGGCACTGCCCGGATGTACGTTTCGCCCCTTGATTCTAACGACCGCACCCGCGGCGTTGAAGTTCTCGTATTCAAGCTCGCCTCGCTCACCGCCGTCCAGCGTGTAGGCATAGTCCGCATCGAAGCGCTCCACATCGAAGCGATGGGCACCGAGCCCGATCTCCTCATCGGGGGTGAAACCGAAGCGAAGTTCACCGTGCGGCAGCTCAGGGTTCGCCTGCAAGAAGGCGGCGAGGGCCACGATGGCGGCCACACCGGCCTTGTCATCCGCGCCGAGCAGCGTCGTGCCGTCCGTAACTAGGAGGTCCTCGCCGATATGGGGCAGAAGATTGGGGAAGGTCTCGGGATCCATCACGATGCCCTCCGCCTCGTTCAAGACGATCGAACCGCCCTCGTAGCGAAGAAGCCTTGGCGACACATCCTTACCGCTCATATCCGGCGAGGTATCGACGTGCGCGATCAAGCCGAGCTTCACAAGGCCCTCACGCTCCGGGAGATTCGATTCGAGCTTCGCCATCACGTAGCCGTTCTCGTCTAGCGACGCTTCGATGCCGATCTCCGCGAAGTCTCGGACAAGCTGTCGGCCCATATCGAGTTGCCCCGGCGAGGACGGCCAGGTGCCGCTCGTCTCATCCGACATACTGTCGATCTTCAGATAGCTGATGAGGTAATCCAAGGGCGTTCTTGTCGGTTGTTTCAAATCGGCCAGGAAGCGGGGCAGGCTGCCCAGTTCGGTCGTCTTAGTCTTCTCTTGTTCTGTCATCTCGGTATCCTCTCTTC
>CAZLEA010000022.1:0-21620 GCA_964558445.1 uncultured Oscillospiraceae bacterium | reverse complement strand
CCCAGTTCGGTCGTCTTAGTCTTCTCTTGTTCTGTCATCTCGGTATCCTCTCTTCGATCCTCGTCACTTGATGTATGCCGACGCGTCTGCTCATGCATAACGCTTCGGTGTATAGTTCTATCTCGACTCGGGTGTCGGTTTCCGCCGCCACCTTCGATCCGTAAACGCTATCTGGATTGTAGCATAGCGAGGCTTCCCGAACGCGTACAAGGCAGACCCGTTTTTGTGAGCGAAGTGCGTCCGTTTCTCTTGTATTGCTTACGTTTTTGGTGTGCATTTGGTGTGCAAAAGAGGCCCCGAACAAACTCGAAGCCCCCTTATGAATCATTTGTTGTTCTGCCTACATCTATGGCTATGCCCTCTATGGCTGCACCTACACCTCTGTCAGCCTACGCCTCTGCCTTCTCCCGAAGCTCTTCGATCACGGACGCGTACTGCGGCAGCCACTCGGCCTGTTCCACGAGCATATCGTCGATCAGCGCCCAGACCTCGGGCGGATTCAAGACCGCACCGGTCAGCGGATCGAGGAGGGCTGCCTGGCGAAGCAATTGATCGTCGCCATCTACCGCCGCTTGGACGGACAGATTCTGCACCCAAATCGACTGCGAACAAACCGCTGCACAGCCGAGCGGCAGATCGCCGACCGTGGGTACGCTGATGCCGTTACCGTCGACGTAGCAGGGCACTTCCACCACGGCGTTTGCGGGCAGGTTCGTGATGGTGCCGTTGTTCATGATATTGAAGTGGCCGCGGTAGGGCTTGCGAAGTTCCAGCGCCTCGAGGATATAGGAGCCGTGCTCGATGCTGCGCTGATGCGTGGCAAACTCACAGAGCTCCTCTGCGAGCAGCGCCTCGTACTCCTCGGTGAAGTACTCTCTGGCTTCTCTCGTGACGCGCAGATAGCCGCCCGTCTCGCCGTGAATCCAGTCGCTCAGGTCGATCCAATCTGCGATCTCCTCCGGACGCTTGCGATACCAGGCGAGGTACTCGGAGAGGTGTCCGTTCGACTCGGTCGAGTAGTAGCCGAAGCGCCGAAGCATATCGATTCGCACCTTCTCCTGCTTGCTGTAGACCGGGTGACGCTCATAGGCTTCCAGTAGCTTGTCGAGCTGCTCCACGCCGTTGTGCTTGATCGAGATGTACCAAGTCTGGTGATTGATGCCCGCGCAGATGAAGTCGAGCTCCTCGTGCGGGATGCCGAGCGCGTCCGCAATCTGGCGCTCACCGTGCATCTCACCGTGGCACAGGCCAATCGTGCGCACCTTACCGAACTCGTTACAGGCCCAGGTCACCATCGCATTGGGGTTCGAATAGTTCAGGAGCAACGCGTCCTCCACACAGACCTCGCGGATATCCTTACAGATGTCGAGCATCACCGGAATCGTTCGCTGGCCGTACATGATACCGCCCACGCAGAGTGTATCGCCGACACACTGGTCGATCTTGTGGCGCAGCGGAATCTCGATATCCTTCGTGAAGGCCTCGACGCCACCGACGCGAATCATGTTGAAGACGTAGCGTGCACCCCTGAGTGCCTCGCGCCGATCGAGCGTTGGATGAATCCGGATGTCGACCCTGTTGTGATCGAGCTCGCGCTGACAGAGCTCCGTAACCTTCTGCAGATTCTCCAAGTTGATATCCGTGAAGGCGATCTCGATGTTGTGGAACGCCGGTATGGCCATCAGATCTCGGAAGAGAGTTCTGGCGAAGATCAGAGACCCCGCCCCGATAAATGCAATCTTAAACGACATATGTCCGCCTCTCCGGCCGGCCAAGAGCAAGTCCTCGGCTCAGCCTCTAATAATCTACTGCCACCTTAACCCATTTAGCTAAGAAATGGAAACGCCTCGCATCCGAAACCCAGAATCAGGTTGAATACGAGGCCAAATCCAAGAGTCCAAGCCATAAACGGCTCTAATTAAGCTTAAATATCGCGGCGAATAAAGGAGTCAAAGCAGGTCCAGAGCAACAAGAACGCCAGTACCACCGTGTAGATCGCAGAATAGGCGAACGGCAGGTAGGGATAGTGGCTATAGAACATACCGCCGAAGATCCAGTCCGAGAGCGAGGCTCCGATACGACCGGAGAAATCGATGTTGAAGAACGGCAGCAAACGAAGCGTCTCGGTGAAGGGCGATACAAGCAGAATGAGCTGGGCGATCATATTACCGAAGAAGATGCCGATCGACAGACCTACCGCAATCGCCGTATGTCGCAGCACGGTCGACAGCGTCATGCCGGCAATCATGAAGATGATCAGCTGCACGAGGCTTGCGGCCAGCCGCACCATCGCCGCCATGAACGGGCGGAACGCCAGTACGGAATTGCCCGCACTGATCAGTAAGCCGGGGAGGCTGCCCGAACCGAAGAAGAACTGTGAGAGCATCAATATCCAGAGCACGGTCATCAGTGCAAGCCCGAGAGCGACCATGATGAGCGAGACGAACTTGGCCAAGATGATCTTGTAGCGTTTCGTCGGCGAGATAATCAGCGCCTTGATCGTGCCTGTCTCCATCTCCTGTGAGACGGTGCTGGCAGAGAGGATCATCATGCCGATCGTGAGGATCAAGTACATCGCCGAGAACGAATTGTTAAACGATCTGGTCGAGGCGGTCAGTCGCACAGAGGTCTCAACCCCGGTGTTCGCCATCAAGAACTCGGTATGCTCGATCTGATACATCAAGATGTTCATCTCATTCTTGATGATGCCTTCGACATGCGGGGTCAGAGGCTCGTTGCCGTAGGCGCGATCGGCCACGCCGATCTGCAGCGATTGGACGCGACGCATGTAACCGTCGATGGTGCCCTCTAGCGTATAGAAGAGCTCATCATCGTAGAGCAAGTCCTGGTTATCGTCCACCTTGTCCCAGAGCGAGCGGTAGAGGGCTTCGTTGTCGGTGATTTCGCCCACACCCTTATTGAAATCACCGCTGCTGAAGCGATAGTCGATATAGTCATCTAGCTTACCACTCTCGAGCGCGAGCTTGGCCGTGGTCTGTGAGGCTTCGATCTGCTCGATAGACTGGCCTCTGGCCATGTCGTTCATGAACCAGGTCGCCTCTTCTAGTTGTTCGGGATCGCCGTCGGCTTCGTCAACCATCTCTTGGAAGATCACCTGGATCGCTCGGTTATTCCCATAGCTCGAGATGACATCTGTGATATAGACGATGTTCAGACGATTCGGATCCGATGCCGCAATCGCCTCGGCCTCCTCCAGGCGATACTTCGCCGACAAGACTTCGTAGCGTTCCCACCAGTCGTATACATCCCAAGCGGGGTCTTCGCCGTAGTTGTCCACCGCATTCTCATACGATCTGCGGAACTCCTCGAGTACGCCTGTCTCTTCACCCTCGTGGACGCCTGTCTCTTCACCCTCGATCACCTCGTTGTCGACATAGCGGTCATAACTATCCGGACGACTGCCACGGTAGAAGACCAGGAGCGGGATCAGGAGCAGGGAGACCACACCGACGATGAAGAGCGTGCGATGGGTCAGCTTGATACATTCGTTGATTAATAGAGCCCAGAACTTACGCAATTTCCATGCCTCCTCCCGTGACCGCCATGTAGAGATCCTCCAGGCTGGTCTGTTCGCGATCCAATCCGATCAGCGGTACGCCCGCTGCGAGTAGGGACTGTAGCGCCGTCTGTAACTCCGCTTCCGTCACCATCAAGGTGAAGCCGTTCACATCGGTCGAACGAACTCTGCCTCGAAGCTCCTCAGGCAGCACATGGATCGCCTGATCCACAAGCTCCGTCGAGGCATAAGCGGTCGTCTCCGTATCCGGTTCGCCGCCCTGTTCGACGGGCGCCGAGATGATGTCGCTTACGACTTCGACAGGTCTGCTATACCCGACCTTGAAGCAGAAGGGCATGAAGCCGTTCTCGTCCTTGTCACCGCCAAGTTCGTGCACGTCCTTGATATCGATCAATCGACCCTTGTCCACGATGCCGACGCGGTCGCACATCAGTTGCATCTCGGCCAGGATGTGGCTCGAGACCATGACTGCGATCCCCTCTTCGTGCGCGAGGCGACGAAGGATATCACGCAGGCTGTGGATACCGACGGGGTCGAGGCCGTTGGTCGGCTCGTCCAGGATCAGCATCTTCGGCTTGTGCAGCAGTGCTTGAGCGAGGCCCACGCGCTGCTTCATACCGAGCGAGTAGCGCTTCACCTTCTCATCGATACGTTTATCGAGGCCGACCATCGTGACGATCTCGTCGATCTGTTGCTTCGAGATATTCCCGTGGGTACGGGCGTACATCTCGAGGTTCTGGCGTCCCGTGAAGTTACCGTACATCTCCGGGTTCTCCACGATACCCCCAAGGTAGCTCATCGCCTCCTCGTAGTTCTCCTTCTTATCGATCCCGTTGATCAGGATGCGACCGCCGTCCTCTCGGAGGAAGCCCATCACAAGCTTGATCGTCGTCGTTTTACCCGCGCCGTTGGGGCCCAGGAAGCCGAAGATCTCGCCGGCTCTGACATCGAAGGAGAGGTGGTCGATAACGTGCCTTTGGCCGAAATACTTGTTTAATTGCTGAATCGACAATATTACGTCGCCCATCATCTTACCTCCACTGTGCCATGTATTGTGTCGTGAATTCGCCTGCCAGCACCTTCCACTCGCCGGCGATCTTCTCGAATTGGAGGTTCTCCATGCCGTAGTAGTTGCCGTTGTCGAAGTCATATTCGAGCTGTATGGTCACGGTCACGAGATCGTCCACGTAATTAATTCGCTCATAGCTCTGGAGCGAGTATTTCAGGTCCAGGGTGTTCCTGTTATACAGCTGTTCTTGCCACTTCAGTTCCAGTCTGTTGATCTGGAAGTTCAGATAGCGACCGTCTGCCGCATAGAACGGAGCGAGACTCACCTTCGCCTTGTCCACCTGTTTTTGATACTCGTCCGATTGCATGAATTCTACAAGCGACTTGTTCGATCCTGCGTATTTGTCCACCAGATCCTGGGGCACATACTCCAGGCCAATAGCCGTCGCCAGATAATCTTCTGTCAAACGCTTGAGTGCCGGTTCGCCCTGCTTCCTGCTCTGATTCTGCACGACGCGATAACCGACCAACAGGGCGATGACGAGCATGAGTGCTACGAAGCCCTTATTGATTTTGCGATGCCATTTCATCCGGGATACCTCCTCTTCTTATTGCTTCCAAGTATACGATCCGATGAATTCCGCGATCTTTAAGGAAACATTAACATCCGAGGCATAAACCGACCGTTCGGGTGTGCATACCTGATCAGGACAAATCACAAACAAACTATATAATAGAGAGTAGATAGGCAAATCGCACTTTGCCAACCAATCCACAAGATAGATGAGGTGACCTATGTCCTTGTATCCGTACGAAATCAAGACCGGCGCCAAGCTGGAAGCCGCCCTGCGCTCATCCTTGATGAAGATCTTCCCGGATGAGCTACCCGAGGAAGCCGATCCGCTGGCGCTCCACTCCGTCCTGCCGGGCCAGAACTTCTCGCTTCAGCTCGCACTCTTGCAACAAGATCCCCTGCACAGGACCTACAGGGTCCATCACAACATCGATGCCGAATCCGGCCTGCCGTTCGAGACTGAGCGCCTGGAGCTCTCGATTCGCCACGTCGTACAGGTGCCGGTCCACATGCCCGCCCTGATCGACGATCCGACGCATCTGCGCAGCCACGCCGGGCTCTACCCGGACCTCCTGAAGCCACTTACAAACGACCAGGTGAAGCTTGCGGCCCGCCAGTGGGAGAGCCTCTGGCTCGAGTTCCATGCACCGGCAGATATTCGCCCCGGCAGCTACACCATCAGCGTTTGGCTGACCTCGCTTGATGCACCGGTCGACCAGAGCGGCTTCCGTACCGACGGCGCGGATTGTCGCCTGACCTTCACCCTCGAGGTATTGGATGCCAGGGTAGCGAAGCCCGAGCTCCTGCACACCGAGTGGTTCCACACGGACGGCCTCATCGACTACTACAAACAAGAGGCCTTCAGCCCCGAGAACTGGGAGACCGTGCGCCGCTTCATCCGCGCCGCCACGAAGCGTCATGTGAACATGCTTCTCACCCCGATCTTCACCCCTCCGCTAGACACCGTCATCGGCGGCGAGCGTACGACCGTACAATTGGTCGATGTCAAACGGACGGCTGTAGATAGCTACGAATTCGACTTCACGAAGCTTGGCCGCTGGATCGACATGGCCGAAGAAGAGGGTATCCGCTACTTCGAGATCTCCCACCTGTTCACCCAGTGGGGCGCCAAGGCGGCACCCAAGGTCATGGCGGAGACAGACGACGGCTACAAGCGTATCTTCGGCTGGGACACACCGTCCAGAGAGAGCCACTACGGCCGCTTCCTCTCGATCTTCCTCCCCAAGCTCTGCCGCTACCTGGATTCCAAGGGGCTGGAGGGCCGCGTCTACTTCCATATCTCGGATGAGCCGACGCTGGATCATATTGATGACTATACCTTTGCGAAGAGCTTGGTCGAACCCTACATCGGCGACTACGGCCTGCTGGACGCCCTCTCGAACTTCGAGTTCTACCAGACAGGTGCCGTTCGCAAACCGGTCGTGGCGACGAATCACATCGAGCCCTTCCTCGAGGCGAAGATCCCGGGTCTCTGGGCGTACTACTGCGTCAGTCAATGGGACAAGGTCAGCAATCGCTACATCTGCATGCCGAGCGTCCGTACGCGCATCCTCGGCTGGCAGCTCTATACGGACCGTATCGAGGGCTTCCTCCACTGGGGCTATAACTTCTACAATTCGCAGTTCTCCATCGAGCAGATCAATCCGTTTATCGAGAATGCAGCCGGCAAAGCCTTCCCCGCAGGCGACCCCTTCATCGTCTATCCGGGACCGGAGGGTGAGCCCTGGGAGTCGCTGCGCATGGTGATTATGGGCGATACGCTAGAAGATCTCGCCGCCTTGCAGGCGCTCGCCAAGAAGATCGGCGAAGAAGAGACCGATGCCCTGCTTGCAGAGCAATTCGGGCAGACTATCACGATGAAGGACTATCCGATGGACAGCCACTTGCTCCTCACGCTTCGCCAGACAGTGAACGAGGCGCTCGCAGCAAACTAACCGACCGAAACGAACGAAACGAGGTGGCCCATGCCGATCGATCACAAGGAGCTGACAGCAAACCTACTCTCACAAGTCCGCGAGAATGTTTCGCGGGTCATCGTCGGTAAGGAGCAAGCGATCAACTTGCTCCTGGCCGCCCTCCTAGCGAGGGGACATATCCTGGTCGAGGACGTCCCCGGCATCGGCAAGACCACCTTGGTTTCGAGCCTCGCCCGCTCGCTTGGGCTTAGCTTCGGGCGTATCCAATTCACGCCGGATGTCATGCCCTCCGAGATTACGGGCTATACGATCTACAATCAACAGACCGGCAGCTTCGAATTCAAGCCGGGCATGGTCATGCACCAGATCGTCTTGGCCGACGAGATCAACCGTGCCTCCCCGAAGACGCAGTCTGCCATGCTGGAAGTGATGCAAGAGCGCCAGATCAGCGTGGAGGGACAGACGATTCTACTGCCCGAGCCGTTCATGGTGCTCGCGACACAGAACGCGATCGAACACACCGGCACCTTCCCTCTGCCAGAGGCGCAGCTCGACCGCTTCATGCTCAAGATCGGGCTGGGTTATCCGACGATCGAAGAGGAGATCGAGATCTTCAAGCGACATGCGGGCGCCAATCCCTTGGGCGAGCTTGCCACCGTATTGACGGAGGACGATGTGCGCTGGCTTCAGGAGCAGGCGCAGCAAGTCTACATGTCGCCGTCTCTCGAGCGCTACATCGCAGCGCTTGCGGATCAGACGAGGCGCCATCCGGCGCTGCGGCTAGGTGCCAGTCCCCGCGCCTCCCTCATGCTCGTACAGGCGAGCCGGGCTTGGGCGCTGATCTCCGGTCGCGGCTTCGTGATTCCGGACGACATCCTGGAGCTCATCGAGCCGGTCTGGGCGCATCGCCTGATTCTCTCCTCGGAGGGCAATCTTAGTAATCAGAGCATACACGGCGTCTTGGACGACCTACTGTCTTCGATACCGGTCCCGGTGACCGCATGACCGGGCGCGCGCTCCTCTACGCCTCCTTCCTTCTCGTCTTGTATCTCACGATCAATTACAGCGGGAATCGCTTCTTGATGGTCTTCTGGTTCTTCCTCTGCTTGATTCCCCTCCTCTCCCTCATCTCCGCGCTCTTCTCCCGGCGTATGCTTCGGCTGCGCCTGCGTGCGAGGTCGCCCCAAGTCGATCGGGGCGACAGCCTCCCGGTCGAGCTTCGGGTCAACAATTCGTCTCTTCTGCCTCTGTCCCGCCTAGTCCTCGAGCTCAGCCTCGAGGGGCTGCCCGAGGGCAGCATCGGCGAGCGTATCCGCCTCCGGATGGCGCCCAGGCATGAGGAGCGCATCCGCCTGGACTATCGCTTCTCCCATCGAGGTGTCTACGATATCCGTATTACCGGCGGCCGTGTCCAAGACGGCTTCGGCTTCTTCCGCCTCCCGCTTAGTAAGAAGGCTCTGGGAGAGGCCCTCCGTATCGACGTCTGGCCGCGGCGTCTGGCCCTCCATACGACAGCCGGCAGCAACATCGCCGAACTGGAGGAGGAGCTCAGCCGCTCAACCAAGATCAGCCAGGAACTAGACGAGATCGCCCGCCTGCGCGAGTATCAACCGGGTGACAAGCTCAAGCTCGTCCACTGGAGCGTCTCCGCCCGTATGCAGGCGCTGCAAGTCCGAGAATTCGAGGAGCCGCGCGATATCGAGGCGGCGATCGTGCTGGCAGATGCCCTCCCCGCGGGAAGAGACGGCCGCTTACTGGCCGATGCGGCGGCGGAAGTCGCCTTGTCGCTTGCTGCACGAAGCCTCCGAGAGGAACTGCCGACCCGCCTCATTATCACGGGGATTAACAAGCGAGATCCGGGCTTCTCCCTCCTCGCACACAGACGAGAGGAACTGGACTTCCTCGCCTCGGCTCTGGCCAAGCAATTGCCGGAGGAGGAGATACTGCAGCTCGAGGCAATCTATAACATTCGAAGCATCGATCGCCCCTACACCAATCCGGCTCTCGAAGCCGCTCTCCATAACGAATTGCCGGCGATAACGAAGGTCTTGTACCTCATCGCCTTCACCATAGACGAAGCGCTCATCTCGCTTCTCACACAATTGATGAAACAGTGCTCGAACCTCTACTTGCTCTGGATTCAGGGCGAGAGCACGAGAGATCAGGCTACGGTGCCCGAGGCACTGACCAGGCTAAACATCCGCTTGCTGCGCTTCGATTCTACAGCATTCCATATAGGAGATGACGATGGAGCGACTTAAGTCGAAACTAGATAACGGGCTTCGGCGAATCCCGAAGAGACGGCGCCATGACCACTCGATTCGTGCTGAGCTGCCGCTTGCCTCGAGGCTCCTCCTCATCGGTGTGGACCTCCTGCTCGCAGGCCTCCTCGCCTTGTCGCTTGGCGGCCTCGTCTTCTCGCTCCTGGGGCTCGATTACGATCTCATGACCGCCATCCCAAGCCTCCTGATTGCCCTCCCCCTCATCGCCCTCCTCAGCTGGGGCCGATGGAATCTGCTCGCAACACTTGGACTGGGATTACTCACGGTGCTCTTCAATCTGACCGAGCTTGGCCGCATCGAGCTCTTCTTCATCGAGCGCATCAATCGCGCCGCGATCCTGCTCGAACCCGTAGGCTATCGCTACCTCTACAGCGAACTTGGCGATGCCGCATACCAAGATCTCCTGGCTAGCAGTATGCCGCAGACCGTCTTCCTCTTCTTGTTTCTCATAGCCCTCCTCGCCTACCTCCTGGCCGCACGTTTCCGCATGCCCTTCTTCTCCCTCATCACCTTGGCCTCGCTTGTCGTCGCCAATACCTACTTCACCCGAAGCGCTGCGAACATCTGGTCTCTCTGGGGGCTTGGCACGATCGTCCCTCTCTTCTTCTTGAACGCTGCATCCGGCACGAATATCATGCCCTCCAAGGCAGTAGTTCAATACCTCAAGGTCACCGTCAGCGGCCTCCTCGTCTCGAGCATACTCCTCGCCCCCGCTTGGCTCTTGGCACAGCGCTATGCACCGAACAGTATCTACTCTCGCGGCGCACAGGGCCTGGTCGATGACCTCTCCGCGATCTTGCCGGATGCGATTCGGCCACAAAGACGCTTCGACCCCTTCAGCCTGAATCAATCGGGCTACTATCCGCATGAGGGCATGCTCGGCGGTACGGCTATACTCAATCCGAATCCGGTCTTCCACCTCCGTGGACAAGCATCGGGCAATCTTCGCGGCCAAACAAGCGAGACCTACACCGGCAGTTCCTGGATACGAAGCAGCGGCAGCGATACCTGGCGCTATGGTTCGGCCCTATTCAATCGACAATCTGAAGCCGTCTTCGGCTACGACGACCGCTATCTGCGAGAGCTCGGCATCCAATCGATTCGCCCCGTGGCTGCGGATTACGAGATTCGTATGTTACAAAACGGAATCACCGTCCTATTCACCAACGGCACGATCGAACGCTTCGACTTCGACAGTAACAGCCGCATGCTCGCCTTCTTCAACACGGAGGGCGTCCTCTACGCCCAGTATCCGCTGACGGCAGGCCAGGGCTATGAGATCGCGGGTGGCAGCTACGATCCGTATCAGCTACAGAGCAGAATCTTGTATCTCTACGAGCGAGATCCTGCAGGGTTCAACTTGCGCTTCGGTCCGGATGCAAGCGGTAACTTCGCTGTACCAGAAGGCGATTTCTCCCGCTACCTGCAGCTGCCGGACGACGAGACCCACCGCGCGGGCGGCATCGTCTACGAGACGGCGCACCGAATCGCCGGCGGTAGCGACGAGGACTCTCTGCCACAAGACAAGCTCAGCCAGCTCCTTCGCCTAGTCGACTACCATAGAGCCATGCACTACAGCCTCCTTATGCCCGATCCACCAAGCGATCAAGACTTCGTCGAGCACGTAATCGACGTACAGAGCGGCTACTGCGTCTACTTCGCCACCTCGCTCACCGTCATGGCCAGGACACTTGGCATACCGTCTCGCTACGTCGAGGGTTTCGGTATCCCGGGCGGTGCCGAGCGGACGATGGAGACTACAGGTCTCACCGTCACGGGCGAACAGGCCCACGCATGGACCGAGGTCTATCTAGACGGCTTCGGCTGGATCGCGCTCGATCCGACACCGGGCGGTGTCGCAGGCGGCAGCGGCGATGTCGACGACAGCGATTCGACAGGCGGCAGCGAGGCCCCTATGCCGATTATCACGATGGGACCGGAAGATGAGGCGTTCCCAGATCAGTCGATGCCAAACGGCGATCTCGCACAGCCGGACACTAACGCTGGCCGTGGCACACTGAATCGCACACTGCCCTACCTCACCATATTCCTGATCGTCTTGCTATTATTCGCCAGTATTCTGGGTATCAAGAAACATTGGCCGCTACGCCTCCTGCTGACTAGGCCTGGCCTTGCGATTCGCAGCATAGCCAAGGGCAGACGAAACAAGGACGAAGCCCGGGGGTCGGAGGGCTGGATCCTGGCGGATCAAGCCGCAACCCGCAAGCTTGTCCTGCTCTATTGGCAGGAGATTCGCCTGACCTATCTGGCCTTCGATAGAGCACAAGAGCGAGCTCTACGCATCGCAGCCTACAAGGAGAGAAGGAGAATTAAGAAGTATGGCGAAGACTACAAGGAGCCGGATCGAGACTTCTACAAGGTCCGGGTGCAGCACGCCTACAAGCCCTCTCCCTTCGTCGAATTCCTAAACGAGGAGGTAGCGAGGCGAGAAGCTCTGGCCAGGGAGGAGGCCCAGCGTCGCACTCTCTACGAGAACAAGCCGAAGCAGTCGAAGAGTATACTCGATCGCTGGTCCGATCCGGCACTGGTCGGTACCTGGCGCCGCGAACTAGATGCGCTCTATTCTAGCCATCCGCTCCTGAAGCGAGAGGTCGCCTCCGCCCTCATCGACAAGTCGCTTGCCGAACTATTGACGGAAGCCGAGCGCCTCGCGGAGACCGCAGCCTTCGCCCATCCTGACACGAAGATAGACGCCGCGAGCATCTACCGACTCCACTTCCTCTACAGGCGACTGGTCTATCTCAAGCGACATTGGCCGGAGGCTAGGAATTAATCTATTAAACTCTAGAGTTCGATATCCTCAAGGCTTAATATCCCTGCTCCAAAGATCACCGCCGCCCGCACAAGCGACTCCATCTTCAGCGCCTCATCGGGCTCATGTACTCCGCCATGCCCCTCACGGAACATGGGATGGTCGTTTCGATCTCCGGGCAGCCCCATACCATAGGCGAACGCACGAGGGAGCATCCTGGCATAAGTCCCGCCGCCCATGACAAACGGCTCTGCATGATCGCCAGAGAGCTGATTGTAGACGTCTGTTAGCCTCTTGACGACAGGGTGCTCCAGGGGGAAATGATTGGGTCTCCTATGAAGCAGCAAGCGCAGGCTGAAACCATGCTTCCGGCAAACTTCTGTCATCTGCTCGAGCAGGGCATCGGCATCTGCCGTAATCGAATAACGGATGTTCACGTGGAGCCATGGTTTATGCTCCGCATCCAATCCACAGAGGCTACCCACCGAGGTCAATCGACCGGAGGTTTCGTCTTCGTAATTGATGTTCAAACCGCTGCCATAGTGATCTTGATTGACAAGGGAGAAGTGCATTAACTCATTTCGTGTCTCACTCAATTGTGATATCTACATCACAGGTTCGAATGCGAATTTGCTCTCGGGCGAACTTGCTACCTACCTTGGCGGACGCTATGTTGAGTTCATCATCTACCTGTTCTCCTTCTCTGAATTCAATGAGCTCTACCAAGAACAGAATGCTAATATGTCGATCACCCAATCCTTCGAGCGCTTCCTAACGCTCGGCGGCATGCCCTATCTTGCGAATCTACGCTACGAGGCCGAACCGTCACGTCAGTACCTACTAGATCTGTTTAACTCTGTTCAACTAAAGGATATTGTCCAACGAAATCCCGTCCGTGATGTTGACTTGCTTCTCCGTATTCAAGCCTTTGCCATGGCGAATATCGGGACTACATTCTCCGCGAACTCTCTCGTCAAATATTTCAAACAAGAGAGGCGAACCGCCTCCGTCGAAACCGTGTTGAATTACCTGACCTATTGTTCGGATGTGTTCTTGCTCTATCCCGTGAAGCGCGAGGATTTGCTAGGGAAGCAGATCCTCGCCACAAATGAGAAATACTATCTGGCCGATCACGGCATCCGCGAAGCAGTCTACGGCGGTAATATGCGTGATATCAATCTGGTTCTCGAGAATATTGTCTTCATGGAGATGCTCCGAAGAGGCTATCAAGTTACTGTTGGGAGAAACGGCGAGAAGGAGATCGACTTCGTCTGTCAGAAACAGGGCAGCAAGCTCTATTTGCAAGTTACTTACCTGCTGGCAAGCGAACAGACCGTCCTCAGAGAATTCGGCGCTTATGACGGTATTCGCGATCACTATCCGAAGTATGTGCTCTCTCTGGACGAATTCGACATGAGCCGAGACGGCATCCTGCACCGAAACATCCGCGATTTCCTATTGGATATCGATACTTGATCCCACCCTATACCGGCACACACCAAACAGGGTCACAAGCACAAGCCCATGACCCTATCCTCTTAATATTTAGCTTATCACGATCTACGAGAACAGATAACTCTCCCGCAGGCTCGTCACACCCTCACGACCCACCACAAGCTTGCCGTCTTCGACGAAGCCCTCTTCGCGATCGGCCAGCTCCCGAATCAGGGTGCCTCGCAGCTCGTTTAGCCGCGCATGGTACGGACTCGTCTCATCCATAGCCTGGGCATAGAGGTTATGGCACTCTTCGGGGTCTTCATTGAGGTCAAAGAGCAATTCATCGCCCGTCTGATCGTACCACGCATATTTGAGTCCGTCGGCAGTGCGAATCATGTGGTAGCTGTGTCGACCCATGCGATGCTCGCCATGGAGGTAGTCGCGAATCTGTCCCTCCGCACGATCGCGCCGAATATAGGGCAGAACTGAGTGTCCGTCCACCGTCTCAGGGATCGGAATATCGCAGGCATCGAGGAGAGTCGGTAGAATATCTCTCAGCTCGACTAATTGATCCGAGTGTAGGTTTGGCTCCAGATTCAGGCGACCGGTCGGATCGCTGAGGATTAGCGGGATACGGCTTGCACCCTCGAGCGGACTCGACTTGCGCCAGCGTCGATGGTCACCCAGCAGATCGCCGTGATCGGAGACGAATAAGACGATGGTGTTGTCCGCGACGCCCGCATCCTGAAGTTCGGAGAGCAAGCGACCGATCTGATGGTCGATATGCGTCAGACTCGCCCAGTAAGCTCGCCTCGCCCTCGCCAATTGATGCGGCCTGACATCGCCGTAGTAAGTCATGACATTCTGCCCCTCACCGTCCGTATCCTCGCCGATCCAGTCGCCCATCGGTGGCTGCGGTACCTCGACGTCGCGATACATGTCGTAGTAATTCTGCGGCGGATCGTAGGGCGCATGCGGTCTGTGGTAGCTCGCATAGAGGAAGAAGGGCGCGGTCGGATCTCGTCTCCTCAGGAAGTCGATGCTCTCTTCTGTCACCCAGTTTGTCGGATGCGTATACTCCGGATAGTTCCATGGCTGGCCGATATAAGAATTGCAGTCGAGGCCCATATCCATCAGGTTCACCCGGCTGCCGAGCTCACGGCGAACCCAGGGCAGATAGTCGTCCAGGTATTCGCTGTGCTCGTTATACGGTCGATCGTGCTTGCGCTGTGCGTGCAGGAAACCCTCGTGCAGGCGCACATCGTTGAAACCGGCGCGGAAACGGCTGGGGTTGACGTGCATTTTGCCGACTGCTTGCGTATGATAACCCGCCCTCGTCAACTGATCCGCCATCAGCTGCGGGTACTGTGCCCAGGGGCGATGCTCCTCGTAGCCCACGCGACCGTGATGCCGCTGATTAAGCCCCGTGAAGAAGGCGGCTCGGGCAGCGATACAGGTCGGAACGGCTGAATACGCACTCGTGAACGACACGCCGTTATAGGCCAGGGTATCAAGGTAGGGCGTCTCGACTTGCTCATGGCCCATATGACTCAGGCAGTCGCCGCGCCACTGATCCACCATGATCAAGACGACGTTCGGTCTGGTTTGTTTGTTCATCTCGTAACCTCGTTTCCGTTGACTAGTTCGACTATCAAGTATTGGCGAAGTGCCGAAACATCCGTGACCACGCGATCCGCCACGGAATCACGGGCATCGACATCGGCCATCAGACAGGCAGCCATACCGGCTTGTTTCCCCGACAGTGCATCGATCTCTCGATCGCCAATCATCATGGCATCTGCCGGATCGATCTCGTAGAGGCTTGCGATCGTGACCAAGGCGGTCGGATCGGGCTTCATCGGGAAGCCGTCCGCTGAAGTAATCTTGTGCCGAAACAAATCAGCCAAGCCATGCTCCCTCAGCATCTTCTCGGCCGATAAACCGCGATGCGTGTAGAGGTAGTGCGTCACCCCCAGACGTTCGAGCGAACCTAGCAGTTCCGGTATACCGGGGTAGGGGCCGGCCATCGCTTCCAATTCCTTACGCCTCGCCTTGTATCTCGCCAAGAACGCATCGGACAGGCCATAGCGCTCATCGTAGTAAGCGAGCGTGTCTCGAATCGTCACCTTCATCCGTTTATAGATCTCCTCATGTGCCTCTTCAACGCCAAGCTCTTCTAACAGCGTCAGCCGAAGCGCTTCTGCCATCGCCGGATAAGTGTCAAACAGACAACCATCGAAGTCCCAGAACAGATGCGGATACTTATAAGCCATATCGAACCTCCAACATATCTATCCTTTTTTCTATCCCCTATATCTTAACCCATATCGGCTGCCTTGATGACCTTGATCTTCCCCTCTTCCATCGTCCAGATCTCATCTGCCAGGCGACGGATGAATGTCCGATCGTGACTCACAAACAGCAGCGTCCCCTCATAGTCTGTGAGCAGCGCTTCGATCGCTTCTCTGGATGGTAAGTCTAGATAATTCGTCGGCTCATCGAGGACCAGCACGTTGATGTCGGAGACGAAGAGCATCCCAAAGGCAAGCTTCACCCTCTCTCCACCCGACAGCTTGGCGGCCTTGCGGTGAACCGTGTCTCGATAGAAGCCCATACGGGCCAGGACGGATCGATCAACCGTCTCGGATTGACAGGAGACATAGCGGATATTCTCTAGGACTGTCCTCTCCGGATCGATCCACTCGAGTTCCTGGCGGAAGTAGCCGTACTTCGCCCTAGGAACCGAGCGGATCCCCTCGTGTCCGTCCACGAGCAGACGGCAGAAGGCCGTCTTCCCGCAGCCGTTGGGCCCAATGAGCGCAGTACGCACGCCTCGCTTCAATTGGAAGGCGGCATCGTCCAGTAGCAATCGCTCGGGATCGTAGCCGAAGCGAAGCGCTGTTGCCTCCGCAATGATGCGGTTTCGCGGCGGATTCGTCAGCTCGAAGTCAGGCCGGATGACAGGGGCTTGTTGTGGGCGCTCCTTCTTCTCTAATTGTTCGATGCGCTTCTCCGTATGCTTCGCGGCAGAAGCCAAGCGCTTGGAGCGACTATCGTTTGATCTTCTGCCCTTAGCGAAGTCACGTGCCTTGGCCTCACTGGAGGACATGCCCTTGGGTCGCTTCGAGACCTTGTGGGATCGCTTGGCCAATTCTTGGCTCAGATCTTGCAGCCGCCGCTCCTCCTCCTGATATTGCTCGTATTCTGCTTCCCGACGCTTGAGATCAGACGCGAGCCAAGCCACATAGGCATCGTAATTACCGGGGTAGTCAAACAAGCGCCCCTCGCGAATCTCAAGTATTCTCGTACAGTGCTCGTTTAGCAGCTCACGGTCGTGCGAGATCAAGATGAAGCTCTCCTCTGCCCACAGATAAGCAGACAGCTGCTCGATACCCGATAGGTCCAGATTCGATGTCGGTTCGTCAAGCAGAAGCATGTCGCCGGGAAGTGCCAGGCTCTTGGCAAGTCGACTCCGAGTCTTCTCCCCGCCAGATAGGGTCTCGGGATCACGCTGCCAGAGAGTGGCCAGGCCCCAGTAAGCGTAGTCCGTTTCCCCCAGATCTTCCGGCGTATAAGCCGTATCAAATTGACGGAAGAAGGACCAGTCACCATAGCGTTTGATACTTCCTGCCAGAGGCTCCAATTCGCCCAGCATCAAGCGCAGCAGCGTAGACTTGCCGCTCCCGTTGGCTCCGATGAGGCCGATTCGCTCGCCCGAGGCGATATCCAATTGATCGATGGTAAACAGATCGAGGTCCGAGAAACCCATGCGAACATCACGCATCTCTAATAAATGCATACACTAATCTCCTGTTATTGGCCCACAAGAACGAAATTCCACACATGCGGGCGTCGATTGGAAACTAGGCGATGTCTAACATTGGCGTACCTCCTTGATTGATGCCAACAGTATACCATGCAATGCCGGAATATAGGTATAATGCATGGAGTGTCAATCTTCAGGGGGATATATGAGAAGAAGTGATGGGGTTAGAGTCAAGTCGAACGATGCGTTTATGGAGATTATTCCTTATATCATGGAGCGCAGGTCCGATTCACAGAATTTCGCTAAGCAGATCTTCATGACCGAGCCGATCGAGCGCTACCTGCGCGAGAAACGAGCAGAGGGTGTGCGAATCGATTATATGCATCTGTTCATCGCGACATATGTACGCTTGATGCATGAGCGGCGTCATCTCAATCGTTTCGTGATGAATCGCAGGGTCTATCAACGAGACAAGGTCTGGATCTCGATGGCGATCAAGCGCTCGTTTCGCGAAGACGGTGAGGAGACAACCGTTAAGTTTGAATTCACGGGCGAAGAGACGATCTTCGAAGTGGCCGAGATCGTGAATCGGACGATCGCCGAGGCGAAGGCAGAGGGGACGAGCACCGAACAAGACAAGATCATCAAGCGGATTATGTCGCTGCCGGTCTTCGTCAAGAAGTTCTTGGTACGCACCCTCAAGCGCATGGACGAGTGGAACATGCTGCCGGCATCGATCATCTTGGCAAGTCCCTTCCACACCAGTCTCTTCTTCACACACCTGAAGTCGATCAAGACAGACTTCATCTACCACCATCTCTACGACTTCGGTACAACCGGTTTCTTCGTAGCACTTGGCAAAATCATCAAGAAGCCCATGGTCGTGGACAACGAGGTCGTCGTCAAACACTGTGTCCAAGTCGGTTACACGATCGACGAGCGGATCTGCGACGGCGTCTATTTGGCCCGATCGCTGCGCCGCTTGGAGGAATTGATCGCGAAGCCCGAGCTCTTGGAAGCGAGACCGATGACGAAATAACCAAATTGTTAGAGCACCGCCCGTGACACCTGCCCAAAACTGTAAGTTATGCTGTATACTTACAGATAAGTTTGATGATCCAAGTAATCAGTGAGGTGACATCATGGCAGAACGCAAATTAGATCGTATCACGATCCCCGAATATACCAAGGGAGAAGAAATCTTCAACATGGTCTCCCACATCGTCGGCGGTGCCCTCGGCATCGTCGCCGTCGTACTCTGCGTCATTCGCGGCGCAATACATCAGAATGCTTATGCGGTTGTCAGCGGCGCAATCTTCGGCACCATGATGATCGTGCTCTACGCGATGTCCAGCATCTATCACGGGCTCAACCCGAAGCTCAAGGCCAAGAAGGTCTTCCGTGTACTCGACCACTGTTCAATCTACCTGCTCATCGCAGGCACCTACACACCGTTCACGCTCGTCACGATTCGCGAAGCGAATACGGCTCTCGGTTGGACGATGTTTGGCATCATCTGGGGACTGACCGCGCTCGGCGTGACGCTTAGTGCAATCGACCTGCGCAAGTTCCGCGTCATCGAGATGATCCTCTACCTCGGTATGGGCTGGAGCGTCGTCTTCGCCCGTGAGGCCGTCTTGCAGAACCTGCACCCGAACGGCCTCATGCTCCTCTTCCTCGGTGGCATCGCTTATACGGTCGGCGCTATCTTCTACGGTATCGGCGCGAAGAAGGCCTACATACACTCGGTCTTCCACCTCTTCGTCTTACTCGGTAGTATCCTACACTTCTTCAGTATCTTGCTCTACGTCATGTAGTATCTAGTCATCTAGTCATGTAATCGGATTACGTGGCAGCACAACAAGGGTCCCCGGCAAATCGGTCACGAGATCTGCCAAGGGGACTTCTTCTGTCTCTAGGGTAGCGACATCTGTGAAATGCGAGAGGAACGGTTCGACTGTCGACAGAACATCGAAGGCAGCCTTCCCCTCACGATAGTGCATAGGGATAACAAGCCTTGGCTTCAACGTCTCCACAATCTTCGCCGCCAAGTCTCCATCGATGGTATAGTGCCCGCCGACGGGAATCATCAGGAGATCGATATCCGCCAAACGGCTGATCTCTTCGGCATCCAGATCATGTCCGAGGTCACCCATATGCACGATCTTATATCCGCCGAGATGGAAGACGAAGATGGTATTCGGGCCGCGAAGCTTACCCTCTTGATCGTCATGGAAGCTTGCAATCTCCTCGACCGAAACCTCCGTCTCACGGCCGCTTAGGCGCACGCGCTCCACCGCATTGTGATCGCCGTGTCCGTGCGTGCAGTACACTCTGTCCGCCTCCAGATCCAAGAGCGCATAGCCCGGGACCTCGTCATAAGGGTCGATGACAATCGATACATCCTCTGAATCGATTCCGAAACAGGCATGGCCAAACCAAGTTATCTTCACGTTTCGTTCTTGTTTACTCATGACTCTATACTCCCTTCTCGATATAACTTCATTCTAACCGATCTTGTTTGCACAGACACGATCACCCGATCACGGCTATACTGAAGCCGGGCCGCCCGTCCGGGTAGATGAGGATATAGAACATGAACGAACGAGCGCTGGAAACCTTCTATCGCCGCTTGGATCGCTCCGCCTTCGTGAGCGCTCCACACAAGTATGCGGCCACACTCGACAGTCCGCTTCCGATCGGCTACGGCCAGACGATCTCGCAACCGTCTCTGGTCCTGGAGATGACGCGACAATTAGACCCTAGACCGGATTCCAAGGTCCTTGAGATCGGTACCGGTTCGGGTTATCAGACGGCCTTCTTGGCCGAGTTCGCACAGACAGTCTATACTATCGAATTCATCGAAGCTCTCTCACTAGAGGCTGAGGCGAGGCTCGATCACCTCGGTTATAGGAACATTCACTATCGTGTAGCAGATGGGAGTATGGGCTGGGTTGAAGAAGCGCCGTTTGACCGCATTATGGTTTCCGCCGCTGCCGGCAGCATGCCAAGCGAACTCCTGGACCAACTGGCCGATGGCGGTCGTATGCTGATTCCGTTGGGCCCACCCGAATACCAGGAGCTGCTACTGATTAAGAAGGATAGACGAGGACGCATCACACAGGAGAAACTGCTTGATGTGCGCTTCGTTGAGATGAGGGGCGATTACGGTTGGTAAACAAACTTACTCACAATTACTCGCGCAATTGTGCGAATAAATTGTGAGTAAGGGATTAAATTGTGCGAATAATTGTGCGTAAGCGTCCAGATTAGGCGAATAGCGTCCATCTTAGCCCGAATTCTCTATATTTCTACTATTTATGGTCTTGCAGCATCCACCTTAGCCATCAGGCTTCGTGCAACTCGCTCCACAAGCTTCGCCGCATCGGCCATCGTCTCTGCCGTAAACGGCTCCAAGAACGCATCCGTCTCAAGCGTAAACACACCCTGATAGTCAATCTCGCCGAGTGCTTGGCAGATCGCGTCCCAATCCATCAGGCCCTGATAGGGAATCGTATGGAGATCGTGCTTGTAATCGTTATCGTGGATATGCAGCGCACCCAATCGCTTCGAACCCAGCGTACGAATCGCCTCCGCCGGGTCCTCTCCGATGAGGCAGCTATGCCCGACATCCAGGCAGACCGTGATCCAGGGGCTATCGAGTTCATCGTAATACGCCGCTAGTTCCGCGCCGTAGCTCATGACGTTCGGCACGATGTAATCTCGCTTATGGTCGTAACCCCACATGTTCTCGATCGCAATCTGTATTTGATGCTCTTCAGCCAAGGGTATCAAACCCCTATAGAATTCTAGATTCCAATCCCATTGTTTCTTGGGGTCCGAGAAGGCTACGGGATGCACAACAATAATCTTGCTTCCTGCCAGCGAGGCCATCTCGATGGAGCGAAGCACTTCCGAATAGATGCGCTTGTTGTAGGCATCGTCGCCTTCCTTGTAACACGGGAAGGGCGCATGCGCCTGGTGGTACGCCAGACCGTTTGCCTCCGCAAGCTCCTTGTACTTCGTCGCAATCGCGCGGTAGTTATCCACATAGAGTGCGCCATCAGGCCTCTGGAGACCGTCCATCGAGAAGTCGATCAGGTCGTAACCCGCCTCCTTCAGGATACGAGTCCCCTCTTCGGGGCCATACATCTTAAACAGTTGATCGTTCTGGGTACATAGTTTCATAGAGCTGCTCCTCTTGTATATCTTCGGTTACGCCGTCAATCGAGTACATCGATCGCTACTACCGACAGACGTCAATCAGTAGACATCAATCGACTTCATGTGCACCGTATCTCTGGC
>CAZLEA010000021.1:0-27790 GCA_964558445.1 uncultured Oscillospiraceae bacterium | reverse complement strand
GTCGGTAGAGCCTATATGAATCGCCTGCGCAAAGCAGCCAGTTATCTGGTTGAATCCGGCCAAGTGCTTCCCTCGGACAATTGATTCTTCCGGAACAGACAAGATTCTGTTCCTATTCTCGTTTAATGGGCTCGAGAAATGCCTGTATATCG
This sequence comes from uncultured Oscillospiraceae bacterium, assembly GCA_964558445.1. Lineage (GTDB taxonomy): Bacteria > Bacillota > Clostridia > Saccharofermentanales > Fastidiosipilaceae > CAYXVJ01. The sequence goes on along the minus strand of CAZLEA010000021.1, from coordinate 27,638 downwards.
TTATACTGTTTGTACAATTGATCCACCTTCGGGTGGCGAAAGGACGGGTACGATATGGACGTTATACGACTGCATGTAGATCGCGAACGCCGAGGGAAGGCGCTGGGCGATCTTTTTGGTATTTTTTTTGAAGACTTGAATCACGCCGCAGATGGTGGGCTCTATGCGGAAATGGTTCAGAATCGCTCGTTTGCGTATGCGCCGGTCGATCGGCCGGAATACCACGCCTTGTGGGCATGGGAGAAGCTTGAACGAGGCGGCAGCCAAGTTGAATATCACACGCAGTTCCACGATACCAGACATCCGAACAATCCCAATTACATGGTGCTCGAAGTCGTGCGCTCCGGGCAGGGCGGAGGTGTCCGAAACATCGGCTATGATCCCGGTATGTCCATACAAGAGGGCGAGATCTATCGCTTCCGGATGTACGCCAAGCGCCTGAGCTCGTTTGATGCACCGCTCGAGGTAAGGCTTGAGACCAAGGATGGCAAGTGCCTCGCCGCCTCCATGGTGCATGTGGCTTGCGGCGATTGGACGAAGTATACGCTGGAGCTTCGTGCCTCCGATACCTCGCATGAGGCCTGCTTGGTTCTACTTGCCAAATCCTGTGTTCGTCTCGCCATCGACACCGTATCCTTATTCCCGATGCGAAGCTTCCCGGAGGACGGGCAGGTGTTTCGCCAAGATTTGGCAGAGATGCTAGCCGAGATGAAGCCGAAATTCCTTCGTTTCCCGGGCGGCTGTCTCGTCCATGACGGCACGTTGGACGCGGCGGACAGGAACTCCATGTATCGCTGGAAGAATACGCTCGGCCGAGCATGGAATCGTCCGTCCAAACGCAATAACTGGGGATATAACCAGAGCCTCGGGCTCGGCTTCTACGAATACTTCCTGTTGGCCGAAGCGATCCATGCGAAGCCGCTGCCCGTGTTACCTGCCGGCTACGATCCGCATCACCGACGTGCGGTGCCGATGGATGAGCTCGAACCATGGATTCAAGATGCGCTTGATCTGATCGATTTCGCCAACGGCCCGGCCGACAGCCCCTGGGGACAGGTGAGGCGGGAGATGGGGCACCCCGAACCGTTCGGTCTCGAATACCTGGCAATCGGTAACGAGGAAGTGGGCGAAGATTTCTTCTTGCGTTATGCAGTCTTCCATGAGCGTATAACACAAGCTTATCCGGAGATCAAATTGATTAATTCGGCCAGCCCGTTTGCCGCGGGCGGCGAATACGAGAGAGGCTGGGCATCTGCAGAACAGCTTGGGTCCGAACTCATCGACGAGCACTACTACTGTTCGCCGGAGTGGTATCTAGCCAACATGGATCGCTATGAGAATTTCGATCCGAAGAAGACCAAGGTGTTTCTGGGCGAGTATGCCTCGTGGGGCAACGAGTGGCGAAATGCGCTCATAGAAGCCGCTTATATGACTCATTTAGAGAAGGCACCGGCGGTAGCCCTCGCCTGTTATGCACCGCTATTTTGTAACGTGAATTATCGCAATTGGCAGCCGGATCTCATCTGGTTTGATAACCACCGCGTCTATGGTACGCCGAATTACTATGTTCAGAAGCTGTTTATGCTGCACCAAGGCGACACGCTCTTGGACCTAGATGTATCGGGCATGCCTGAGGCGATTGTGATCCCCTGCGAGACCGGCGGCGAGATCCGTATTGCAGCGACGAACGCCGCTGTGCGTTATACGGACATACGTTTGACGGTTGATGGTGTGGCAGAGCCCCTCTTGTCGATCGATACGGTAATCACGCCGGAGAGCCAAACGATCGGCCGCACGGGTAGTGATTTCAGTCTCGACTTCACGATCACTAGAAGTGAAGAGAACTTGGTTGATACGCCGTGGAGCGGTCGGGGTGCGGAGTTGCGCTTTGCTTACCAAGACGAAGAGAATTACATGAGTCTGCAACTGGGCGCTTGGCAGAATCAAGATTGCATGATTCATCAGCGAATCGCGGGCAGAGGCACCGATTTGACGCAGAGTCTGTTTACGATGGATCCAAACGTTAGTTATCGCTGCTCGCTTCGGGTGGAAGATGATGTCGTTTCTTGTGTTGTAGACGGCCGCGTTATCGCGAAGACAGTGCTCAAACCGCAGCGTATCGAAGCGCTCTACTACAGTTCGAGCATAGATTCTCAGAGCGAAGAGGTCATCGTGAAGCTGGTCAATGTACGTGATGAGGCAGTCGATACGGTCTTGGAACTGCCCGGTATGACAAGAGGAGAGACCAAGCGCTGGACCATGGCTTATGAGGCGAATGCTACGAATAGTCTGGACGATCCGGAGTGTGTGATTCCCGTATACGAGACGACATCGTATGAAGACGGTGAGCTTCTTGTTTCGCTTCAGCCGCGTTCGGTGAATATCCTTCGACTCGAGAATCGTTAGGTTTCCTTCGTTTGACGTGATCGAACTTGTGAGTTGCGGCATGTTATCATTAGGTTTATCTTGTAGATCGCTTGATTCAGGTCCGAATTGAGCGAGGCGGAGGTTTCTATACAGATGAGGATATTGTTTGTTTGTACGGGTAACACATGTCGAAGCCCGATGGCAGAGGCTATCTTGAAGGACTTGTTGGCGAGGCAAGAGTTTGCGGATACGATCGAGGTTTCATCCGGCGGCTTGGCTGCGATGAGTGGTGATATGATGGCTGCCCCGGCACAAGAGGTCTTAGCAGACCTCTGGCACATCGATGGCAGCACGCATCGTTCGTCCGGACTTCGCTCGGATCGATTGGACGAGCAAGACTTGATCTTGACCATGACACATGCCCATGCCGCTTATTTGTATGAGGCAGTGCCCGAATTGAAGGAGCGCATCCATACCTTGTCCGATATGGTTCGGGTGGCGGCGGGGGTGCTAGAAGAGCGCGGTTTGGCCCGCGATTTAGTGTCTCTTGTAGATGATGGCGATATCGCGGATCCCTACGGGCAGTCGTATGCCGTCTATGAGGATACGGCGCAGAAGCTTCGGTCTTATCTCGAGATTCTGGTCGCTTATTTAGCCTTGGATCGCTAAGACCCTGATGGATATGGTTTAACGTACAGAATCTTGTGAGAATCATTTGACAGCTTCGCTTTGGTTTGTTACGATACCAAGGCTGATTTCGATAGGAATCGCGATATTTTCCTCACTCTAGCCAAGAGTTAGAGTCGATGAGTCCATGAGGAGGTGAAATTGTGACTAGAAAATATGAAATGGTTTATGTTCTGAGCCCTGTTCTGGGTGAAGAGGAACTCGCAGCAGCCAACGAGCGCGTAGCAGAAATTGTGAACGCGAACGGCTCTGTCGAATCCGTTGAAGCTTGGGGTCGTAAGCGTCTTGCTTACGAGATCGAGGATCATAAGGAAGGCTATTACAACGTAATGCTTTTCAATGCTGATGCCGAAGCACCCAAGGAGATCGATCGTCTGTTGAAGATTAACGATTCAATCTTACGCCACTTGATCGTTCGCGATGGAGAGTAAGTAAGACACGAAACAGGTCGAAGAGATATCACCAGGGAGGAATAGAGGATGAATAAGGCCATCTTAATGGGTCGTTTGACCCGTGATCCGGAATTACGTACAACACAGAGTGGCATCTCGGTTGTCAGCTTTACACTTGCTGTCGATCGCAGATTCAAGAGTCAAAGCGGTGAGCGCGAAGCCGATTTTATCAGCTGTCGTGCATGGCGTCAGACTGCAGAGTTCATCCAGAAATACTTCTCCAAGGGGTCGAAACTGGCTGTCGTCGGAACGATTCAGACCGGCAGTTACGAGAAGGACGGCAGAACCGTCTACACGACCGATGTCGTGGTGGACGAGGCTTACTTCGTAGAGAGTAAGTCGGCTGCTGGCGGTGGCGGCGACTATGGTAACAACCAGGGACGCCAGACCTACAACCAGCCTTCGGATGGCAATCGTTTCAACGATGCCTTCACGCCCGGTCCGAGTGATGACACGTCTCTTCCTTTCGACCTTTAAACACTAATTGAGAGGAGTGCTATAACATGGCTGAACAGAGAAACCAAGGCCGTCGCCCGATGCGTCGCGGTAGACGTAAGGTCTGCCAGTTCTGCGCCGACAAGGTAGAAATCATTGATTACAAGGATTCTGCCAGACTGCGCAAGACCATCGCGGAGAGCGGTAAGATCCTGCCCAAGCGCATGACCGGTACCTGTGCCAAGCATCAGCGTGAGCTGACCACGGCGATCAAGCGTGCCCGTCATCTGGCCCTTTTGCCCTACACCGGCGAATAAGTCAAGAATTGAACAGATAGAGGAGCGGTAATTTCGATTGCCGCTTTTTTGTATCCTGAATTTGGCCGAGCGAGGTATGTTTCGGCGGTATCGATATGGCCGAAACCTAGACTTGCTATGCTTGACAGCATGCATGCCTTACTTATAATTAATACAGATCGACAAATCAATTGATCTTTTGATCCCAAGATTAGTGGAATGAGGTAGGTATGATTAAGACCCAACTCTATGATGAGCACGTTCGCCTCGGCGGACAGATGGTTGATTTCGGCGGTTTCTTATTACCGGTCCAATATCAGGGCATAATCGAAGAGCATCATGCCGTGAGACAAGCGGCCGGTATATTTGATGTCTCGCACATGGGTGAGTTCTTGGTCGAAGGCGATGACGCCTTGGCCTTCCTCCAATATATGCTGACCAACGACTTAGCCAAACTAGAAGCCGGGCGCGCGATGTATGCCGCCTTGTGCAACGAAGCGGGCGCTTGCATCGATGATATCTTGACTTATATGCTTGCCGAGAATAAGTATATGCTCGTCCCCAATGCGGGGAACATCAAGACGGATTATGCATGGCTCTTGGAGCATATCGGTGAATTCCCCTCCGTACGTCTAACAGACGTATCCGAAGAGACCGGCTTGTTTGCTGTTCAGGGTCCGCTTGCCGAAGCCATCTTGGCAGGCCTAACGGATACAAACTTACAGGCATTGCGCTTCTATCGCTTCATGGAGGATGTGACAGTGGCAGGCGTCTCTTGTCTTGTCTCCAGGACGGGTTATACGGGCGAGGACGGCTTCGAGCTCTACCATGATCGCAAGGACTCTATTCGCCTCTGGGCAGCGCTCTTGGAAGCGCAGACAGACGGTGTGAAGCTCACGCCTTGCGGACTTGGCGCCAGAGACTCGCTTCGCTTGGAAGCAGCGCTACCTCTGCACGGGCACGAGCTTAGCGACCAGACGTCGGTACTTGAAGCCGGTATGGATCGCTTCGTCAAGTTCACGAAGGGCGACTTCATCGGTCGAGACGCACTCGAGGCTGAAGCCGAACGTGGGTCCAAGCGCCGATTAATCGGTTTGGAAACGATCGGTCGAGGCATTCCGCGCGCAGGTTACCCTGTCGTACTGGACGGGGTCGAGATCGGTGTAGTGACCAGCGGAGGACTTGCGCCGACACTGGATAAACAGATCGCGTTGGCTTATGTAGAGAACCGAGCGTATGCAGAGGATCAGATCTTCGGTGTGCAGATCCGCAAGCGCGTGATTGAGCATAAGATGGTGCCTTTGCCGTTCTATAAGCGGCCGAAGAACAATTAGATTCGCTATCCGACAAGTTATAACGATAGAATAGAACACGAAGGAAGAAGAGGAGGTCATCAACAGATGAAATACTACACGAAGGAACATGAGTGGCTGGAAGTTAAGGGTGAGACCGTTCGTATCGGAATTACGGTTTATGCGCAGGGGAATCTGGGCGATATCGTATTCGTGGAATTGCCGGAGATCGGCGATAGTTTCGAAGCCGGTGAAGTCGTTTGCGGCGTCGAATCGGTGAAGACGGCGGCGGATATATTCGCACCCGTTGCGATGGAAGTCACCGCTGTCAACGAAGCGTTAAACGATGCACCCGAGTTGATCAACGAGGATGCAGAAGCTGCCTGGATTTGCGAGGGTAAGCTGACAGAAGAAGTCGACTCGGACAGCCTATTGGACGAAGAAGGATACAAGGATTTCATCGCCGATATAGACTGATTCGATAGAAATTGAGGGAGCTGCATGACAAGATATATCCCGCATACAGATGATGATCGGCAACAGATGCTCGAGACGATGGGCCTAACAAGCCTAGAGGAGCTCTTCGCCGAGATTCCTGCGGAATTACTGCTCGATGAAGGGCCGGACTTGGGGCCGGCCCTTTCTGAACATGAACTGCGTCAATACTTCAGACGATTGGCGAAGTTGAACACCGGCGGTGACGAGGCCGAGATCTTCCTCGGTGCCGGTAGTTACGATCACTATATCCCTGCAGCAGTAGGCGCACTTGCCGGCCGCTCCGAGTTCGCTACGGCTTATACGCCATACCAAGCAGAAGTTTCGCAGGGGACGCTTCAGGCAATCTTCGAATTCCAGTCTTACATCTGTGAACTCACCGGCATGGACGTAAGCAACGCCTCGATGTACGACGGTGCGATGTCACTGGCCGAAGCCGTCTTGATGGCGCGTGCACAGACGAGGCGCGATCACGTGCTCCTGGCAGCTAACATCCATCCGCTCTATCTCGAGACGGTAAGAACGTACTGTATTCCGCACGGTATCAAGCTTGATGTTCTGGATTATGATCCGACAAGCGGACGCCTGGATCTGGAGACAGTCGAGACTGCGCTGGCGGACGACACGGCAGCACTGGTTATCCAAGTGCCAAGCTTCCACGGTATTATGCAAGACGGAGCAGAAGCGATCGCAGACCTGCTCCACAAGAATAAGTCGCTGCTTATTGTCAGCTGGGACCCGACGGCGGTCGGCTTGTATCGCACGCCGGGTAGCTTCGGGGCGGATATCGTCACGGGCGAGGCGCAGAGCCTGGGCCAAGAGTTAAACTTCGGCGGTCCCTATCTGGGCTTCATCGCCGTGACGAAGAAACTGATGCGACGCCTACCGGGCCGAATCGTCGGCTTGACAGAGGATAAGGAAGGTAAGCAAGCTTATGTCCTGACCCTACAGGCACGCGAACAGCACATCCGTAGAGATAAGGCGACGTCGAATATTTGTACGAATCAGGGCTTGAATGCCCTGCAAGCCGTCATCTATCTGGCCTTCATGGGCGAGAGCGGCCTTCGAGAGGTAGCCGAACAGTCTTACGACAAGGCACACTATCTCTACGACGCCCTGCTCGCAAGCGGCGCCTGGGAAGCGCGTTTCACGGGCCCGTTCTACAAGGAATTCTCGCTTCGTTATAAGGGCGACACCAAGACCTTGAATCAGCGCTTGTTGGCAGAGGGCATCATCGGCGGGCTGCGGATGGAGCGTGTCGGTGAGACGAGCGGTAATTACCTGATCGCCGTGACGGAGAAGCGAAGCGTAGCTATCTTGGATCGTTTCGTCTCGGTCTCGAAGGAGCATTATGAAACGTCGAAGGGAGGCCGAGCATGAGACTCAAACCCGAAGTTTTGATATTTGAACAAGGGCTTAGTGGTCGCCAGGCCTGGAGTCTGCCCGAGGCAGATTGCCCGAAGCGAAGCCACGAGATTGATCAGGATCTGCAGAGAGTCGAATTGCCGGATCTGCCGGCACTAAGTGAGCTCGAAGTCGTACGCCACTTCACGGCACTCTCACAGCGTAACTATTCGATCGACGGCGGTTTCTACCCGCTGGGCTCTTGTACGATGAAGTACAATCCGAAGATCAACGAGGAGGTCGCGCGCCTAGGCGGTTTCCAGACACTGCATCCTCTGCAAGAAGAAGAGACAGTACAAGGTGCGCTCGCTGCACTATACGAGCTGGAGACGCATCTGGCGGCTATCACGGGCTTCGATCACTTCACCTTCCAGCCCTCTGCGGGTGCACAAGGCGAGTTGGTCGGCTTGCTGGCGATTCGCGCTTACCATGAGGCGAGGGGGGACAAGTTGCGTACCAAGATCTTGGTCCCGGACGCCGCACACGGAACGAACCCGGCCTCGGCGACGAGCGCTGGCTTCGAGACGGTAGAGATCAAGTCCGATGCACTTGGTAACATGGATGTCGAAGCACTGAAGGCGGCCCTAAACGATGAAGTCGCCGGCTTGATGCTGACGAATCCGAATACGCTCGGCTTGTTCGAGACCAATATTCTGGAGATTGCAGAGCTTGTGCACGATGCCGGTGGTCTGCTCTACTATGACGGCGCGAATGCGAACGCGATTGTAGGTTTGTGTCGCCCGGGTGATATGGGCTTCGATGTCTGTCACCTGAATCTGCACAAGACCTTCTCCACGCCGCACGGTGGCGGCGGTCCGGGTAGCGGCCCTGTCGGTGTCAAGTCCTTCTTGAAGGACTATCTGCCGAAGCCTGTCGTGACCAAGTGTGAGGACGGTACGTATGCCTGGGAGCACAGCTCGGAAGCTAGTATGGGTAAGGTACATGCGTTCTACGGTAACTTCACCATCGCGCTTCGTGCCCTGGTCTATATTCGCGCACTGGGCGGCGAGGGCTTGCAAGAGGTGGCCCGCCATGCCGTGCTGAACGCGAACTACATCCGCGTGATGCTGAAGAACGATTGGAAGCAGGCAGTCGATCGCATCTGCATGCACGAGGTCGTCTTCAGCGGCCGCAGGCAGAAGCTAGATTACGGTGTGACAACGCTCGATGTAGCCAAGCGCATCATCGATTTGGGTTATCATCCGCCGACGGTGTACTTCCCGCTAATCGTCGAGGAAGCGCTCATGATCGAGCCCACCGAGACGGAGACCAAGGAGACGCTGGACGCCTTCATCCTGGCGATGAAGCAGATTGCTAGAGAGATCAAGGAAGAGCCGGAGCTCTTGAAGGCAGCACCGCAGAAGCAGCCGATCGGCAGGCCGGATGAAGCGAAGGCGGCGCGCTCGCCGATCCTCAGCTATAAGGATCTGAAGAACAGCTAAGCAAGAAGGTTTGATTGACGCGAGAGGCAAGCTCTTATGGGCTTGTCTTTTGCTATCGTTTGACGTTATGCCAAATAGGGCAAAAGTCGGTATAATAGATTAAGACCAAAATGAGGAGATACAGATTATGAAAGTTGTCCTACTACAGGATGTGAAGAAGCTCGGTAAGGCCGACGATATTGTCGATGTTAATGACGGCTACGCAAGAAACTTCTTGTTCAAGCAGAAGCTTGCGGTCGAAGCGACGAAGGAGAACCTAAACGAGGTGAAGCTTCGTAAGCGTGCAGAAGCCGTGAAGGCCGAGCGTGCGCTCGATGACGCCAAGGCGATGGCCGAAGAGCTGGAAGGTAAGGCGTTTACCATGAAGATGAAGGCCGGTGCAGGCGGACGTCTCTACGGCACGCTAACAGCGATGGATGTCTCTGCCGCTCTGGTTGCCGCAGGTTATGACGTCGATAAGCGAAACATCACGATCGAGACCCCTCTGAAGAATCTCGGTACCGCCCGCGTCAAGTTGAAGCTGCATAACGAAGTCACGGCGAACGTCGACATCAAGGTAGAGGAGGCCTAATGTCTACTGCTGTTTCGCGCAATCGGATTCCACCGAATAATATCGAAGCAGAGAAGTCTGTACTCGGCTGCTGCCTCTCCGGCGAGAAGCCGCTGGCGCAAGTCACGGCTTATCTCCAGACGCAAGACTTCTATCAGCCATCGCACCGTATGATCTACGATGTGATGTGCGAGCTGTTCATCGCGAGCCGTCCGGTCGATACCCTGACAGTCAGCGATGCTCTGGAGAGCAAGGGCGAACTGGAGCGCTCCGGCGGTCTGGCTTATATTGCGGCGCTACCGGATGCGGCTCCTCTGATCAGCCGTGCGCTGGACTATGCCGAACTCGTCCGCTCCAAGGCGGTCTTACGCCGTCTCTTGACCGCGATGGACGAAGTAACCGCTCTAGCTTACGAGGAACAAGACGATGCGGATGCCCTGCTCGATATCGCGCAACAGAAGATCTACACGATCCGCCAGGGACAAGATGCATCCGGCATGGAGCGCCTCGGCGATGTCATGAGCCGTACAGTTAACGAGATCTCTGCGCTCGCGATGGGCAAGGAGGGAAGCCGTGGTGTCAAGACCGGCTATCCATCGCTCGATCAGGTGCTCGGCGGACTCGGTAAGGGGACGCTGAATATCTTGGCCGCCAGACCCGGTATGGGTAAGTCGGCCTTGGCACTGAACATCGCGCAGAAGGCGGCGACGCTCTACGATGTGACGTCTGCCATCTTCTCGCTCGAGATGTCCAAGGAGGAGATCGGGTCTCGTCTCTTATCCGCTCAGGCACAGATTGACTCGCGCGCACTACGCACGGGTAAGATCGAAGCAAACGATTGGAACAAGATGGCGGATGCGCTGCCGATCTTGTACAACGCCAAGATCTTCATCGATGACAGCTCGGCAACCAGTCCGCTTGAGATGCTCTCTCGTTGTCGCCAATTGAAGATGGAGAATCAGCTCGGCCTCGTCGTCATCGACTATCTGCAGCTGATGAGCCTCAAGGGGCGAAACGACAACCGACAGCAAGAGATCTCGGAGATCTCTCGTTCGCTCAAGCTCATGGCCAGAGAACTAGACGTTCCGGTCATCGCCTTGTCGCAGCTCAGCCGTGCGGTCGAGCAACGTGACAATAAGCGTCCGATTCTGTCGGACCTGCGTGAATCCGGCTCGATCGAGCAGGACGCGGATACGGTTATGTTCCTCTATCGACCACAATATTACGATCAAGATCATCTGCCGCAAGAGCTAGAAGAAGCAGAGCTTCAAGTGGCGAAGAACCGTGCGGGAGCCACCCGTTCGATCAAGCTTGGTTGGATGCCAAGCTACACGCTGTTTGTCGATGTGAGCCCGATTGCGGACGCACCGGATGCTTACAGCGGAAGCATGCATCCCCAAGTACCGGCCGACTATCCGGAGGCTTTTGTACCGGAGGATATCCCTTTTGAAATATGATGAGCTATGTCAACAGGCTAAGACGGTATTGGAGGGGGCGCTGACAGCGATCGGACCTGCGAAGGTCCGTTTACTTGCTGCCGTATCCGGCGGGCCGGATTCCGTACTGCTCTTACATGTCTTAGATACCCTAGTGGCACAGTGGCCGAAGCATGAGCGACCTGAATTGAGGGTCGCTCATTTCAATCATATGCTGCGTGGCAGAGAAGCTGATGAGGATGAAGCGTTCGTTCGTCAATTATGTGAGCATATGGGACTGGACTTAGTTGTCGGCCGCCCCAAGCAGCTACCTCAAGCTATCGAAGCCACCAGCGAGACTTGGGCCAGGGAAGAACGCCATCGTTTCTTTTGTGCTCAAACAGGAGAAGAAGACGTCGTAACATTGATCTGTTTGGGCCATCATGCAGATGATCGCTTCGAGACGATGCTGATCAATCTGGGGAGAGGAAGCGGCCTTGGCGGCTTGGTTGCGATGCCGGCGTTTGACCGCTCCGGTCTTGTCGTACGGCCCTTACTCACAGCAAACAGAGAGGATGTCATGACAGCGCTCGAGGAAATCTCTGCAGCTTATCGCACGGATCCAAGTAACGAGGTCATGACGACGTGGCGAAACAGATTGCGTGCCGGAATCATCCCCGAGATGAAGGATTTGTTCGGCGATAAGCTCCTCGCTAGAATCAGACAAACAAGCGAAATTCTAGAAGACGAGAACCGTTATCTAAATGAAGTCACTACTGCGCTTGCAAAACGTGTATTGACGCCGATTCACGGTGATGACGGTAGCTTGCTCTATCACTTGCTCGATGTAGAGCAGCTGGCAGAGGCAGATATCGCGCTTCGTAGGCGTGTGCTTCGCTACTACGTTTCGACCATCAAGGGAGGCGAAACAGACCTAAGTTTCCAATTGATCGAGCGCTTGGATGCATATCTGCAAGAGGATTGGGCGTGTGCTACGAGGGATGCTGAGGCTAAGAAGGCGCAATCACAAGACCTATCGTTTGGCCTCACCTTGGTGCGTAGCCCCGAGCAGTGGCGCCTCTATCAGCCTTCTTGTTTGCTAGCTTATACAGGTTCTATCGTAGCGAACGAGCGCCGCCTATACCTATATAATAAGCAAGCGGTTTCGCTTCACTCGTTTATGGAGATGAAGCCGGGTGTACTCTCAATCGAGCCCAATTCGAATCCTGACGATGCAGCCGAGTCTAATCGACAAGACCGTCTCCTGTTAAGCGAGGACGCAATCGGACAAGTCGTTTGCCGGAATCGACTGGTGGGGGATAAGATCTTGTTTCGCTCGGAGAAGCTCTCGTTTCATAAATCGGTGAAACAGTATATGCAAGAAGCAGGGATATGGCCGGAACTTCGCGATCGCCTCATGCTTCTGGCGATCGACGAACAAGTGTGTTGGATACCGGGATTGATTCGTGTTAAAGTCCTAAAGGATGAATTGCAAAATCAGCCAAATCAATTACAATGGACAGAACTGCGATTTGTATGATAAATTTCGTCTTATTTGTGTTTTAATAGTAAATCAAGATGATATTTGAATTTGAACTGACGGGAGAAGGATCTACATGAATTTGATGGAAGGCGACATTATCGTAAGCAAGGAAGAGATCGACGAGATGTGCGACCGCTTGGCGGCCGAAATCTCGAGAGATTATGCGGGCAAGGAACTGCTCCTGATCGGCGTTCTGAAGGGGGCATTTGTCTTCTTGGCCGATTTGGCGAGGCGACTTACGATTCCCGTCCAGATCGATTTCATGGATGTCTCCAGTTACGGTAAGGAGACGAAGTCGTCTGGTATAGTTAAGATTAACAGTGACCTGAATCACGACATAACAGGACGTCACATCCTTATTGTCGAAGATATTATTGATACGGGTCTTACTTTGCTCAAACTAAAGGAATTATTATCGACCAGAGGACCCGCTAGCATGGCTCTCTGTACTGCCTTCGATAAGCCGTCACGACGTACCGTGGACTTACCGATCGAGTATAAGGGCATTGAGGTTCCCAATAAATTCATTATCGGCTATGGCCTGGATTATGATGACTGGTTCCGTGATCTACCCTATGTGTGCGAAGCGATAGAAACTCCTATGGAGGTACGGAATGAAGAAACAAACTAATACGCCGTTCCGCGGACTGTCCTTTTATATCATTGTATTCGTGATTATTATCATGTTTGCAACGGTGTTTCGTCCGCCAACCCCCGGCAACGATATAGCGTACTCGCAGATCATCGAGTACATCGACAGCGGCATGGTCGAGAGTGCATCCGTCACCGACACGACGCTCAAGGTCATCTTGAAGAATCCGCTACCGAACAATGTACAGACGATCGAACAACGCGTCTCGCCGTACTGGATGGAGACACTCCTCGGTCATTTGGAGGACGCAGGTATCGAGTATACCTACGCCGAATCGGTCGACATCGGGACTTGGATCAATCTGATCTTCTTGGTCTTGATGGTCGGTGCGATGGGCTTCTTCATTTGGTCGATGTACAGTCGTCAGTCGGGTGAGGGCAAGAGCGCCATGAACTTCGGTCGCAGCAGAGCGAAGATCAACGATCCCTCCAAGAACCAAGTTACCTTCCGCGATGTCGCGGGTGCGGACGAAGAGAAGCTAGAACTTCAGGAAGTCGTCGATTTCCTGAAGAATCCGAAGAAGTACTCGGAACTTGGCGCGAAGATCCCGCGCGGTATCCTCCTGGTCGGTGCACCCGGTACGGGTAAGACACTGCTTGCCAAGGCAGTTGCCGGCGAAGCGGGCGTACCGTTCTACTCGATCTCGGGTTCTGACTTCGTCGAGATGTTCGTCGGTGTCGGTGCAAGCCGTGTTCGTGATCTCTTCGAAACCGCGAAGAAGAATTCTCCCGCTATCGTCTTCATCGATGAGATCGACGCGGTCGGTCGCCACCGTGGCGCCGGCATGGGCGGCGGGCACGACGAGCGAGAGCAGACCCTAAACCAATTGCTGGTCGAGATGGACGGCTTCGGCCCGAATCAAGATGTGATTATCGTGGCCGCCACGAACCGTCCCGACATCCTCGATCCTGCTCTGCTTCGTCCCGGTCGTTTCGATCGCCGCGTGACAGTCATGAGACCAGATATCAAGGGTCGCAAGGAGATCTTGCAGGTTCATGCAAGGAACAAACCGATCGCATCCGACGTCGATCTCCAGGAGATTGCGCGCGTGACGCCCGGCTTCACCGGTGCAGACCTCGCTAACCTCTTGAACGAAGCGGCGCTCGGTGCCGCCCGTCGTTCGGCCAAGACAATTACATATAACGATATCACCGAAGCCGTCTTCAAGGTCATGATCGGGCCGGAGAAGAAGAGCCGTGTGATCAACACGAAGGAGCGCTTACTGACCGCATACCACGAGGCAGGTCACGCACTCGTACTACGAACCGTGTCCGAAACCGACAAGGTCGAGCGCGTCTCCATCATCCCGGCAGGCGGTGCAGGCGGTTATACCGCGCACAAGCCCAAGGAAGATACGTATTACGCAACCAAGCGCCAGCTGATGGCCAACATCGAGATCGCGCTGGCCGGACGAGCCGCAGAAGAGATCATCTTCGGCGAGATCTCTACCGGTGCATCCTCCGACCTGCAGAGCGCAAACGGTACGGCACGTGATATGATCACGAAGTACGGTATGAGCGATCGGCTTGGTAACCTGGCCTTCGCCCAAGATGATGAGGTCTTCCTCGGTCGAGACTACGGTCACGTGCAGAAGTACAGCGACGAGCTTGCCGGCATCATTGACGAAGAGGTCAAGAAGATTCTGGATCAGGCCTATCAGAACGCTCTCGATATTCTGAACACGAAGCGAGCCGCTCTCGATACGCTCACCAACGTCTTGCTCGAGAAGGAGAAGGTCGAAGGCGACGAGTTCGAAGAGATCTACCAGGCCAATACGACGCCGGAGCAACGGGCAGACGACGGTCAGCAGTTCATCGAGCCGAACATCAAGCCGACAAGCACAAGCTCGGATGCAAGTGATGAGGGCGATAGCGATGACGATAAGAATACGGTAGACCCGGGCGATCGCAAGATACCGCGACAACTCGCCCCGGACGATTATACCGGCAGCGCAGGTTCTGCTAGCGATAGTTCGAATCACTACGAGCGTCGCGGCGAGAATGACGGTCATCAGACAGAAGGCTAGATACCCGAATCAATACCTCAGTACAAGTCACACAATAAGCGAGGGGCTACCTACACGATGTAGATAGCCCCTCGCTTCTGCTTATACGAGTCGAAATTCGAGATGCCTTGGTCTATGCCATCAGCTTATCGGCATAATTCCTGACATCTTCCGGTCCCAAAAAGAGGATGAGATCGCCTTCCTCTACGTTCTTGTCCAATATGGCCTTGACCTCTTCGAAGCCATCGCAGAAGCAAGCTTCGGTTCCGGCCGCTTGCAGGGCATCGACGAGTAGGCGAGAGCTCATACCGAGCGTGTCTTGCTCTCTGTCGGAGTAGATCTCGACTAAGTAGAGATTCGGACTCGGCAGGAGGGCTTGGACGAATTCATCGAAGAGTATCTTCGTGCGATTGTAGGTCAGGGGTTGAAAGACGACCCACGTGTTCTTGTGCGGAACCGTATTGGCAGCAGCAAGCGTAGCTTCGACCGCTGTCGGGTGGTGGGCATAGTCTACGACGACCTGTGCTCCCTTGTATTGCCCCTTGATCGTGAAGCGCCCGTCCGCACCGCGAAACTTGCCGAGCGATTGGGAGATCACGTTAGCGTCGCCGCCGTTTAGAAGTGCACAGGCAATCGCAGCCAGTGCGTTCAAGATATTGTGGGCGCCTGGGATGTTCAGGTGTATATGCGTCAGGTACTCGCCGCGCCAATAGACGTCGAAATCCGGCAGGCCGTCGATGTAGCTGAGGTCAGAGTAGGAGATATCCGGTTCGAGACCGTCCAGCCCAGGTTTCTTCTCACCGAAGAAGACCAGAGGTGGGAGGCCACGCCCGTTTGCACTGTTTCGCTTGCGAAGATTCTCTAGCATCAAAGCGATGTGGGCGCCGTCCTTGGGTAAGATCAACCAGCCGTCTGCTTGAACTTGTGTCGAGAAATCGGCAAAGGTATCGATAACCCGATCAATCGTTCCGAAGTAATCGAGGTGATCCGCATCGATGTTGAGCACCGTAGCGGTGGTCGACTTCGAGCTGAGGAAGGAGTTGTGGTACTCACAGGCTTCGGAGACCAGAAGCTTGCCGCTCTCGCCGATATGCACCGTGCTGTCACCGAAATCCAGGAGCTTGGCACCCAGATGCACGGTCGGATCGAGCTTGGCATCTAAGAGGATGGAGGCGATCATGGCGGTGGTCGTCGTCTTGCCGTGCGTGCCCGCTACGTTGATCACCTTGTCAAATTCTCTGGTCAACCAACCGAGGAAGAGCCCGCGCTCAACCGCTGTGATGCCAAGTTCTTGTGCTCGCTGTAGCTCGCTGTTGCTAAGCGGTACGGCAGCCGAGTAGATGACCAGGTCCGGCATGAGCCGATCGATATTCTCGGCCATCTGACCGATCGTGACTTCTACACCCAGTGATTCGAGGTGTCTCGTATGCTCGGATGCATGCATATCGGAACCGCTTACGTGATAGCCTTGCTCCAATGTGATCTCGGCGAGGCCGCACATGCTGATGCCGCCGATGCCGACGAACCAGAGTTTGGCGTCTGCCGGTATGTCTCTATAATCTCGAATCCTGTTTGTCATGTATCTGTCTTCTCTCTTATCTGCTTATAGTAGCGTTCATATTTATGCTAATAATATCGTTTGTTATTCTAGATCATTTAGAGGGCAATCTCAATAATCTTTTGATGCTTACCTTGTAACGGTGTATAATAGGTCTAATTGTACGATCAATTAGGAAAAGAGGGAACCTATGACATTATATACTGTCGGGCCCGTAGAGATGGACCCCGCGGTCTTGAAGGCAGGCGCACAACCGCTTCCTTACTTCCGGACGGCCGAATTCTCCCAACTGATGCATCGCTTATCCGAGCAATATCTCGAGTTCTTATCTGCCGGCGAAGGCAGCAGCGGTGTATTCCTCACCGCATCCGGATCGGGTGGCATGGAAGCGCTTGTTTCTTCGACCTTCACCCCCGAAACTGACAAACTCCTCATAATCAACGGCGGCACCTTCGGCCAACGCTTCGTCGACCTCGCAATCCACTACGGTATCGAGCACGTCGTCTTGAATTTACCCTTCGAGGACGATCTAAACGAAGCGCACCTGGACAGCTACAGAGGGCAGGGCTTCACGGCTCTCCTCGTCAATCACCATGAGACATCGATCGGTAAGATCTACGACCTCGAGATGATCGGGCGCTTCTGCCGAGAAGAGGGTCTCTATTTTGTTATTGATGCCGTCAGCTCGTTCTTGTCCGAAGAGATCAAGATGGACTTGTGGGGCATCGACCTCGTCATGACGGCCTCGCAGAAGTGCCTCGCGCTCTCGCCGGGTCTGGCCCTGGTCGCTTGTTCGAAGCGAATCCTGGACGAGCGAATCAACCGCCAAGACGGCATGAGTTACTACCTCAGCCTCAAGAAGGCAGCAGAGAACCAAGCGCGCGGACAGACGCCCTTCACACCGGCTCTCAGTGTAATCTTCCAGCTCGAGCATCGCTTCAATGAGATCAAGAAGAGGGGAATAGAAGCGGAGTACGAGGAGAAGAGACGGCTTGCGATGTATTTTCGCTCCCGAATCTCGGAGACCAGCTTCTCGGTCCCCGCGTTCAAGAAATCCAATTCGCTGACACCGCTTCTGACGGCGCCCTATGATGCTTACGAATTATTCTTGACACTGAAGGATCGACATGGGCTTGTGATTACGCCCAGCGGTGGTCCTTTGCAATCAATCGTAACCCGTGTCGGACACATGGGCTACCTGAACACAAACGATTTGGATGTCTTGATCGATACGATGAAGACACTGAAGCTATGACGGCTTCCTAGGAAGGATGAAGTTAATGAAGGCTATACTCATGGCTGCCGGCCGCGGCAGCAGAATCTCTCGGCATATCGGCGACGCACCGAAGTGTACGCTCGATGTCGGCGGTATCGAATTGATCCGCAATACTGTGGAGATGCTGATTCGCAACAAGATCAAGGTTGTGATCGTGCTCGGCTATCAGGGTCATGTGATTCGCGAAGTCTTGAAGGACTACCCGGTTACCTATTACGAGAATCCCTTCTACGATGTGACGAATTCGATCGCCTCGCTCTGGTTTGCCAGAGAAGAGATCAACGGCGAAGACTTGATTCTCAGTAACGCTGACGTCTACTGGGATGAGGAGATCTTGGAGACCATGCTGGCAGAGGAACAAACGCCTCTGATGCTGGCCGACAGCCGTCGCCAAGAAGAGGGCGACTACCTCTTCAAGTGGACGGACAACAAGCTCGAACTCTACGGCAAGGACCTGAAGATGCCCGATATCACCGGCGAATATGTCGGTATAGCCTACCTTAAGGAGAAGGATCAGGCGTCCTTCCTGGAGCGTATGGAGGAGCTGATCTTCATGCAGAAGCACGGTATCTGGTGGGAGGATGTCCTCTACTCCGGCATCCCCGAGAAGGTCGTGTATGTCAAGGATGTAAGGCCGATGTTCTGGGCAGAGGTGGATTATATCGAAGACTACCAGCGTATCCTCGCCTATCGGAAGGAACAGGGACTTAGCGATCTGGATCCCGAGTCAATACGTTAACGAATAAGGTTAGGACACAATTATGCCCAAGAGAAGATACGAAGCCCAAGACCCTCGTCAAGCTCAACTTGATCCGGCTTATGCCGCCTACGGCACCACCGGCTTACCACCCAGGGCCAAGCGCTCGCCCGTGAAGCACTTTTTTGTTCGTTTGCTGCTCGCGTTTACGGGGCTGATTCTGGGCGTCTCGCTCTTCGTCTGGAACTTGCTCGGATCGGCAGGCTTCAGCAAGATCCCGATCGTAGACGATCTCATCAACGGGACGAATCCGAATTATACGGGAGACGATAACCCGGGGGACGAGACCGGCGACGACCTGGATCCAAACGAGGAGATCGGTCACGGAGGCACCATCTCGGTCTATGCACCGGACGGCTTCCCGATCAAGCGTGTGGAACAGAAGGATCCGAACGTGCTGAACATCTTGATCTTCGGTATCGATGCGACCAGCACGAGCGCCGTGACGGGTAACTCAGACGCGATGATCGTCATGAGCCTGAACAAGTACACGAACTCGATCAAACTGACTTCGTTGCTTCGCGATACCGAGGTCTCGATCCCAGGCTACGAGGGGCAGGCGACGAAGCTCAACAGCGCGTATGCCAGAGGCGGTGTCGGCCTGATGATCAACACAATTAATCAGAACTTCGACCTCGATATCCAGAGCTTCATGATGTTCGACTTCTGGAGCGCGGCTGCCATCATCGACCAGGTCGGCGGCATCAAGATCCCGGTGACGGACGAGGAAGTCCCCTATGTCAACAACAGCGTCAGGCAGTTCAACCGCCTATCGGGGCTAGATGACAACGACGGCATCATGGAGCATGGCGGCGAGCAGATCGTGAGCGGTAAGCAGGCGATCGGCTGGGCCAGAATCCGTGCGATCGGCTTCGACTATCAGCGTACTTCACGCCAGCGCTACGTCATCCAGGCGATGCTCGAGCGCTTCAACGAGCAAGATATCTTCACCAAGATGTCGACTGCCACAACGGTACTCGGTAAGATCGAGACGAATCTGGCTCGTCTTCAGATGGTCGGTGTCGGTACGAAGTACATGGATACCTTGAACACGATCGAGCAGTTCCGCGCACCCGAAGACGGTTATTTCACCACGAATACAGATAACTGGAATATGATTGTCGACTGGGATCTGCAAGTCCCTAGGCTACATGATTTCATCTATGAGAAGGCCAAGTAGACGGAGGCACATTTGAAGTTTCAAGCAATCGCCCTATCGGATGTCGGGCGTCATCGGAAGAACAACGAGGACAACCTCTATTTCAAGCAGTCTTGGCGTGATCCCAAGGAGACAAGTCGATCCTATCGCGCCACGATGGAGGGGGAGGGGCGCCGCACGCTGTTTGCCATCGGAGACGGTATGGGTGGCGAAGCCCTCGGCGAGCAAGCCTCTTACATGGCCGTTTCGGGACTCAAGGTGCTGGAAGACCGTTTCAACAACGTCTCCGGCCAAGCCTTCCCGAAGCTCATGGACCACTATATACAGAAGACCAACGAGAGTATCTGCCTGCACATCAAGCGCAACGGCGGGCTTCGTATGGGCAGCACCTTCACTTGCTTGCTGCTCGGACATCACGTGGCGCAAGTGATCAATATCGGCGATAGCATGGCTTATCTCTATCGAGACGAGACCTCCTATCCACTGACGAGGAAGCACTCACACGTGCAGCGCCTACTCGAGATGGGCATCATCACGGAAGACGAGGCATTGACGCACCCCGACCGTCATCGCCTGACGCAGCATCTGGGCTTGTTCGCAGAGGAGAAGCAATTGGAGCCGTCTGTCTCACCCGAGATCTGGATGAAGACCGGGGATATCTACATGCTCTGCAGTGACGGCATCACGGAGATGCTTACGATGCAGCAGATCGAGGCGGAATTCAAGGCGGGGGGAAGCATAGCCGAGATCGGGGATCGAATCCTCACGGCAGCCCTCGATGCAGGTGGCAAAGACAACGCCAGTCTCATCCTCATCTCCATCCTGGAAGCGAGGCCGATCCAAACGGAGTTGCATCCGAATGCGGTAAGCGAACCGCCCTTTGAATTAGAAACGATCAGCCACAGCGTGCGTCAAGAAGACGCCGTATTGGAACACATCGTGGCACCCAAGTCAGACGATATGGAGGACGCCGACGTGAAGAAATCAGCTGAGAACAAGCATCCCGAACAAGATCTCGGAGCGATGCATACAGAGGCTCCCGATCTGCTGCCCGATGGCCTGCGCGCACCGGTACCGCCGGTAGCTCCGGTGGCTCCCACTATGTCCGCGCAGCCCGCCGCTGCAGGGCCGGAACAACAAGCCGGATCCCCTCAGATGCGCCGAGCCTTCGAGCTCAGTGCCGATGACGAAGAGCGCTTCCGACGGGCACAGGCAGAGGCCGCATCCAGGCAGCAAGCCAGACGCGTTTCGTCGGCTCCGATCAAGGTCAGTTCGGCCTACGAAGAAGAGCAGATGCTGCTGCGCAGACAATTGCAACAGGACAGGCAGAAACCGGGGGTAAACTGGCGTGGTGTACTTCGCCACTTGATCTTCTTCCTCGTGTTCATCGGGATCGGTTATGCGGCGGCATGGCTCTTCGTAAATTTCGGCTCGATCAGGAGCTTCTTCCGTAATCTGCTCTAGATCCACGCGATTAACGAAATGAAACAGGCTCTAATCTCACGTATCGAGATTAGAGCCTGTTTCATTTGGTCTACACGGTTTATTGCATCAAGTCCATAAAGGCCTGCTGCTCGTTATGCTCGTTGATCGTGCGCTTGATCACCTCGGACTGATCGATCAGCTTGGAGATCGAGGCGTTGTGGTTGATCGCATCGATGAGCAAGGCTACGAAGTAGGACATGTCGACGTCGATGTACCAGGGCGCGGCCAGAAGTTCCGGACGCCTGTAAACGAGATTCGTCGAGATGACGCGGTCGATGATGCCGTTGTTATGCGCTTCGTTTAGCTTCTCCACGCCATGGACCATGAGCGGGAAGGGGGCGAGGACGAAGACACGCTTGGCCTTCATCTCCTTGAGGCGGCGAGCGGTCTCGATGATGGTCGAGCCGGTGATGATCATATCGTCGATGATGACGACGTCACGGCCGGCCGGCGAATCACCCAAGAACTTGTAGTCCACGAAGGAGGCGGCGCGGGGCAGAGCGGTCGTCTTGTGATCGCGTTGACGGTAGAAGGTGCCGAGCGGCAGCTCCATGATCGACGCGTAGAAGGTCGCGCGCTTCATGCCGAGTTCATCCGGACTGATAACCATCAGGCTGTCCGGTCCGCCAAGCTTGACATCGGGGTAGTTGTTGAGGAAGGATTCGATCAGGCTATAGCTTGTCGGAATATTCTCCAGTGTCTTCGAGGGCAGTGCGTTCTCCACGCGCGGATCGTGTGGGTCAAACGTGATGATGTTGTCGACACCGAGCGCGCTTAGTTCCTTGAGCATATAGGCACAGTCGAGGGACTCCCTTGTCACGCGTACGTGCTGACGGCTCTCATAGAGGAAGGGCATGATGACATTGATACGATTGGCCTTACCGGTGGCGGCGAGGATCATGCGGATGAGGTCTTGGAAGTGATCGTCCGGACCCATCGGCACTTCGCGGCCGAACATCTTGAACTTCACGCTGTGATTCATGACATCGCAGATGATAAACAAATCATGACCGCGAACGCTCGAGTAGATCTCGCCCTTACCCTCACCGGAGGAGAAGCGAACCGCCTTCGTGGGGATGATGTAGTCGTCTCTGAGCGTGCCCTTCTCCAAGGTATTGGGTGTATAGCTATCCTGGAGATAGCCGAGACGTCTGTCGTAGAGACGCTCGTTTACCTGAGCCGTGAAGTCGCTGCTGCCGGGTAGCTGAACCAAGCCCACAGGCCCTTCCGTCACTCCGACGTTCTGGCCGACGGGATTGTAATCCGCATAGCCCTTGCTGGCAGAGATTACGCTTCTGATCTTCTGTTCTTCAGTCATTTCACTTCCTCCGGTGCCAAGAGTCGCTTGATCTTGATCGACGGATCAAGGAGCAAGGAGAGCGAGGCGTCGTGGTTGATGGCATCGATAAGCAAGGCGATGTACTTGGCCATGTTCACGTTGATAAACCAGGGCGCCGAGAGTACCTCGGGTGGCAGGTAGGTCAAGTTGGTGGAGAAGACCGCATCGATGAGGCCTTCGTCATAGGCGGCTTGGAACTTCTCGATTCCGCTCGTGAAGAGGGCAAAGGTCGCGGCGCAATAGATCTTGTCCGCTTCCATCCTGCGCATCTCGCGTGCGATATCGAACATGGATTCGCCGGATGCGATCATGTCATCGACGATCAATATATCCTTACCCTTGGCCGATTCGCCCAAGAATTCGTGATTGATGATTGGGTTTCGTCCCTCGATGACCTGCGTATAATCGCGGCGTTTATAGAAGGTACCGAGCTCGCAGCCAAGCACGTTGGCGTAGTACATCGCGCGCTGCAACGCTCCCTCGTCCGGGCTGATGACCATCAAATCGTCGTTTGTCTGACCGAGATTCGGCTCGAGGCGCTTCAATGCCTTGATAACTTGGTAGTGTGCAGAGATGTTCTCGAAGCCCGCCATCGGGGCCGCATTCGCGACACGCGGGTCGTGGGCATCGAATGTAAGAATGTTGCTAACGCCGAGATTGTGCAGCTCTTCTAGCATGAAGGCGCTGTCGAGGGATTCTCTGCCGTTTCGTTTGTGTTGACGGCTCTCATAGAGGAAGGGCATGATGACGTTGATTCGTCTGGCCTTACCCGAGATAGCCAAGATGATGCGCTTGAGATCTTGATAGTGCTCGTCCGGTGTCATATGCTTCGTTTGACCGAAGAGCTCATAGGTCTTCGAATGGTTTAGTACATCAATCAAGATGAAGATGTCATGACCACGCACGGTGCTCTGTAAGGTGACCTTACCTTCACCTGTGGTGAAGCGATCTCCGAGGATATCCGTTAAGTAATTCTCACGCAGGAAGCCCGGCGAGTTGACGGAATCGGCATCGGCGTAGTCCTTATACTCCAAGCGGCGGGTATAGAGGTAGTCATTCACCATACGGGTGAATTCAGGCTTAGCGCTAAGAGATATCAAACCGATCGGGCCGACAGGCTCCATAAGGTTATCGCCATATTGGTTATAAATGAAATAACCATCACTCTTGGCGGTTTCTGAAACAGACATAGATTGGGTCCCCCAAATTGATAGCTTCTGTTATATTAGACAGATAGCGAGCTTGTTATCAATTCTATTATACCGTTAAGGCTTGATAGATCACAATTCAAATATTGACGGTTATAGCAAGCGATAGAGAATCATCTTAGGACAAAGGTTCAGAAAGAAGGCATGGATTTGGATAAGGCATTTACAAAAGTAGTTTTTACGGGGCCCGCAGCCCGTTTAGATCAAGTACCGCAAGACGGGCTTGGGGAGGTCGTCCTCGCAGGACGCTCAAACGTCGGTAAATCAAGCTTGGTGAACGCTCTGGCCGGACAAAAGAGCCTCGCTCGAGTCAGTCAGACACCGGGTAAGACGCAGATGGTTTTGTATTTTCTTGTTAATGATTCGTTTTACATAACCGACTTGCCGGGCTACGGATACACAGCCTCGAGGCAGGCGAAGCAGGGCTTCAGCCAACTGATCGACAGCTATTTCCAGATCGATCGGCCGATTAAACTGGTCTTGCACTTGATGGATATCCGTCATAAGCCAAGCAAGGACGACCTTGTTATGCAAGAGTTCTTGCGCGCCCAAGATTATGAGACCGCAATCGTGCTCTCGAAGGGCGACAAGCTCAGCAAACAGCAGATTCGCAAGCAGACCGCTATGATCTTAAAGGAGCTAAACCTAAAAGAGAACCAGGCCGTCTTCGTCATCTCCAACATCAAGCGTCAAGGCCTTATGGAACTAGGCGAATTCATCGAACAGAAGATGAGCGGCGACGACGCTATCGAGGAATAAACAGCGTTTAGGTAGAATTAGACCATTAAGTGCTCAGCGAAGCATCCGCATGCATCCCTATACTTGTAAGTAAACAATTGTTTGTAGCGAAACAAGGAGGGATAGATGAGGACGGAACACTATAGCTTGAGATGGAAGCGAACCGCTTATGCTCAACTGGATCGAAATCTATATCTCATCATAGCTTGCAGCCAGGTCTTACTTATCCGCTTCGCAAGCAGCAACACGATCTGGGCGCAGAAGACACTCGTGTTTCTCGTCCTCGCCGTCTTGGCTCTTCTGCAGAGACATGCGCGGCATAAGCCTCTACACGGCGTCTACGACACGAGTACCTCAGAGGATCGCCGTCGACAGCGGATGAATCTCATGATTGCCTGCTGCCTCTATCTGCTAAGTAGCTGCTTCGTCTATTTGAAGCTTCACCTACCGACAACTTATGCCGAAACACTTATAGCGAAGCCCGATGCCGATCAGCTGCATACGGTTCGTATCCTGAGCTCAGATGAGGGAGCTTACGGAACAGAAGCTGTCGCAAGTATCGATGATCGCGTGACGATATACCTTCGTTTACCAGACTCGAAACCGCTGGAACATGGGGATCGGTTTGTGACCAAGCTTCAGTTCTCCAGACCGGATACGGCGTCAAATCCGGGCGGCTTCGACGAAGCGTCATATTACCGCAGTCGAGGCATCTTCTTGATGGCTAGCATTTCGGATGACGCCTTGTGGACCCAGAAGCATACTCGCCTGATCAATTGGCCTCAGCGAGCCCTCGATCGGATGAACGAAGCCGTGTCCACGTTCTTCATGCGCCTGTTCGGAGAAGAAGAAGGGGCGATCGCATCTGCCATGCTCCTGGGCAACGAGGGCAGACTTACGAAGGCGGTCAAGGACGATTTCAAACATTCCGGCCTATCGCATCTTCTGGTTGTATCGGGATCGAATGTGAGCCTGATCTTCACCTTGATCCTGCCGTTGTTGCAGAAGAGCGGCTTGAGATGGCGCTGGCGCCAATTGGCCCTGTTGCCCGCCTTGATCTTCTTCGGTGCACTGATTCGCTGGGACGCCTCTGTCACAAGAGCGATATCGATGAATCTGGTCATGGTCTTCGCCCGCTTGCTTAAGCGCCCGATTCATGCCTCGACGGCCCTCGGTATGGGCCTGTGTTTCATCTTGGCGTTCAATCCCTTGGCTGCGCTAAGCCTCGGTTTCTTGATGTCTGCCGCCGTCAGCTATGTGCTGTTGATCGTGTTGATGCCGCTATCGGAACGCTTGATCGATGCCTCCGTAAGCGTACTCGGGCTACGACGTACGTGGCTACTTACGAGCCAAACGATGCAGAATCGTGTGCGTATGCTTGCCGTAGCCTTCTTGACGCCGATACTCGCACAGCTCGCCGTGTTTCCCTTCACGATGAGCATGGGCTCCGACTTGTCGATCTGGACGGTGGTCTTGAATTGGGCAGCCGTACCGCTGACAGCTTCGCTCACGATCCTCTTGACAATCGCCGCACCGCTCCTGCTCCTGGAGGCGGTTGTTTCGCAAGCTGCCTTGCAGTGGATGACGAAGCCGATTCGCATCCTCTTACTCTGCATACGTCGTTTGGCAGGCGTACCCGCCGATCTGGATGCGGGCTCTGTGCCGGCAGACAAGAAGGTCTTCATCATCTATCTGGCCCTCTTACTCTTGATTCTATGCTTCATGAAGCGCTGTTCGCTAAGGCACTTCAGAAACGTCATGCTCCTGTATGGAAGCAGCGTCGCAATTTTCGCCTTGGTCCTCTATCTTCGCTCGCCGCTCCTGACCATCTATTGCTTGGATGTCGGCCAAGGGGATGCGGCTCTGCTACGCCTTCGATCGGGCGAAACCGTCTTGATTGACACGGGAACAGAGACGGCAGGTACGAGAGTGATACCTGCCGCACTCAAGAAACTTGGCATAAGACAGATCGATCTCTTGATTATCAGTCATATGCATATGGATCATATGGGCGCAGCCTCAAGTCTCATCGAGGACGGTCTCGTGCGCATGCTGATCCTGCCGCCGGCTATAGAGAGTCGTGGGGAGGAGGCTGCTCGCGAACGCGCTCTCCAAGAAGATTTGAAGGAACAGATGGCGAAACTGGGGTTGTGGTCGAGCTCGCTTGCCGCGGGAGATACGCTTCGCCTGGGTTCGAATTACAGCCTCACTTGTCTGTGGCCGGAGCGTAGCGATGTCGGCTACGGAAACGACGCTTCCTTGGTTCTGGAACTCGTGGGCCAGGGGCTTGAATTCTTATTCACTGGAGACTGCGAGCAAAAGACGGAAGAAGCCCTACTAAGAAGCGGTCAATGGAACGATATGGATATACTCAAGGTCTCTCATCACGGTTCGAAGACATCGACTTCGGAAGCGTTTCTCCTTGCCTCTTCGCCCGAGCTTGCTGTCATCTCGGTTGGAAGAAATACCTACGGACATCCCAACGATGCTGTGCTACAATCTCTCCAAGCAAACGACGCATTTGTCTATCGGACCGATACGAACGGAGCGATCGTAGTCGAATCCCGCAGGGGCTTGTGGAC
Source organism: uncultured Oscillospiraceae bacterium (assembly GCA_964558445.1). GTDB lineage: Bacteria > Bacillota > Clostridia > Saccharofermentanales > Fastidiosipilaceae > CAYXVJ01. The sequence continues at coordinate 501 of CAZLEA010000021.1, read as the reverse complement.
CGCCTATTCGTACAAGAACAAGGCGCTTCGCCTACGCGGCAATTGATATCCGAACAGAAGAGGGGAGGATTGCTTGATGGCCTATCAGAAGAGAATCAGTGATGACTTATATCGCGAGCTTGTGCGCGAACTTGCTAAGGGCAAGCTTCGCTCCGTCTATTTGTTCTACGGGGAAGAGGATTTCTTGCTTGAGAACAGTTGGCTAAACCTCAGGCGACTCTGCTTGGATGAGGCGACGGCCGATATCGACTCGCTCGCATATAAGCTCGACGGCAATGGTGCCCGATTGGATCTTCGCAAGCTTGCCATGGAGCTTCGTACGCCGCCGTTTATGTCGCCGAAGCGACTGATTCTGGTGCAGCGAAGCGGTTTCTTTGCCTCGAAGGCAGCGCTTAGCGATGACGATTTCGAGCTGTTTGCCGACATGATTCGTAGTATGGCCGACAGCACGGTCTTGGTCTTCTGGGAAGAGAAGCTCGATGGTCGTCAGAAGCGCTTCCA
>CAZLEA010000020.1:0-27835 GCA_964558445.1 uncultured Oscillospiraceae bacterium | reverse complement strand
GAGCCGCGGTATTGTCCCTCACGATTCGCCGACTGCGGGCGCTGATCGCGTCTCTGGAACTGCTTGGGCTTACGATCCGAATCGCGACCGCTGTTACCCGATTGATTATTATCCATTATTTAGAACCATCCTTATGATTTCTTCTAGTCTCTCGTGTTCGCCGGCCAAATAGAGATAACCGATGAGGCATTCAAACCCGCTCGCCAAGCGATAAGTCTGAGGGCTGACGTTCTTAGCCATCGTGCCGGGTGAGCTGTTACGTCCGCGTTGAATCAATTGCTTCTCATCCTCGGTCAGCACTTCATGCAAACGTTCACCTGCCGCGGCTTGGAAACTTGCCTTCGAATAGTGAACCGAGCGCTTATGCAGTGCACCGGACTTCGCATGTCCGCTCCCCAAGACATGCATACGTACATGTAGTTCATAGACGGCATCACCGATATAAGCCAGGGTAGACATGGGGACCTCGCGCAGATCTCCGTCATAGAGTGCTTGCGTCATGATAATTCCACTGTCCTTCTTAATTGCGGTATACCCTCGGACCTTGCGGCGTGTCCTCAACCGCGTAGCCTTCCGCCTGAATCTTGTCACGAAGCGAATCGGCAAGCGCGAAGTCTCTGGCATCCTTGGCCGCTGTGCGTTGCTCTACCATCTCGGTAATCGAGGCGGGAATCTCATCTTCCTCTTCGACAACCAAGCCCAGTACATCCAATAATTCGAGCAGCAGCTCCAACGTAGCAGACAACACATCGTGCGGGAGCAGAGCCTCCGTAGCGATAATCGTATTCGTCTCACGTACCAAGTCGTATATGGAGGCAAAGGCATCTGCAGTGTTCAAGTCATCATCCATCGCTTCGATGAACGCAGCCTTGGCCGTATCGAGAGCTGCCACGAGCTCGCGTGACGCCTCACTCTCTTCTTCGTCCTCCTCGGTCTCGAGCAAGAAACGAAGATTGAACACACAATTCTCGATGCGTTCGAAGCCTGAGACGGCAGCATCCAACAAATCCTTGCTGAAGTTAATCGGACTGCGATAGTGTCCGCTCAAGATGAAATAGCGGATAATATTATGCGAATATTCCTTGGCAATATCTCTGATTGTGAAGAAGTTGCCTCTACTCTTGGCCATCTTCTCGTTATCCACATTCACGAAACCGTTGTGCATCCAGTAATTGGCTAGCACATGGCCGGTGCAGGCCTCGCTCTGCGCAATCTCATTCTCGTGATGCGGGAAGACAAGGTCTTGACCGCCACCATGAATATCGATGGTCTCACCCAAGAATTCGTTGACCATGGCCGAGCACTCGATATGCCAGCCGGGTCTACCCTCACCCCAGGGGCTAGCCCATGCAGGCTCACCTTCCTTCTTGAACTTCCATAGGGCAAAGTCCGCGGCATCCCGCTTATTCTCACCGCTCAGGGCACGATTGCCGGCACCCTCTTCCAGATCGTCCAGATTGAAGCCGGACAGCTTGCCGTAGTCTTCGAAGCTGCGGGTCGCATAATAGACACCGTCCTCCGCGACATACGCATGATCCTTCTCAATCAATTCGGCAATCATCAAGATGATCTTATCGATGCTCTCTGTAGCACGGGGATGGGCAAATGCACGCTTCACGTTCAGCTTGTCCGCATCCTCGTAATAAGCTTCGATGTAGCGTTCAGCGATCGTCTTGGCATCCGTATGCTCGATCTGAGCGCGCTGAATCACCTTATCGTCAATATCGGTGAAGTTCTGTACGAAGGTCACTTCATATCCCCGATATTCCAGATAGCGTCTCAGTGTATCAAAAGTGATAAACGGGCGAGCGTTACCTAAATGAAAATAGTTATAGACCGTCGGGCCACAGGAATAGATCTTCACCTTCCCTTCTTCCAGAGGTACAAAAGTCTCCTTACTTCGGCTCAGGGTATTATAAATTTTCATCTCCAAATCGCTCCTCCCAGCGTGACTTCGAATCCGCAATATCTCACTTGCGAAACTACGCCTATCGTACCACGGTTTAGCACAAAATACGACAGAAAAAGCTCTTCAACAGAGCTCTTCGTAAACATAACAAAAAACCCGGGTGTACCGACTCCCTAGCATTGACACCTCGCATTTAAGCCAGGTGGGTGCCCTGCAACGGTCTGCTGACGTCCCCTTGCGGGGCATGCCATTATTCCGTTTGACGCCAGGCTCCCTATTAAGTCATGTAGGTTCAAATAAAGAGATATCATGTACCCCAGGCTCATATATTATAACACAGGCTCACTAAGTTTCTGTAGCAAGGCTTACCTCGCGCTTCCTACCCGAGGCGACGACCAGTCCCGTAACGCTCTTGACCCCTGCTGCTTCGACCGCCTGCATCGCCGACCACATCGTCGTTCCGGATGTCAAGATATCATCCACCAAGAGCACATGACGTCTCGCCAGGATACCGGAATCGGCTACGAAGGCACCATCTAGATTTTGTACTCTAAGTGCATAATCGAGCTCGCTCTGGCGCTTCGTGTGCACACGTCGCTCGATGGCCATCGACAAATGAGCGATCGATAGTTTCTTAGCCAGATGCTTGCACAGCTCATCGGCCTGATTGTAACCTCGCTCATGCATCCGTTTGGGATGAAGCGGCACAGCAACGATGGCATCGAATGGCTCGAGGGGATGCAGGCGCACAGCCATCTCCATCAGATCGGCCAGTGCCTCCGCCACGTCCAAACGGTTATGGAACTTGAGATTACGAAGCAGATACGGCACTTCGTCTCGATAATGCAGAGGGGCAATCACCTTCATAGCGCTGATAGATCGCCACTTGTCGGGTGAGTAACTCCGTTCCATGCGGTTCGCCAAGACCGGTAGGACAGCTTCTCCTCTCGTCCGCCATGGAAGCCTCGCCAAACAGCTCGGACAGAGATCGCGTACCGCAGCTCGCTTCGTGAAGGTCTTGCGGCAATAAACACAAAAGGGCGGGAACAAGCTCTCGCTTAGTTCCCTGCCCTTCGAACGAAGCCTATCGGCCAATCGCTCCTGTGTCATAGGATTAACCTGGTAGGTAGGCCAACAAATCTTGGACCTTGTCTTCTCTCTCCCACGGCAAGTCAAGATCAAGACGACCAAAATGACCATACGAAGCCAACTTGCGGTAGATCGGTCGGCGAAGATCAAACTTGCGAATAATGCCGTCCGGTGTGAGCAAGAACTCCTTGGTGACGATATCGGCAAGTTCTCGGTCGCTAAGTACGCCAGTACCATAGCTGTCTACGTTGATCGAGATCGGACGGGCCACACCGATCGAGTACGCCAGCTGAACTTGGCAGCGTTCGGCCAAACCTGCGGCTACCAAGTTCTTGGCAACATGACGTGCGGCATAAGAAGCCGAACGGTCGACCTTCGTCGGATCCTTACCCGAGAAGGCACCGCCGCCATGAGCCGCCATACCGCCATAAGTATCGACAATGATCTTGCGCCCCGTGAGTCCCGAGTCACCGTGGGGACCGCCAACAACGAAGCGCCCGCTGGGGTTCACCAGGATGCGAGTTTCGTCTGTCATCAGTTCGCTAGGTATCACGACATCGATGACCTCTCGCATGATATCCTCGCGGATCGCTTCCTGGCTGTAAGTAGGATCGTGCTGCGTAGAGACTACAATCGTATGGACCGAGACCGGGGTATTCCCCTCATAATTTATCGTCACCTGGGACTTGCCATCCGGCCTTAGGAGCGGAAGCAGGCCCGATTTGCGAACATGCGCCAACTGCTTCGTCAGAGCATGAGCCAGGGTAATCGGCAGCGGCATACGCTCCGGCGTCTCGTTACAGGCATAACCGAACATCATGCCCTGATCGCCAGCTCCTGTTGCTTCTTCCTCACCGTTATCGCCGCTTCGCATCTCATAAGAGACGTTGACCGCATCCGCAATATCCGGCGACTGCTCCTTTAGTGCCAGCAGAACGGAACAAGTATCTGCATCAAACCCATACTTCGCTCTCGTATAACCGATCTCTCTGAGCGTGTTGCGTACAATCTCTTGTACGTCAACGTAGCATGACGTTGATACCTCTCCGAATACCAGAATCAAACCGGTATTGGCGACCGTCTCGCAGGCGACTCGAGCGAACGGATCTTCGGCCAGCATCGCATCCAGTATTGCATCCGATAATTGGTCACAGACCTTATCCGGATGGCCCTCCGTCACCGATTCAGAAGAGAACTGCCAGTAATCCTTCTGCTTCATTTCCATGTATGTAGAAACCTCCTACTATTGTCTGTGGCTAAAGTGTTTAAACTGCCTGCTCATTCTAACATTTCGTTCGGGTGCGTACAATTTGATCGTCCTTGTAATCTGCACAAACTCACCCCTATTCCCTACGCGCTTGGAATTTGGGCGAAAAGGGGCGAAAAGACGACCGGAGCAAACACCTAATCCTCCCTATGCTTAGAGCAAAGCATAAGCGATTGTGAGGTGTACTATGCAGCGTGTTTATATTTTGGATCGAGACAAACGCTTCGCATCCAGGCTCGGCCAGGTGCTGGGTAAGCAGTGTCCCAAATACCATTTTCTCAGTGTCGGCAGTCCGGATGAGATGAAGGCATTTCGCGAGACAAGCGGCCAAGATGCGAAGGCTCTGATCTATACATCGAGTCAGTTTCCGTCATGGCATCCCGACGCCGATCTTCGCCTCCTTCAGATGCGAGAGAAACCAAACCTCAAGGACCTCTACGGTAATCGATTAAACGAGGATCTCGCCGGCCGCATCCTACAAGATCAAGAGGAGACCTATGAAGAACATGAACCGGCAGATGCCAAGCATCGAAGCGTGTATCGACTCGCCGGCGCTACCGTGATTGCAGAAGCGCTCGAGGACTTGCTAGAGGATCAAGAACAAGCAGACCAGGCGATCGTTCTCAAGACCTATCTCTTCCACGCCCCGTCACCCGGCCAAGCATCGGACCGTGCTTGGGAGCGCATGCTGAGCGCCGAACTCGATCGCGGGCGCAGAGTCATCGGTTTGCCGCTAACCCCGCCGCATCTGTTTCGCGCACCGGCACTGCTTCGCGTCGAGGCACCTGCCGACCGTGCGGATCTCAGCAGCTTGTTCATGCGGCTCGAATATGACGAGCTCGCCGCAGCCGATTTGCTGCCTTATCTTACGGTGAGTAGGCAGGGTTGCATGGCCTTTGCCCCCGTTATCGGCGCAGACGACTTGCATGAAGTGAAACCTGTGGTACTTAGACGCCTGCTTGCACTCTGTCAGCAAGCTCTTCAGGAGAGCGGCGAGCCAAGCAGTCTGTTTGTCTTCACAAACAATCTCAGTATCGGCAAATTGGGGACACTACTACCGCTGGCAGATGAGTTTGTCACCTGGTCGGATCCGAACGCACTGGATGAAGAAGCTTGGAAGAAGGTGCTAAACAGCCTCTTATCTGCCTTACCGGCCGGGCGCAAGCACAAGGAATTATGGGAGGTACAAACGGATGTCCAAACGATCTAGATTTCGGCAATCAGCTATACCAAGCGAGCAGAAACAACAGATGAACTTCGGCAATCTACATGAGCGACACGAACTTGCCAAACAGGTGAAGCGGCGGGTAATCGCGGCTGAGGGCAGCAATCTCTTGCATGACGAGCGGCGTTTGAAGAGCTTGATTGCAGAGCAGATGCGAGTCGAGCTGGGAAGCCAGGTCTTAAGCCTAGGCCTACATCAAGAGATCGTCGATGAGATTTACAACGAGATGAAGGGGCTCGACATACTTCAGCCGTTGATGGAGGATCGGCGCGTGACGGAGATTATGGTAAATGGGCCGAAGCGAATCTTTATCGAAGCAGACGGTCGCCTGAGGCAGACCGAGCTTAGCTTTCGCGATCAGGCGCATCTAAGCGACGTCATCACCCATTTCTTCTCCCAAGCGAATCGCGCGCTAAACTACCGTCAACCGATCGCAGACATGCGGCTACCGGACGGTTCGAGGGCCAACGCCGTACTGCCACCGGTCGCTACCGACGGACCGATCTTCACGATTCGTAAGTTTACGGGTATCAAACTCAGCGGCGAGGCCTTGATCGCGACGGACTTCATCACGCGCGAGTGCCTCGATTACCTGGGCGATGCCATACGCCAGCGTGAGAGCATCATGATCTCGGGCGGTACGGGTAGCGGCAAGACGACCCTACTCAACGTCCTATCTTCAGAGATTCCCGCAAGAGAGCGCGTGGTGACAATCGAGGACTCGAGCGAACTGCAACTGCAGGGGCACGAGAATCTGGTGCGCTTGGAGGCGAGATTACCGGGGCCCGACGGCAGCGGACAGATCACGATCGCGGACCTGATCAAGACCGCTCTTCGAATGCGACCGGATCGCATCATCGTCGGTGAGGTGCGCGGTGCGGAGGCATACGATCTACTCAGCAGCATGAACACGGGGCATCCCGGCACACTCTGCACGGGGCACGCGAACTCTTGTCGCGATATGGTCAGTCGCCTAGCGAACTTGGTGCTCCACGTATCAAACTTGCCCTATGAGACGATTCTGCGCGAAGTTGCCGCAGCCGTGCACATACTTGTCCATATCCGCCGCACATCGGAGGGGAAGCGAGAGATCAGCGAAGTCTATCGCCTCTACCCGGACGATAAGCAGATCTATCGTTTAGAAGCCGTTTTTTTGCGTCAAATGGAGGGTTCCGATCTTGTCTATCAAACAACGAATCAAACGCCTGGGGATTAGATCCCTTGTCATCTACATCGCGAGTGCCGTCTTGATGATGCTGCTCGCTAATCTGTTCATCGTCGATAAGGCACTATGTATTCCTGCAGGTTTATTGTCCGGTGTCGGTATGAGTATTGCGCTCGAGCGCTTGCTTGCTTATCGAGGCGAGAAGGTGTCGCGAGAGCAAACCGAGTTGCTTCTGCAGTTTCTGAGTACGGAAACGTCGGCCGGCAAGTCACTGGATACGGCGTTTATGGATGCTCCGATGCACTTTGCCAAACTATATAGTAAGAAGAATCGCTTCCAAGCAGGTCTCGAAGAGATCGCCACGGGGCTACGCTTACAGATGCCCCTGCATGCACTGATTCGGGATTTCGCCACCCGGCTGGAGAGCCCGGAAGCCGCCATCGTCTTGCAAGTCTTGACGACGATGGACTTCAGCGGGACGGATCTGCCTGACCTCTTGCATCAAGAGGCGAGGATACTGGGCGATATCAAACGTATCGAGCGTCAGGTGCAAGCCGAACATGCCTCCCAGAGCATGGAGTCGATTATCTTGGCGCTCATGCCCTTCCCCGTTATGTTGATGCTACAGACCGGAGCCGCAGACTATATGCAAGACAGCTTCACATCAAGCTTCGGTCAGCTCATGTTAGCCGGCTCTTATGTACTCGCCATCACGGCCTTGATTCTGAACATATTGTTTCGAGCGAAGGCCGCTACGAAATTGAAGGACGAGAGTTTGATCCGTTTGAAGCAGCGACTTGCCAAGGAGAGTCCCCTGTCCCGCCTCGCCGCAAGACTGCAAGATTACCTGCCCAAGACCTACGTGCTACGGCTCTATGCGTCGATGCGCATACTCTGGAGCTTGCGTGACGATAATCAAACGGGTTGGATCCGCATGCAGTATGAGGCCGGTATCGATGAGGTCAATGTCTGGTGCCAACTCAAGATCTTGTGGTTCGTCCTCGCCATACCGCTTCTGTTCGTATGCGGTTTGCTTGGCATGCCGCTACTCTACATCATGATTATCCTAATTGCCGTACCTCTGGCTCAAGATCAAGAACTCTTCTCGCGCGCAAACCGCTACCAAAACGAGTTGATGCAGAGCCTTCCCCTCTTCATCTCCCTGATGAATCAATTGCTTAAGAGCGGGATGGTTGTGAGACGCGCTCTGCTCTTCTCGATCCAGCAGATGCCAACGGATTCCGCCTTCTACAGAGAACTTCAGTTAATCGAACTGTCGATGAACAGCGGTCAGAATGCTGCGGCCGTGCTCGGCGAATTCTCCGCTCGCCTGGACGTGCCCGAAGCTCAGAGCGCGCTACTTCTCCTCGCAAGACAAGAGACGCATGGCGGAGGCGAGATGCTGCGCCAGCTCGATCAAGCGAGCAGGGATTGTTGGTCGATACTCGGCAACGCTTACCGCAAGAAGCACGAGATGTTGAGTCAGCGCTTGTTCCTGCCGATGATCATGGACATGTTCTCGATCATCTTGATGAGTGCCGCGCCCGCCCTATTGATGTTTATGCAGTATTGAACAATTAGCACTCTTGCCGAGATATCAACGAGGAATTATGCGGAAACGGGATGTATTTGGGAGAGAAGTTCGAAGGATACATGCATCCGAATCTCATATGCTAGATACAAACGAACCCGAACAGCGGGTTCATAAGAAGGAGGACTCTATGCAAACAAATATCCATTATCAGAAGGTTAGAAGCGGCCTCTCCAAGGCCAAGTTGTACTGCTTGTGTCAGGTGAACGCCAGACGTGCGAAACAGGGTATGGGCACCCTTGAGGTCGTAATCATAATCGCTGCCCTCTTGACATTGGCGCTGTTCTTCAGCACCGAGATCAAGTCCTTTGCGAATAAGATTTCCGATGCAGCCTTCAAGGAGACTAGCATACTCAGCGAATTAGGTAAGGGCGTCGGCTAGGTAGTTGTTAGAAACGGGTGGGTACATGTATGAGACAGGACAAACAAGCAAGCATTCATGAATTGATCTTCTTCGGACCCGAGTCGAAGCAGATACTCTGTCGCCTGGCCGATACTCATGAGCTCATGGATTATCAAACAGAGATCATGAACGGGCGGGGGGATCGTTTCTTGGCGGCGGAGGTCATGGAAGAAGGTAGGCAGGCCTATCTGATCTATGACAAGTCCGGCTACATCAGCCTAGAACAATACTTCCTCTCCAGGCAAGCGGACCGCAAGGAGCTCTTCACCTGTTTGCACGAAACCTTGTTAACCCTGAATCTATGCCGAGACATTCTCCTCGATGCAAGGCAGATTGTGCTCGACGAGCGCTTCGTTTACCTGAAACAAGTAGACCCATCTTCCAAGCAAGTCACCGGTTTCGATCCCTACTTCTTGTATATACCCGCAGAAGCGAAGGTGATGGAGCCAGTCACGGATGCAGAGGCTATGCTGCTCTCGGACTTGCTCGAATTCTGTATCGAGCAAGCACAGCAGAAGAGTCTGTTCTTGGAAGAAGAGATTCTGCTCATGAGGCAATACGTCACGGGCGATATCGATCGCTTCGTCACATGGCTCGAGGAGAAGCTTCGCCATCCGGAGAAGCCGAGGCGTCGTAAGATCGCAGACGCGAAGCACAAGTCCCCACGCAAGACGAGCAAGCCCAAATCCGAACCGAAACAAGCCGTCTCGCCTTTCAAGACACTGGTACTCGTTGACATCGCTTTACTCTTCTTGCTGAACATCAGCTTGACGATGGCGATTCGAACCCAGTCTGCACTCTACTACTCGCTTACGGCTATCGGCCTTTTCGTCTTGATCGCTAGCGACGTATATTTGCTTCGCCTGGCTAAGACGGAAGACGTCAGTGACACTCGCTTCGAGCAAGAGCGAAGACAGGCCAAACTTAGAGAATTGGAAGCCGAAGAGGGTCTTCGATCCTTGGACGAGACGTTCGCCAAGGCCAAGTCGGATACGCCCCCAAAAGAGCAATTCTCCATCGCCTATCTCTACCCCCTAAGCAGAGAGGACGATCAAGCGACAGAGCCAGATCGCATTATGGAGAAGAGCAAGCCGGCAGCGGTGATCCTAAACCGCGAATTCTATATAGGCAGTGATATGGATCGCTGTGATTTCAAGCCCCAATCCGGCGATCTATCCCCCCTGCACGCCAGGATCACGAAGCAAGACGGAACGTACCTGTTAACAGACCTCGCTTCGGAGAGTGGCACCTATTTGAATAACCTTCGACTTCATTACTATGAGGACTATGTACTCTTCACCGGTGCGTTTATTCGCTTCCATGATCAGACCTACCTCTTTGCGATCGAAGACGAACTTGACCTGGGTCAGAGCGCGTAGCGATGCTCATAGCCCTCAGCGAGAAGCGACCTGACCTCTTCCGGTTTGTCGCTTCTTTCTATTGTCCTAGCGCCGAATCCATCCGGGATTCTCGTAAGTGACAGCGCCGTCCCCTCGTCCGACGATGATGCGGGTACAAGCATTCAAGAAGAGTCCGTCCTCAATCACGCCGACTGTCTCTCGGAGCTTCGCTTGCAAGGCTCCCGGATCACCGAGGTCTGCTTGTTGCAAGTCGGCGATATAATTACCGTTATCGGTCCGTAGCGGCCGGTCACCATCCATGCGCAGGCGCGGGTTCAAACCCAGTTTCCAGAGGCGTTTGATCGTATGCGTATAACCATAGGGCAGAAGCTCCAGCGGTAGTGGATAAGCACCGATTCGCTCCACTTGTTTCGTCGAATCCATGATCCAGATCACCTCAGTTGCGAGGCTTGCGACGATCTTCTCACGAAACAGAGCAGCGCCTCCGCCCTTGATCGCATCGAAGTTCACATCGATCTCATCCACACCGTCGATAGCCAGATCGATCCGATCTACTGCGTCGATGTCTAGTAGCGCAAGCCCCTCTCGCATAGCGATTCTCGCGCTCGCGCTCGAGCTTGCCACAGCGTGTAATTGATAGCCTTCGCGGTAGAGACGAGCCGCTTCAATAATCAGGTAGTAGGCTGTCGAGCCGCTTCCCAGACCGAGTATCATATTGTTCTCGATATAGCTTGCTGCCGCCTTGGCTGCCGATTGTTTCTCTTGCTCTCTGTTATCCATCCGGAACACCTCCGAGGTCGAATACGGTCTTACTAATTCTATGATACATCAAGAATTCAACAAAAAAGGGAGCACCCAAGCAACACCGAAGCTTGCTTGAATGCTCCTCTGATATTTATTCGTCTGTGTGCTTACTCGGCTTACTTCGTGCCGAAGAGACGGTCGCCTGCATCGCCCAAACCGGGGACGATGTACGCATGATCATCTAGTTTCTCATCGAGGGCTGCACAGTAGATCGGTACATCGGGATGCTGTTCATGCAGCTTGTGGACGCCTTCCGGTGCCGCGATCAGGGACATGAACTTGATGTTGGTGATATTCCTCTGCTTCAGGAAGTCGATTGCGGCAGCAGCCGATCCGCCGGTAGCCAGCATCGGATCCATGACGACACAGAGGCGTTCGGATATATCCTGAGGAAGTTTGCAATAGTACTCGACAGGCTCGAGCGTCTCGGGGTCACGGTACAAGCCGATATGACCGACCTTGGCCATGGGAATCAGATTCAACATGCCATTGACCATGCCCAATCCGGCGCGCAAGATGGGGATCAATGCGATCTTCTTACCGGTCAGCACCTTGGTCTTGGCCATGGCGATCGGCGTCTCGATCTCCACCTCGGTCAAGGGTAGATCGCGTGTAACCTCGTAGCCCATCAGTGTGGACAGCTCCTCGGCCAGCTCACGGAACTCCTTGGTTGACGTGTGCTTATCTCTCATCAATGAGATTTTATGTTGAATCAACGGATGATCGAAGATCATTACGTTATCCAATGACGAAACATCGTTCATGTACTCTCTCCTCTTCTCTACAACAAATATGTAAGGCTTGTCTCTGATCTACTCTATTCTATAACAAGAAGTCGTGCTTTCATAGAATAATTCTTACTCTTCGTCCTACTTCTCAACACGACTCAAGAGAAGCAATTTCTGTCACACGTTCCTGGTGACGGCCGCCAAGTTCGAACGCGGCAGACAAGAAGGCATCACAGATCGATTCGGCCAATCTTGTTCCGATGACTCTGGCGCCGAGCGCAAGTACGTTGGCGTCGTTATGCTCTCTTGCCATCCTTGCCATGTACTCGTTCGCACAGAGAGCGGCCCTGGCTCCCTCCACCTTGTTCGCTGCAATCGAGATACCGATTCCGGTTCCGCAGATCACGATGGCGAGATCTGCCCGACCGCTCACGGCTTCCTCTGCAGCGAGTACCGCGTATGGAACATAGCTCTGAGGTTCATCTGCGGATTTGGCACCCATATCCGTGCACTCGTAGCCCTTGTTCTCCAGATAACGAACCAAGTGTTCCTTTAACTCATAGCCAGCGTGATCACTGGCAAAAGCCAACTTCATTCAAGTTCCTCCAGCATTCTTATCCCGGACCCCGGCCACAAGACCGAAGATCTCGACCAACAGAAGATTATAAACCTTCCGTAGTTATTTTGTCATGCAGAAATTTCTTACGACCGCTGTTGTAATCTCCGGCAATCTGTCCGGATCCGTAGAGTTTGTACTTGTAGCTCAATAGGCCCTCTAGCCCGACCGGCCCTCTGGCATGGATCTTGGATGTCGAGACGCCAACCTCCGCACCGAAGCCATAACGGAAACCGTCACTGAATCTAGTCGAAGCGTTGCAAAACACGTTGGCGCTATCCACTTCATCCATGAAACGATCGGCGAGCGCCATATCGGACGTCAAGATCGCATCCGTATGACCCGATCCGTACTCGTTGATGTGCTCGATCGCATCGGTCACAGAATCCACGAGCTTCACGGACAGGCTCATATCCAGATATTCCGTCCGCCAATCCGGAGCCACAGCCAGATCGTATTCCGCGGCTAGCAAGTCATCACCGTAGAGTGTTACGCCTGCCTCATTCAGCGCTTCGATCAAGCGACTGCGAAACGCCCTCGGCCATGCCCGGTCGATTAACAAGGTCTCCGTTGCATTACATACGGCGGTATATTCGGTCTTGGCATCCAAGACCAGCTTCTCTGCCATATCCGGATCACAGTCTGCCGCAACGTAGGTATGGCAGATTCCATCTGCATGCCCGAGCACGGGTATGCGCGTGTTATCCATGATATAGCGGACAAATTCGTTGGATCCGCGGGGAATCAGCAGATCGATATAACGATCCAGTGCCAGGAGTTCCGTGACCTCCGAGCGAGCCTCGATCAAGATGAGCCACGATGCAGGCAGAATTCCCTGGGTGGCCTCCAGCATCACATCGGCCAGGACGCGATTCGTTCGGGCAGCTTCACTGCCGCCCTTCAAGAGAGCGGCATTCCCGCTCTTCAGCGCCAAGCAGGCAATCTGCACCAGAGCATCCGGCCTGGATTCGAAGATTACACCGACCACACCGAGCGGGCTGGCAACACGATATAAGTCCAGACCCTCATCTAGTCTTGTTCCCATCAGCACCTTACCAACCGGGTCATCCAAGCAGATCAGAGATTGCAAGCCGGCAACGCTTGCCTCGATCTTGCTCCGATCAAATGTCAAACGACTTAGCAGCGCGCTCGCCAAGTGATCCTCTTCGGCTTGCAACAGGTCAGCCTCGTTGGCCTCCATGATTCGGGCAGCGTTCGCTTCAAGACCGCGAATAATTGCCTGGAGCGCCTCGTTCTTCGTCTTCGAATCGAGACGGGCCAAGACACGCGAAGCAACTCTGGCCTCTCTGACTCTATTAATCAATTCACTCATGAATATATCTCCTGCACCCTTGCATAAGACTCATGTGTACCGATGTCATAGCACTCACCCTCAAACAGGTGAACGCGAACAGGCTTCCTCTTATAGAGCCAGACCGGGAAGTTCCCTGGAGAATCCGGATTATTCCCCTCTGCCAAATAGGTGGCGATGAGGGGCAATGTGTCTTGACGATAGAAATAACTGGCATAGATACCGATATTGGACTTGGGCTCGGCCGGTTTCTCCTCGAGATCCAGCAGACGACCGTCATCATCCATAACCGCGATGGCAAAGCGAGTCGGGTCCTCTTCCGCTTCCAGTTCCTTACCCAGAATCGTATCCAGACCATGAGCTTCATAATCTCTCACGATAGATGGCAGATCGTAAGTGAACAGGTTATCTCCCGCAACGACCAAGACATCCTCATCGATCTTCAATCGGTCGATCGTGAACTGTAAGTCACCGATGGCTCCAAGCCTGGTATCCTCCGTCTCCGTACCGTCATCGACCAAGATCACGGGCTTCTGACCGGGTTCTACCCTTGTCTTCGCCCATGCTTCGAAATGATGGATGAAACGGTGATTGCTGATGACGACAATCTCATCGATTTGCTCCACACGATCCACTTCGTCCAAGATACGATCGAGGATCGGGCGCCCTGCCACATCCAACAATGCCTTGGGGAAATTCTCGGTCAACGGATACAAACGATGTGCGTAACCTGCTGCCAATATCAGTGCCTTCATAACTCTCTCCTTAACGTCTATTCGTAATGCTATAAATTTTATAACTTGTAGATGGTGATACCACGTTCACCTATCGTCTGTGTCCGCCGCGTCTGGGCTGTTTCGGATAACGGCGGAAGTACTGATAGAAGGTGCACTTGATCATGCCGTTGTAGAGTTTACGGCGCTTATCAGCTTCGCGGCCGAAGTCATATTCGAAATCATCGCTGCTGGTGATGAGCCCCAAACGAAGTCCCTTGGGTAACTCCTTGTTCTCCAAGAAGTTTCGTGCGAGTACCCGGTGCAAGCCTGCCGCCTCCGCCTCTGTGAACATGCGCTCACCATAGGGCGGGTTCGTAACGATCTGTTGACGCTCCATATTGGTCATGTCGTTCAGATGTTCTCTCGTAACATCTCTTGCATCCATGCACCTGAATTCAATGAAATCGCGAACACCTGCTCGCCTCGCATTCTCCTCAGCAATATGTAAGACGGATGCATCCACGTCCGATGCGAAGATAAACACCGATTCGGGCGGCGTCACATCGACTTCGGCTGCTGCAGCCTCCTTCCTCTTGCGAAATGCATCGGGAAACGGTGCCGGCCAAGCCTCGGCTGCGAAGCCGCGCTTCAAGCCGGGCGCCATGCGAGCGGCCATCATCGCCGCTTCAATCGCGATCGTACCGGATCCGCAGAAGGGATCTACGAGCGCTTCATCTGCAAACGGCGTCCAGCGACAAATACGAATCAGTGCTGCTGCCAAGGTCTCGCTTAGCGGTGCATCGCCTGCTTGCAGTCGGTATGCCCGCTTATGAAGTCCGTCACCCGTCGTATCCAAACGAATCGCGCAGATATCGTCCAGGAAGGCGAACTTGAAATGGTATTCACCGACAGAGCTGCGTTCGGGTACCAGCGCACGTCCGGGGTAGCGCCGCTCGAGCAGACGATTCACAATCGCCTTCTTCAATAGACGCTGCAAGTCCGTCACAGAATAGAGCTGCGATCGGCGCGAATAACCATTGACAATAAATGCAGCCTCCTCAGGAATATAACGTTCCCAAGGCAAGCTACTTGCCTCATCGAAGAAACGATCGAAGTCTCTGGCCTCAAACGAGAACAGTTCTAGTTCCACGCGCTCCGCCGTAGCGAGGTTGATATTCAAACAAGCGATCGCCTCCGCGACCTCCGCCATATCGCTGCCTACGGAAACACGGACGAGACCGTCCTCCAGACGGACTTGCTCCGCGGCATAACCCAGGTCAATTACTTCATCTGCACAGATGCGCTCTAGCCCCAATAGGACCGGCATTACTATATCCATTTACATACCCAATTTCATACTTGTTTCACAGCCTAGACGATTATATCCATGATATCATGTAAGCGAAATTCTCGTACGTTATTTATGGTTCTGCGTTATACTTAGGCCAAACAAGGATACGGGTGACCCATATGCCGGAACTAGCCGAAGTAGAAGTGAATCGACTGAGTATACTGCGCCATATCGAGGGCGGACAATTCCTCTGCCCGAAGCTCTTGCGAGACGATATCTTGGTGCTTCACGGTTTTGACCTCCGACCGGACAGTATGACAGGCATGTGCGTACAGGGTTTGGAGCGACGCGGGAAATACCTGATTCTCTTCCTACAGAGCGTGGACGGCGAGGACTTCCTCCTCATCATACACTTCCGTATGACGGGCAACCTTCGTTACAGCCAAACACTGGATTTGGATCCTAGCTATCTGAAGCATGCACACATCATCTTCCCCATCATCGATCGCTTCGGCCAAGAGGCTTATCTGATTTGGCACGACATCCGTCGTTTCGGTACGCTCGAGCTCGTACGCAGTTCGGATTATCCGTCTCTAAACCATAGCATGGAGCGACTTGGCCCCGAACCACTCGGTCCGGATTTGACGGCGGATTATCTCTACAAGATGGCGAAGCGACACTCGCTTCTGGCACTTCCGGCATTCTTGCTCAATCAACAAATCGTCGCCGGTCTCGGTAATATCTATGTGAACGAAGTGCTCTTTGCTTGCAAACTCAATCCCGTGATGAAGGCCGGTAGCCTCAGCCGACATGATACAGCCTGTCTTGCCGCACAGCTTGTCTTCTTGCTTCGGCGCTCCATCCGCCTTGGCGGAACAAGTTTCCGTAATTATATGGACAGTGATGGGAAGACAGGTGGTAATCAACGTATGCTCAAGGTTTACGGGCGAAGCGGCCTCCCCTGTGTGCGCTGTGGCCATCTGCTCGAGACACTGCGAATCAACGGCAGAAGCTGCGTGTATTGTCCGCTCTGCCAAACGAAGAAAGGTAAAAAGACTATGATCCTCTATGCCAGCGGCTATGCCAAGCCGAAGAACGAAACCGAATCCAGTATCCAAGCCTTCCGCTATGACGCCAAACACGGCTTCACGAACACGAAGCGAAGCTTCCCCGCACTCCCGAATGTATCGTATATAAGGGCGGATCCGGATCAAGAGAAACTGCTGGGTGTGATGGAAGCGGGCGAAGGTAGGGCAATCAGCATCGACTTGATCCAAGCCGATCGAGAGCCGATCACGGCAACGATAACGGGGCGTGGACCCTGTCACCTCTGCCATTGGGACGAGTATCTCGTCACCGCCAATTACGGCTCCGGTAGCCTCAGTTTCCTTCGTCGTTACCCGGACAAACTCGTCTTGATCGCAGAGCTCCGGCATCACGGCAGTGGCCCGAATACAGAGAGACAAGCCGAGGCTCACGCACACTTCGTCGAGCTATCACCGGATGGTCTCTACTTACAAGCGGTCGACCTTGGCTGCGACCGCATCTTCTCCTATGATCTAGAAGATTTGAAATCGGCACTCTTACTTGCAGAACAATCAGAGGGCAGTCCCGGCCTCCTCAGCATCCAAGCCAAGAACGAAGCGATCTTGCCCGGCGGTACCGGCCCTCGCCACCTAATCTATTCGCCAGACGGTAAGACCTGTTATGTCGCGGGCGAGCTGTCTGCCGAGCTCCTCGTCTATCACTACAACAGTGGTGAGATGACGCTAAAGCAAACAATCGATATCGCAAGCCCGGACACAAAAGCAGGCTCGGAAGCGGCATCTCCGTCCGCCATTCGCCTCAGTCATGACGGTCGCCATGTTCTGATTGCAGTCCGGGCAAGTGATTGCCTCTGGTCCTTCGCGAGAGGCGATGACGGTCTACTGACGTATGCGGATCACAAGTATGTCGGCGCCGCATGGCCAAGAGACTTCCATGTGCTGGCAGACAATCGTTCGATCATCGTCGCCTGTGAGCGAGCCGATCGTTTGGTCGCACTCGAGATCGATGCCAAGACCGGACAGCTCTCCCAAACAGGCCATACGATCGACATGATCGCACCCTCTTGTATCCTGCCGATGTAAGATGATAAATTAAATCGTTTCGGCTTCCGTCTCCCGCTTGCGTATCAACTGTCTCAAGCGGGCGGCACCGACTCGTCTGCTTCCCTTCTGCTCGCTATCGACTGCGAAACCCGTCTCATCCGAGTCCGGACCACGTTCCGTATGAATCGCCTCAATCACACGCGGCCTGCAGTACAAACCCTGGCAGCGACCCATGCCGGCCCTGCTACGGCGCTTGATGCCGTCTACTGTCTGTACCGGCATCCCTTGGCGCATCGATGCCAAGACCGCTTCCTCCGTCACTTCCTCACAACGGCAGATCATGCGACCGGTTGCTCCCGGTGGAAGCTTCAGGCGCGCCTCGAGTTCAGCCCTGAGAAGCGGTTCTCTACTCTCTCCTGTTTCACGAAGTGCCACAGAACCTAGCGGCAAGACATACGCCCTTCGCTTCGGATCGAAGCCTGCCTTGGGCATCAAGCGCAAACCATCTTCTTGCATCAAATCGATCAGCATGTCTGCGATGGCAGGGGATGCGGTCAGCCCGGGCGACTGAATACCGGCAGCCTGATAGTACCCCTTGATGCTGCCTGTCGGATCTCGACCGATGAGGAAGTCGCCCGTAGTCGATGCCGCGCGAACGCCTGCGAAGTCTCGTATGATCTTCGACACCGGCAGATCGGGTACCAACTCCGCGCCTTGCTGCCAGATATTCAGAAGCCGCTCCTCGTGCGTGTCGAGGCCTCGAACCGCTGCCTCCTTAGCATCCATATCTAGCAAGTCACTTGCATCCGGACCGATAATCAAATTACCGTGGATGGTGGGTGATAGTAAGATGCCTTTGCCAAGCTTGGTCGGCATACCAAACAAGACATACGGGACTCGCTCATCCGTCCCTCGATCGAGCAGGATATATTCGCCGCTTCGACCATAGAGCGAAACGGATTCGATGCCAAACAGACGCGCCACCGCCTCTGCACCAAGCCCCGCTGCGTTCACGACCCGTCTGCTGCGATAGGACTGCCCGGCACAAGTCTCCAGTAAGAGATCATCACCTATCTGCGTTACCGCCGTGAGTGCCTCTCCGAGCCGGAGTGTGAGGCCGTTGTGCAGCGCATTCTCAATCATGGCGATTGCCATGCCGTACGGCGAGCATATGCCTGCCCCTCTACAATACAGAGCGGCCAACGCCTCATCTGCGATGCCGGGTACGCGCGCCTGCAACAGATCTCTGTCCCAGAGCTCGAGCTCCTCAGGCGGGATGCCGTTTCGCAAGCCATTGTCCAGAAGAGCATGCAAATTCGCCAGATCACTCTCGTGGAATGCGACAACAAGCGATCCGCAGGCATGGAAGCCGAAGTTCAGCTCGCGTTCCAACTTCGGAAACTGTCTTCGTCCCTGATAACACAGTCTGCCCTTCAATGTGTCGCTTGATTCTGCATAACCGCCGTGTACAATCGCCGAGTTCGCCTTCGTCGATCCCATGGCGACATCGCGTTCTTGTTCAAGCAGGAGAACGGCCAGATCGTATGCTGTCAGTGCCCTCGCAAGTGCTGCACCGACAATCCCGGCGCCGATAATTGTTACATCATAAACTTGACCCATCGCCAAACCTCTACCTCCGAATAGTCGAAACGCCACAGCTAATGCTGCGGCGTCTCACTAAACGTGTATTCGATTCTTACCTGAACCAAACATATATACAAAACAAAACGAACAAGACCATAGCTCCGATGAAGATGGCTGCGATCATCAATCCTGCGAGAACCGCATTGGCGATGATCCCCCATAACTCGCGTCTGCTCATGGGAGGCAATTCGCGCGCTTGCACGTCCGAAACCTCTCTGTGATTACGACGTCTACCGAACAAGGCGGGCGCTGCCGCATCATGCCAGGGCATGCCGGCGACGTCCATTTCGGCTATCGTACGACCATCGTCTTCGAAGTCAGCGAGGATTGCACGTCTCTTCTGTCTACTCATCCAAGTCACCTCCTACAAGTAAACTACTCTACATTGTAACACGATGTCTTAACTCAAGTTGTTTACTCGTTACGATCCCTACCGGATGCTTACTGCGCCTTCTGACGAAGCAGAGCCGCGGCTGTCGAATCCGTATTGGATTCATCCTCGACGATTGGCGAACCCTCATAGAGATGACAGCGTGTGCGGTGACCAGGCGTCACTTCGTACGCGGGCGGTGTTACTTCGGAGCATATCGGCATCGCACGGCTGCAGCGTGTATGGAACTTACAGCCCTTGGGCGGATTGGCCGGCGATGGAATCGAACCCTGCAAGATGATGCGATTGCTTGTCGCACCGGGATCCGCTACCGGAATCGCACTAAACAGCGCCTGCGTATAGGGATGCAGCGGGTTATCGTAGATATCCTTCTTCGTGCCGAACTCGACCAAGTCTCCCAGGTACATAACACCGACGATCGTCGAGATATGCTCGACAACAGAGAGGTCATGCGAGATGAAGAGATATGTTAGTTTGTGCTTCTCTTGCAAGTCCATCAGCAAGTTGATGATTTGAGCCTGAATTGAGACGTCGAGCGCCGATACCGGCTCATCGCAAACGATAAAGTCGGGGTTCAGTGCCAAGGCGCGTGCGATACATATTCTCTGTCGCTGTCCGCCACTAAACTCATGCGGGTAGCGATCACGGTGATAGGGTTGCAGTCCGCAGTCGATCATGATCTGATCGATGTAATCGTCGAACTCTTCCTTCGGCACGATACCGTGCTGACGCACAGCCTCACCGATAATCTCACCGATCGGCAGACGAGGCGAGAGACTCGAATAGGGATCCTGGAAGATGATCTGCATCTTCGGTCTGAGGTCTCGCATCTCCTTGTTCGACAAGGCATAAACGTCTTGGCCACGGAAGTAAACTTCACCCTCAGTCTTCGGTGTCAAGCGCAAAATAGTTCTGCCTGCCGTCGTCTTACCGCATCCGGATTCACCGACGAGCCCCATCGTCTCACCCTCACGAAGAGAGAATGAGATGCCGTCAACAGCCTTGACGTGGCCAACAACACGCTGGATGACACCATCCTTGATCGGGAAGTAGGTCTTCAGGTTCTTCACTTCTAGTATATTCTTCTGACTCTGGTCAGTCGTCTTCGCGTTATCAGGCATTTGGCGCCTCCTTTGCTACTGGCTTATCCATGTATAGGTAACAAGCGGCGGTATGGGTATCGGATAGTCGGTACTGCGGCGGATAGGGGCCTTGGCAAGCCTCGAAGGCTCTGTCGCAGCGATCTCTGAAGTAACAGTAGTTCGGCATATCGACCGGGTTCGGAACCTGGCCCGGTATGCTGTACAGGCGATCCACGCGTTTACTGAGGTCAGGTTTGGACGCCATGAGGCCGATGGTGTACGGGTGCGACGGATTATTGAAGATCTCTTCTACCGTTCCCTGCTCGACAACGCGACCGGAGTACATGACGACTACATAATCTGCCATCTCCGCAATAACACCGAGGTCATGCGTGATGAGCATGATGCTGCTGTGGATCTTGTCCTTCAAGCGACGTAAGATATCCAGGATCTGCGCCTGAATCGTTACGTCCAGTGCGGTGGTCGGCTCATCTGCGATAATCAGTTTCGGATTACAAGCGAGCGCGATCGCAATACATACACGCTGACGCATACCGCCGGAGAGCTGATGCGGATACATATCGTATACAGCCGCCGTATTGGCGATACTGACAAGATCGAGCATCTCGATCGTGCGGTTCTTCACATCCTTGTTGGACATATGAGGGTTGTGAAGCTTGATGACCTCATCGATTTGAGCACCGATCGTGAACACCGGATTGAGGCTCGTCATCGGCTCTTGGAAGATCATCGAGATCTCGTTACCGCGAATTCGCTGGACCGCTTCCTGCGTCATCTTCGCTACATCGTGCGCCTTGTCCCCGTGCTTCAGGCGGATCTCACCACCGACGATCTGGCCCTGGGGGCGCTGCACGAGCTGCATGACGGAGAGACTGGTTACGGACTTACCACAACCGGATTCTCCGACGACACCGACCGTCTTACCCTCTTCAACTTCGAAGGTAACACCGTCGACTGCCTTAACAACACCTGCATCGGTGAAGAAATAAGTCTTCAGATCCTCGACTTCCAAGATGTTCTTAGGATCCTTCATGACCGTGGTATAGGCAGACTCCGGTACACCCTTACGTCTGAATTTCGCTTCTAATTCGCCTGTGATCTTCTTATTTCTCTTCGTATTCTCGCGAATTTGCTTGCCGCTAAGGTAGTTTAGATCCTTAGCTTTTTTTTGCTTCTTCTCAGCCATGATCGCAATCCTTTTCTATTGTCTCAGTTCCGGCTGACAGCGCCGGCTACCTGCTAAATAACTGTTAAGTTTATGTGGTCGTCAACGCTTCATCTTCGGGTCAAACGCATCACGCAGACCGTCACCGATGAAGTTGAAGCCCAGAACGGTGATCAAGATACAGACACCGGCAGGAATCCAAACAAACCAGTACGTCGTCATAACGTGGAGTGTGCTGACCGCATTGATGATGTTACCCCAGCTGGCAAAGGGATACTTAACGCCGAGCCCAAGGAAACTAAGTGTTGCTTCTGTCAATATTGTACCACCCAAGCTCTGTGTTGCGATAACAATGAGCTGAGGGATGACGTTCGGAATCAAGTGACGGAAGATTCTTCTGCCGACCGAGATACCTGTCGCCTCTGCCGCAACCATGAACTCTTGCTCTCGAAGCGACAAGATCTGACCGCGTACAAGACGCGCGATACCGGCCCAGCTCAGAACACCGAGCAAGAGCATCAAGTAGCCCATACGAGTCTGTGAGTCGACTCTGAGCTCGTCCATCATCGAACCGAGTATGATAATGATCGGATACGTCGGGATGCAGTAGAACACGTCAACCATACGCATGATCACGTTATCAACCCAACCACCGAAGTAGCCCGCGATACCGCCAAGTGTGACACCGATTAAGAGGGCCAACGCCACAACGATGAAACCGATAGTCAAGGAGACACGGCCACCGTACATCAAACGAGTCAGGAGATCCATACCGTTACCGTCCGTGCCTAGCAAGTGATCGGCACCCGGCGCATGATAAGTGTCTAGAATACGCGTCTGCACAATGCTCTCGATAGTATAACGGAAGTTCTGACGCTCAACGCGGAAGTCTTCTTCACCACGTCCGGCATCATAACTGAAACTCTCCTCGCCCTCCTCGATCGCTTCCGTAATGCGCGCACGGAAGGCGAGGTCGATATGTACATCCGCCGAGATCTGGTTGATGATAACAGGCGAGATACTCGCCACCGGATCGCTGTCCATCGATTCGGCATAGATCAGAGCGATCTTCTCGTCTTCGCGATGAATTACATACGTCTCATCGTTGACGACAACTTCGCTGGTCATGCCTTCTTCCAAGTTAGCATAAGCCTTCTCTATTGCAACCGCAAAGGGCACCGTCGCTGTCCTGCCCGCCTCATCGAAATAGATCACGTTATGACTTGCGACAACAACAGGCGAGTTGCTACTGGCAACAAATTGCTTGCCTTCCGTCGTGATCAGGTAGCTTGAACCTTCGTATTCGAATTCCTTATCACCCGCATCGATCGCGTCCGAGAAGAGCGATTCGAATTCGGGCGTAAGCTCGATATCATCGGAAGCAGGTGATATGACAGCACCGAGTGGGAGTGTCATCGCCGTAGCGATGCGCTGTGTGCTTAGAATGCCGTGCGTCCCATCGTTATACGTTTGAATCGTATACTCCTCATCACCGTAAGTGAAGGTTGACTGACCGTTATTGATCGCGAGGATGAATCGGGCCCGTGCACTCGTATTAAAGCTGATGTTCTCCCCTATCGTATAACGATATTCCGGAGATACGGAGTTATCGACAACACCGGCATATTCTCTGTACATCGGTTCGAAACGATAGAATTGCTGAGATTCATCATAACGCGAAATCGCTCCGCCCAAGAAGGAGAACAAGAACATACCGACGATGAAGAAGATACCGATAACCGCTAGTCTGTTTCGAATGAAGCGACGGAAGACCAGCATCGAAGGCGATAGAATCTTCACGCGTTGCTCATCTGCCAGATCATCGGATTGGCTGACATGCATGTTATTTAGGTCTTTGTTCTCTGGTTCGTGATTATCTTGATTCATATTGTACTTATCCTTACTCATATCTGTCTCTTCCTAGCTAACACGAATACGCGGGTCTACGACAGCGTACATAATATCGGCCAGCAAAGTACCAAGCAGTGTCAATACCGCCATAAAAGATAAATAGAACATCGAGAAGGGAATATCTCCGTTCACCATTGCATCATACGAAATCTTACCGATACCGGGGATCGCGAAGATCTGCTCGGTGATCATCGCACCGGCAAACAAGCCGGGCAGCGTATTACCCAAAATCGTAACAAGCGGAATCAGCGTATTGCGAAAAGCATGTTTATTAATAACCTTCTGTTCCGATAAACCCTTGGCTCTGGCTGTACGAATATAATCGGAGTTCAAAACTTCGAGCATATTCGTCCTTGTGTAACGGGTTAAGCTACCGATACTGGTCAGAACAAGCGTCGTGACCGGCATCACCATATGATGAGCCATATCGAGAATCTTATCAAAACTACTTAACTGACTATGGAAACGACTGACTAAGCCGCTCAGTTCGAACCAATCGAGTTGAACCGAGAATACATACTTCAGTATGGTTGCCAAGAAGAAGCCCGGCAAAGAAATAAACACCATCGCAAAAACGGTAATCGTATAGTCAATTCTACTATACTGTTTACGCGCAGCGAGTATACCGAGCGGGATAGCAATTATAACTTGTAGAATAAAGGTTACGCCACCTAGAGCAACGGAATACCAAATAACATCCGCAAACTTAGCCGTAACCCGAACACCGTAATACCAGCTGTCGCCGAAATTACCGCGAATCGCCTGCCATAACCACTGTACGTAACCCTGGAAAATATTCACGTCCAGGTTATAAAGCGACTTTAACTGTTCCAGCCACTGTGCCGCTGTCATTCCCGTACCTGAAGCAGCTCGCTCTCTGGCAATCTTCTCGATATAAGAAGTCGGCAGAGATCTCATGAGTGCATATATGATAAATGCAACCATCAAGAGAATGAGTATGCTCGTTAGTATTCGCTTAATTATAAAATTCCGCATTCTATCGATCCTTCATCTAATTTCTGACCTACTGGTGACAGCATCGTCAAGGCCATAGTGATTGTGCTCGTGCACGAGGGCTTAACCACAGAACATGGACCCACCAGGTTAATAATGGTGGGCCCATGTATGATTCCTGATTCTACGTATTATACCGTTTTCTCAGACATTGTGGTTAAGTATTTACCGGAAACGAGATATTAATGCAAGTAGCCGGCTCATAACTTCATGTTTAGGCATCAGGGTTCATCTCGAGCAATTCGATTTCGCTCATCCAGCCCCAGAAGGTTGTGATATCGGGGGTCAGAGTATCGAGGTTGATGCGCTCGCTGCTGAAGATGACTGCGTTGAGTCTCTGATAGGTCGGGATCTCAACGGCCCAGTCAGCAATGACGTCCAAGGCGGCCTTGTAGGTAGCCTTACGGAATTCCTGGTCCTCGCTCGTGCGGGCTTCCATGATCAGTTCATCGAGTTCCGGATCATCAATGTGATAGTGGTTCGACTCAGATGCATTGGGTCTGCCAACAATGTTAGAGGAGTGATATACCTGATACATGTCAGGATCGATCGTAGCGCCCCAGGCAGCTGCCCAGAGTTCTTGCGTACCTGCATCGAGGCTGTCCCATAGGACGTTGCTGTCGGCAGGGTCATTGATGATGAAGTCGAAGCCAATCTTAGCAAGAGCATCGCTGGTCTCACTGAGAACCTGGAAGGCAGGGTGGTTACCGGAACCTTCTGCAGGAACGATGACTTCGTAGTCGAGCTTCGCGCCCTCGGGTGCTGCAGTCAGCTTACCGCTTGCATCGTCATAGGTGTAACCGGCGGCTACGAAGTAACCGACAGCAGCCTCCAATGCTGCGTCATATCTGGCGTCTGCATCCATGTCGGAGGTATAGATGGGATTACCGTCAACGTCTACGGAGAAGGCGATCTGGTAGTCGGCATCAGTCTCCTGAGGAGCTGCCCAAGATGTATTCGAGATCGGGTAGTTGATGACGCTTGCACGCTCACCGTAGTAGGTGCTAACGGCCAATTCACGATAGGTTGCGAGGACGGTAGCAATCGCCTTACGCAGGTTCTTGCTGGCCTCGGATGCAGGCTCACCACCAACATTGACGGTGTCGGCATTGATACCGATGTAGCCGTAACCCAGGTTATCAACGGTGCTTGTCGTGATGACGTTACCGGTCAATTCGCCGGTATCGGAGTTGTGCTGAAGAATCTCATCAACAACAGTTACGTTAAAGGTAGGATCGGTTACGTCCAAGACGCCCGTAGCAACACCCGTGGTCTTATCAGGCTCGTTCACTTCACGGAACTGAACGATCTTGATCTTGGGCTCGCCCTTGTAGTAGTGCTCGCTTGCCTTGTACTCGACAACCTTGTTGGTGTAGCTCTGGAAAACGTAAGGACCGGCACCCATCGGCTTATCGGCCTTGTCGCCTGCTCTCAGAGTAGTATCCAGCTCATTGAACTCGAAACCAAACTGGTTGTTGTCATAGTCGTAGAGCGCCTCGTCACCATAGTAGTGCATCGGAGCAACGGTAATACCAAGCTTGTAGACGGCAGAAGCGTCGAAACCGTTCAAGGTGATCGAAACACTGTAGTCATCATTCTTGACGATACCGGAGATGTTCGGGTAGCTGGATTCGCTATCTTCATCCAACGGACCCCACTCGGTAACGAATGCTTGCTGAGCGGAGTAAACGAGTGCAGGAGTATTGCCCGCATTCTCAACACCGTAGAACTCATCTGCGTCACCTTCGTATGCATCGAAGGTAGCTTCGTAGTAATCCTGCAGAGTCGGGAACTCGCTTACGAGATCAAATGTCTTACCATTCATCTCGAAGACCATGGCTGCATCATCAGCTGCGGTCTCTTCACCATCTTCGACTTCGGCGTAGTAGTCGGCGAAGCCCCAGAGGTAACCGGCATAAGCAACCTGTAGACCTTCGTTCGCCATGACATCCTCGGTTTCCATACCGAAGAGTTCCATGGTACGACCGGAGTAGTTGGCCATGACGTAATCAACAATTCCGGATACGGTCATGTTCCAATATTCGTCTACGAATTCCCAAGCGCTGTCCTGCTGTTCCTGGGACCATGCATCAGCGTCGGACCACTCGTGGTCACGACCAGCATCATAGATGTCGTTAAACAGAGCATTATACTTGGCAGCAATCTCGGGCGAAGACTGAGTGCGATACTCAGACAGACCCTGGATCGGCAAGGACTGCAATGTGCTGGATCCTACATAGCTGGGATCCAAGTATGCATAGAGGTTAAAAATTACGTCATCGGCTGTCAATTCGACACCGTCAGAGAACTTTACACCCTCACGTAAGGTAAAGGTATAGGTAGTGGTGTCATCTGTACGGTCGATTTCCAGATTCGATAGGCCCTTATACTCATAATCGGTACCGGCGTAAGAATGAGTCTCACCCTCAATACCATTCATAATA
Source organism: uncultured Oscillospiraceae bacterium (assembly GCA_964558445.1). GTDB lineage: Bacteria > Bacillota > Clostridia > Saccharofermentanales > Fastidiosipilaceae > CAYXVJ01. The sequence goes on along the minus strand of CAZLEA010000020.1, from coordinate 596 downwards.
ACGGCGCCGACGCGGTCAGTCGTAAGCAGGCCAACCTGTGTCATGCTGACAACATCCTGATCATAGGCTGTGTCTGCAAAGTACGGGCTGAACTTGCCACTAAAAGCAGAATAACCGACAACCAGCGGAACATCGACTCCACCGGGTGCATCCGTGTCTTCGGATTCGTCTTCGCTCGTACCGGGCGCTTCAGTAGTCGCTTCGGTGTCTTTTGTTGTGCCATCGGTCGGTGCACCGGTAGTCGACGGTGTAGTCGTGCCACCACATGCAGCCAACAAAGTAGCTGACAACGAAAGAGAGATTAGCAAAGATAACCATTTTTTAGATTTCTTCATCTTTCTTCCTCCTCAAGGTAGTATCCTGGATTTTGCACAAGGTTTCCCTTGAACACAAATGGATTGATCCATTATATCATGTCCTTATCACGTGGACATGAGTTTTCGACAAGTTTTTGACCGATTTTCTGCTTTTTCTGCAATTTCTACGTTTCGAACAAGCATTATCATGCATCCGATACGTCATATAATCTCAATTATGAAAGTTTGCTGTCAATCACTTGCATTTCATGCATATATTTACTCAAATCTCTTAGAGTT
>CAZLEA010000019.1:15578-32510 GCA_964558445.1 uncultured Oscillospiraceae bacterium | reverse complement strand
AGCATCGATACAGGTTTCCATGATCCATCCATCAGAGTTTCCAGCACGTAGTAACTACCGGTGAGTAGCTCGCCTGACGGCTTGCCACCCATCTGCTCGGCGACAATCGTTAGGCCGTCGGGGCTAACATCCCGGGCTGTGAGCTTCAATCCCCAATCGTCTTGTCGTGCATCACCTGAGGATGGACGAGCGATACCGATGAGATTGGGCTCCATGATGGTGGAATTCGTTGGTTCAGATTCAAGGGGCATGCTAGGCTCAGTCGCTTCCGTGGGATTACTTGTATCCACGTCTTCGTCTGTAGCCTCGTCACATCCCGCTGTTGTCGCTATCAAGGACAAGGCGAGGAGAATCGATAGTATCTTCTTCATGGCGCACCTCCAGTAGTGCTGTTTACATGTAAATTGTACGTGCTAAGCAGATTACTGTCTATGCGAGATGAGCAAATGTACTCGAACTCGGGTAGCCCACATGACTTACCCGCGTTACCCGACCGCTGCCTCTTCTGCCGGCCTCGTCAGATTCTTCATCCAATTGAACTTATTGACCTTGACGACGGCAACGAAGCTCTTGAGGATCTGATCGAGCTTGAGGCAGAGGAAGACGACCCAGGCGGGTGCACCGAGCCAAGCAGACAGGAAGCCTGCCGGGAGCACGACGAGGAAGACGAAGAACGAATCATTCTTGAACACGAAACTGATGTCACCGCCCGACTTCACGAGGCCGAAGAGGCACGGCATCTGATAGCTGCTGCCGATCGTGGTGATCGATAGGACCAGCATCAACTTCATCGCTTCCTCGGCAGCCTGTGGGCTGATGCCCTGGCCAATCGCACCGGTGTAGAGGTGGAGGAAGGGCGCACGGATCAAGAAGACGGTAAGTCCATTTAGCAGCCCCAAGATGATGAAGATCACTTGCGTTGTCCGCGCATACTCCTTCATCAATTCGTAGTCGCCGCGCCCGACGGTCTTACCGGTGATGATGCCGACGGCTGACGCCATACCCTGGACGATGATAAACGCCAGGGTCGCCATGATGTTCGTCACGGAGACGGCTGTGGCGACGTGCGCCTCGAAGAAGCGGCCGAAGATGATCGAGTTTGCCATCAAGTTGACACTCCACACGAGCTCGCCCGAGATGAGCGGGATGCCATACTTCAGATAGTCTCTCAGGAACGATCGACTGAAACGCAACATATCCGCAAACTTCAGCTTCAGCTTATCATCATGGAAGAAGACGTAGATCACCATCGCGAGCGCCTCTGCGATACGACCGATCGAAGTCGCTAGCGCCGCACCGAACACGCCCCAACCGAGGCGGAAGATGAAGATGTAATTGAACGTGATATTGATAAGCAGCGAGAGTAGCGAGATCGCCGTACCGATCGACGCCGTCTCCACCGCACGCATCGCGAACAAGAGCGCTTGTGTCACGCAGAAGAAGATGTAGGAGATGCTGACGATACGCAGATAGGTCACGGCCTGCTCGATCACTTGGGCATCCTTCGTGAACATACCTATGACCTGATAGGGGAACAACAGGCAGATGGCGGTCGTAATGGCACCGACAATAATCGCCAAGCGCATCCCAATCGAAATAATATTCTTGACACTGTTTCGATCGTCCTTGCCCCAATACTGAGCAGACAAGATCAAGATCACGCTACCGATACCGCTCGTGAACATCTGGACGAGCACGTTGATCTGGCTACCGAAGTAGACGCCGGATACAGCCACATCGCCAAGCGAGCTGACCATCAGGTTATCCGCGAACGAAGCGAGGAACGCAATCAGATTCTGAGCCGCGACCGGCAGGGCCAATAAGATGAGACTTCTATAATAAGAACGATCCCGGGTCAGGACACGCTGCATAGGACAATTCCTCCCTACTTACACATTGACTCTGATTCTACTGCAATTGCTTGGACTTGGCTATTTCCTTATTTGATGAATCCGTGCTAGAATATCGATATAAATATAACCGTTACATGAGGAGGTTTCGAAATGAACCGTATTGTATTGAATCGTATCTCGTACCATGGCAGAGGCTCGGTCGCAGAAGTAGCGAATGAAGTGAAGGCCCATGGTTTCAAGAAGGGCTTCTTGGTAGCCGATCCCGTGCTCGTCGAGCTTGGTGTGGCGAAGAAGTTGACCGATATCCTGGACAAGGAAGCACTGGCCTACGAAGTCTTCACCGATTTCAAGGCGAACCCTTCGATCGAGAACGTGCAGGCAGGTGTCGAAGCTTATAAGAACTCGAACGCAGACTATATCATGGCACTCGGTGGCGGTAGCGCGATCGATACGGCCAAGGCGATCGGTATCATCATCACGAACCCCGAGTTCGCCGATGTGCGTAGCCTGGAGGGCGTCGCCGATACGAAGAACAAGTGTGTCTTCACAATTGCGATTCCGACCACGGCCGGTACCGCAGCCGAAGTCACCATCAACTACGTCATCACGGACGAAGAGTTGAAGCGCAAGTTTGTTTGCGTAGATGTCAACGATATCCCGGATGTCGCCGTCGTCGACGCAGACTTCATGGACAGCATGCCCCGCGGCCTCAAGGCAGCGACCGGTATGGATGCCCTCACACATGCAATCGAAGGTTACATCACCAAGGGTGCTTGGGAGATGACCGATATGTTCCACATCAAGGCCATCGAGATGATCGCCTCCTCGCTTCGCGACTCCGTCAACGGTGACGCGGATGCAAGCGATGTGATGTCCCAGGCGCAGTATATCGCCGGCATGGGCTTCTCGAACGTCGGTCTAGGTATCGTCCACTCGATGGCCCATACCCTCGGCGCCGTCTATGACACCGCACACGGTGTGGCCAACGCCATCTTGCTCCCGACCGTCATGGCATACAATGCCGAAGCGACCGGTGAGAAGTATCGCGAGATCGCCCGCGCCATGGGTGTCCGGAATGTCGACAGCATGAGCCAAGACGAATATCGCAGGGCTGCAGTCGATGCGGTCCGCCAGCTCTCGACCGATGTGGGTATCCCCGCAGACCTCAAGGAGATCGTTCGCGAGGAGGATCTGGACTTCCTCTCCGACAGTGCGCTGGCCGATGCCTGCACACCCGGTAACCCGAAGGATCCGACGGTAGAAGAGATCAAGGGACTGTTCGTAAGCTTACTCTAAGCTCTTAATATCAAACACTATCCGGAAGAGCGCTCGATTGGCCACTCCCAGGTCGGTCGGGCGCTTGATTCTGTCATTTAGATCGAATAAGTGCGGGTATTCCGGCAGTTGCAACCGGTGGTTGCGGCAGATTCCAAGCCGAATTGCTAGTATGTAAGGAGGGACGACTGCTAGAATAAGGCTAGCAAAGGAAGAGGTGTGCACGGAGTTCTTTGCCTAGTGAAGGAGGACTTATCAGATGATTTTGGCAGATAAGATATTACAATTACGCAAGAATAACGGCTGGTCTCAAGAGGAGTTGGCCGAGAAGATGAATGTCTCCAGGCAGTCTATCTCGAAGTGGGAGAGTGCCGCGGCTATACCCGACATCAATCGGATTATCGAACTTGGCCGGATCTTCGGTGTCACAACCGACTATCTATTGAAGGACGAGATAGAAGACCTCGAGTACTCGGATACAGATGATAACGAACAGATCGTTCGCGTTCGACTCTCGGAGATGAACGAGTTCATCCGTTTGAAGGCGAAGCAGGGCAGACAGATCGCCATCGGTGCGATGCTCTGTATCCTCTCACCGATTCTGTTGATCGTATTGCCGCAGATTATGGATGGGCGCGAGAATCTGGCATCGGGTATCGGTATGGCCGCCCTCTTGATTCTGGTGGCGACGGGTGTCGCACTCTTCATCTGGAGCGGCTACCTACTCGAACCCTACAAATATATCGAAGAGAGTCCGTTTGAGCTCGATTATGGGCTGGAGGGGATCGTGCGCGAACGTCGAGCAGCTTACAGGCCCACGCATATTCGCAGTACGATTATCGGTGTGGTGTTGATTATCATAAGTGTGGTGCCGCTCGTAGTAGGTGGGATTATGGAAGCGCCGGAGCATGTACTGGTGGCTCTCGTCGCCTTACTCTTATTCGCCATAGCCTTCTCGGTGCATCTGTTTATTCTCTCGGGTAGCACGATGGGCAGTTTCGATCGTCTCCTCCAAGAGGGCGACTATTCGCCGATCGCGCTCGAGCGAGAGAAGAAGGCAGGGCGCTTCGCCGGTGTCTATTGGCCTCTCGTGACGGCGGCCTACCTACTGATTAGTTTCCTCAGCGGAAACTGGCATATCACCTGGCTGATCTGGCCGGTGGCGGGAACAGTGTTCGGTGCTCTGGCTGCCTTCTTGAATTGGAATCAACAAGATTAGATGCCTTAGTCGCCCGCGGTCTCACTCTTCTTCCGGCTATTCACGTATTTGAGATTATGACCGCGAATGCTGACCTTGGTCTCCGGTGTGACGGATTTGGTGATGAAGACGTTACCACCGATCGTTACGTTCGAGCCGATCTCGGTCTCACCGCCAAGTATAGTTGCACCGCCGTAGATCGTGACATAATCGCCGATCTTCGGATGACGCTTGTGACCGCGCAAGCACTGGCCGCCACGAGTCGATAGCGCACCGAGAGTCACACCCTGATAGATCTTGACATGGTGGCCGATGACCGTGGTCTCGCCGATGACGACACCCGTCCCATGGTCGATGAAGAAGTAGTCGCCGATGGTCGCGCCCGGATGTATATCGATACCGGTACGCTGATGGGCATACTCGCTCATGATGCGTGGGATCATGGGGAGACCTAGTACGTAGAGTTCGTGTGCGAGGCGATGCACCATGATGGCAAATACGCCGGGATAAGCGATGATGACATCCGCATAGCCCGTCGCGGCAGGGTCGCCGTCGAAGGCGGCCTTGACGTCTGTCGCCAGATGATTACGCACCGCGGGCAGGCGCTCTAGGAAACGATCGACGATTCGGATCGCCTCCGGGTGATTGGGTTGCAGCTCGTGGCAATTCATCGGTGCATCCGGGTTATCCTGGGCATATTGATGGCAGATGGCAAGCGAAGCCTCGCGTATCAGTCGGCCCCGGATCAAGAGTATTTGATCCGAGATCTGATAGAGGCCATAGGAGGCAGCAGAATTATACGTGCTGAAGAAGCCGGGGTAGAAGAGATCGCGCAGATCGTCCACGATCTCTTCGATTGCTCTACTGTTGGGGAGGAGAGCCGACTTCTGTTCGTTCAGATGCGTATTCTCCTCGTAGTTTCGCTTCAGTTCCTCTGCAAGCTTCTGTACATCGAACTCGCCCATGGTCTTACTTGTCCTCCCGTTCTCGCTGCAGACGCTCCCGCTCCTTCTCCGCTTGCCTGATGCTGTGGCTGTCGTAGTCCGGGTAGGCAGGCATCGCTTGAATCTTGTCCTTCCACTCGCCGTAGCCTTCCTCATCCAGCCGCTCCAGCGGGATGAAGCGAAGCGAGGCACTGTTGATGCAGTAGCGAAGACCGCCGAATTCCTCGGGGCCGTCCGTGAAGACGTGGCCGAGATGAGCATCGCCCAGGCTCGAGCGTACTTCCACGCGGCGCATGCCATGCGTGAGGTCGAGGTGCTCATCGATTAGCGAAGTCTCGAGCGGTGCGGTGAAGCTTGGCCATCCGCAGTGCGAATTGAACTTCTGATCCGAACTGAACAGGGGTTCCCCCGTCGTAATATCGACGTAGAGACCGGCCTCTTCGTTATCGTGGTACTCGTTACTAAAGGGTGCTTCTGTCGCCGACTCCATGGTCACCTTGTATTGGAGTTCGCTGAGCGTCTCGCGCAGCTCCTCCTTGTCGGCCTTACGGAAACGGGCCTGACCGCCGGGACTACTCTCATTACTGCGAAACTTGATATATTTCATATTAATTGTCTACTTCCATATATGATGGCAGGCTAGAGAAGGATACCGGATTATATGCTCCCGGATTCTTCTCCAGATACTGCTGCTGTGCGGGTTCTGCCTTGACAAAGTTGCGAAGCGGTTCGAATTCAGACATGATGCGCGATTCATAGCGCTCACGCTGTCTCATGAACGCGGCTTCGATCTCGGCATAGTCTTGTCGATCTTCGTAGTAGACGCCGCTGCGGTAAGCTGTGCCCCAGTCGAGGCCCTGATTGTTCAGCGTTGTCGGGTCAATGATACCGAAGAAGAGGTCCAGAAGCTTGCCAAGCGAGAGAACGGATGGATCGTAGCTTACGCGTACGGCCAGCGCATAATCGCTGCTGCCGTGCAGAACCTTCTGCAGTGTCATGTTCTTCCCGACGCCGTTGGCATAACCGCTCTCAGCCTTGGCTACTCCGGGTACTCGCGCCATGAAGGCCTCGATGCCCCAGAAGTTACCGCCGGCGACAACGATATGGCGCAGCTTGGCCGGATTGTACTCACGCATGAGGTTTGGATTCGGTGGAAGCTCCGGCACAGGAGTCTGCTGGATCTCTTGCTCTTCTTGCTCCGGCTTGTTGGTCATACGTCTGCCCATCCTTCTCGTCAGTGTAGCTGTTGGTGCGTGTTCTACTGATTCTGATTATAACAGAGCAAATAGAAGGGGTATCTAATCAAAGATACCCCTTTAACGAGAATAAAGAGCTAATAGTGTCCTCGACAAGAAAAAATAATTACTCTATCCTCTTCAATCGCATAAACAATTCTATGTTCTTGATCGATTCGTCTACTCCAAAAACCCGTTAGGTTATTTTTTAGTGGTTCTGGTTTCCCTAGACCTTCAAATGGGTTCCGTAAAATATCCTTTATCAGTTGATTAACTCTCTTTAACATCTTTTTGTCTTGGATCTGCCAATATAAATAATCGTCCCATGCATCAGAATCCCATTGTAGTATCTTCTTCTGCACAGGTTTACTCCTCTATCAGATCATGTTCTGCAAGTACTATGCGACCAGCCTTGTAATCAGCCATCTTCTGTTCGAGGTAACGGATGTTATTCTCTGAGTAAAACGGATCAACCGATAACTCAAATGGAATTCGTTTCTCTCTACTAACCTTGCGTGCAAAAATAGTAAAAGCAGCACTCATCGAAATTCCCAATTCGGAGCAAACTTGTTCCATGCTCTTCTTAACATCAGCATCCAATTTGAAATTTACGTTAACGTTCTGCGCCATTTGTATCACCTCGCTTTCAAACTTATTATAAGCAATAGTAAATAAAAATACAATAAGAATTATTTATTTCTTCTCTACTGTTTGATAAATCTTCCTTGTTAACAAATATGAACAAGCTGCAAATCTGTTACCTATGTTGTTGACAGGGTGTTCGGCTTTGCTATAATAATCAAAGATAGTCAAAGTCAAACTGAAGAAAGGAGATAGATGTGGCCAGATTAAGTGATGTCATCGAAGATCTCATCAATGAGATGATCAACGAGAACGATGGCTCGGTCGAGATAACACGCGGCGAGCTTGCCGAGCGTGTGAATTGCGTACCGTCGCAGATTACCTATGTGCTGTCGACACGGTTTACGAACGGACAAGGGTACTTGGTTGAGAGCAGGCGGGGCGGAGGCGGGTGGATTCGGATCCACAAGATCGGTTATAGCGATAGTCCCTCGCGCTACGTGATGCACGTGCTGAATGCGGTTGGCGACTCACTCTCGCAGCATCAGGCGGATATCTACCTGCGTAATTTCGTGGATTACAAGGTCATCTCGGAGCAACTGGGCACCATGATGAAGGCCGCTCTCTCCGATCAGGCCTTGGCTCGTGTGGACGGTGCGCTTCGTGACTTGATCCGCATGGATATTATGAAGAATATGCTGCTTCGAGTCGTGCTCGGTACCGATGAGTCGGTATCAGCTAGCGAAGATGAGTTATAAACGAAGAGGAGGATGAGTATATGAAATGTGACCGTTGTCATGAGAAATCTGCCTCGATTCGCATCACACAGACGGTGAACGGACAGACAGAAGAATTGCATCTGTGCCGCGATTGCAGTGCGAAGATGCAAGCAGAGTACGCCAAGCACTCTTGGTCCAAGCTCTTCCAAGATAATTTCTTCGGAAGCTGGCTCGGCGGTACGGGTGGTATTCCGTCGTTTGGTGCCGAGGGCGTGGCAGGTCCCGTACTGCGCTGCGATACTTGCGGAACAAGTTATGACGACTTCCGTCGTACCGGCTTGTTTGGTTGTACGGATTGCTATCGCTCGTTCAAGGATAATCTTGACAAGGTCTTCCTCCGCGTACAAGGCGGAGCCAGACACAGCGGCCGAACCGCGAGCGGATACAGCCTGGAGCTCTCCGTGATCGAGCAGATCAAGGATCTAAGAGACAGGCAGCAAGCGGCCATCCTCGCAGAAGATTATGAGACGGCGGCAAGCCTCAGAGATGAGCTTCGCGACTTGGAAGCGGGAGTGACGCACGAGGCAGCCACTGCCGGAGAAGATGAATTGGAGGGACAAGTATGACGTGGTATATTGCAAGCGGACCGGATTCTGACTTCATTGTATCGTCTCGCGTACGCCTGGCCCGCAATCTTCGCGGACAACTCTTCCCGAATCGTATGACAAGCGAGCAGGCGCGGAAACTGGCATCGGATGTAAGCGAGCGCTTCTTCTCGGCTAACGGCTATATGCATGAGCGCTTCCTCGATGTGAATCTCTCGGATCTCGGACCCGAAGAGCGCTTGTCACTCGTGGAGCGGCGCTTGATCAGCGACGACTTACTGAAGCACAGCGGAGGGCGCGCGATTATCAGTCGCGACGAGTCCGCTTCGATTATGATCAACGAAGAGGATCACATCCGTATCCAGGCGATGGCACCGGGCTTCAATGTCCGAGGCGCCTACGAGGAAGCGGTCGAGATCGCCAAGGTGTTCGAGGAGCAGCTCCCCATCGCTTACGATAGGCAGTACGGCTTCCTGACCGCGTGCCCGACCAATACGGGCACGGGGCTTCGTGCCTCGGTCATGATGCATCTGCCCGGGATCACGGAGCGCGGCCAGATCCGCGGCCTCGCAGAGAATCTGCAGAAGCTTGGCTTCACGGTTCGCGGCAACTACGGCGAGAACAGTGCGGCCTCCGGCTACCTCTACCAGATCTCGAATCAGATCACGCTCGGCCTCAGTGAGGAGGACTTGATCTCGGACCTCGAGAAGGCGGTCACACAGACCATGGAGCTGGAGCGAGAGGCGAGGAAGGCGATCTATGAAGCGCATCCGCTGCAGACGGAGGACAAGATCTATCGCGCGCTTGCGATCCTGCAATCCGCGAGAATCCTGACGAGCGAGGAGGCCCTGAAGCTGATCTCGGATGTCAGGCTCGGCGTAGAACTCAAGATTGTGCCGGGTATCACGCCGGAGCACCTCAATCGCCTGCAGATCAACATCGGACCCGGAACCATACAGAAGGCTGCGGGGCATAGCCTCGATACGCTGGATAGGGATAGGTTTAGGGCGAACCTTTGCCGACAATATATAAGTAGATTACCGGCTGTCCCGTCGCAAACGAAGGGTGCGGAGACAGACGACACGATAGTAGAAACAGAAGAAGGAGATCAATTATGATAATGAGATTCTCACAACGGACCGCAGAGGTCCTACTGGAAGCCTATAAGGTCGCTAAGTCTTATGGCCTCGATTACATCGGTACCGAGCACTTGCTCGCGGGTATCGTAGCCGAGGGCGAGGGCCCGGCCTATGACGTGCTCAGCGCCCAGAGTCTGAGTGCGGAGAACTATAAGGATGCATTGGACAAGGTCCACGACCATGAGGCCAAGGACGACCAGGTGACAGGCGAGATGGACGTGCAGCAGATTATGCGCCTCGTCACACCGCGCACGAAGCGTGTGTTTGAGCTTGCCGCCCACATGTCCAGACGCATGGGCCAGCAAGTCATCGAGCCCGAGCATGTCCTGCTGGGCATCGTCCAAGAGGGTGACAGTGTTGCGATTCGCCTCCTGATCAGTCAGGGTGTGGATCCGCGCAGGATCTTCGCCGACCTCGCCCAGCTCCACGACCAATCGAGGGACGGGGAGGAAGACAACGAGGCCGAGATCGAACAGATTAATCAGAATTTGAGCTCGTATCGAGATGGTAAGGGTAAGAAGGGCGCGAAGTCCAACACCCCCAAGCTGGATCAATACGGTACGGATATGACGGAGATGGCCCGCAATCACGGCTATGATCCGATCATCGGACGCGACAAGGAGATCATGCGCGTGGTGCAGATTCTCGCCCGTCGCACGAAGAACAACCCGGTCCTCATCGGTGAGGCGGGTGTCGGTAAGACCGCGATCGCTCAGGGGCTTGCTCAATTGATGGCCGCTGAGGATGCGCCGGACTTCCTCGCCAACAAGCGCCTCGTCTCGCTAGACCTCAGCGGTATGCTGGCCGGTGCGAAGTACCGAGGCGAGTTCGAAGAGCGTCTGAAGACCGCGCTGCAGGAGACGACCGCCGCCGAGAACGTGATCTTGTTCGTCGACGAATTGCATACGATCATCGGTGCAGGTGCCGCGGAGGGTGCGATGGACGCCGCCAATATCTTGAAGCCCATGCTCACGCAGGGTCAACTTCAGATCATCGGCGCGACCACGATCGATGAGTACCGCAAGCACATAGAGAAGGATGCCGCGCTCGAGCGTCGTTTCCAGCCCGTCACGGTGCCGGAGCCGAGCGAAGAGGAAGCGGTACAGATCCTGATGGGTGTCAGAGACAAGTATGAAGCACATCACAAGGTGCAGATTACGGACGAGGCGATCGAGGCCGCTGTCAGTCTGGCGGTTCGCTTCATCACCGATCGCTTCTTGCCCGACAAGGCGTTGGACCTGATCGATGAGGGCGCATCCAAGCTTCGTATCTCGGCCGTCGGCGAGTCTGCCGAGGTCCGTGAGCTCAAGGCGAAGCTAGAAGAAGTCGAGAAGGAGAAGAAGCAGGCGGTAGCCGATGAGGCGTTCGAACTGGCTGCAGACCTTCGCAAGCAGGAGCAGGATCTGACCGAGGAGATTCGTCTCAAGGCGGCGGATTGGAAGCGCTACCTCGACACGAAGCAGAATATCCTCACCGAGGAGAACATAGCAGATATCGTCGCCCAGTGGACGGGTATACCCGTACAGAAGGTGACAGAGGACGACAGCGAGCGGCTGAAGAATCTGGAGAACGAGCTGCACAAGCGCGTCATCGGCCAAGACGAGGCCGTCGTGGCGGTCTCCAAGGCGATTCGTCGCGGACGCCTCGGCCTGAAGAATCCGAATCGCCCGACAGGCTCGTTTATCTTCCTCGGTACGACCGGTGTCGGTAAGACGGAGCTGGCCAAGGCGCTGGCAGAAGTGATGTTCGGCGATGAGAACGCCATGATCCGACTCGACATGTCGGAGTACATGGAGAAGTTCGACGTCTCCAAGCTCATCGGCTCGCCGCCAGGCTACGTCGGCTACGACGAAGGCGGTCAGCTAACGGAGAAGGTGCGTCGTCGCCCGTACTCTGTCGTCTTGTTCGACGAGATCGAGAAGGCGCATCCGGACGTCTTGAACGCGCTGCTGCAGATCATGGAAGACGGTCGCTTGACCGACGGCCAGGGTCGCACGGTGAACTTCAAGAACACGATACTGATCATGACCTCGAACATCGGCGCACGTCTCTTGACGGGCAGCCAGGGTCGTCGCATCGGCTTCTCACACTCCGAGGGAGACGGGCCCGAGAACCCCGAGCTCTACGGCGGTAAGAACTACGATGAGGCCCGCACTCTCGTCATGGACGAGCTGAAGAAGGCGTTTAATCCCGAGTTCATCAACCGTGTGGACGAGATCATCTTCTTCCACATGCTCGATCGTGCGGAGATGTCGCAGATCGTCAAGATCATGCTCAAGCAGCTTGCCGCTCGCTTGCAGGAGGTCGGTATCGGTCTGAAGGCAACGGATGAGGCAGAGCGTCTCCTGATGCAGCGCGGTTATGACCCGGTCTACGGTGCACGTCCGCTGCGCAGAGAGATCCAGACAAGTGTCGAGGATCAGATCTCGACGGCGATGCTAGACGGCATCATCGGCGACGGCACGACCGCTCTGGTCGACGTGGTGGATGGCGAGATCGTCATCTTGAACGCCGATGAGCATCAAGAGATTCGGGCAGAGGTCGTAGCACCTCGCGTACCGAGCGTGTCCGGCGACAACGATCCGCTACTGCCGGGTACGGATCAGCATGAGAACGGAAGAGGCACGGCAGGCGACGCCAGCAGGGAGACAAGCAAGTAAATATGAGTAAGTTTCATAGAGAGATACACCAGTGCCCGTACTGCATGTCCGAAGAGGAGGTCGTCATCTGGGACCTGATCGACATCGGTCAGGACCCGGATTTGAAGGAGCGTCTGCTACAGAAGAAGGTGCAGGTGGCAGAGTGTCAGAACTGCGGAGAGGAGCGCATCCTCGCGATGCCGCTGCTCTACGTGGATCCGGACCAGGAGCTGGTCTTCTACTACTGCCCGCAGTATGCGGAATTATTGAAGAACGATGCAGAGGCCGAAGCCAGGCGCCGCGAGGACGGGACGAACCTGCCCGAGGGACTGATGGAGGCTCTCGATGCCGTCTTCCCGCCGGGACGAAACAAGCAGGCCATGCGCCTGATTCCCGCGTACAACGACTTGATCGAGAAGATTCACATCCGCGAGCACGGCTTCGACGATCGCTTGATGGAAGTGGTCAAGATCGCGCTCAAGACGCGTTATCTGGATGAGGAGCAGATTCGTCTAGACGAGTTGTTCTTCCTCTCGGCAAGTGAGGATACGCTCTTGTTCCAGGTCTTCGAAGAAGAGAGTGGTTGGAATACGCTAGAGGTCTACCGCGACATCTATGAGAATGCCGAGACGGCTCTGGCGTCTACGCTCGCGACAGAGGGTCGCTGGGCACAAGTGGATATGAATTACGCGCTCTGGCTGATTCGGGCGTAAGCTCTGCGTACATACTGTATTTCTCTCTACACAAACCAATACAAACCAATATAAATCGGGCAGAAACCCAAGAGGGAGGCCATCTCAAATCGAGACGGTCTCCCTCTTCGTTATCTACTAGGAATTGCCGGTGTTACGGGCAGTTGCCGGTACTACTGTTAGTTTCCGGCACTATTGATAGTTCCAGACCTCGGAGAGTGCGGCGCCGATGATGCCCGCATCGTTACCGAGGGTTGCTGCCACGACCTTCGGTCGCTTCTCGACAAACGGGAAGAGCTGGCCATAGACCGCCTCGCGCAGCGGGTCGATGAGGTAGTCGCCTTGGTTGCTGACGCCGCCACCGATACAGAGCACTTCCGGCTCGACGGAGTTGATGATGTTACCGATACCGACCGCCAGGTGGTGGATGTAGGTATCGATGACCACTTCTCCGCCGGCGTCCCCTCTACGCTTGGCATCGAAGGCCGTGCGCCCGTCCACCTTGTAGAGGCTCTGGTCGCAGAGTTCCCACATCAGGGTCTCGGGATGGTTTCGCATGTAGGCCTGGGTGGTCAAGATGAGGCCGCGGGCAGAACCGTAGTTCTCGAAGCAGCCGCGACGACCGCAAGCACAAGCGCGACCCTCCATATCGATGACCAAGTGGCCTAGTTCTGCGCCACCGTAGGCGAAGCCCGTGACGATGTGGCCGTCAATGATGATGCCGCCGCCGATGCCGGTGCCAAGCGTCACCATGACGAGCGACTGCGCATCCTTACCGGAGCCGGCGATGTATTCGCCATAAGCCGCGGCGTTCGCGTCGTTGACGAGGCGGACAGGCTTACCGTCGAAGGCCCTGCTGATCTTCTCGCCTAGCGGCTCGTGTTTCAAGCCGAGGTTACTTGCGAAGACGATAGAATCCGTCTGCGTATCGACGATGCCGGGCGAGCCGACGCCGACGCTCGTGATATCGTCCATGCTTAGCGAGACTTCGGCCAGTGCCTTGTCCGCTGCTTGGCGCATGACGGCCGCCAAGCTCTCGCCGTCGCTCTTCTCGGGTGTGGGCAGGCCCGACTTCACGAGCAGGTTCTTCTCGCTATCGACGATGCCGGCCACGATGTTGGTGCCGCCCAGATCAATTCCGATATAATATGTCATCAATATCCTCACTTCTCCCTGTATAAACAAGCTATGGAATCACCATTATACCTATATCAAGAGAAGAGATACAAGTCACGAAGTGGCCTTGTCTGCAAGTTCATCCAGGCAGTTTCTGGCCGCTCTGATGCCCGCTTCTGCGGTCTGCCAGATCTCGAATTCGCTAAGCCCGGGAAGCCCCATGCTGACGCTCGGTCTGCGGAATTCCATCTTCGAATCGAGCACTTCCTTACCCGATAGATGGAAGGCGAACAGCCCTTCTGCCACCCCCAATTCCCGAATCACATCGGCACTGACGCCGGCAGCGACCAGGATCGTGAGCCGATCGCCCGCCTCTGCCTGTAAGCGGCCGAGCAGCTCGCGCCCTTGGAGCGCGGAGGCCGCTTGGCCCGAGGTCAGAATCGTGTCGACACCTAAGTCGATCGCGGTCTCTAGCGTGGCGAACGCATCTTGGCTCACATCGATCGCTCTGTGGAGCGTGAATCCGAGTGGTCCCGCCGCTTGTTTGAAGCGACGCATGGCCAAGACGTTTAGCGTGCCGTCCGGATTCAGGGCGCCTGTGACGATGCCCTCGGCACCGAGGTCACGAAACAGGCGGATGTCCTCTTCCATGATGCCAATCTCGTCTTCCGTATAGAGGAAGTCGCCGAAGCGCGGCCTGATGAGGACACGAATCGGCAGATCGGAGGCCGCCTTGATGCGCTTGAATAGCCCGATCGAGGGTGTCGTACCGCCGATGACGAGATTCGCGCAGAGTTCGTAGCGCATCGCGCCGCCGGCTTCTGCAGCCATCGCCGAAGCGAAGGAATCGATGCAGGCTTCCAATAGGTAATGTTTCATAAATCTGATCTTCCTGTCTGTAATTTATTTCCAATGGTGCTATGATTAGAAGAGTTGATAATATTTCCTGATAGAGGGTTTGGGGGCACATAGATGGTCTTTTCCAGTTTGTTATTCTTATATGCGTTCTTGCCACTATGTTTGATTTTCGTCTATTTCTCGAGATCAATCAAGGCTCAGAATATTGTGCTGCTTGTCTTCTCCTTATTGTTCTACGCTTGGGGCGAGCCGCTCTTGATTCTCTTGATGCTTGGCACCGCGACCTTTGCTTACCTGATGGGGCATATCATGGAGCAACCCGGACGAACGGCGTTCGAACGTAAGCTCTGCGTCGGCATCACAGTCGTCGTCATGCTCACCTCGCTTGCGACCTTCAAGTATCTAGGATTCATAGTCACGCAGATCAACTTGCTGCCCGGTGTCAATCTTCGTGTACCGCAGATCGGTCTGCCGATCGGTATCTCGTTCTACACCTTCCAGATTCTAACCTATGTGCTCGATCTCTACCGTGGCGATGCGCCGCTGCAGAAGTCTTGGTACAAATTCGTGCTCTACGTGAGCTTGTTCCCGCAGCTGATTGCGGGTCCGATCGTTCGCTATCGCGATGTCGCCTTGCAGATCGATGACAGACGGATCACGGGCTCGGGGATCGTTGCGGGTATCAACCGCTTCCTCATCGGCCTGGCCAAGAAGGTCTTGATTGCCAACCAGATGGGCATGGTCGTCTCGCAAGTCATGGATGCGAAGTATCTGCCGACGATCACAGGGCTTGAGGCGTGGCTGGGGCTCATCGGTTTTGCGCTCCAAATCTACTTCGACTTCTCGGGCTACTCCGATATGGCGATCGGTCTGGGTCGTATGTTCGGTTTCGAGTTCAAAGAGAACTTCCGTTACCCCTACACCGCCACTTCCATCACGGACTTCTGGCGTCGCTGGCATATCTCGCTGTCGACCTTCTTCCGCGATTATGTCTATATTCCGCTCGGGGGTAACAGGCAACATCAGTACCGTAATATGCTGATTGTCTGGGGTTTGACAGGGTTCTGGCACGGAGCCAGCTGGAACTTCCTCCTCTGGGGACTCTACTTCTTCGTCTTCTTGACGCTCGAGAAGCGCTATTGGATGAAGTATATGGATACCTGGGCCGCTTGGATGAAGCATGCCTATACGCTGGTCATCGTCTTGTTTAGCTGGGTTCTCTTCTACTATACGAATCTGGCGGAGGCCGGTGTCTTCCTCCTGCGCTTGTTCGGTATCGGTAACGGTTTCTGGAACGCCGGGGCCAGAGCTCTCTTCATGAATAACTTGTTGATGTATATCATCGCGATCGTCGCGATGACGCCCGTGGTCAGCCGCCTGCGCACGCTACTTGCCAAGTACAAGCTTCGCTTGCCCTCCTACGAGGTGAGAGAAGACCCGACGGACGGACACTCGATCCTGGTCACGGCTCACATGAAGCTGTCGCCTGCCCTGGTAGTGCTGATGGTGATCTGGCACACGCTGCTCTTGTTCTTGACCACCGCCTCGCTTGCCGGTTCGTCGTTTAACCCCTTCTTATATTTCCGATTCTGATCACGGAGGCCACAAATGAAACGAAAAAAAGAACTAGTCATCGCCCTCGCATTCTACATCCCGCTCCTCGTGATCGGCGCACTCTATCTGTTTAGTCCTCCGGATGAGATCTCGGAGCTTGAGAAGAGGAAGCTTCAACAGCGCCCGAAGTTCTCGGTGCAGGCGGTCGTAAGCGGCGAGTTCAGTCAGGAGCTCGATCGCTACTTCACGGACCAGCTGCCGTTTCGAAACCTCTTCATCTCGAGCGACCAGAAGCTGCAAACAAGCCTCAGCACGCTCTTCGGCTTGAACCGTGTGCAGCTCATCACGGGTCCTGCAGGGGATCTGGGTGAGGGTGAGAACCTCGGTACAGATGACAAAGAGATCGTTGTCTTCCCCACCAAGGCGCCAATTGTGAGCGAATCGGGCGGCACGCCGGGAAGCGAGCCCTCGGACTCCTCGCCGCTTGCATCGCCGACCCCGGGTGAATCCGGGGAGCCTACGG
>CAZLEA010000019.1:0-15478 GCA_964558445.1 uncultured Oscillospiraceae bacterium | reverse complement strand
GTGATCGCGCGATGGAGATCTTCTACTCCAGTCAACCGACGATCGATAAGTATACGGCGCTCGTCAATAAGATCGAAGCGACAAGCGGTAGTGCCCAGGTCTACAGCCTGCTTGCACCGACTGCCTCGCAGTTCTATGCGCCGGAGGGCTACCGTCAGGGTTCGAGCAACCAGCAGACGGTGATCCCCTCGGTCTATGCCCAGATGAGCGGCAACATCAAGACGGTCGATGCCTACTCCGCACTGGCCCCGCACACGGGCGAATATCTCTACTTCCGCTCAGATCACCACTGGACGGGACTCGGTGCATACTATGCCTATACTGCGTTTGCGAATACGGCAGGCTTCAGTCCTTTGTCACTGTCGCAGTACACCAAGGGTAGGGTCGATGGCGACTTCCTCGGCACCCTCTACGCTTGGGCGGGCAGTCCCTCGGTATTGAAGTCCAATCCGGACTACGTTGAGTATTGGCAACCGCCTGTCACCGCGACGGGTTACGCGTTTACGGATGCCTCGATGTCCTCGGGCTATCAGATCAGCTTGATCAAGCCGAGCGTGGATGCGAACAACAAGTATCTGGCGTTCACCGAGGGCGATCACGGGCTCGCGAAGTTCGAGACCTCGACCAAGAACGGCCGCAGTATCATGGTCATCAAGGAATCGTATGGTAACGCGATCGTGCCGTACCTGGCCTCGCACTATGAGAACATCTATGTGTTTGATCCTCGTAAGGCGACCATCAGCATGTCCTCCTTCGTCAACAGCGAGGGCATCGACGATATCTTGGTGGTCAATTATTCGATTGCGATCGGGAATACCGGCTGGATCGACGCGCTGTACAAGTCGCTGAACTAGATCGACTCGTAAGGTAGATTACGAAACCTGACATGAAGAGACCTCCCAACAGCGCTGATGATCTGCTGCAGGGAGGTCTTCTCTATCTCGTGTTATGGATGGCTGCTCGTCTGTGACGAGAGGCTTGCTTATCTCTCTTCTGCCATCGCGGCGCGCTGCTGTTCGTCTGACAGACGCTTGGAGAGTACGGACAAGGAGGCGGCGATGTTCTCGTTCTGGAGGATGACGCCTGCAGGGACTTGCAGGTGCGTCGGTGCGAAGTTCCAGATCGCCTGGATGCCGGCATCTACCATCTGGTCACAGACGTCTTGTGCCGCCTTCTGTGGGACGGTGATGACACCGATCTGCACATCGTTCTCGGCGATGACAGAACGCATGTCGTCCATCGAACGGATGACGACGCCACCGATCTTGCGACCGATCTGGTCCTGTTCGCTGTCGAATGCGGCCATCAGATTGAGGCCGTAGCCTTCGAAGCCCTCGTAGTTCAGGAGTGCAGAACCGAGGTGGCCCGTTCCCACGATGATCGCGTTCTTGAGGTTGTTGTAGTCCAGCATACGGGCGAGGTCTTCGATCAGGTCGTCGACCTTGAAGCCTGTACGGGGCTTACCGCTGACTCGGGTCAGCGCCATATCCTTACGCACCTGTACGGGGTGGAGGTTTAGGTCCTCTGCGATCGTGGACGATGAGATGATCTTCACACCGCGTTCTTGGATCTGCTTCAGGTAACCGAAGTAGATCGGTAGACGTCTTAGCGCCGGTTGAGGCATGTTCATCTCGCTCTCCGGGTCAATTTTCTTCTTGGCCATGGCTGTGTCTCCTTCATGTATTCGTCTGGCTGCCGGAGCCGCCGACGGACTATCTTACGATATGTATCGATATTAATATATTCAAAATGATAACCAATTGTACGATTGATTTCAAGTGCATTTGTAGCGAATCGATAAACTAGTCTGTTTTGATGGTAGAAGCTGGCTGTTCGTTCATGTGTTCCGTCTTTTTTGTGAGGGCAAAGAAACAACATAGGGTATAATATTGAAATGAAGAAACAGAGATTACCACTATCCATCCGCAGATTGTTGGATGGGTCTGCTGAACGTGACGAATTGATCACGTATGGGCTGGCTGATATCGACCGAGAGGGATGCTATCGGTCGATCTATATTTGTTTACGAACGAAGGGGCTGGTACTGCTTCATACGAATCAACATTCTGCTATCTTGTCGTCAGGACATCAAGATGAAGATAGCGACTCCGAGGATCGTACTCTCAAACGAAATGCCAGCGGTACGGAGACTCGCAGAGTCGAGGCTGACCGAATCGAGCACTTCGACTTCGAGATATACAAGAATCCGCGTCTCCTAAACGAGACGGTCGGCGGTGTGCTGATCATGAGCACGGATGACGGCGAGGATCACATCATCTGCCGTTTCTCGGGCAGTCGCTTCAAGGATATGAATCGCTTGGTTCAGATCATGAAACAGGTACTCGCGGGCGAAGAACCAAGAGAGCCGGAACGACGCGGGCAGCACGGAGAGGTTGATGCCTTCTGTCCGACATGTAACCGGCGCTATCCGGATGCCGGGCGGGCGTTCTGTCCTCATTGTATGAAGAAGCGTAACATCTTCTGGCGCCTGCTCGCGTTCTTCAAGCCGTATCGACTACGCTTCGCAGCCCTGCTCACGATGATCGCCCTCTCATCCGGACTAAACGCCATAGCGCCCTTCTTGACCGGCTCCGTCCTCTACGACGAGGTGCTCGGTCGGAATCAGACTTGGCTCGAACAGATGGCCCGCCTCGGACTACCCGGTACGGCGCTTGGTATGCTAGGGCTTCTTGTCCTCACGATTTTCGCTATGCGTGTTCTCCAACAAGTTACGGGAATTATCCATGGGCGCTTGTCTGCTTATATCGTGCCGGGCGTGGTTACGAGTCTGAAGAATACCGTATTCGAGGCACTAAGTCGCCTCTCAATATCGTTCTTCACCAAGCGGCAGACGGGAAGCTTGATGGAGCGTGTCAACGGGGATGCGGAAGAAGTCTCGCATTTCTTCATCGACGGCTTACCCTATTTCTTGTTCAATGTTCTGACGATCATCGTGGCGGCCGTGATCATGGTGCGGATGAATCTCGTCTTGGCTCTGCTCTCGCTTGTTCTCTTACCACCGCTCTTCCTCGTCAGCTACTATCTGATGCCCAGGATCTGGTATGCGTTTGGCAGGCGATCGAGGGCGAGTCGCAGAACCTGGTCCGTCTTGAACGATGCCCTGACCGGTTCCCGCGTAATTCGCGCGTTTGGTCAAGCGGATCGCAACAACGAACGCTTCAACAAGGTAAGTTCGAACCTGCGCGGCGCCGAGATGAATATCACGCGCTATCGCAATCGCTTCGGCATCGCCTATTCGATCGCGGAGCAGCTGCCTACCCTGTTTGTGTGGGCGATGGGTGCCTACTTCATCTTGACCTCTGACGGAGCGTTCCAGTACGGCCAGCTACTGACCTTCACCGGTTATCTGGCGATGATGCAGGGGCCGATACGGTTTTTTGCCTCATTTAGTCAGACCTATACGCAGACGATGAACGCCTCGCAGCGGATGTTCGAGATTATCGATGCACAGCCCGAAGTGGTGGAGCAAGACCGACCGATCGTGCTCGATATAGAGGGGGAGATCGAACTTCGGAACGTGACCTTCTCCTATGAGGTCAATAATCCTGTCTTGCATGACATCAGTCTCAAGGTCAGGGCGGGTGAATCGCTTGGCATCGTCGGGAAGTCAGGCGCGGGTAAGTCTACGCTGGTGAACCTCATAGCACGCCTCTACGATGTCACCGAGGGGGAGATCTTGGTAGACGGTCACAACGTCAGGGATCTCGAATTCAAGAGCCTGCGCAATGCGGTCAGTATGGTCTCGCAAGAGAGCTATATATTTATGGGGACGGTGGCGGAGAATATCGCTTATGGCAGGCCGGATGCGAGCATAAGCGAGATCGTGGATGCCGCGATCGCAGCCGGTGCGCACAGCTTCATCTCGAGGCTGCCGGACGGCTACGACACCGTGATCGGCTCAGGCCGCAGGAAGCTGTCCGGCGGAGAGCGCCAGCGCATCTCGATTGCACGGGCTGTCCTCAGCGAACCGAAGATCCTGGTGCTAGACGAGGCGACAGCATCGGTCGACACCGAGACGGAGCGGTTGATCCAAGCCTCCTTGACGCGCCTGACAGAGAATCGAACTAGTTTGTCGATTGCGCATAGGCTCTCGACGCTTCGCGACGTGGATCGCATCATCGTGCTCGAGAACGGCCGCTTGGTCGAGGAGGGCACGCACGAAGAATTGATGGCCAATCCCGAGGGCGAGTACTACAAGCTCTCGAAGATACAGACGGAAGCGCTGGCGATGCGGGGGATCGATTGAGCCTCGGCCGGGTCCAAGGCCGGCCTGACGGGAGAGAGTAGATAAGATGGATATGAAACAAGAGATGAAGACACGTAGGGGCGAGTACCGAGACGAGGACTTGCTCCAATCGCTGGAGACCAATTGGCTCCTGCCGGAGAACTGTACGTTTGTGCTCGGTGCGGGCGGCTTCCTGAACATGACGTTTGGCGACAAACTCTATAAGCGGGTGGCGGTGCACCGCTGCTTCCCGTTCTCGTCCAAGGACGATTATCTGTCGATTCGAGAAGCAGAGGATATGGGCGAGGCGGGTAGAGAGATCGGCTTGATCAAGGACATGCGTTCTTGGCCCGAAGAGACACAAGCACTCTTGGATGAGCAGCTGGAGCTTCGCTACTTCGTCCCACAGATCCTGCGCGTCAAGAAGATCAAGGAGGAGTTCGGCTTCTCCTACTGGGAGGTCTTGACGGACCGGGGACCTGCAAGCTTCACGATCCGCGGCGGCTCGGGCAGTATCTTCTCGCCCTCAAATAACCGCTACATCATCACGGACATCGACGGCAACCGCTTCATCATCGAAGATATGGGGCAGATGACGGCCAAGGAGCAAAAACTCCTGGACCTCTACGTCTAAGGATAGTACTTATGAATCTAAACTGGAAGATACCGCAGAAACAGCTGGAGGTACTCGGTCCCGAGTATGCGAAACAAGCTCCGCTCTACGCCGTCCCCTACGATATGGACGACGAGGGCCGCTTCGTCTCGGATGCCTATCTGCTGGTCTACCGAGACCGCCTCTTCTTACTGGAAGGTGGTCTCGTGAAACAAGAGCTTAGCCTCACGGATTGCGATTACTTCGGCACAGAGGTGAACGTGGGTACGGGGCTTCTCTACTATCGCAGAGGCGGCGAGGACCACCCCGTCTTGCGTTATTCCATGCGCCACATGGTCCGCATGTCCTATGTGACGCGCGGGCTGCAGCTGATCTTGGAGGGACGAGATACGATCGTCACGAGTAGCGAGCGCGAGCACTACTGCCCGACTTGCGGCAGGGCGCTGGGCGGCTCCAATCGCTGTCGCAAATGCCAGGCTAGCGGCAGCAGCCTGAAGCGCTTGATCGAGCTTGTCGAGGGACTCGGACGGCCGTTTATAGGCTTGCTGCTGATTATGCTGTCGATCTCTCTGATCAACGTCGGTCAGCGCTTCATCGAGCGCTACTTCATCGATACGGTCTTACTGCCGGCGACGGGGACGGCGGGTGATGTGTTGGCCTTTGGAGGTATAACGCTTGCAGTATTGACGCTGGCTATAGCCCTCACGATTGCGAGGACCTACTATAGCAATAAGCTCGGTACGCTACTCAGTCAGAATCTGCGTAACCGGGTGTTCGCCAAGATCAGTCGCTTGCCGCTTAGCTTCCTGGATAAGCGCCAGGAGGGGGAGCTGATGAATCGCGTGATGCGCGATACGGAGATGATTCGCCACTTCGTCGAGATGGCCTTCGGAGAGATGGTCACCATGATCTTCACGGGTCTGCTGATTGTTGCCACGATGTTCTCTATGAATTGGCGTCTGGCACTCTTGATTCTCGCCTTCTTGCCTGTGGCGGCCGTCCTCGTCCGCCTCTTCCATCGCCGCGAGCATCGCCTGTGGCGTCAATCTTGGCGACAGAACGACAAGCTCAACAATCGCCTCCAAGACGTCATCGCGGGCATCCGTATGGTCAAGAGCTTCGGTCAAGAGGAGCGTGAAGTCACGGATTTCCAGGCAGAGAGTATCAGGCTTCGTGATATCAATCGCAGAAACGAGATCTTCTACGCCACGCTCTATCCGCTGGTGAGCCTCGTGCTGACGGGCGGCTCGATCGCGCTGATCTACTTCGGCGGTGCGGATGTGCTCGGTGGGCGTATGACGCCAGGTGAGCTGAATCAATTCCTCGCTTATTCGGCGATGCTCTACGGACCGCTCGGCTTCATCACGCGCCTGCCGCGTATGATTATGCGGCTGAATACTTCGCTCGACCGCATCTATGAGATTCTAGATGAGGATACAACGGTTATGGATCAGGGCGCGGATGTGGAGATCGCGGGGGACATCGAGCTTCGAGACCTCAGCTTC
Organism: uncultured Oscillospiraceae bacterium; assembly: GCA_964558445.1. Classification (GTDB taxonomy): domain Bacteria; phylum Bacillota; class Clostridia; order Saccharofermentanales; family Fastidiosipilaceae; genus CAYXVJ01. The sequence continues at coordinate 9,114 of CAZLEA010000019.1, read as the reverse complement.
GGCTACGACAGTTATCAACCGGTGCTCGAGCGCGTGAACCTGCATATTCGGGAGGGCGAGATGATCGGCCTCGTCGGTGCGTCCGGCGCGGGCAAGTCCACGATGATCAATCTCATCATGAAGCTCTACGATAACGACGAGGGAGAGATCTTGATCGACGGGGTGGACCTGGCCGATATCTCTGCCGTGTCATATCACAAGCAACTGGGCGTCGTACTCCAGGAATCCTTCTTGTTCTCGGGGACGATTATGGATAACATACGCTTCGCAAATCCAGGTGCTACGAGAGAAGAGGTCATCGCTGCAGCCAGACAGGCCAACGCGCATGACTTCATCGTGAATTTCCAAGACGGCTACGATACCTATATCGGTGAGGGTGGTGGCAGGCTCTCCGGGGGTGAGAAGCAGCGGATCGCGATCGCGCGTGCGATTCTCCATCAGCCGAGACTCCTGATTCTGGACGAGCCGACATCAAGCCTAGATCTCGAGACGGAGTATGTGGTCCAGGAGGCGCTCGCCCGTTTGACAGAGGGGAAGACGACGCTTGTCATCGCCCATCGCCTGTCGACGCTTCGCGAGGCAGACCGTATCGTTGTGCTCGATAAGCGTGGAATTGCCGAGGTCGGCAGCCATGAGGAGCTGATGGAAGAGCGAGGCATGTACTACGGCCTCGTGATGGCACAGCTGGACCTGCATCGAGTGAGGGAGCAGGCGTCCTAGGCTGCGTAGCCGCTACCGCTCGGTTCCGCTGGCCCCGCTAGGACTCACTATGAACCACTAGGGTTTACATAGGATCTGAGGAAGCTTGCGGAGCGAGTCAAGGCCTCTAGCATATTTGGATGATCGAAATGCTCGATGGTGATCGTGCCGTCATAGCCGTCTGTTCGGAGTCGCTCCAAGAGCTTGGCGATTGGCAGATCGCCGTCACCTACTGCTACGGGGTACATCGGCCGTCCACTGATATCCTGCTTCGGATGCCCCTTCGCCTCCGCGCCCGTGGGATCAAAGTCACGGTCCTTGGCATGTACCTGGCGGATTCTCGTCCGCAGAGCTTCGTAAGCTGTGAGCATATCCTCTTGGTTGTAGATGAAGTTGCCGCTGTCGAAGGCGGCCATGAGCTCCGGTATCTGTTCATAGAAACGTTGTAGTTGGGCGAGAGTTCCGTAGGGGGCTAGTCGATCGTCAAATGATTCCATCAAGAGCGTAATTCCGCGCTGCTTCGCAACAGGGACCAGGGACTGGATACCGGCGATCATATTGCGAGTCTTCGTATCTTGCTCCTCTTGCGTGTCCGTCTCTGTATGGAAGCCCGGAATCAACATGACGTGGCGGCTTCCGAGTATATCGGCCATATCGAGGGCTAGAAGCCCTGCTTCGGGAACAGTCCCGTCTTGTTGTCCCGTCAGATCCATAAACGCACAAACAGAGGCTACGGAGAAATCCGCGGCCTCTAATACTTCGTTGATCTGATGGGCTCGGGGGAGATCGCCCTCGCGCAAGATGACGTCGACATGGCTGATGCCAAGTGCTTGGACAAGCCTTAGCGCATCGCTTGGTCTGAGCTCTTCTTGTTTCGCAAGTTCCAGGATGTGGTCGTAGAACGTTGATAGAATCATGGAGACCTCCGAGGATTACTGTAGATTGATCGTGCTTAGGCTATCTGGCCGGATACATCGACTCTGAAATCGCTGAGATTGGGTGTCACGACGCCAACGATGCTACCGAGCACCATCGCTGTGATGAGGAAGATCAAGAGGGTGAGGCGCAGCATCTGATCCTCGCTGTGTCCCGTGCGCATGCGTGTTGCGATATGGTCGACGATGACGCGTACGCCGTAGCCTGCGATGAGGATGAAGAGCGTTTGAAGTCCGCTACCGGCAGACAGCGCCACACCGAAGAGCAAGAAGATGCAGTAGTAGATCGTACCTGCGGTCATGAGCTTGGTTGTCTCCCAGAGCTTCATACGCGTGCGACCGACGAAACGCAAGACCAGATTGTTGATCAAGATACGTACGGCAGCCAGGACCAGCGCCAACATAAACAGTTTCAAGAAGATCATCCACTGGGAGGGCAGCGATAGGGGTGCGGAGGCACCGTTCCTGTTATACGCAATCAGATTCCCGATGTTCGACATGTTCAAGACGCGCAGGAGCGTGAAGGCGATCATGTAGGCTTCGAGAAGCTGCATGACGATCACCGTCACTGCAGACTTGTAGCAGACTTCTTGGATGAAGTCCGTGGGCTTGCGGAAGGCCATCAAGATATTGCGGCCGATGGATAGGAGGCTTGCCTTCAAGCTGAAGCCGGATGTGCGTGCCCGCTTGCCGGAAGCATGCTCTTGTCTCGTGTAGACGCGCTCTCGCTGAGCCCTCTGCTTGGCCCGCGCATGTTCTGCCTTACGATGAGCACGCTCTGCCTTGCGCTTCGCCTGTTTCGCTTCGCGCTTGCTGCCTGTCTCGCCGCTGCCTGTGGTATCGGCATCTTGGCTCGCATAGGCGGAGGCGTTCGCTTCGCGCTTCGTCTCATCGGTTCTCGCCGTTGCGGCTTGTTCGGCACGGCGCTCTTCTGCGACTCGGCAGTTACAGCGTTCTCCGGTATTCAGTTCTCGATTGCAGTAGAAGCAGTAACGAGCCATGGATGGGCACAATCCTCCGTACATATCATGTATAAGCTATGTTTCATTGTAGCATCAATCAAATTGAGTCGTGGAACCGCTTCGTAAACCCTTTGTAAATAAACAGTAGACAAGTCACAAGCTTAATTCTCCCCTGGCTTGGACGGTGCTATAATCTCAGCTTCGATCACGCGTACGGGATGCGTCATGAAGAGCCAGCCACCTAGCGCCAAGACGATCGAGAAGACAAACCCGAGGAGGATGCCGCCCTTGAGGCTTAATTCGTTGATACCTAGCGAGCGTGCCGCGGCCAGGGACCTCGCAGCCGGACTCGTCATCAGTTTCCCGGAGATGAGGCCTGCTGCCCATGGGCCCATGGCACAGCCGATATCTCCGACGATGGCCAGCGTACCGAAGAGGGGCGTACCGCCACCCGGGAAGCGCTCGCCGGCAAGCGCGCTGCACCCCGGCCACATGACGCCGACACCGAAGCCGCAGAGCGTGGTTCCGATGAGTGAGGCGAGCGGCCAAGGAGAGAAGACCGTGATGAGGTAGCCCAGGCCGAGGACGATCGAGGCGAGGAAGATGACCTTGGAGAGTTTCAGTCGACCCTCGTTTAGGCCATAGTACATGCGACTTGTTCCCATCGCGATGGCAAAGGCCGTGGGCCCCAGCAAGTCACCCCAGAACTTCGAGATACCAAGCCCTTGTTCCGCGAACAGCGACGACCACTGCGCGATGATCTGCTCGGCCCCGGCTCCTGCGAACATCAAGAGCATGGCGAGGAGGAACCAGCGCGAACGAAGCAGGGTACGCAGACGAAACGCGGCCGGTTGTTCGGAGGGTTCGATCAGCGGAACACGTCCGAAGAAGAAGAAATTGCCGAGCGGGACAAGTGCCCAAGCAAGCGGGAAGACCCACCAGAGTTCGCGACTGAGCAGCGGGAGCAAGAAGCTGCTGCAGATGATGATGGCCATATGCCCCCAGCAGTAGAAGGAGTGCAGGAGAGCGATCGAGCCGGCCTTGCCATCGCCAGGCAAGCTGTCGACGATCGGCGTAATCAAGACTTCGATCAGGCCGCCACCGATGGCCATGGTCATCATGGCGATGGTCAGCCCGAGATACGCGTTCGAGAGTACGCGGGGCAAGACGGCGAGGAAGACGAGGCCGAGCACGGCAAACAGGTGAGCGATTCGTGCACTGATACGGTAGCCGATTCGATCGACGTAGCGCACCGCGAAGACGTCGACTACGATCTGCGTGCCGAAGTTCAAGAGCACGAGGCGGCCGAGGAGCTCATAGCTTAGGCCAAACTGCTCTTGGAAGAAGATAAACAGGAACGGTGGCAGATTATTGATGATCGCCTGAGTGATGTAACCCAGGTAGGAAGCCCGTTTCGTGTGTTCGTAAGTCAATTCGTAAGCCATATTACATCCTTCACTGCGTATTAGACTGTATTATAAGCGATATGCTTGTACTTTTGGTAAGCGTATGTGATTAAATAGAGATTGAAACAAGAAGGAGGGAGCCCAGATGCCGGAGATTATTGCACGTACCAGTACGAAGGACTACAGTATACGGATTCAGAGCGGATTGCTTGAACAGACGGGGCCTATATTGGCCGGGATTGTAGCGGGACGCCGCGTCATGGTTGTCAGCGATGAGACCATCGCCGAGATCTATGTCGGCAAGTTGATGCGCACACTGAAGGACCAAGGCTTCCAGACCTTCTCCTTTACGATGCCGGACGGTGATGAATACAAGAGCATGCAGACGCTCGAGCGTCTCTATCAGGCGATGGCGATTGCGAATCTGACACAGAAGGATACCGTAGTCGCAATCGGCGGCGGTGTGGTCGGCGATTTGGCCGGGTTTGCGGCCGGTACGTATCTCAACGGCGTGAAGCTGGTCTTGATACCTACTACGCTTATGGCTCAGGTGGATTCGTCCGTTGGCGGCGAGACCTTCGTCAACACGAGTTACGGTAAGAATCTAGTCGGACACATCTATCACCCGCATGCGGTCTTGATCGATCCGCTGACGCTCAGGACGCTGCCGCGCGAGCGGATGACGGACGGGATGGCGGAAGTGATCAAGTACGGTGCTGCGATGGACGAGGATCTCTTCGGTTTCATCGAACAGAAGAAGGTCGAGTTTGAGTGGATCGTCGATCGCTGTATCAGACTCAAGGTCGGTTCGCAGCGTCAGGCAAGCGGATCCCGAACCGAACTGCAGGTGCTGGATTTCGGCCACACGCTCGGTAACGTGATCGAGCAGTTGACCGATTACAATCTCTATTATCACGGTGAGGCCGTGAGTATCGGGATGATGCTGGCCGCCCGTATCGGTGAAGCGCTGGGTGTAACCCCACCCGAAGTTGTGAACCGTCTTCGCACGGTACTCCGGAGTTGGCAGCTGCCCGTAGAGGGACCGTCGTTCTCGGCTGAGGCGATTATGGCTACGCTTAGGAATCATCCGCGCTTGGCCAAGGAACGCCCCTCTATTATCTTGCTTCGCGAGATCGGGTCGGCAGAGCAGCACACACTGAGTCTGGCCGACTTGGAGAAGGCGTTTGTCGAGATCTGGAATTAACAGCAGCCACAATATAGCATATACTTATGCAAACACCCTGAGTATAATAGGGTAAACCCAACAGATTAGATGATATTTGGCGTGCCGCGAATTTATTGGCATGCCGTTACAGGAGAAACAAGATGTCGGATCATACAGACAATCAAGACTTGATCATGCCCGAGGATGCACTGGACAAGATCAACGAGATTAGAGAAGAATTGGACGCCATTGATCAGGTGATCATGGGCGAAGTCCGCAAGCGGATGGAAGTAGGCAGCGAGATCTATCGCTACAAGGCAGCACTCGGTCTGCCGGTCGCGGATCCCGTGCGCGATGTGCTGAAGGTCTCTAGGGCCAAGAACGGCAGCGACGATGATGCAAGCCTGGCCCAAGCCGCGGTACAGCGAGCCGTCTTGCGCAGCAACCGCCATATGCAGTTCCGCCAGAACATGCAAGAAGATGATAGCTGGCTCCTGGGTAAGGAGCTTCACTTGGCACTTCAGACCAAGAAGAAGGCGGACAAGAGCAGCAAGCGCGTCGGCATCCTCACAGCCGGCATCCCGGACTACACAGAGGCCGTAGCGAAGCTGTATCCGGAAGCGACGGTCGTACCGCAGCGCACGATCGATGTCGCCCTCGACTCATTGAAACAAGAAGCGGTAGACTTCGTCTTGCTTCCGATCGATAATCCGCTTGTCGGCACGATCACGGACCTGGCCAAGACGATCAAGCGTCGCGGCGTCTATATCATCGATGATGTCTCGATTCCGCAGACGCTTCGCTTCCTGGTGAATCCGGGGGTGAAGCTCGGTACGATACGCCGAGTTGTCGGTACGGCTGAGCACCTGGCCGAAGCCCATGGTTTGATCAAGAAGATGGGCTGGCGAAGCGAGGAAGTGGCACACGCGGGTATCGGCATCAGCATGATGAGGGATTTGAATGACCCGACAACTGCCGTCCTGGCCTCGCTCGCCGAGGGAGAGACCTTCCAATTGGAGGAAGTCGAGACCGAACTGAGTAAGACAAACGGTCACTATACCCGCTACCTGGCACTCGCAAACGAGCCGTCATATACCGATGCGGCCAACTGCATGAGCCTGATTGTCCGCTTGACACATCAGAGCGGGGCGCTGGTGGAAGTGCTATCTTGCTTTGCTGATGGGAACATCAACTTGCGTCAAGTACACTCGATGAACGTCGAGGGTAAGGCCTGGGAATACGAGGTCTACCTGGAGGTTATCGGGAAGCCGGACAATGACAGATTGCTAGGCGTGCTCTACGAGATGGATCGCTCCGAGGACAAGGATTTGCAATTCCTCGGTTGGTACGAAGCCAGAGATATAAGGAAGTAAGGAGCGTATATGATCAATATAGAAGCCGTGTCCAAACGCTACGGATCGAACACTCTTGCCGTAGATCGTTTCAGCCTCGATATCAAGGAGGGCGAGATCTTCGGCTTCCTCGGTCCCAACGGTGCGGGTAAGACGACTCTGCTCAAGATGATGACCGGAATTATCGCACCGGACGAGGGGCGAATTCTGATGGATGGCCACGATATCACCACGGATGCGCTGGCGGCCAAGCAGACCTTCGGATTTGTGCCGGACGATCCGAACATCTTCCTTCGGCTGAGGGGGCTGGAATATCTGAACTTCATGGCAGACATCTACGGTGTACCGGCTACGGATCGTGTCGATCGGATTGCGAAGCTGACAGCGGAATTCTCGCTGGATACAGTGCTCGGAGACCGAATACAGACCTATTCGCATGGTATGCGCCAGAAGATCGTGTTGATCGGTGCACTGCTTCACGACCCGTCGATCTGGCTCCTCGACGAGCCGATGACGGGACTGGATCCGAAGGCCAGCTTCCTCCTCAAGAATCGGATGCGTGAACATGCGGACGGGGGGAAGACGGTGCTCTTCTCCACGCACGTTCTGGATGTGGCGGAGAAGGTCTGTGATCGTGTGGCGATCATCGACAGGGGACGCCTGCTCTTCTGCGGGACCATACCCGAGCTTCGCGCGAACTATGAGACGGATTCGTCGCTGGAAGCGATGTTCCTGGAACTCGTCGCGGTAGAAGAGGGGAGCGGACATGCCTAGACAGTCGTACCTCGCACGCACAATCCTCTTGTTTCGTCTGCTCCTGGGCGGCACGCGTTTCATGGCGACGGCAGAGCCCAAGGAGCGCAAACTGCCGGCCAAGATCGGTATCGGCATCGGTGCCACGCTGCTCTTCGGCTATATGATCGCTATCGTCGCCGTGATGTCCTATGGATTAACCGGTGTGCTTCTGACGCTCGGCTTGGCAGAACTTCTGCCTAGGCTCTTGCTTAGTGCGAATGCCATGATGGTCTTCGTCTTCGGTATCTACTATGTCATCTCCATCTTCTATTATTCGGCTGAGAATACGGTCTTGTTAGCGCTACCGTTTCGGCCGTCGGAGCTGGTCGGGGCGAAGTTCTTGCAGACACTGCTCTACGAGTATGTACTGACCGGCATGATCTTCTTACCGGCGCTTATCACGTATGGCGTGGTGCTCGGCGAGGGCGTCGCCTACTACGTTCTGATGGTGCTCGTACTGCTCTTGTCTCCTGTGATTCCGCTTGCGATCACGACGCTTGTGATTCTGCTGGTGATGCGGGTGGTACCCTTTGCTAAGAATAAGGACCGCGTTGCGACCATCATGAACGTCGTCATGCTCGCTGTCATCATCGGCATCTCGTTTCTCACCAGTCGCCCGATGTCGGAGAGTCAACTTGCGGATCTGATTGTCGGTGGGAACGGATCGCTAGGGCTTGCTTCGGCGTCACGTCTAACCCTGATCTTCCCCGGATATGAGCTGGGTATCGGGGCGCTGACGAATCAATCGTTTCTACAGTTCGCCATGTTTATGCTCGCGAATGCGGGCTTCGTCGCTCTGCTGCTCTATGTGGGCAGCAAGATCTATGCGAAGACGATTCTAAGTTTCTCGGATGGTTCGGGGAAGCGGGTTCTCATAAATCGCGATCAATTGAAGCGAGAGAGTCGCTCACAGTCCGCGTTCTTCGCGCTGGCACTGAAGGAGTCTCGTCTACTGCTTCGTACACCCGCCTACTTGATGAACAACGTGTTGTCGGCGTTTATCATGCCGCTGTTTGTGGTCATCATGCCGCTGTTCTACGGGCAGGATCTAGATGGCGAGACTCTTGGCGAACTTGGTAAGGCTGTCGGGCAGGCACTTGCTGGCTGGTGGAATCCGTCTGCAGAGCTTCGCATGCCGGTGATCATCGGGCTTGCTGTCTTGCTGGGCTACATGCTGACCTTCGGCAATCTCAATACGATTGCTTCGACCGCGGTTTCGCGCGATGGTCCAAACGCCTTCGTGATGAAGTATATACCGCAGAGTTATCGGGTACAGTTCCTGGCCAAGCTCGTGCCGGCGGTCGTCGTGGCCTTGTTGCCGAATCTGATCATCTTGGTTGTGCTGCGAATCATTGTGCCACTCCCCCTATCTATCTTGCTGGTGAGCCTCTTGCTGATACTGCTGGCGGTTGCCCTGACTTGCGTCTCGGGCCTCGTATTCGATGTATGGAGTCCGAAGCTGAAGTGGGAGAGTGAGACACAGGCGGTGAAGAACAATATGAATTCCATATTTGCCATGCTGTTTGGTTTCGTGTTGCTCGTGATTCCGATCGGGCCAGCTGTTCTCGCATGGAAGCTACAGTGGACACCTGCACTATACCTGCTGCTTGTAATAGCCTTGATGCTAGCTGCAACAGTTGGGATAGGATTGTATCTGGATCGCTTGATTCCGAAGCGACTGGAGAGTTTGGATCTGTAATAACCTCAAGTGCCGCAAATTTCTTAACTATTGCAAATATATTGACGACTGGATGAACTGTTTAGATAAACACGCCATCTTCCATCTGAACGATTTTGGAA
>CAZLEA010000018.1:0-34302 GCA_964558445.1 uncultured Oscillospiraceae bacterium | reverse complement strand
CTTCTCCGCCCACAGACAAAATCGCCAATGTCAAACAGCGACAGTGGCGATTCTTCATGGCGGAGAAGGAGGGATTTGAACCCCCGCGCCGCGTTAACGACCTACCGCATTTCGAGTGCGGACCCTTCAGCCTCTTGGGTACTTCTCCGGCTGATTATACGGCGACCGCCGAACTGACGGTCACTTGAAGAATTATAGTTTGTTATTCCCAAATGGTCAAGCGTTCGGACTCGATTCGGGGTAGATTCCATGTTTTGCCAACAAGCGATAGACTGCAGCCAGCGGAAGCCCGACAATCGTATCGTAATCTCCTTCGATTGACTCTACAAGCACCGCTGCATCTTCTTGTATACCGTATGCTCCGGCCTTGTCCATCGCCGATCCCGAGCGAATCGATCGTTGTGCCGCTTCCTTCTGGTGTGAATCCCAAGGGTAGAAGGTCACATTTGCGATCGAAACAAACGACTCCAGATATGACCCCACAATTACAGCCGTCGCAGTCATGACTTGATGCGTGTGTCCCGAGAGTGATCGGAGCATCTCCAGTGCATGAGCTTCGTCAGCAGGCTTCCCCAACACGTTATCTCCGTCATAGACGATCGTATCAGCTGCCAGGACCACTCGTGCACGATTCGTTGACTGTTTCGCTATTGCCTTCGCCTTCGCCTCTGCGACCGTTCTGCAAGCGAGGGCGACTTGCTCCGCTTCGCCAAGATGATGATTCCTGGCGATGCTCTCACGGAAGATTGAATCCTCATCCACGATGCCAACCTCTACCTGAAACGAATAACCAAGCGAATCCAGTAGCGCTCGCCGCCTTGGCGAATTGGATGCCAATACAAGGCTTGTTTCGGCATCGGACAAGCTGTAAGTTAAGCGGGTACTATCACGATGGTGTATTCCCGGTTGTTTCATATATGCCCATCCCCTCTCTACTTCTTCACTATAATATCAGCTAGCCATTTGTATAAGATACACTAATGTAATAATATATCGATACACATGTGATGAATTAATTGATAACAGACCATGCTAGCAGTATAATATGCTTGAACGGCAGCTCTATATAGGCTGTGCCACCATGGTACATATTAACATGGAGGATAGACCGATGGACATCATACGTTATGATCGCCCTACATGGATACCCTTGATCAAGGGAAGTATGTGTAACGGAACGCAGCGCGCAGGCTTCCGCAACACGGAGACCGGACGATTCGAAGAGATATGCAAGTTGGATACACCGCGCGACCTAAGACAGTTTATGGAACAATACGACTTAAGTAAGAGTGACCTCACAAGAGAGTGGTAATACATCCCTATAGACCCAATAGATAGCCGCCGGCTAAGACGTCTAGACGCAGAAGCCGGCGGTTTCGTATGAGAGAGGATTTGAACATGGTACTCATCTGGTATAGTAAGTGCTCCACCTGCAAGAAGATGAAGAACTTCCTGGACGAACACGAAATTCGCTACGAGCTGCGCGACATCATGACACAGACACCAACGGCAGAAGAACTTAGGCATTGGCATCAGCGATCGGGCCTCCCTATCCGCCGTTTCTTCAACAGTTCCGGTGATCTCTACCGCAGCTTGGATCTCAAGAACAAGCTCGATACGATGAGCGAATCCGAGCAATACGATATACTGGCCAGCGACCCCTACTTGATCCGCAGACCACTTCTGGTAAGCGATACGATCGTCTTGGTCGGTAGCCGTATTCCGGAGTGGGAACAAGCTCTACTCGGCTAACGTAGCAGATTCTGCTCCTCTGCTTGACCCTCTTCTGTTTGGACCTCGCCTGTCAGCATGCGGGCGAGGCGCGACACGGTGCCATCAATTCCGAAACGACTGGTCGATATAGATATATCGTGTGAGGCTGCTTCCCCCCACTTCAAGCTCCCATAGTAATTATGGTAGTGTTCTCGATTCCGATCGGTGCGCTTCATGATACGCCTGGCATCTCGTTCACTGACCTCGAGCGTCTCAACCAGACGCTTGATCTTCGATTCTTCCGATGCATGGATGTAAACAGAGATCATGTCCGGATCGTCCTTGAGAATCTCACTTGCGACACGTCCTACAATGACACAGGAGCCGCGGTCGGCGGCGAGACGAATCTGTTTGGCAATCGCTTGATAGATGCGATCGCTAAGAACATAGAATCCGGCGTCATATTCCGGTATATACGGGTTTCTGAGTCCCATCGGGAAGCCAAGAGAGCCGATACTGAGTGTAGTCTCGTCCAGCTGTTCGATTTGCTTCAAGTTGATATCCTCAACACTTGCAACTTCTTCCAGCAGACGCTTGTCGTAGAATTCGATACCCAGGGCTTCGGCAAGTTTGCGACCTACTTCGCGGCCGCCGCTACCATGTTGTCTACCCAGGCAGATAATAATACGTTTATCCATCTTGTAACCTCGCTTCTTCGATGCACGCTTATGCGTGCTTGCGCGAACGGTTGGCTCAGTATTATTGTAGCAATATCCGGAGACTAATGAAGTAACAATAGCCAAGGCTTGTGCCCCGGCTATCATCTGAGATCATATTCTTCATCTTATCTGTCTATACCCAGAGTACCCACACCAAGATATAAGCAGACACGACTGCGGCGAGCGTATAGGGTACGCTAATCTTCATAAACTCCTTGGAGCTGACCTCGTAGCCCTCTCTTCTCAGGATGCCGATACCCATGATATTCGCCGAAGCTCCGATCGGCGAGAGGTTCCCGCCCAAGGTGGCACCGCAGATCATGCCGAAGTAGAAGAGGTAGGGATCAACACCCATATGTGCCGCGATCGACGCCGCAACAGGTAACATTGTCGCTACATAAGGGATATTATCGATGACGGCAGAAATCAAGACAGATGCCCATACCAGCATCGTATACATCATGAAGACAGAGTGCCCGCCGATTCGTACGAAGAGTTCTGCGATCGCATCGACCACCCCGGCGGCCTGTATACCTGCAATCACGACGAAGAGCGACGCGAGAAGCAAGAGGGTGAAGTAATCTGTCTCGAGCGCCATCGCCTTCAAGACAAGTAGTTTCCTCGTCCGAATCATCTCATATACGATTCCGATCACCATCAGGCCCACACAGATCAAACCATTTGTAATATCCGGTTTGTTCGGGATGAAGGAGGCAGCAATCAAGAGAGCTACTGTTAGGAGCAAAAGCACACTGGGGAAGTAATTCCTCACCTCCGTAAGCGATGTGCCTGTGACACTCTGATCCTCGCTTCTGAAATAGAAATAGAGAACAACAGTCGATACGACAAGCCCCGCCTGAACAATCCAGAACAAGCCCGGTCGACCGTGCATCCAGAAGAAATCCAGGAAATCCATATCCGCCGCACCACCCAGCATGATGGAGGTCGTATCCCCGACCAAGGTCGCAGCTCCCTCAAGATTCGATGCAATCGAGATCGCAATGACACTGGGTACGGGCGAGATCTTGAGCTTCTTGGCAATCGTGACGGCAACCGGTGCGACCATCAGCACGGTTGCGACGTTATCGACGAATGCCGAGATGACTGCGGCGAAGACGGCGAGAGCCAGAATCGTCCATTTGACGTTTGGCATACGAAGGATGATCATATCCGAGAGACGCGCCGGCATCTGTGACTCGATGAAGAGGTTGACGATGCCCATCGTGCCGAGAATCATCATGATGACGTTCCAATCCACGGCGGAGAAGACCTCACCAAGAGGCAGAATGCCAAGTGCAACAAACAGACCCGCCGACAAGGAGGCGACATAGGCCCGATACTTGGGCAGTGCGATCATCAAGACATACGTCAAGATGAAGAGAATTAATGCTGGTATCATAAGAACTCCTTGTTAATCACGATTTCCCTCTTCGGAGACCCATTGATTATACTTGATTTGATTCGGAATTGTACCTTAGATATCCGGCTGTTTTGCTTATAATAGAGATGAATACAACATAGGCACGAGGTAAGAGCATGACAAGGCAGCATGAGGTTTTGATCGAAGCATATTGGACACACAAGCACCCGTCGCTTACCGAGGCGATTCTGGATATGGCCAAGGATCGTCATGACTTCTACAACGTAGAACGATGTCTGCTTAATCAGCCGCAGCACGTGTATTTTGCCCGCCATAAGAAGCGTATTATCGGTTTTGCTACCGCACTCTTAGAAGACGATGCCGAGGAAGCAGCTCTCTCGTTGCAGGTTCAGCACCATTATCGAAGACAAGGCATCGGTAGCAGGCTGTTCTTGCGTACAGTCTCGGGAATTCGTATGACCGGTCACGATCCGGACTTCATCAGCTTCTACCAGAGCGAGGATCGGGCAAGCGCAGCGTTCTACCACAAGCATGGCATGCCGTACCGTTACAGTGATTTATCGATGTACTACGATAGACAGAAGCATAGACTGCTTCGTCCCGCACCACCTGCTACCATCGTCCGCTATTCAGACCGTTATTATGAGCCGATGATCCGACTTCGTAATCTTGGTATCCGAGAAGATCAGTTACTTAAGGGGCTGCCGATCCGCCCCATCTTCTCACTAGTTGACCGCGCGTATCGAGTATGGATGGATAGCCAACAGAGCAATTCGTTTGTGCTCTTGGACGAAGACTTGCAGATGATCGGCTTCTCCATGGCCGCCGTAGACGGCGAGGTACGCTCCGTCGTCGTGGATCCTGCGCATCGGGGGCACGGCTATGCAACGGCGTTGACTTCGAAGGCGCTCAGCAGACAACTCCAAACAGGCCGCGACCCGATCTATTTATTCGTTACGCAGCGAAACATGGTGGCACGCCATATCTATGAGAAACTCGGATTCACAATCGGTGAGCGCTACGATGCGGCGTTCGGCAAGCCTCCCTACAGAGACGATGCGTAGAATCTATATATGCGAAGAATCCCGCCATCTATACGGATAGCGGGATTCATGTTTATACATTGGATCTGTATCTCCGGGGCTTAGCCAAGCGGGATGACCGAGCCCTGATACTTCTCGTTGATGAACTGGGTGATCTCATCGCTTGTGATCGCGGCGACCAATGCCTTGATCTCGGGACGATCCGCGTCCTCGGGGCGAATTGCGATGACGTTACCGAACTCTTCTGCTGCATCCGAGCCTGTATCTTCCGATGCGACAATCATGTCGGCACCCAGACCGTCTGTCAGAGCATAGTTACCATTGATCACTGCGAGGTCCAGGCTCATGCGCACGTTTGTGATGTTCTCGGCGGCCAACTCGACGATGTCCAGATTCAGCTCGTTCTCTACGATATCGTTGGGTGTTGCTTCGAGTCCGACACCGTCCTTGAGCTTAATCAAGCCTTCTTGTTGTAGGAGCTGCAGAGCTCTGGCTTCGTTGGTCGTATCGTTTGGCACACCGATCTTCGAGCCTTCGCTGAGGTCTGCGATCGACTCCTTGGCAGCCTTGTAGAGGCTAAGCGGTTCGAAGTGAACCTTGACAAGGCCTACTAGTTCGGCATTGAAGTCACTATTGAAGTCATCGAGGAAGGGCTGGTGCTGGAAGTAGTTCGCATCGAGATCACCGGACAAGAGTGCCTGGTTCGGTGTCTGATAATCAGTGTACTCGACGATCTGCAGCTCTATGCCCTCTTCAGCCAGAAGCGGTTTCACTGCTTCCAGAATCTCTGAGTGCGGTACGATCGTTGCGCCGACAACCAGCTTCACGCCCGGCTTGTCGCTCTCTGTCGCATCTGCCTCGGATTCGGACTCACTGCCGACGGTGGTTTGCCCTGCATCTTCGCTGCTCGGGCTATCGGTGGGCTTGCTGGTGTTGCCTGTACCGCCGTTACCGCAAGCTGCAGCGGTGAGGGCCAGCGCACCGGTCAACAAGAGGGCCAGTGCACGCTTCTTCGAGAGGCTCAGGATAGTTTGAATCTTTTTCATTTCTGTTACACACACCTGTTCTACAGGTGTCCTTTCTATAGTGGATCTAGTAATTGTATAAATTATATTAGATATACGCAGTTTATCTATTTGCGCCGTTTATCCAGAACACGTACCAAGACGTTGGCAAACATCTGTATGAGCTGAACCAAGACGACGACAAGTACGATGGTCACGAGCATCACGTCACCAACACGTCGATGGTAACCGTAGCGAATCGCGATATCGCCGAGGCCTCCGCCGCCGACCATGCCCGCCATGGCCGAATAGCCGACGAGGGTGATTAGCGTCAGGGACGCACCCGAGATCAGGGAGGGTACAGACTCCGGAATGATGACCTTGTAGATCAACTGCCAGGTGGTCGACCCCATAGACCTGGCTGCTTCCAGGACGCCGGTGGGAATCTCACGTATGGACTGCTCTACAACTCTGGCAACAAACGGTATAGCCGACACGGTCAGCGGTACCAAGGTCGCCTTGACGCCGATCATGGTCTTGACAAGCGCAAAGGTAAACGGGAGCATCCAAGCCAGTAGAATAATAAAGGGAATCGATCGACCGATGTTGACAACGAAACCAAGAATATTGTGCACCGCACGCCATACAGGGCTCTTACTGTCTTCTGTCAGGTAGAGAATGATGCCAAGCGGCAAACCGACTACATAAGCGAGCAGTGTTGAGACAAATATCATGGTCAAGGTCGCAAGTGTTCCCTCGATCAGCAAATTGCCGTATTGGCCAAGCCAAGCTTGAATCGTCTCGATCACCTTAATCCTCCCCCAGTAGCAAGCGGCTGATCTCAGCCTTCGGATTTGACAGGAGGCTATCGGTCTCTCCCTCTTCTGCGATATGCGAACCGTCGATGACGGCCACATGATCACAGATCTGGCGAACGACGCTCATCTCATGGGTGATGATGACAATCGTGATGCCGGTCTTCTCATTGATTTCCTTGAGTAAACTTAGAATCGAACGGGTAGTAATGATATCCAGTGCAGAAGTCGGTTCGTCACAGAGCAAGATCTCCGGATAACCCGCCATCGCACGGGCGATCGCCACGCGCTGTTGTTGACCTCCCGAGAGCTGCGACGGATAGCTGTGTACCTTATCGCTAAGGCCGACCATCTCAAGAAGCTCGTTGACACGTCGCTCGATCTCGGGCTTCGGCGTCTTCGCAATCTCGAGCGGATAAGCGATATTCTGATACACGTTCTTCTGCGCGAGCAAGTTGAAACTCTGGAAGATCATGCCCATCTTGCGACGAAGTTTGATGAGCTCTGCACCTTCATAGCCGACAATACTGTTTCCGTCGATTCGAATATCGCCGCCGGTGGGCTGTTCCAGTAGATTGATGCAACGAATCAAGGTAGACTTACCCGCTCCCGACAAGCCGATGACACCATAGATGCTACCGGTCGGAATCGTAAGCGACACATCGTCTAGCGCTGTGAAGTGACCCTTCTTCGTTTGGAAAACCTTGGTTAAGTGACTGATTTCTATCACAAAAAATAACTCCCTACAATCTTGGAACGTGAGGCACACGAAGATAAACCCAAATTGGGTGCTCCGTCTAGCCGTTTATGCCCGGGCGGCTATCACATTCGCATGGTGGCAGGTGAGTAAGAATAGGCAGGAAACACGCGGCGCATCATCACAGACACCGCCATCCTTAAGTTAGAATTGAGGTTTGTTAAACGCATAATCGTGCTCCTTTCCCGAATTTGAATTGTGAACAGCTTATGGCATTAGCGCCCCTTCGTCAAGCAAGTTTTTGAATTTCCTTCACATTAAACAAATTACAGTGATTTTGTGAACTATTCCATACACTTCGGACGATACAAATGAACGAATTTCTTGGTAGCGAAGAGGCTATAATGAAGACACTATACGAAATGGGGTGCACGTTATGAAATTGGAATTCTTTGTTTCTCATGTCTGCGAAGACTGTCCGTCTGCCATCGACCTTATGGCCGGTACCGGCCTCTCTTACGAGACGATTAACATTACAGGTTCCATAGCCGGATTGAAGCGCTTCCTCGCCTACCGCGAATCACTGCCCGAGTTCAAGAGCATCATCGATCAGAATTATGTTGGGGTACCTCTCCTCTTGGTCAACGGTGGTGAGTTGTTGATTTTTGATTTTGATGAAGAAGACGAAGTCATCGCAGCCGTCAGGCAGGCAACGCTGGGTAGGCCGAGGCAGGCGAAACAAGTCGTGAGCTGGACCACAATTCCGGACGGTAAGATGAGACGAGACCTCGGCCTGTAATCAGGGTTCGAAGATAAGCTCATCCTTGATCTTCTCTGCCTCAACTCGTAGGTAGAGGAGATCTTCTTCTGTCAGGGGAATATCCCAAACAGAATCCAAATTCTTCACTAGGTAATTCATAAACTCGAAATTGCCGGGCGGCACAATCGTATCGGCGCCCATCGCCACGCCGTAGCGGTTGGCAAGCAGAAGCAAGCGATCGTTATCATAGATCGTCTTGCACCAAGATTGCGGGTAGACCGTGGGTTCACCATCGCGCCACTTACGATCGACCATTGTCTTCATGCCGATGACGCCCTTGTTCGTCTCCTTGGCGTGTGCCATCAGGCGATCACCCCAGCCATGCAGGAGATTTAGCGCCCAATTGAGCGGGAAGAGCACGGTGTCGAAGTCATAGTGCTCGCAGGCTGCCAGTGCCACCTCCTCGTTATGTGCCGAGAAACCAAGATAGCGCACCAGGCCCTCTTCCCTCGCCCATAAATAGGTCTCGAATGCCCCGCCGGGACCGAAGATCAAATCGATGTCCTCCCGGGTCTTCAACGCATGGAGCTGGTAGATATCGAAACGGTCCGTCTCCAATTGCTCGAGCGATTGCACGAGCTCTCGCTTAGCGCCCGCTGCGGAACGCTCAAGCGTCTTGCATGCCAAGACGATCTCCTCGCGAACCCCCTTGATGGCAGGTCCGAGTCTCGTCTCGGCGTTCCCATATGAGGGGGCGACGTCGAAGTAATTCACACCCTGATTCAGAGCATAGTCGACGTATTGCTTCGCCTCTTCGATATCCTTACCCATATTCATGATGCCCGGGAACACCATGCGACTTACTTCAAGGCCTGTTCGGCCGAGTACGGTTCTACGCATCTTCTGATTTCTCCTTCGTTCTATTTAGCGGCTATCCGCCTGTGTGACTGCGTCCCTCGTGTTCTCATCCGAGAGATCTCGATAGAGCTCTAGTAACTGGCGGCTCATCCGATAGCACGCCCACAATATACCAAGCCCGAGCATGGCGACGAGCATGTGTTTGCCATAGCGTTCCAATCGCATCGGTGTCGGCAAAATGCCGGGCCTCAGCGAATAGATCTGTTGCCAGAATCTCGCTTGGAACAAATCCTCTTCGGCCAAGAAGCGAATCAGAGCCAGGTTCGTAATCATCCTAGACCCATTGAACAATAAGATCACCGGCAGATTCCATCTGGCATATGCGAGCTTCGCGACCTCAGAGAGGATGCCCCAGCTGATAACTTGGGTCCAGAGCGGAACGTAAGCTTGCAGGATCGCTTGATTCAACACCGTTACGGCTCCATGTCCGTGCACATGCCAAACGATCTGCGCCGTCTCTTGACTCGAGATGCGAAGCACAATCCATCCGACAACAATATAGAGCGCCAGACTCACGGCCGTACGATTCCGCCATACGTTCTCCCCCTGTATGCCGGTCTTGTCGTTATGTCTGAAACGAATACCCCTCTTCATAGAATAACCCCTTTGGATGTCCTTGTTTATCTTCATTCTACTCCGATAGAGCGTGGGATGTCGTCAGATTGTGCACAGCTAGTTTATTGCGAATAAATTGAAGACCCCGGGGATATCCGGAGTCTTCGGTCTAGATGCAATGCATTCTCAAATTCAAGATAATTTAGAGCAAGCTGTCATCCACGCTATCAAGCCATGCTTCGACAGGCTTCAGGGTCTGTTTGATGGTGCCGTCCTCGAACGGATTCGCCATATTCGCAAGTTTCACGAGCTCCAAGAAGGAGTGGCTACCGCCCGCCTGACAGAGTCTGAGGTAATCGGCCCAAGCCTCTTCGTGACGGCCTTCTGCCTGATCCTTGACCCAGAACTGGAGGGCAATTACTTGGGCTAGTGTGTAGTCGATGTAGTAGAAGGGTGCGCTGAAGATATGACCTTGTCTCATCCAGAAGCCGCCGCGCTCGAGATAATCGATCCCGTCATAGTCTCGAGTGGGCATGTAGAGCGCTTCGAGTTCGCGCCACTTCGCCTTGCGCTCGGCAGGTGTTGCGCTCGGATTCTCATAGACGAAGTGCTGGAAGTGATCGACGGTCACGCCGTAAGGAATGAAGAGCAGAGCACCGGACAGATGCATAAACTTGTAGGTATCAATCTTCTCGCCGAAGAAGCGCTTCATCCAGGGCCAAGTGAAGAACTCCATACTCATGGAGTGGATCTCGGCTGCTTCCATCGTCGGCCAGATATACTCGGAGAGGCTGACACTACGGCCTGCCTCCCAGCACTGGAACGCGTGTCCGGCTTCGTGCGTCAATGTGTCCACATCATCACTTGTTCCATTGAAGTTTGCGAAGATGAAGGGGGTCTTGTACTTCGGGATGTAGGTGCAGTAGCCTCCGCTCTGCTTGCCCGGTTTAGCAACCAAGTCCATCACGCCTTCATCCATCATGTGATCAATGAAGACACCGGTCTCGGAAGAGAGCTCGTGATACATCACCTTGCACTGTTCCATCATCCAGTCGGCATCCCCTTGCGGTTTCGCGTTACCACCGGTGAAGTGGATGCCCTCGTCGTGGAACTTCACCTTATCGAGCCCTAATCTAGTGGCCTGACGCTCGCGAAGTTTCGAATGCAACGGAACCAGTTCCTCCAGAACTTGCTTGCGATAGCCTGCGACATCCTCGTGGTTATAATCCGAGCGGCTCATACGCAGGTATCCGAGTTCGACGAAATTCGCGAAGCCCATCTTCTTAGCCATGCGATCGCGCACTTGGACGAGATCATCATAGATCTTGTCGAAGGCTTCTTCGTTCGCCAAGAAGAAGGAGAACTTCGCCTCGACCGCAGCCTTGCGAAGCTTGCGATCCTGAGACTGGGTGTAGGGATCGATCTGTGCCAGCGTCAGCGTCTCGCCGTTGAATTCGATCTGGGCAGAAGCGATCAACTTGTCATAAGCCGAGCTGAGTCGATTCTCTTCTTGTAACTCGGGGATGATGAGATCGGAGAAGGAACGCTTCTGCATCTCAGCCAGACGGAAGAGCTGAGGGCCGTACTTCTCTTCTAGTTCACTGCGATATGGGCTATCTAGCAGGGCATCGTAATATGCCGTGATCAGGCTCTCGAAGAGCGGCATCACTTCGTCGACGAAGTCTTGTTCCGCTTGATAGAATTCGTCTCTCGTATCGATACTGTGACGAATCGATACCAGAGTCAACATGGATTGCACTTCCAGTGTTATCGAGCTTAGCTTGTCCATCTCGGCGATCTGTGCATCGATGCTCGCAGCTTCCTTGAAGCTCTCCAGTGCCTCCTGCCATGCTTGGCTTACGGCCTCGAAGTCCGGGCGTTCATATACGTAATCTTGAAATGCCATCAGGTTCTCCTTATCTCATCAGAAACTTGTTCAAACTAAGCATAGTCTAACACCCGTATCGCTAAGATTCCATCTTTATATGTTACTATAGAAGAAGTGAATCTATTTATTTGAACTCATTTACGGAGGTTACTATGGGGACTGATACCAACAAGACTTTGGCGATGAACGCCGTTCGCGTTCTATCGATTGATGGTGTACAGGCTGCCAATTCCGGTCATCCAGGCTTACCCTTGGGTGCCGCGCCGATGGCGTTTGAATTGTGGGCCAAGCACCGTAAACATAATCCAACCGATCCGAACTGGATCAACCGCGACCGCTTCATCCTGAGCGCAGGTCACGGCTCCATGCTGCTCTATAGCCTGCTGCACATGTTCGGCTATGATCTTGGCATCGAGGACCTCAAGGCCTTCCGTAGCTACGATAGCCGTACGCCGGGACATCCCGAATACGGCCATACGGCCGGCGTTGATGCGACCACGGGCCCGCTTGGCCAGGGTATCGCCATGGGTGTCGGCATTGCGCTTGCAGAAGAGCATCTCGCCTCTCGCCTGAACAAGCCCGGTTATCCGATTATTGATCACTACACCTATACCATCGTCGGTGACGGGTGTCTGATGGAGGGTATCTCAAGCGAAGCATCCAGCCTCGCCGCTACTCTGAAGCTCGATAAGCTGATCGCACTGTATGACAGCAACAACATCACGATCGACGGTTCGACCGATATCTCCTTCTCCGAGGACGTCGCCGCCCGCTACCGCGCCTATGGCTGGCAGGTCCTGGAAGTCTCGGACGCCAACGACATGGAAGCAATCGGTGCCGCAATCGAAGAAGCGAAGAAGGATACGGAGCGCCCGACCCTCATCATCGTCTACTCCGTCATCGGCTACGGTTCGCCCCTGGCCGGAAGCGAGAAGACGCATGGCGCGCCTCTGGGTGCCGAGAACATCACGGCGACGCGACGCGCGCTCGGCTGGCCTCTGGATGAGCCCTTTAGCGTGCCTAGCGAAGTGTACGACTACATGGATCAGCTCAAGACAGAATTGGTCAAGCCTTACGATGTCTGGCAGGAACTTGTCGCCAAGTACAAGCACGAATTCGCAGAGGATGCGAAGCTCTTGGATCAGCTAACATCGACCGATGCACCCGTGCTGGTCGAAGATGACGCGTTCTACGCGTTCGAGGGTAAGATTGCCACACGCAAGACCTCAGAGACCATGATCAATCGCATCGCAGAGCAGCTCCCCAACTGGGTGGGCGGATCTGCGGACCTCGCCGGTTCCAACCTGACCACCATCAAGACGGACAGCTTCATGTCCCCTGCCGATTACAGCGGCCGCAACATCCACTTCGGTGTACGCGAGTTCGCCATGGCGGCAGCGGCGAACGGTCTGGCGCTGCACTCCGGTCTGCGCCCGTACTGCGCGACCTTCCTGATCTTCTCCGATTATGCGAAGGCTGCGATCCGCCTGTCCGCTCTGATGAGCGTACCTGTCACCTACGTCTTCACACACGACTCCATCGGTGTCGGCGAAGACGGTCCGACACACGAACCCATCGAACAACTCGCGATGCTGCGCGCAACTCCGGGTCTCTACGTCTTCCGCCCGGCAGACGGCCCCGAAACGGCTGCAGCCTATGCGTTTGCACTCAGCCAGCAGAAGCCGGCCGTGCTTGCACTCTCGCGTCAGAACCTGCCGACACTGGACGGTTCGGGCACGAAGGCCAAACGTGGCGGCTACGTCCTTTGTGATGCCGAGCTCGCCGACGGTGAACAGCCTGAGATTATTCTGCTTGCTTCGGGTTCCGAAGTCTACAAGGCAGTCGAGACCTATGAGCAGCTTACGTTAGACGGCGTCAAGGCCCGTGTGGTCTCCATGCCGTCGATGGACCTCTTCTTGGAACAAGATGCTTCATACCAAGAGTCCGTCTTGCCCAAGGCCGTTCGCAAGCGTGTCGCCATGGAAGCCGCGGCTACACAGCCCTGGTATCGCTTCGTCGGTCTGGACGGCATCGTCATCGGCATCGACCGCTTCGGCGCTTCGGCTCCGGGCGATGTGATCTTCGAGAACTTCGGTCTCACCACCGAGAAGTTCCTAGAAGCAGCCAAGAGCCTCTTGAACTAAACCATAAGATTGTAGTAGCGAAGAAGAGCCTGATCCGGCCGGATCAGGCTCTTCTTGCATTGTTCCCTGTTTAGCAAGTCAGGTGCGGCACGTTCCATGCGACGCACATCCGTTACGCTCTTCTCTTACTCTTCCACTGGGCCCAGAACTGCGACGCCATGAGGATAGACGAGACGGAGCCTGCGATGATACCGATCATCATCGGCAGCGAGAATTCGCGTACGCTCTCGATACCGTAGAGCAGTGCGAAGACGTAAGCGATCGCGACGGCGATAAATGCGCAAACGGAGGTATGTATAGAGCGCGAGAGCGATTGATGCACGGACAGATTCACGTTGTCGACAATCGAGAGCTTACCATGGTTCCTGGCGTTCTCGCGGATGCGGTCGTAGGTGACAATCGTGTCGTTGACGGACCAACCGAGAATCGAGAGCACAACTGCGATGACGTTGTCGTCTAGTGCCGCACGCATAACGACGAAGACCAAGAACGCGATGATCACGTCATGCAAGAGGGCAAAGAGGGCAAACACACCGGCAGACGGGCCCGAGATCGTCCGGAAGCGAATCCAGACATAAGCGACAATCAGGGCCGATGCGACCAAGATCGCTAGCAGTCCGCGGATGAACATCTCGCGCCCGATGAACGGGTCGACGGTCTGGATATCCTCGGCTTCGACATTCAGATCCGGGAAGGCGTTCACAAGCGTCTCGCGAATGAGCTGTTGCTCTTCGACCGTGAGGCTCTCCGTACCTGCGACTTGTACAATAAGCGAAGTGGACGAAGTGGCGAAGTCCTCTGTCACTTGAGCTGTAACCGGCTGACCGAGTGCGGTCTGAATCACATCCTCTGCCTCTCCGGGACTCAGTTCACCATCATAGCTGTATTGCAAGATACTGCCGCCTCTAAACGAAATATCAAGCTCAACGCCGTTGATGAAGCCGAAGACGGTTCCAAAAACAATCAAGACGATACTGACAAGCAAGAAGGCATAACGATTCTTGAAGAAGTCGAAGCGCAACTTATCGCCGTAATTCTCCAGAGAGAGATTGGCCGTTGTCGATTCCTCAAGACCCGTCTCCGGGTTCACCGCAGTCTTCACACCGAAGAACCAGGGCTTGCGAAGCTTATCGAACTGCACGAGTGAGCGCGTCATGTAGTGTGAGAGCCATGCGCCGCAGATGAGGTTTAGCACCACACCCGCAAACAGCGAGTAACCAAACGAGAGCAGCGAACCCGAACCGAAGAAGATCAGACAGGCCGCAGCGATCGCAACTGTCACGTTACCGTCCAGGATCGAAGAGAAGGCTCGATCGTAACCGATCTCTACGGCTTGACGTATGGACATACCGCCACGGACTTCCTCTCGGATGCGCTCAGCCACGATGACATTGGCGTCTACACCCATACCGATGGATAAGATGATACCTGCGATACCCTGCATCGTGAGCGTCTGCTGCGGGATGGAGATAGCGAGCAGAATACCGACGATCTGCGCCAAGAGTGAGAAGCTCGCGACGAAGCCCGACAGCCTGAAGTTCAAGATGAGGTAAACACAGAGGAACAAGAAGGCCACCAAGCCTGCTTGCACCATGACGTTTAGCGCCTGGCTACCCATCTGCGGGCTGATCGAACGCGTCGAGATGGCTTCGATCGCAAACGGCAGAGCACCGGCATTGATCTGATTCGCCAGCTGCACGGCGGCTTCCGGCGTCTCCATACCGGAGATGATGGCCGTACCGTCCGAGATCTGATCGCGAACGGTCGCTTCATTGATCACGAGATCGTCCATCTTCGTGATGATGATCTTACCGATCATCTGGCCGGTCGCTTCGGCAAATTTCTCCTTACCTGCTTCCTTGAGCTCGAGACGCACAATGTTCTGTGATGAGGTCGAAGACGTGGACTGAATACCGCCGATAGCAGATTCTACATCCGAACCCTCCAAGATAACGTTACCATCTTCGTCTTCGAAGGTCAGGCGAGCCGTCGCACCGAGCTCTGCGATCGCGGTCTCGGGATTGAAGTCGCTCTCATCGGAACGCCACGGATAGCGCACCGTGATTCTGCCGCCTGTGGTCGACGGAATTATCTCGCGGTCATAAATCGACAGGTTATCGAGTCTTGTCTCCAGGATCTGCTGCACGGCTGCCATCTGCTCGGCGGTCGGATTATCGTAATCCGCCGGCACGAACACGGCCTCCACACCACCGCGGATATCGATGCCATATCGCATATCCTTCGCACCATAGAGCTCGTAATAGCCTCCTGTAGGATTCGGGATCCGAATACCGGAGAATGTGAATAGAGCAGCCAGAAGTACAACCAAGGCCAACACGAAAAATGTTCGCTTATGCCCCTTATGTTTGGCAAAGCTACGGCGTTTCGCCATATCAGTCACAACCTTTCATCAATCAAAGTGCCGGTAAGCCCCGAAGAGCCGTCCGGCATCACAACGATTATTCTACCAGAAATGTCCGCATGCGGAGCATTTCTAAACCAAGATTGTAGCGTGGATCAAACAGGCGAGTCCTTGAGTAAGTTCGGCACGACTTCCGCTTCCAGAATACGCGTCAGCTGCTCCTCTTCTCGCAGCAAGACGACACGATTGAAGCGCTCATAGAGCTTATTGTTATGGCGAATCCAAGTCAGGTCGAGTTTGTGCATCGCCTCATCCGTTAAGCGGAAGCGCCACTGACCGCTTGCCTCGCCAGGGATGTTCATCCTCGTATCGGAGCCGAAGCCGAGGAAGTCTTGAATCGGGGCGCAGACGAATTTGGCCGGTGTGGACCACAAGTGCTTGATGAAGGCTCTGCAAGCAGGACTCTCTACACCACCGGGGCTCCAGTCGAGCGTCGGCGGATAGGCGATATAATCAAGCGCACGCACCCGCTCCTCTTCGCTTGCTTCCCAGAGCCAGCCGAGCAAGGTGTTGTTGTCATGCGTACCGGTATAGGCACAGAGATTCTCCTTGTAGCGATGCGGCAGAGTCGATCCGTCACCTCCTGTCTGGAAGGCGAACTGGAGCACCATCATACCGGGGAAGCCACTCTCACGGAGCAAATCACGAACGTCATCCGTAATCTCGCCCAGATCCTCCGCAACAATATTGACATCACCAAGACTTCGCTTCACAGCATCGAAGAAGTGCATGCCGGGGCCCTCGACCCAGCTCCCGTTGATCGCGGTCTCACTGCCTGCCGGCACGGCCCAGTACGCTTCGAATCCGCGGAAGTGATCGATGCGAAGCAGATCGTAGAGATCAAGCGAGGATGCAATACGGCTAATCCACCAATCGTAGCCACGAAGCTTCATCGTCTCCCAATCGTAGATCGCGTTCCCCCAGAGCTGACCCTCAGCGGCAAAATAATCCGGCGGCACACCAGCAACCACGGTCGGCTCCAAGTCCGAATCGAGCAGGAATTGTTCAGGATGAGCCCACACTTCCACACTGTCAGTCGCAACGTAGAAGGCGATATCACCGAAGATCTCGAGGCCCAAACTATTGATATAACTCTTCAAGCTGTGCCACTGCTCCCAGAAGAGCCACTGCGTGAAACAGATATAGTCGATCTCGTCTTGATGTTCGGCTCGAAATTCCCGCAAGCTTGCCGGCTCATGGCGGCGAAGCCCCTCATCCGGCCAGCGGTTCCAGGGCAGATCACCGAATTGCTCTCTGATACAGATGAAATCGGCATAATCCCGAAGCCAATCCGCGGTCTTCACAAACGCTCGGACCTGGTCCATGGTCTCGGTAGCGATCTTATCGTAAGCGAGGCGCAGATAGCGCTGACTGTTTAATTTGGCAAAACCATAGTCCGTCGCATAAACCGTCCCGGGATAATAGAATTGCGGCACGTCACTTGCATCGAGGAGGCCCATCCGAACCATCTCTCGAGGATCGATCAAGGCCGTGTAACCGGCGAACGCGGAGAAGGATTGATAGGGCGAATCCGCTACCGGCTCCAGGAGCGGCAGGACCTGCCAATATGTGAAACCGGCCTCCGCCATGCGGCTTGCAAACCGCCTCGCATCCTCCCCCATCGTGCCGATCCCGAACGGGCCGGGAAGCGAAGTCAAATGCATCAGAACTGCACTGGATCGTTGCATGGTATACCTCACAATTCAAGCTAGAGCCTAGAGTCTTGTCTCCGGGCTGTAACGTGCCTCAAGCCTGCCAAACAACAGGGACGAGACGAGACCGATAACAAACATGATAGCAATCAACAAGATGGCGATAGGTGCACTGAGGCCGGACGCGGCAAGTCCCGTGTCCGTCAAACCAGGCAGGACCACGGTCGGGAAGATCGCGATCGATGAACCGACAACCGTACCCAAGATGATGTGATACATCACACCGTAAGAGCGTTCGAATAGGCGGCTGACCAGCTTCGCGAACAACAACACGGCTATCAGCACACCGAGCATCAAGGGGAGGATAACCGAGAGATCGAATCGGGCGATTCCATCCGTCATCTTCGCGTACAAGCCCAGATAAATCAGGAAATTCGAAGGCGAGAGGCCCGGCACGACGAAGCCGAGTCCGACCAGCAAGCCGGATCCGATCCATGTCAGGAAATTCGTATCGACTTCCGTGATCTCGGTCTCCCCGTTTAGCATCATGAAGAAGACGGCCAAGGCTGCAATTCCCAAGGCCGTATACTCCTTGGTCCCTCGTCCCTCCAGACCCGCAGTCTTCCAGATACCGGGAACAGTTCCGACAACGAAACCGATGAAGAGGCTGATGAATTGTGCCGCATACGTGCCAAACGCGAGCGTCACCGCTCCCGAGAACACCAAGATACCGAGCAGACCGCCGATACCGATCGGAATGAAGAAGCGTATATAGCGCTTGAAGAATCTGGGGAAGTGGCCCAAGAAGTCGAGCAGTGGGTCGTAAACACGGAAGATGACCATCAGCACGCCTCCGGACAGTCCGGGCAGGATCGCGCCGATGCCAATCAGGGCACCCTTGAGCAAACGGACGAACCAAGCGCTTGGGGAGTCGTGTTCGGCTGGTCTATGGTCATTGATGGTCATGAAATCCTCTAATCTATAACTCTACTATACTAGGTTTATATGGGTGCAAAGCCGGGCTTACCCATGTGCTCCTCGATAAACAAACGAATCGTCTCATAGAGCAATTCGTGTCCCGCCAAATTCGGGTGAATACCGTCAATCGAGATTAAATCACGAAAATCAAGGCGCTTCAAGAACGCTCCCCGAACATCGATCAGGAGGGCGCCCGTCTTCACGGCTATCTTCTCTATCGTTTGTGAATATAGTTCTTGGAAGCGATATATCATATTTATATCGACCAGAAACTCGAGGATGCGATCCTTCGACAAGCCATCCAAGCAGATGAAGTCCAGGTAGCGCTCCGAGTCAATCGGCGGCAGATTCATCACGATGGGGGTGATCTTGCGCTGCTTCAGGGCCTCAATCAAGCCGGTATATGTCCGGGTAAACAGGTCGAGCGGTGTGCGGGGCTGATGCTTGGCATCCGGTCTTGCGTGGATGGCCTGCCAATCGAAGTCGCAATCGTTCCCGCCGAACTCTAGAGCCACGACTCGACAATTCGGAACCTGCTCGATCACCCGATAGACTTCTCTCGCACCACTCACAATCGTTTGGCCGAAATGAGCTCGGTTATTCAGCTTGATTCGGTAGTCTGCTTCGATCTGTTCCTTCGCCAGAATCGGGAAGCGCCGATAGCGCTCACCTATTTGCTCGAGAACAACACCCTTCATCACAGAGTCTCCGAAGATCAGTATTTCCTTCCACGCTTCATCCATCCAGTGCTCCTACAAATCATCATCTCTCAGTCGTATGTAGATGTGCTTCACCTTGCTCTGGTCCGTAGCCCGCTCATCGATCTCGATGTTCTCGATCGAACGAATCATCGGCGTCAGCTTCGCAAAACCGTAGTTCCTGGGATCAAACGACGGCCTAACCTTCAAGATGAGGTTACCGACATCGCCGAGGAACGCCCAGCCCTGTTCGTCTGCCAAATCCTGTATACAATCGTAGATCAGGAAACGCACCTCATCATCCAACTTACGAACGGTATGCGCTGCCGGTCTCGAGAGCGGTACACTACCGCTGGGCGCCGGTGCAGCCCCCACCGAACCGACCTTCAGCTCTGCCGGATCGTAGCTGTCACGACGCTCGAAATGTCCCTTGTCACCCTCTGCCAGGATCTCGATATAGATGAACTTATCGCATGCGGCTATGAAGGCGTTGGGTGTCTTCTGCTCGCCGATGCCATAGACGATCTTCCCTGCTTCGCGCAGACGTATCGCAAGTCTTGTGAAATCACTGTCGCTTGAAACGAGGCAAAAGCCGTCGACGCGCTCCGAATAGAGCAAGTCCATCGCATCAATAATCAGGGCTGAATCCGTCGAATTCTTCCCGTAAGTATAACCGAATTGTTGAATCGGGGTGATCGCATAATCGAGCAAAAGCGGCTTCCAACCACTCAAGTTGGGCCTCGTCCAATCGCCGTAGATCCGCTTGATCGTCGGTATGCCGTAGACGGCGACCTCCTGCATCAAGCCCTTGATATAATGATGCGAGATGTTATCCGCATCGATCAAGACGGCTAAGCGTAGTCCTCTGTCCTTGTCTTCCATGAAGTCTCTCCTTCGTGCTTGGTATTCAAGGCAGGTAGGCAAGCTCTCCGGCTTGCGGTCGGATATCGCCGTGACTAAGGTCTCTTAGCCGGAGAAGAAATAAATCGATTTCTTCACGTGGCACGGCTATCTCGAGCCGAACAAGTTCCATAAATTCGGAATCCGTAATCGTCCAGGCCTCCTCATCGCAGAGTCTCAAGATTGGTGTATACAAGTTGTATACGAGTTCAATCGAGAACTTGCGACAGAGCACCCTCTGAATCACACCTGCTTCCTTGACGGCCAGTACAGCCGCATCGGAATAAGCAGATACCAGTCCGCCCGTACCCAAGAGTGTGCCACCGAAGTAGCGTGTCACGACCACACAGGCATTCTCAAGTTCTTGTCCGTTTAATACGTTTAGCACCGGCATACCCGCCGTACCGCCGGGTTCGCCGTCATCTGAATAGCGCTCTACGCGCGAATCGCTTATCATGCCGGCACGCCATGCAGACACGTGATGACTGGCATCCGGATAGCGGGCTCTTGCATCTGCAAGCATCGCTTGAGCAGCTGCCAGATCCTCTGTAGGGCCTGCATGTGCGATGAAGATCGACTTCTTCACTTCCATGCGTACTTCTACGTAGCGGCCTAGCGTATTAAATTTGTTGGGCAATCTAGATTCTTCCATTATGTTTTGTCCCTAACTCCTTTTGCTAATGATAACACATCCAAGACGGCGGATTGCGTGGCAGGACACAAATCCTTCCGTTATAATGAAGGATGAATGATTTTTGTAAGGAGCGATTCAATGAGTTCTTCATCCAGGTTTCACACCAAGTCCAAACTGGCCCTATTCGCCGGCTACTATAGACCGCATCTCAAGCTGTTCATCCTCGATCTGATCTGTGCGATGGGCATCGCCTTCATCGATCTGTCCTTCCCCATGGTCTCGCGCTACTCGCTGCAGACTCTCTTACCCTCCGGCGAATACCGATTCTTCGGTTTGCTGATGCTAGGGCTTGTCTTTGCCTTCTTGGTAAGAAGCTTGCTACAGTTCGTCGTTACCTACTGGGGCCATCTCCTCGGTGTTCGGATGGAAGCCGATATGCGCAAGGAGTTGTTCGGACATCTGCAGACGCTCTCGTTTCGCTTCTACGACCAAACCCGTACAGGTAAGCTGATGAGCCGCGTGATCTCGGACCTCTTCGAGATCGTAGAGCTCGCACACCACGGCCCGGAAGACCTCCTGATCTCTGCCCTGACGTTGATTGGTTCGTTTGTCGCTATGCTCCTGATTCGCTGGGAACTCGCTCTGGTCTTGTTGATCATCATCCCGGTCATCATCTGGATTACGATCATCTCACGCAGGAATATGGCGAAGGCATCGCGCGCGGTCAAGGCCCGGACGGCAGACATCAACGCCGATCTCGAGAATTCAATCTCAGGCGTCCGCGTGGCCAAGGCGTTCACAAACGAAGATTACGAAATCGAGAAGTTTGATCACGGGAACAACAATTATCGCGAGGCCAAGCGCGGCTACTACAAGGCCATGGCCTTCTTCTCCAGTGGCATGGAGTTCACGACCTCTCTGCTCAACATCATCGTCATCGCAGCCGGTGCCCTCTTCGTCGTTCGTGGTACGATGACAGTCACCGACATGTTGACCTTCATCCTCTACGTCTCCACCTTCTTGACGCCGATCCGTAAGCTTGTCTCCTTCTTCGAGCAGTATACGAACGGTATGGCCGGTTTCGAGCGTTTCATCGAGTTGATGCAAATCGAGCCCGAGATCCAAGATGCAGCGGATGCCAAGAGCTTGACCAACGTCACAGGCGACATCGTCTTCGATGAGGTCAGTTTCTCCTATAATGACGATCAGCCTATCTTGGAGCACATCAATCTCAGCGTGAAACCGGGACAGAAGGTTGCTCTGGTCGGCCCCTCCGGCGGCGGTAAGACAACGCTCTGCAACTTAATCCCCCGTTTCTACGAGGCGAGCAGCGGAGCGATTCGAGTGGACGGCCACGACATCAGAGACTTGACGCTCCACAGCCTACGCTCGAACGTCGGCATCGTACAACAAGACGTATTCTTGTTTGCCGCCAGTATCAAGGAGAACATCCGCTACGGCCGCCCCGACGCGACGGACGAGGAGATCGAAGATGCCGCGAGGAAGGCCGAAGTACACGACTTCATCATGGACTTGCCCTACGGCTACGAGACGGAAGTCGGTGAGCGCGGTACGAAGCTCTCGGGCGGCCAGAAGCAGCGCATCAGTATCGCCCGCATCTTCCTCAAGAATCCGCCGATCCTAATCCTGGACGAGGCGACATCGGCACTCGACACCGCCACGGAAGTCAAGATCCAGCGTGCACTAGACACGCTTGCCAAGGGGCGCACGAGCCTCATCATCGCGCATCGCCTGTCCACGATCCGCAACGCCGATATGATCGTCTATATCAACGATGAGGGCATACAAGAGCGTGGTTCGCACAGCGAGCTGGTCGCCACGGACGGCCCCTACAAGGAGCTCTACGAGGCCCAGTATGCCATCGATCACCGTCAAGATCTAGTCGGTGCCACAGTCAATTCTTAATCGCGGCAATCTATACCCCGGTCCGAGAGCTCTCCCGGAGCAGAGCCTCGGACCTAGGGGTTTGTGATTGACAAACGAATTTATTAGGCGGATAATTCCAATAGCAATAGCATAAATACGCGGGTGTAGTTTAATGGTAGAACTTCAGCTTCCCAAGCTGACTACGAGGGTTCGATTCCCTTCATCCGCTCCATAAATGAATTGAAGGGAGTGGTTGGTGGCCGCTCCCTTTGCTATCTCTATAGATCCTCACTCATCCACAAACGCCAAAGAAGCCCCGCAGCAGATCTACTCCGCGCGAAGCTTCTTCAAATGGTTGATTCTTCTGCTTACGACTCTTACGCCTTCTTGTCCACCGTCAAGATCGCATGTTTGAACACATCCGTCGCGTCACTCACGCCATGGAAGTGCATCTTCTTCTTCACCGATTCCGGTACGTCCTCTAGGTCTCTGAGGTTCGGTGTCGGCACGAGCACCGTATCGATGCCGGCTCGATGCGCTGCGATCACCTTCTCCTTCAGGCCACCGATCGGCAGGATACGGCCGCGAATCGTTATCTCACCCGTCATGGCGACGTTATGACGCACCTTCTGTTCGCTGAGTGCAGAGTAGATCGCTGTCGCAAGCGTGATACCGGCAGACGGTCCGTCCTTGGGCACCGCACCCTCGGGCACGTGGATATGGATATCGTTCTTCTTCGCGAAATCCGGATCGATCCCAAGCGTCACAGCCATGCTGCGGATATACGCGAGGGCAACCTTGGCCGACTCCTGCATGACTTCGCCGAGGCGACCGGTCAACTCCAGCTTACCGCTACCGGGCATCAGGTTCACTTCGATGGCAAGCGTGTCGCCGCCAACAGAAGTCCATGCGAGGCCTGTCGCCTGACCGACCAGATCTTGCTTATTGTACTCGTCTTCGACAAACTTGGCCTTACCGAGGTAGCTGTCCAGATTCGCCTTCGTCACGCGTATCGGTAGTTCGAGATCGCTCTCTTCTAGCTTCAGAACAATTCTACGGCAGAGATGAGCGAGCTCCTGCTCCAACTGTCGGACACCGGCCTCACGCGTGTAGCTTCGGATGATGCTCATCATCGCTTGTTTATGTAAGCTGACATCCTTGGCCTCAATCGCATGCTGGTCTAGCTGTCTCGGGAACAGATGCAAGCGGGCGATATTGTACTTCTCTTCTTCCGTATAGCCGTTAATCTCGATTAATTCCATGCGGTCCAAGAGCGGGCCCGGTATGGTGTCGACCGAGTTCGCCGTCGTGATGAAGATCACCTTCGACAAGTCGTAATCGAGCTCCAGATAGTGATCGCGAAACGCCTTGTTCTGCTCCGGATCCAAGACCTCGAGCAGCGCCGACGACGGATCGCCGCGGAAATCGCTGCCGAGCTTATCGATCTCATCCATCAAGATCAGCGGGTTATCCGTGCCTGCACGCTTCATCGCATTGATGATACGACCCGGCATCGCGCCCACATAAGTCCTGCGGTGTCCACGGATCTCCGCTTCATCTCGCACGCCGCCCAGCGACATACGCACATACTTGCGGCCCATCGACTTCGCGATCGATTGCGCGATCGAGGTCTTACCGACGCCCGGCGGTCCGACGAAACAGAGAATCTGTGCTCTCATATTGTCACGCCCGAAGCTCTTCTGACGCTTCAAGACGGCCAGGTACTCCAGTACACGCTCCTTCACCTTCTCGAGCCCATAGTGATCCTTGTCGAGCTGTCGACGGCTACTCTTGATCTGAAGCGAGTCCTCGCTAAGCTTCCCCCAGGGTAGCTCGAAGACGAGGTCCAAATAGTTGCGAAGGATGCCGGCTTCGGGGAAGGTCGGCGGATACTTCGCCAAGCGCTTGATCTCCTTCTCGATTTGCTCTCTGTCCTTCTCCGGCAGATCCAGCTTGGCAAGCTGCTTCATGTAGCGATCGCTCTCTTCTTCGCTGCTCTCGCTATCGCCAAGCTCGGTGTGAATCACCTTCAGCTGTTCGCGAAGATAGTACTCCTTCTGCCCCGCCTCAATCTCTTCTCTTACCTTGTCCTCTAGTTCCTTCTCGTAATCTGCCAAGCGATGTTCGCGGCGGATGAGAACCAACAATTCATGGAGGCGCGTCTCGACATCCAGTTCGGAGAGGTGATAATTCTGTCCGAAGAGGTTGAGTCCGAGATTCGATGCGATGATATCCGCTGCAACGACCGGATCGAAGATCTGATTCAGGGCAGCGACACCGTCACTACCCAAACGCCCGGTAGTCCTGGCAAAGGACCGATACGCCGACAACAATTCACGTCTATAGGCTTCGAGCTTCTCCTGCTCCTCTTGGGTCCGACTCTCAACGCTCTCGTTCACAAGTCGAAGCTCCACGCGATCGAATTCGCCGTCGGTTCGTACTTCACTAACCACCGCACGCGCACGACCACGCACATGGATCAGCATCCCCTTCTGTTCACTCTGCTCCATCGTCTCTTGAATACGAACAATACAGGCGACCTCGCCTACGAGCTCACCTGCTTCCGGCCACTCCATCATCATATCGGCCTGAGCCAAGACAGCGATATAGCGATCTGCCCCCATCGCCTCGGCCACAGCAGCCAAGGAGCGGCTGCGAGCCACCTCAAAGGACGCCGATGTGTGCGGAATCACCGTCATACCACGAAGTGGAACCAGGGGTAGGTTCACGGTATCAGACGTCCATATGGTCTCATCATCTATTTGGAAATCATCTCTGTAATCCTTAGTCGGATCAGCGGACTCGGTTTGTTTCATCTAGTCTTCTTCCTCCCACAATGTGTCTGCACATTATACCATTCTTATCTCAATGTCAGATTCAAGTCGTTTCCGGAAATTCTCGGTTTCTCCCACATAACTAAATGGCCCCTGACGAATGTCAGAGGCCACATAGCTTGTAACAATTATGTTAGCTGGTAATTAGGAATCGATGGTCGAAACCGTACCGGAACCAACAGTCTTACCACCCTCACGGATAGCAAACTTGTCGCCAACTTCGAGAGCGATCGGTGTGATCAGCTCAACGGTGATGGTGACGTGGTCACCGGGCATGCACATGTCAACACCCTCAGGCAAGTTGGCCACGCCGGTAACGTCCGTTGTACGGAAGAAGAACTGCGGGCGGTAGCCGGAGAAGAAGGGCTTGTGACGGCCACCTTCCGACTGGGACAGGACATAAACCTGACCGGAGAACTTGGTGTGGGGCTTGATGCTGCCGGGCTTCGCGATGACCTGACCACGCTGGATCTGATCACGGTTGATACCACGGAGGAGTGCACCGATATTATCACCGGCTTCACCCTGGTCCATCAGCTTGTGGAACATCTCAACACCGGTGATAACCGAGTTGAGGCTCTCGTCGGTAAGACCGACAATCTCGACGGGGTCGCCAACCTTGACGATACCGCGCTCGATACGACCGGTTGCAACCGTACCACGACCGGAGATCGTGAAGACGTCTTCAACAGGCATAGCGAACGGCAGGTCGGTAGGACGTGCGGGTGTCGGGATAAAGGTATCGACAGCTTCCATCAACTCGAAGATGGGAGCATACTCGGGTGCTGCGGGGTCGGTGCTGGTGCTCTCGAGAACCTGCAGAGCGGAACCCTGAATGAAGGGGGTGTCATCGCCCGGGAAGTCGTACTCGCTGAGCATCTCGCGAACTTCCATCTCGGTCAGCTCGACGAGCTCCGGATCGGCCATGTCGCACTTGTTCAGGAAAACAACGATGGCAGGAACGCCAACCTGACGAGCAAGCAAGATGTGCTCGCGAGTCTGAGGCATCGGGCCGTCAGCTGCGGAAACAACCAGGATCGCGCCGTCCATCTGGGCAGCACCGGTGATCATGTTCTTGATGTAGTCCGCGTGACCGGGGCAGTCGACGTGAGCGTAGTGACGGGCGTCCGTCTGGTACTCAACGTGCGATGTGCTGATTGTGATTCCACGTGCGCGCTCCTCGGGAGCCTTGTCGATGTTATCGTAGCTTGTGAAGTTGGCGCTGCCTTCTCCGCCCAATGACAATACCTTGGTGATAGCGGCTGTCAAAGATGTTTTACCATGGTCAACGTGACCGATTGTGCCTACGTTGACATGGGGCTTCGTTCTTTCAAATTTAGCTTTTCCCATTGAGAAAAATCCTCCTTATTTCAACCTGGCTGGTTGAGCTTCAATATTCATGGCATACGCCTTCAGATATTATATCGAATCCATGAAGATTCGCAAGTACTTAATTACCTGCAGAAGGCGTCTGCCGTCTGTTACTACAGACTTATTTCTTGGTTACTGCTTCGGCGATGGTCTTCGGTACAGGTTCGAAGTGCGAAATCTGCATGACGAAGGTTCCACGACCTTGTGATCTGGAGCGCAAGTTGGTTGCGTATCCGAACATCTCGGAGAGCGGTACGAAGGCTGAGATCAACTGAGCGCCGCTGACAGAAGTCATTCCCTCAATGCGTCCGCGTCTCGAGCTTACGTCACCCATAACGTCACCCATGTACTCATCCGGTACGGTGATATCGACCTTCATGATCGGCTCCAGGAGTACCGGCGATGCCTTCCTCATGGCTTCCTTAATCGCCATCGAACCGGCAATCTTAAACGCCATTTCGGACGAGTCAACATCATGGTACGAACCATCGACCAAGGTGACCTTGAGGTCAACGACGGGGTAACCGCCGAGGATACCACTGGTCATGGCTTCCTTGATACCTGCATCGATCGGGGCGATGAATTCCTTCGGAATCGTACCACCGACGATCTTGTTCTCGAAGATATAACCGGCGCCGGCTTCCATGGGCTCGACTTCAATCACGCAATCACCGTACTGACCGTGACCGCCTGACTGACGAACGAACTTACCTTGGGCGCGTGTGGCTTGGGTAATTGTCTCCTTGTATGCGACCTGAGGTGCGCCGACGTTGGCTTCTACCTTGAACTCGCGGAACATACGGTCGACCAAGATATCCAGGTGAAGCTCACCCATACCGGAGATGATGGTCTGACCCGTATCGGAGTCGGTGTAGGTGCGGAAGGTCGGATCCTCTTCGGCGAGCTTCTGCAGACCCAGGATCATCTTGTCCTGACTGGCCTTGGACTTCGGCTCGATCGCAACCGAGATAACGGGCTCCGGGAAGTCCATGGACTCCAGGATGATCGGTGCCTTGTCGTCACAGAGTGTATCACCGGTTGTCGTGTCCTTCAGACCGACAGCAGAGGCGATGTCACCGGAGTAGACCGTCGGGGTCTCTTCGCGGTGGTTCGCGTGCATCAGCAGGATACGACCGATGCGCTCACGACGGTTCTTGGTGGCATTCAGCACATAACTTCCGGAATCGAGCTTACCCGAGTAGACGCGGAAGAAGGCGAGCTTACCAACAAAGGGGTCCGTCATGATCTTGAACGCCAATGCCGAGAACGGTGCGCTATCGTCTGCGGGACGAGAGTCCGCTTCGCCGGTCGTCGGGTGAACACCCTTGATGGCTTCGATATCAAGCGGCGAGGGCAGATAATCGATGACTGCATCGAGCATCAGCTGAACGCCCTTGTTCTTGTAGGAAGAACCACAGATAACAGGGATGCACTGATTGCTGACGGTTGCTGCACGCAGCGCCGCCTTCAGCTCATCGACGGTGATCTCCTCACCCTCGAGATACTTCAGTGTCAACTCTTCGTCTGTTTCGGCGATGGCTTCGACCATCTTCTCGTGCCATTCTTCGGCCAGCTCACGAAGATCCTCCGGGATATCGCTCTCATCGATGGTGTTACCGAGGTCATCTGTATAGACTTCGGCCTTCATCTTGACGAGGTCGATGATACCGGTGAAGTTATCTTCCTTACCGATCGGGATCTGGATCGCAATCGGATTGGCCTTCAGACGGTCACGCATGGTCTCGATTGAACGGAAGAAATCCGCACCCATAATGTCCATCTTATTGATGTAGACAACACGTGGTACCTTGTAGTTATCGGCCTGACGCCAAACCGTCTCGGTCTGGGGCTCAACACCGCTCTTCGCATCAAGTAAGGTTACAGCGCCATCGAGAACACGGAGCGAACGCTCAACTTCAACGGTGAAGTCGACGTGACCGGGGGTGTCAATGATGTTGACACGATGGCCCTTCCACTGAGCGGTGGTCGCAGCCGATGTAATTGTGATACCGCGCTCTTGTTCTTGAGCCATCCAGTCCATGGTAGCGCCACCTTCGTGGGTCTCGCCTAGTCTGTGAATACGGCCCGTGTAATAGAGAACACGTTCTGTCGTTGTAGTCTTACCAGCATCGATGTGGGCCATGATGCCAATATTTCTGGTATTTTCCAGTGTAAAGTCTCTGGGCATGAACTTATTTTCCCTCCCGATGCAAACTTACCATCTGTAATGAGCAAAGGCGCGGTTCGCATCTGCCATACGGTGTAATTCTTCTTTTCTTCTGTATGCGCCGCCGGCTTCGTTGGACGCATCAATCAATTCGGCTGCAAGGCGTTCGCGCATGGTACGCTCGCCGCGCTTCCTGGAGAATTCGGTTAGCCAGCGAAGTGCGAGTGTCTGACGACGCTCGGGACGTACTTCGATCGGAACCTGGTAGTTCGCGCCACCTACACGGCGGGCCTTGACTTCCAGCATGGGCATGGTGTTCTCCAACGCCTTGTTGAAGACCTCCATCGGTTCCTGGCCGGTGCGCTCTTGAATCAAATCAAATGCACCGTATACGATTCTCTCTGCAACTCCCTTTTTCCCATCCAACATGATGTTGTTGACGAGCTTGGTAACTCTCACATCATGGTAAATAGGATCAGGAAGGACTTCTCGTGTTGGGACATGGCCTTTTCTTGGCACTAGTCTTCCCTCCTCTCATGATAATACGAGGCTTGCGCCTGATATCACAGGTACTCAATCCGCCTGTGCCGGCGGACTGTGCCAGTGGCCATGCCTGTATATTTCAGGTATGGAGTACTGAGCACAACGAGTTCAACCTAATCCATTAATTACTTAGTCTTGGCGACCTTCGGCTTCTTCGCTCCGTACTTGGAACGACTCTGCATACGACCGGTAACACCGGCAGTATCCAAGGTGCCGCGAACAATGTGGTAACGAACACCGGGCAAGTCCTTGACTCTGCCACCTCTGATCAGAACAACCGAGTGCTCTTGAAGGTTGTGGCCGATGCCGGGGATGTAAGCCGAAACTTCCATGCCGGATGTCAGACGTACACGAGCGACCTTACGCAGGGCCGAGTTCGGCTTCTTGGGCGTCTGGGTCTTAACAACGGTACAAACACCGCGCTTCTGAGGCGAATTGACCGTGGTCTCACGCTTCGTCAGGGTGTTAACGCTATAGCTCAATGCAGGTGATTTGGACTTGTAGACCTTCGATGAACGTCCACTCTTGACCAACTGGTTGAATGTAGGCATCAATATACTCCTTTCTTCTAATAATCATTTGAATCGGAGCCTTATCTCTCGATTTACGACAGCACAAACTGTGCCAACAAGGCTCAGACACCTAATAATATCATTTATCGAAACATTTGTGAATAGTGAATCTGCCGATTTTTGTACATGTAAGCATGCAAAAGAGCCGAGCGAATCGCCCGGCCCCGGTATAAACTACCTTATTCGCTCGACTACCGTCTTACTTATGGCTTCTCGAGATGAGTCTGTCCGCCCATGAACGGTCGGAGCACATCCGGAATCCTGACTCTACCGTCTTCTTCTTGGAACTGTTCCATAATCGCCGGTAGCACACGCGAGGTAGCAAGACCCGAAGCGTTCAGCGTATGGAGGAATTCCGCCTTGTTATCCGACTTGCGACGATATCTCATATTACCGCGGCGCGCTTGATAATCCTTCGCGTTCGATGACGAAGAGACTTCCTTATAGTCGTTCATCGACGGAATCCAGACTTCGATATCATAAGTCGCCGCCATCGATGCGGATACGTCCCCTGCAGCAAGTTTGCTGAGACGAAAGTGTAAGCCCAGGCCCTCGACGAGCGCACAGGCCTTGTTCACCAACTCATCCAGTGCCGCATCCGATTGCTCTGGCAGAGCATACTGGAACATCTCGATCTTGTTGAATTGATGGCCACGAATCATACCGCGCTCCTCGGCTCTATAACTGCCTGCCTCCTTGCGGTAGCAGGGCGTATAAGCGAAGTACTTCAGCGGGAAAATCGATTCGTCCAGGATCTCATCTCGATGCAAATTGACCAGGGCGGTCTCTGCTGTCGGGAGAATGAAGTGCGTGGCTTCACCATTATCCTTCTCGAGCCAGTACACATCGTCCTTGAACTTCGGGAACTGTCCGGCGGTATAGCCGCATTCGTAGTTCAGAATGTGAGGCGGCAGCATCATCTCGTAGCCGTCCTTCAAATGTTCTTGGATGAAGTAGTTCAGCAGAGCCCACTCCAAGCGCGCCCCCTGATTACGATAGACCCAGAAGCCAGAACCGCCAAGCTTCGCGCCACGCGTGTAATCGATCAAGCCCAATTCTTCGGCGATATCCACATGATGCTTCGGTTCATACGAGAACTCAGGCACCGTGCCATAAACGCGCACGACCTCGTTGGCCTCCTTACCGCCGGCGACAACGCCCTCGTCAGGGAGGTTTGGCAAGCCGGCAAGGAAGTCGTTCTGCTTCTCTTCGATGACAGCTAGTTCATCTTCTAGCTCCTTGATCTGATTACCAAGTTCCTTCATGGCGGTGAGGATATCACTGACATCCTTACCCTCGCGCTTCAACTGAGGGACCATAGCCGACGTCTTGTTGCGCTCAGCCTTCAACTGTTCGGTCTCGGCGATCAGGGAGCGTCTTCTCTTATCGTTATCCAAGAGGAAGGAGAAATCCACCTCAATTCCGCGCTTGGCAATCTGTGCCGCAACCCATTCCGGATCTCTTCTGATTAATTGAATATCCAACATCGCTCTTACCTCTAATCTCCTCTCGCGTTAGCTGTTCTATTACCGTTCATAATACCTGTTGCAACGCTCCTTTGGCAAGCAAAGCATCAAATCACACCCGCCTCTTCCAGCAAGCGTTTGTGATCCAATATCTCGAATTCGCTGCGGCAAAATCGAATCAACCCCTCATCTCGCATCCGCCCGAGCTCTCTGGACATCGAGGGCCTCGACACGTTCAGATAACGAGACATCCCCTCTCGATTCATCTGCACCGAGAAGCGACTCTCCCCTCGCTCGGTCGCCTGTTGCAACAAGAAGATCGAGATACGCGAGCGCATCGAGTTACGCGTCAGAATCTCGATTCTGGACCGTAGATTCAGCGCCTTCATCGCAATGATGCCGAGTAGATTCTGCATCAACTTCCTCGTAACATCATCTAGGTGCTCTGTTGATTGGGTAATTAAGTGAAGTGGTATAAACAGCACTTCGCATGCGGACTGTGTGACGACACTCGCCGGCCAACCGGCGCCCTCTACGAAGGCGGTAATCTCGCCGAAGAGATCACCCGGTTCGACGATACCGACCGTGAACACCGCCCCCTGGTTATCATATTGGCGGACCTCTGCCATGCCGCGAATCAAGATGCCGATATCCACCTGCCTGGCACGCTCCTGGCGTAGTAGCGTATCGGCTGCCACCTTGACCAAGCTCACGTTTCCGGTGATGAGGTATTCGCCGAGTGCCTCTGATTCAATGCCGCGGAAGAGCTCGATATCGAGCTCCAGTATCCGCTCTAGCTGCCCTTGGTCTGTGCCGATCGGTGATCGACCGAGCTTATCCTTGCGATTCAGCATATGTCCCCTCTTCTATTACAGGTAGCCACAGCTACCGAATCTGCTCCTAAGTTAACATAAACTGATTTCAGGTAACAGCAAAATCGTTACCGGAAAGAAAGGATATCAACATGGAGAAAATGTTTTGTTTTCAATGTGAGCAGACCGCCAAGGGTACCGGTTGTACCGTACAGGGCGTTTGCGGTAAGAATCCGGTCGTTGCATATGAGCAAGATGAGATTACCCTAGCTCTGATCGAGCTCGCCGTTCGTATCAAGGGGCAGACACGCAAGCCCTCCACAGATCGCTATATTCTAGATGGCTTATTCACCTGTATAACCAACGTCAGCTTCGACGACGAGTTGTGTGCCAAGATCGCGGCCGAGATTCGTACCGAAGCAGCCGGTTATGAGCCGACAAACGGCGCGGTCAATATCGCAGTCCATGAGACCGACGATATTTTTCACGGTGATAAGAATCAAGTATCGCTTCGCAGCTTGCTCCTGTTTGGCCTCCGCGGCATGGGTGCTTATGCCTATCATGCTTATGTTCTGGGTTATACAGACGATAAGATGATGGACGACATGGTCCGCTACCTGGCAGCATTGGCAGAAGAGCACAGCGTAGAGGAGTGGCTGCAACTGCTCCACGACTTCGGCATGAGCAACTACCATTGTATGGAACTGCTCGATCGCGCCAACACCGAATCCTTCGGCAATCCCCGTCCGACCTCCGTCACGATGAAGGTCGAGAAGGGTCCGTTTATCGTCGTTTCGGGTCACGACTTCCACGACTTGACGCAGCTCCTCGATCAGACAGAGGGCAAGGGCATCAACATCTACACCCATGGCGAGATGCTCCCTGCACACGGCTATCCAGAGCTCACCAAGCATAAGCACCTCAAGGGTAACTTCGGTACCGCATGGCAGAACCAGCAGAAGGAATTTGCAGATGTTCCTGCAGCCTTCCTCTTCACCACCAACTGCTTGATGCCTCCGCGCAAGAGCTATATGGACAGAGTCTTCACGACGGCTGTGGTCGAGTATCCCGGGCTGGTCCATATCGACGGTGACGAGAAGGATATGAAGGACTTCACGGCCGTCATCGACAAGGCACTGGAGCTTGGCGGCTGGGACGAAGACAAGTACTTCACCGGCATCAACGGCGGTGGCGAACTGATGACAGGCTTCGGTCACAACGCTGTCCTCTCACAGGCCGACGTCGTCGTAGAGGCGGTCAAGTCCGGACTCGTCAATCACTTCTACCTCATCGGCGGTTGTGACGGCGCCAAGCCCGGTCGCAACTACTACACCGATTTGGCCAAGAACACGGGCGATGACAGTCTGATCCTCACCGTCGCTTGCGGCAAGTACCGCTTCAACGACCTGGATCTCGGCCACATCGGTCCGTTCCCACGCATCATGGATATGGGTCAGTGTAACGATGCTTACAGCGCGATCCGCGTAGCCACAGCGCTCGCCGATGCCTTCGAGACAGACATCAACAGTATTCCGCTCACGATCGTCTTGTCCTGGTACGAGCAGAAGGCCGTTTGTGTCCTCTTGTCGCTCTTGGCACTCGGTGTCAAGAATATCAAGCTCGGACCGACACTGCCTGCATTCGTCTCCCCTGACGTGCTAACGGTCCTAAACGAACAGTTCGGTCTCACACCGATCAGCACGGTCGAGGTCGACCTCGCACGTTAATC
>CAZLEA010000017.1:32833-36317 GCA_964558445.1 uncultured Oscillospiraceae bacterium | reverse complement strand
CGAGACAAGACGAGCCTCTATAGTCGCTTGTTCGACGAGCAGAGCCAATATTACCAAACGACCTAAATCTGCCTCTATTCGCGCTCACGTCCTCGCTTCTATCCTCGCGCCTGATTTCGCGGCAGAGAACCCGATGCAACCTAAGGCGGTGAGAATCTGTACTACTATTGAGGTAGCAGATCAGCAGGCCGATGAAGCGACAGCTTCTGTCGGCCAAGGTCTGCAATAACTAGACACAGACAAACGATCGGAGGCAAGTATGAGTCAAACGAATTTGGACCAACAGATCGAAGCGGCCAAGCAGGCGAAACCGAAACCCGTCTTGACCAAGGAGCAGAAGCAGAAACGCCGTCGCAGGAATAGGAGAATCGCAGCAATTACCGTGATTCTGCTGCTGGGCATGGCACTTGGCTTCATGATCGGCAGAGCCTGGCCCGACAGAACGGAAGTCTCGTTCTACGCCGTTGTCTTGGAGAAGCAAGCGGATACGTGGCTGGTCGAGGGCATAGCCGAGAACGACGTGAATCATCGCTCGCAGAGTTATATCGGACTGGATCGTTTGGATAAGCCCGGTATGGCGATGGACGGGAAGAAGACTGTGCCGCTAGAAGACGTCAAGGTAGGGGACTTGGTGCGTATCGTCTACGATGGTACCGTGATGGAATCCTACCCCACACAAATCCAAACGGTGTGGCGAATCGAAGTCACCACACCGTGAGTTTAGCGGATCTGACGTCCGTGTAGGCGGATGCGGGAGCCGCCGCCGCTCTTGCGGTACTGATAGAGGATACCGAGCACGCTGAGTGCGACCAGGAGGAAGGTGATGATAATCGGGATCGGGTCCCTGGCGGGCGCGATCTCGTTTATCCATGTGCCGGCTTCGGTATTCAAGATGAGGTTATAGACCGCGTCCGACACGAGGTATGCGCCGCTGATGGCGGTGGCCGCGAT
The DNA here is from genome assembly GCA_964558445.1 of uncultured Oscillospiraceae bacterium. GTDB lineage: Bacteria > Bacillota > Clostridia > Saccharofermentanales > Fastidiosipilaceae > CAYXVJ01. Next base: position 35,366 of record CAZLEA010000017.1, on the reverse strand, counting down.
GATGAAGATCTTCAAGAAGATGGTGGCAAGTATGGCGAGCACGAGGCCGACGATCAAGTTGACCAGTCGCTCGTCCAGGCCGAAGAGCGTGATGCTGAAGAAGCGTACGACATAGGACGCGAAGAAGAAGCCTGCAGCAAATATGCTCAGCTTCACCGCCAACCAGAAGAAGAGGGTCATCGCAAGCGTGATCAGTATGACGACCAGTGCATACGGCCACCCGTCCAGGTCGAGGAAGCCGGCGAGCATCGTGCCCGCGGTGTAACCTGCCCAGATACCGAGCAGCGTCATCCAGAGGCGAAACAGGCTATAGCCCCAAGCCAAGAGTGCCACGCCCACCATCAAGGTGAGCAAGAGGGGCACGATATTCGGGATGCTTGCTACATACTCCGTTATGCGGTCCAAGAACTTCTGGATAATCTCCATCCTATACAATCTCCTGTTCAAACGGCGTTCGGTTAGATTTATGTATGTTTATAGCATATTACAAGGAACGTCGCCATTAATTTCAATCTCTCGTTCATATCGATATATTTATACCCTACGATCATTTACTAGGTGAAGTGTGCTAGAATAGTTGTATATGGGTGTCGGCTTGGCATGGCTCGGGCGGCCCGATTTTGTCTGTTAACCTATTATTATATGATGTACAGGAGAGTTTCACATGGCGAATTTGCTCAAAAAAACTGTCGAAGATATCGAGGTCAAGGGTAAGCGGGTTATCGTCCGCGTTGACTTCAACGTCCCGCTGGATAAGGAAGGTAAGATCACGGATGACAAGCGCATCCGCGGTGCTCTGCCGACCATCTCTTACTTGGCCGATCAGGGTGCCAAGGTCATCTTGGTCTCCCACCTGGGTCGTCCCAAGAGCGGCCCCGAAGCCAAGTTCAGCATGAAGCCTGCCGTTGATCGCCTGGCCGAACTGCTCGGCCGCGAGGTCACACTGGCAGCCGATGTCATCGGCGACGACGCGAAGTCGAAGGCCGCAGCGCTCGAAGACGGTCAGATCATGATGCTGGAGAACGTCCGCTTCCACAAGGAAGAGACGAAGAACAAGCAGACCTTTGCGAAGGAACTTGCTTCCATGGCAGACCTCTTCGTCAACGACGCGTTCGGTACGGCCCACCGTGCCCACGCTTCGACAGCCGGTATCGCAAACTATCTCCCCGGTGTCTCCGGTTACTTGATCCAGAAGGAGATCCAGGTGATGGGTGAGGCACTCGCCAATCCCAAGCGCCCGTTTGTCGCCATCCTCGGCGGCGCCAAGGTCTCGGACAAGATCGGTGTCATCGAGAACCTCTTGTCCAAGGTCGATACGCTGATTATCGGTGGCGGCATGGCCTACACCTTTATTAAGGCGAAGGGTCATGAAGTCGGAAGCTCGCTGCTCGAGGCCGACAAGGTCGATCTGGCTGCCTCGCTGATGAAGCAAGCCGAAGAGAAGGGCGTCAAGCTCTTGTTGCCGGTCGACAACGTGGTTGCCGATCGTTTCGCGGCCGATGCCGACTACAAGACGGTTCCTTCCGAAGCCTTCCCTGAGGGCTGGATGGGTGTCGATATCGGTGAGAAGACGATTAAGCTCTACACCGATGCCATCAAGGAAGCCGGCACCGTTATCTGGAACGGCCCGATGGGTGTCTTCGAATTCGATAACTTCGCAGTCGGAACGCGTGAAGTGGCCAAGGCTCTGTCCGAGTCCTCTGCCATCTCCATCATCGGCGGCGGCGACTCTGCCGCAGCAGTCGAGCTGCTCGGCTTCGCCGACAAGGTGACGCATATCTCTACCGGTGGCGGTGCTTCGCTCGAGTTCCTCGAGGGTAAGGTCTTGCCCGGTATCGATTGCCTCTTGGATCAAGACGATCGCCGTATTGTCGCTGCGGGTAACTGGAAGATGAACCAGGGCACACCTGCCGAAGCAGTCGCCTTCCTAAACGAGCTGAAGCCGCTCGTGGCCGATGCGGACTCTGAGATTGTGGTCGGTGTTCCGTTCACGGTCCTCGATGCAGCCGTCGCCGCAACCGAATTCACCAACATCAAGATCGCCGCTCAGAACGCACACTGGGAAGACAAGGGTGCGTACACAGGCGAGATCTCCGCGAAGATGCTCTCGGATCTCAAGGTCCCCTATGCCATCATCGGTCATAGTGAGCGCAGAGAGTACTTTGCCGATACAAACGAAACCGTCAACAAGAAGGCCAAGGCGCTCCTGAACTGGGGCGTGCGTCCGATCCTCTGCTGCGGCGAGACCCTCGAGCAGCGTGAGTCCGGTGTCACCTTCGACTTCGTCAAGGAGCAGATTGTAGAAGGCCTCGCTGGTATCCCCGCCGAGAAGCTCTACCTCGTGACGATTGCTTACGAGCCGATCTGGGCGATCGGAACCGGTGTAACCGCAAGCGATGAGCAGGCCGAAGAAGTCTGTGCCTACGTCCGCACGGTGGTTGCCGATCTCTACGACCAAGATGCTGCCGACAAGATCCGTATCCTCTACGGCGGTTCGGTGAACGCCAAGAACGTGACCGGTCTCTTCGGTCAA
>CAZLEA010000017.1:10280-32733 GCA_964558445.1 uncultured Oscillospiraceae bacterium | reverse complement strand
TATCCTCTACGGCGGTTCGGTGAACGCCAAGAACGTGACCGGTCTCTTCGGTCAAACCAACATCGATGGTGGCCTGGTCGGCGGCGCTTCCCTGAAGACCGAAGACTTCTCCGTCATCTGCAACACCTACCAGGCATAAGCTGCCAGCCGACGGCAAACCGTTGCCGAGAATAGAAATTAGAAGAAACCTCCGGATTTGCCGTGTGTTGGCAAGTTCGGAGGTTTCTTGTATGCGCTCGCTTGTCGGCTCGTCGGGTAGCGCTTAGCTTGTCGGATCGTGTCGCCTGGCGTCACCCGGAATTACACTGCCATCAGACAAACGAATCCAGGTTTGGAACGTCTCGCTGTCTGCTTGATCGAGCGAGATGATGCGGGCCCCGCGCAGGAAGCCGTCTCGGCCATAAGTGTTGTAGCCGACTTGTCGCCCGTAGCCGAGCAGAATACCGTGATAGTCGCCGATGTAGTCGTTTGTATGATCGTGGCCCGAGAGGATTGCCCTAACGTGCCCCGCATCTCGCATGGCAGCATATAGACCGCTGTTGATCGGGGCTGCACAGACGCGCTCGTTCTTCTCACCGTAGCAGGCGGACTGCTGCCACACGAGGTCGTGCTCGGGCAGCGGGATGTGGATGAAGAGGAGGGCGCCGTAGTCCGGGCTCTCATTCTCGAGTTCCTTCAAGCGCTTATGTTGCCAGACGATTTGGTCAAGCTTGACCATATCATAGAAGTCCTTGGCGTCGGGTCTGGTGGGATCCAGGCTCATATAGTCGCCGGAGTCGAGGAGGGAGATGAGCCAGACGAGTTTGCCGTCTTCGTCTCGAATCCGCAGGTCATGATTAGCTGTACCGGAGATGCCGGGCGCGCCGTCATACGCCAGGCAACCGGGTAAGCTGTGAATCTGCTCGAACAAGGCCTCGTTTGACGCGCCGTCTTCTTGATCATGATTGCCGAAGGTGATGGTCCAGGGTATACCGGAGCTTACGATGGGGCGCAGAGCGGGTTCAATTTGCCGAAGATTGTCCGGGCCATAGAAGGTGTCGCCACCGATGACGATCAGATCCGGTGTCTCCCAACGGATCAGATCCTCGATCAGCTTCAGGGTTCGTAGATCCTTCTCACCGTGATCGAAATAGTGTATGTCTGTCAAATAGAGCAGTTTCAGACGGCCGTTTGTTCCGAAGGTCAGATCATGCATAATCTTGCTCCTCTTAGCATTGAGTACGGATTTACCGAATTGGCTAAATTGTACTTAAATTCTCACCAAAATTCTACACTCTCAATATGGTACCAAAAGGTACAAATCGAAAAAGAGTGCTATAATTAAGAACGCGTGCCATGATATGACGTTTATCTTTAGCCGATAAATGCCTGCCATGCACGAGATGTATTGAATTGGCTTTGTTCAATGCGATTGATTGGATTAAATGGATTTGGTAACACCTGTGACGAATCACGGCTAATCTGATACAATGAAATAGTCTGGTACAGCCGAATCGGTATGGCCGGCGACAAGCCTTATTATACTTTTAAGAAGGAGAGTAATCATGGCTAAAGAAAAGAAATTTATGACGATGGATGGTAATACAGCTGCGGCTTATACATCCTATGCGTTCACAGAAGTGGCCGGTATCTATCCGATCACTCCGTCGTCTCCGATGGCCGATATGGTCGACATCTGGTCCACCCAGGGTGTGAAGAACGCCTTTGATCAGACCGTCCACGTTGTCGAGATGCAGTCGGAGGGAGGCGCGGCCGGCGTCGTACACGGTTCCTTGTCGACCGGTGCACTGACGACCACTTATACCGCATCACAGGGTTTGCTCCTGATGATCCCCAACATGTACAAGATCGCCGGTGAGTTGTTACCGAGCGTTTTTCATGTGTCTGCCCGTGCGCTGGCCAGCCACGCCCTGTCGATCTTCGGTGATCACTCGGACGTGATGTCTGCCCGTCAGACCGGTTTTGCCCTCTTGGCCTCCAACAGTGTTCAGGAAGCAACTGACCTAGCCGCTGTTGCTCACCTCGCCACAATCAAGGCCCGCGTACCGTTCATGCACTTCTTCGACGGTTTCCGTACTTCGCACGAAGTTCAGAAGATTGAAGTTCAATCTTACGAAGACCTCGCCGCATTGATCGATCAAGAGGCTCTCCAGGAGTTCCGCGACCGCGGTCTCACCCCGAACAAGCCTGTCCTCAAGGGTACGGCACAGAACCCCGACGTCTTCTTCCAGGCCCGCGAAGCTTCGAACCCCTACTATCTGGCGGTTCCCGGCATCGTAGAAGAGTATATGGAGAAGATCAACCTTCTCACCGGTCGTAACTACGGTCTCGTCAACTACTACGGTGCGGATGATGCGGATCGCGTCATCGTCGCCATGGGTTCGGTCTGTGAGACCATCCAGGAAGTTGTCGATTACCTGAACGCCAAGGGTGAGAAGGTCGGTATGCTATCCGTTCACCTCTATCGTCCCTTCCCGTCGGAAGCCGTACTTGCCGCCATCCCCTCCACGGTCAAGAACATCACCGTTCTCGATCGCACGAAGGAGCCGGGAGCAGAGGGCGAGCCGCTCTTCCTCGACGTTGTCACCGCATTTAGAAACAGCGAGAACAGACCCAACATCGTTGGCGGTCGCTATGGCCTCGGCTCCAAGGATACGACGCCGGATCAGATCAACGCGGTCTTCAAGAACGCTGCCTCGGCAGATGCCCGTCACGGCTTCACCATCGGTATCGTCGATGACGTGACGCACCTGTCGCTTCCGATCGAAGAGAGAATCGATGTCTCACACGAGAGCACGATCGCTTGCCGTTTCTGGGGTCTGGGCTCCGACGGTACGGTCGGCGCGAACAAGAACTCGATCAAGATCATCGGTGACCACACGGATATGTACGCTCAGGCTTACTTCTCCTATGACTCGAAGAAGTCGGGTGGCATCACGATCTCCGATCTGCGCTTCGGTAAGCAGCCGATTCACTCGCCTTACCTGATCAGCAGTGCGAACTTCGTTTCTTGCTCCCAGCAGTCCTATGTCGACAAGTACGACATGGTCTCCGACTTGCTGCCCGGCGGTACCTTCTTATTGAACACCCTCTGGACCGATGAGGAGATCGAGCGTCATCTGCCGAACGGCATGAAGCGCGACCTCGCCCGCAAGAACGCCAAGTTCTACGTCATCGATGCCGTGAACATCGCCGCAGACCTCGGTCTGGGTAATCGCACCAATACCGTCTTGCAGTCCGCCTTCTTCAAGCTGGCGAACGTCATTCCGATCGAGGATGCCGTCAAGTACATGAAGGACGCGATCGTCAAGTCCTACGGTAACAAGGGCGAAGATATCGTCAACATGAACTACAAGGCAGTCGATGCCGGTCTGGATAACATCCGTGAGATCCAAGTCCCCGCAGAGTGGGCCGATCTTGACGACAAGGATCTGGCCATGCGTGACGTGCCTGCCTTCATCGAGAACGTCGTTGAAGTGATGAACGCCCAGAAGGGTGACAGCCTGCCTGTCAGCACCTTCGTCGAGATGGCCGATGGCCACTTCCCGCAGGGCACCGCAGCTTATGAGAAGCGCGGCATCGCCAACGAGATTCCCGTATGGATTCCCGAGAACTGTATCCAGTGTAATCAGTGTTCACTGGTCTGTCCTCACGCTGTTATCCGCCCCTTCCTCCTTGACGAAGAAGAGGCCGAGGCTGCACCTGCCGCAACCGTGACAGGCATGAAGCCCTATAGCGAATACAAGTATCGTATCCAGGTTTCCGCACTCGACTGTACCGGTTGTGCCACGTGTGTCAACGTCTGTCCTGCCAAGGAGAAGGCGATCGTCATGCGTCCGATCGAGGAGCACATGAACGAGTCGGATAACTGGGACTACATGATCAAGCTGCCGCGTAAGTCCAACCCGATGAAGAAGTCCATCATCAAGGGCAGCCAGTTTGAGTTACCGCTCTTCGAATTCTCCGGCGCTTGCGCAGGCTGTGGTGAGACCGCGTACGCGAAGCTTGTCACACAGCTCTTCGGCGATCGCATGCAGATCTCGAACGCGACCGGTTGTTCCTCTATCTGGGGCGGCTCGGCTCCTGCCACACCTTACACCACCAACGGTGAGGGTCGCGGACCGGCATGGGCCAACTCCTTGTTCGAGGATAACGCAGAGCACGGTCTGGGTATGCACCTGGGCTATGAACAGATTCGCAGACGCACCGAGGAGAACCTCGAGCAGCTCAAGGCCGTAGCCACAGATGACGTCAAGGAAGCCGTCGACGAGTGGTTCCGCCTGAAGGATGACAGCGATTCGACGATCGAAGCAAGCGACACCCTGGTGAACGTGCTTCAGGGCCTCGACAGCGATAATCCGGAAGTGCTTCGTCTGACGAACCTCGTGTTGAATAACCAAGACTACCTCACCAAGCGCTCCACCTGGATCTTCGGTGGTGACGGCTGGGCCTACGACATCGGCTACGGCGGACTCGATCACGTACTCTCGACGGGTAACAACGTGAACGTCCTTGTCTTCGATACCGAGGTTTACTCGAACACGGGCGGCCAGTCATCCAAGTCGACCCCGACCGGTGCCATCGCACAGTTCGCAGCCGGCGGTAAGTCCATCCGCAAGAAGGACCTCGGCATGATGGCCATGTCCTACGGCTACGTCTACGTCGCACAGATCGCGATGGGTGCCAACCAGGGTCAGACCCTCCGTGCCCTCATCGAGGCCGAATCCTACGACGGACCGTCGCTTGTCATCGCTTACTCGCCTTGTATCTCACACGGTATCAAGGGCGGCATGGGCCAGACCCAGGAGCGTGAGAAGCAGGCAGTCGCATGTGGCTACTGGCATACCTACCGCTTCGACCCCCGTCTGGAAGAAGCCGGCAAGAACCCCTTCCAGCTTGATTCCAAGGAGCCGGATCTCGACTTGTTTAGAGACTTCTTGATGGCCGAAGTACGTTACAACTCCTTGTTCAAGAAGTACCCGGCCGATGTGGTCGAAGGTATCTTCGATAAGGCGAAGAACGACGCAAGCAGACGTTACAAGAGCTACTTGAGACTGAAGCAAGCCGAATTCTAGAGTAACCCGAGTTCAATTACGAGAACCCACCTGATTCGTTAGGTGGGTTTTGTGCTCTAATCGTCTGTTCTGCCTGGATTCGTTGGTTCGCCGGATGCACTTGCGTTATAATTGGGAGTACAGTTGCCCTGAGGCATTTGATTCGGATGCAATCTATATAGACTTGCGTGATTTGTTTGGAAGGAGACCCGTTCGTGCGTATTGAAGATGCGAGGAAGATGCTATTCTCGGATACCTTGATTCCGGATGTGTTTATATCGGAGTATATGGCTTCCCTGTCGGAGGTGGCACTGAAGATCTATCTGTATGCGCTGCATGTCAGCAGGCATCACGAGCAGGTGACCGCGGCAGAGCTTGCACGGCGCCTCGAGACGGATCTGGATGCGGTCAAGGCCGGTATCTTCGAACTTACGCAGAAGGGCTTGATCGAGCAGAACACGAAGAAGCAGTCGATTACAATCGTTGATCTCAAGGAGAAGGAAGTCAGCAAGTACTACAGAACACGCAGTGCCGCCGCTCCCTCGGAAGTAATCGAGCGAACGAGTCGCCAGCCTGCGCGCGACAAATTGATTCGCGATGTCAATAAGTCCTTCTTCCACGGTATGATGGGCTACTCCTGGTATCAGGCAATCGACGAATGGTTTGAGGTCTATCGCTTCGAACCGGAGGTCGTCTATGCCCTGTTCAACGAGTGTGCCAGCCGTAACAAACTGTCGAATCGTAATTATATTTCGGTGGTGGCCAAGGACTGGAACAGCAAGGGTGTTGTAACCTACCTGGATTTGAACAAATATTATGCATCCAGGGAGAAGACCGAGCAGATTCGTAACGCGATCGGTAAGAAGCTTCGCAAGAACATGACCGAATTCGACGATCGCATCGTCGAGAAGTGGGTCCGCGAATACGAGTATGATATGCCGATCATCATGCGTGCTCTCGAGAACGCCGTGCGCATAGGTCAGCCGAATCTAAACTACTTCGATGCCATCATCACGAGCTGGCATGAAGCCGGTGCGAAGACTCTAGCCGAAGTCGAAGCGGTGGAGAACACGAAGAAGCAGAAGTTCGATGCTGCCCGTAGGGCCAAGCAATCGGGCGGCGCTGCTGCAGGACAGGGAGCAGAGGGCCGTGGTCGCTACGGTAATCTCGGTAACTTCGACCAACGCGAGTACACGGATGACTATCTGGATTCTTTTAATCTGGATGTCTTCTCGGGTGAGACTGAGAAGCTCGAAGAGAAGGAGGGTGAGAGCCATGTCTCTTAAGTTATCGGATCCGCGTGCGGACTTCTCACATCAGGTTGCACTGCTCTATCAAGAGCGACGAGAGCTTGCGATCCTACGCGGTGAGCAGAGGCGACAAGCAGCCTTGGCTGCATCTCCTCGCTTGCAGGCGGCCGACTTGGCTCTGAAGGAAGCGGGTAGCAGACAGCTACACGCAAGCTTTGGCGGAGGAGAAGTACTTCTAGACGCCAAACACAAGTTAGAAGAGGCACGCCTCAATCGTTTACAGGTACTAGAGGAGCTAGGCTACGACGAACGCTTCGACTTACCGGACTATCACTGCTCGCTCTGCGAGGATACGGGCCGCTTCGAGGGTAAGACTTGTCGCTGCTATCCCGAACTTGCTTATCCACTGTTACTTAGCCGATCGAATATGGAAGCGTATCGTGGCCAGACCTTCGAGTCATTCAATGCTGAGCTGTTCAGTTCGGAGCCGCAAGTCAGTGAGGCCGGTCGCCAAGCACCTCCAAGGGACTTGCAGATTCGTCTGAAATCCCTGATGGAGGATTACTCTGCGGAGTTTCAGACGGATACGGCCAAGAGCTTTTTCTTCCATGGGCGGACAGGAACGGGTAAGACCTATCTCGCTACTTGCATCGGTAACGCCCTGCTGAAGCGAGGGCTTCGTGTGTACTTCGTTCGCTTCGGAGAATTGATGCATGGCTTGCAACAGTATCGCAGCCTGCAAGCAAGCTTCAACCCGGACCCGATTCGCTTCGAACAAGCTGAGCGCTTCTACCTTGATTTGCAAGAGGTCGATCTATTGATCTTGGATGATCTGGGTTCGGGCATCGGTGACCCCGGCGTACATGCAGCCGAATTGATGCGCCTGATGGAGGGCAGAGCTGCGGCGAAACGGCCGATGCTCATCACCGCAAACTTGGATATCAAGAAGATTCTTCAGTTATACGACGAGCGCGTACTCTCGAGACTGCTCGGAAACATGACGGCTATCCAATTCTACGGACCGGATGTAAGGACTACAAGACGGCCTTAACTGTGATCGTTTCTCCCAACAAATGAGATGAAACATGTTAAGCGAAGCGCTATATGATATCTTCTGCTAGCTATGAAATCCTGATGGAAGGTCACGACCCCATGTTAGGCATGGCAGATACTCGCATAAGGACGGTGAAAATAGAAAGTGGGCAAACCGAGCTTGATAGCAAGGTTTGCCCATGTTTTCGGTGTAATCAAAATTAGCTTAAGCAGAGCTGATCTAAGCTCTCTAAGGCGTTTGCCCTTGATGGGCAAATATTAGTTAAAGCTACCATCCCATACTGGCATATTTTCAATGTATTGCCCCTCTACTGCTGGAACATAATATGCACCGTAGTCATTAAGTCCATTTTTATGCTTCATATTAGGAAGTTCAACGTAGAATCTGTAATAAGGCATAAACAGTTTTTCGGTAGCACTTGTACGATAAACCAGTTCAATCTTTTTCACATATCCTACACCCTCAAACTCCTGTGGTACAGTTGTGATGTAATTTCCGTTTTCAAGTAAAGTTAGTGCTTCTTTCGTATCGATAATAGGATATTCACCTACAACGTCACTTAGATCTGTATAGTACTTCCTCGCAAGGAATAATGCCCCATCATCATCACAATAAAATTCGACTGTATTAAAGTGATAATTTAAAATGCTCTGCACATTATCACTGCTTTCTTCATAAAAAGATATGCTGTATGACTGTTCTGCATAAATATTAAAATCACCACCTGAAATGTTAATAACGGGATTTTTCATCCCTATAAACTCTGCATATTCTTCTCTTAAATACTCTGCCACATTATATGTTTCCTCATATGTTGCGTAGTGTATAAAATTGTACTCACTCGGCAGTTTGACAGGCAGTTTGAAGTCCACCTTTACAGTATAACTTGTATCAACTTCTACTTTATAATTTTCATCTTCAATAAACAATCTGCTGATATCAAAATACCCTTTTGGTACTTCACCGCCACCCCTTGTATATTTTTCGGTTATGATTTTTAGGGTTTCTTCATCAGGAACATCGTTTGTGATAGGGGTGCCTTTTATATTCATGCCAAGGCTTTGCGCTGTCTCTTTTACAAGTTTCTCCATAAGATTATAATCCGGGTCTTCTGCTTTTTGCATTTCATTATATGTGAGTTTGTTTTTTATAACAGGTAAGTGAGAAAGCTTTATATCTTCATTCCAAGGATTTTCATTTGTCAAATCCGTTATATCGTGGGCCATATATCCCTCATAACCCATAGCACCGCTAAACTCCGTATTTAGAGTAAGCATGGGTAAGTTGGGGTCGGTTGGCACTTTGTTCCCAAAAAGAGAAACAACCGATATTATAATGGCAAAACAAGCTGCCGCAGCAATCCATTTTATATAAATTGGTTTTCTCGATTTGCTGGCATTACCAGTATCTAAAATGATGTCATCATCTATATCAGTAATTTTTTCGTATAAATCTTTTCCTCTCATAATTCTAAGCCCTCACTTTCAAAATATTTTTTCAATTTATTTCGTGTTCTCATAAGCATTGATTTTGTTTTGCTTTCGCTTATACCGAATTTGTTGGCTACTTCCTTAATCGGTTCAGAATACCAATACCTTGTCACGAATACAGCACGTTCTTCTTTTGCAAGGGTTTTAAGAAATTTGCTTATACTTTCGGTAAGCTTAGTCTCTGTTATTTTGCAAACCTCATCATTAGGCGAGGGTATGCATTCTTCCATTTCTTTTGTAAGCTCCACCACATTCGCATAACGTTTTTGTGTATGATTTTTGTTATATAAGTTGATGGATAAGTTGCGTGTGATTTTTGCTAAAAAAGAGAATAAATATTGCTTGGGTGAATTGGGTGGTATACTATTCCATGCAGATAAATATGTATCGTTTTCGCATTCCTCAGCATCGGACATATTCTGAACAATATTAAAAGAAATTCGTTTGAGTCTTGTGCCATACTTAGCTGCTGACTCCGAAAGTGCTTTTTCATCTTTTTGTAGATAGAAGTCAACAATTATTTCATCATTCATAGAAAAACCTCCTTTCACCCTATATAACAAGATTTCATTTGAGTTGGTTGCATATTTTTTAATTATTTAAAAATAGCTGTTCGTCATTTTTATTCTCTGAACTTAATACGATCTCCCAAAGCACCGGCCGTTAGAAGTAGCGGACGGTGCTTTTGGCGTTTGTAGGTGATTTATCTCTTTGTGCTTCTCTGATTGCTTTTCGTGCAGACAGCCAAATTCCAATCTGGCCATCAAAGCAAGCATCTGTCAGCTTTTTCAGAGCCTTGTCCTTTGCCTTGGCAGCTGCGTTTTCCGTTAGGTCGAACTGCTCTCCCAAATCAGCTAAAGTGCGTTGCTCATAGCCAAACGCACCGAAAAAACCGCCGAGAATTTCACGCTCCTTAAAGGAAAGGTTGCCAAACTTTTTCTCCATTGCCTCAAGATAGATTTGGTGTAATACGATCTGCTCCACATCCACCCGAGTATCCCTGCTTTGAACAACAGGCTCGCTGTTATCATCATGCTGTTCATCAAGGGATAAAAAGCTGAGATGTCCCTGCTCACGCAACGCTCCAAATTCCCTCTTGGACAGACTGACAGGATACAGACTGTTCTCTAACTCTCGTTTCATAGCCCCTATGATGTAGGGATAAAGAAAGGTGGACAGTGTCGCTTCGCTGCCGGGGTTATACCTGTCTGCATAAGTAAGGACAGCAAGTGTTCCTGCAGAAATTAAATCCTCTCGGAGCTGTTCACAGTGGAATTGGCGGCACAGCTTGTCCGCACAGGCTTCTATCATTTCTTTGTTCCGTAGATAAATGTTCTCCAACTTGCCGCCTCCTCTCGTGGGTGCAGACTACCGCCCACCTTTTTTTGTGATGTCAAGGGATGGATACAGAATAGCAGACTGCATCTGGGCATCCACCTCTCTATCGGAGAGCAAGCCGCTAACAGCCATGTCCCTCAAATCAATAATTTTTCGCTTGGCTTTTTGCCAATCCTCCACCGAAATATTTCCCCTTTGCTTATCCGCCGTAATACGCTGGTACGCATTTGTGTAGCTGCGAATGATAGGGTTGTTGGCGGCTTTTTCTTTCGCCTTGTTTTTTGCTCCCTGATTGCGACAGGTGCGGTGAGGTTTCCCCTCAATCGCCCTATCACAATAATCGGTCTTGTAACCTTTAGTCAGCAGGAAAAACTGTTTGCAGTTCTTGCAGCGGCGTATGGTATGCCCGTGCATGATAGCCTTCATGAAATCCATCTTTAAAAATGCCTGTAGATATTTGACCGAGTACACCTCATAGATGACATAGGTGTCCGGTTGATTGGGAATCATGTCCGGCACATACCGCACATCAATATTGTCAAACAGAGTGAATGCGTGCTCTCCTTTTCTGAAATGGTTGACCATCATTTTATCGAGGTTGGGATGTGTGTAAAAATCATACAGAGCAGCGGCGTAGTTTTCACTGTCCAGTGTTTTCAAATGCATTAAAGCGTTGTCAATAAACCAAAACATGGTCTGGTTGAACGAGTAAACATCGCTGATGATTTCTATATATTTTTCAGCAGGGTATGTCCTCCCATCCGAAATCAACTGAAACAATTTGCGTTCTATTAGCATCCCGTGGAGCCTTTTCAGATTATCTGTATTAGAATCTTGCGACAGGGCGTGCAAGACTTCAAATTCCTGCGGTGAGATGCTTAAAATATCCACCGTTAAATCACCGAGTAAAAACTCTTGCCCTGCAACCTCGATTTTATCGTCATGTATTCTGAAATCAATTCGACTGAACATAGTCCGCCTCCCTTGTATAGGATTGACTTTCGTATTGTAATCCCATTTTATATCTTTAACCTAAAATGTTCCATAACTATATTGTACAGGATAATTTATATGAATTCAATCCTATAGTAAAAAAGGAGTGAGCACATGAAAAACAAACTGAAGCTAATTAAAATGAGCAGTGTAGATGTAGAAGAAGTTCAGTGGATTTGGTATCCCTATATCCCATACGGAAAGGTGACCATCGTTCAAGGTGACCCCGGCGAGGGCAAAACCACATTTATTCTTGCACTCATTGCACTGCTCACAAAGGGCGAGCCGTTGCCCGAAGAAGAAACCTTCACAAAACCCATCAATGTAATTTACCAAACTGCCGAGGACGGTCTCGGTGATACCATCAAGCCTCGCCTTTTATCTGCCGGTGCTGATTGCGATAGGGTTCTGGTCATCGATGAAAACGAAGTGGAGCTGACACTTTCCGATGAACGACTGGAGCAAGCCATCAATCAAACAGGTGCGAAGCTGATTGTGCTTGACCCGATGCAGGCATACCTCGGTGAAACCGTGGATATGCACAGAGCCAATGAAATCCGCCCCATTATGAAAAGGCTTGCTTTCCTTGCGGAACGCACAGGCTGTGCTGTTATTCTTGTTGGCCATATGAATAAAATGCAGGGCGGGAAATCCTCCTACCGTGGTCTTGGCTCCATTGACTTCCGTGCAGCAGCAAGAAGTGTGCTTGTGGTCGGCAGAGCCAAGGACGAACCGACCTTGCGAATTGTTGCCCACGATAAAAGCAGTCTTGCACCGGAGGGCAAATCCATTGCCTTTGAGCTCAATCCCGAAACAGGGTTTCAGTGGAAAGGTTACTGTGAAACTACAGTCGAGGAACTTCTCTGTGGCAGAGGTTCATTGGTCAGCAAAACTACCCAAGCCGAAAACTTGTTAAAAGAGCTACTGTCTGACGGAGATGTTGCCTCGGAAGAAATTACAGAACAAGCAAAGGAGCTTGAAATCTCAAACCGTACGGTAAAGATTGCAAAGCAAAATCTTGGAGTGAAATCCTTCCGCAAGGGCGATAAATGGTACTCATCACTTCCAAGGGGGTAAGAGGGTAATGTTCTAAGGACACTGCCCCCTTGCCCTCTTGCTTCTCTGAAATCAATGCCCCGACCATTGCCCCTGTGTGGGCTTTTAAGATGGGAGTAGGGGTAATGCCTCGGCTGCCCTAACAAAAGCCTTTGTGGGCGATTTGTGAGCCGAAACACGCGCCCACAGCCGGCCCGTTCAAGCACCCGACAGGGTGCATTTTTCTTTTCTGCCTTAATTCCACAGAGCAAGGCTGGGAGCTGCGAATTTCTCTCCCTTTGGGGAGAGAGCCAGCATCGCATTCGGCTACACGCCGATGCAGCTGGGCGGGAGTACCCGCACCCCTTTAGAACGAAATCATCTCTTTAAGAAAGCGAGGATTTATATGAAAAACGCAAGATTAAACCTTAGAATCTCATCCGGGGATTTAGGGAAAATCCGTGATAAGGCCAAACAGGCAAACAAGACCCTCACCGACTATGTCACCACAGTTTGCCTTGGCAAAGAAATCACCGTTATTCCCGACCTTCCTGAGGTAGTGAAACAGCAGAAAGCCTTGGGCAGAAACCTCAACCAGCTTGTCACCCTTGCCAATATGGGCAGAGTGAATGTGGTTTATCTGGATGAAACCATTGCAGAGTTCACTGCCATCAACCAAAGTCTGCAGGAGATTTTACAGCGAAGGAGGTGGTGAGATGGCAACGGTTAACTTCATCAACAGAAAGAAAAGTCAGACCCGTGCAGGGATGAAATTTGTGCTTTCCTATACCCAGCGAGAGGACAAAACGCTGTTCGAGGGCATGAAACTGGTCAGTGGTGTAAACTGTTCGCCCCAGTCGGTCTACGAGGAATTTGTCAATACCAAGCTTCTCTACGGCAAGGACAGCCAGCGGATGTACTATCATTTTGTGCAATCCTTTCCTCCCAGCGAGGATATTTCTCCGCAAACGGCACATGAGATTGCCCTGAAGCTGGCTGAGCATTACAAGGAATTTGAGGTGCTGGTCAGCACCCATGTAGACTGCGACCACATTCATTCGCATTTTATTATCAACTCGGTCAGTTTTGAAACAGGCAGGAAACTTCACCAAGCTGCTTCAGCAATACAGGAGCTTCGGCAAAAATCCGATGCCCTGTGTTTGAAGTATGGGCTGTCTGTTTGCCAGCCGAAGGAGCAGCGTACCAAGCCCATGACCGCCGGGGAATATCATACTGCTGTTCGTGGCGGGAGCTGGAAAATGCGGCTCATCAATACCATCGATGAATGTATGCGGTATGCTCGTAACAAGAATATGTTCATCGTGATGATGGAGTCGGAGGGCTACGCAGTCAAGTGGACGGATACACGTAAGAATATCACTTACACCACACCCGATGGCAAGCGTTGCAGGGATGACCGCTTACACGAGCCAAAATATTTAAAGGAGAGGATGGAGCTTGAGCTACGAATCAGACAGGAAATTATCGCTGGAAGAACTCAAACAGCGGAACAAACCCATGCAGTCAGCGGAGCCGATACCCCCACTGACACCCGACAGCTGTCCGATGACCCAGCAGGACTTGGACGAGATGTTCGAGATTTTGATTGCCCTGCAGGAGCAGATGAAAGCGTTGTATCAGCAGAACAGCACCCTGCAGACACGGATCAGCGACCTGCCGACCAAGACGGAATTGGAGCAAGTGAGCAGGAGTCTCTCTCAGATACAGCAGAGATTATCACAGGCTGGGAGCAAGAAAGAGCGTTCCTTTTCTCTGCCGAAACTTCGGCTGCCCACCTTGGAATGGTCTCCGATATGGATTGTCATTCCCTTGACTTTGCTGGCATTGGCAGTAGCGTGGTTCAGCTTGGGCGAGCTGTGGAACGGCTGGAAAGCCCTGTTCCCGTAGCCGATGCCACTACGAAACCACAGCCAGCGGTTGGTAAAAAGAAAAAACTTGCAGTCGGCCAAAAGGAAGATGACCACAGCGGACATGACTTTGAAATGAAAATGTGATTGCACCGGGCAGAGATGTTCGGTGTTTTTTTATGCCCTGAAACAGGGAGAGAGGAGATGCTATGAAAGAGATTATTAAGGAAACCAACCTCCAACCGCGCACAGAACACCGTGAGGTGCAAATCGACAAGACGATCTATAAAGTCAGCACCGTCTTCCAAGGGCAGCAAACCTTGGAGGAAGTGCTGCATGAGTGGGTCGTAAGCAAGGCGCTGGCCACTGCAAATCATTAGTAGTTTTGGTGATAGCTATTCAAAAAAACTTGTGGTAATGTGTGTAGCTATAGTCGAGAATAACCCTGACAATCTACGGAATGGAGGATTAGAAAAATGACCTATCAAGTTGGAGCATACCTCAGACTGTCTCGTGATGACGAGCGAGACGGCGAGAGTTTAAGCATTGAAAATCAAAGAGCCATCGTCATCGATTATATTACCAAAAAGGGCTGGACATTAATTGACAGCTATATTGATGATGGGCTGACAGGAACAAACTTCGACCGTCCGCAGTTTCAAAGAATGATTGATGATGTGCGTAACGGCAGAATCAACTGCGTGGTGGTAAAAGACCTCTCACGCTTCGGCAGAAACTATATTCAAATCGGTGAGTACACCGACTACCTGTTCCCTACATTGGGATGCAGGTTTATTGCAATCAACGATGGCATCGATACCCTTGAAAAAGAGAACGAGCTGATGCCGTTTAAAAATCTGGTCAACGAGTGGTACAGCCGTGACCAAAGCAAAAAGGTAAAATCAGCGAAAGTCGCCAGGGCAAAGAACGGCTATTTTATGGGAGCATACGCTCCCTATGGCTATATTAAAAATGAACAAAAGCAGCCGCCACTGTTAATTGATGAGCATGCCGCACCAACTGTCCGCAGGATTTTTGAGATGAGAGCTACGGGCATGGGTTACCGCACCATTGCAACCAAGCTGAATGAGGAACAGATTATCCCGCCTCGGGAGTACTACTACAACAGTATCGGCAAGCCGAATCCAAAGAAAGGGCTCAAGGTTTGGAGCGATGTGGTTGTAAGAGAGCTTTTGAAAAATGAAGCCTATATCGGCAATATTGTGCAGATGCGAAAAGGCACAATCTCCTATAAAAACAAAACCCAGGTCAACCGCCCGGAGGAAGAATGGGTCAGAGCAGTTGGAACTCATGAGCCGATTGTATCCATGGAGCTATGGGAAACTGCTTGCAAACTTGCGAATCGGGGTACGGTTGGAAAAGGCAATAAGGATGGGGAAATCAGCCTGTTCTCTGGACTGCTTAAATGCGGAGATTGCGGAAGGAGCATGAAATTCATAAGGGATAGCAACACCCGAAAAGATGGTCACAGAAACAATCATCACGCTTATATCTGCTGTGGATACTCCCAAGCCGGCAGGGCGGTGTGCTCGCCACACAGAACACGAGAAAGTATTTTCTCTGACTTAATACTAAATGATATTCGTGAAAAGGCACAGCTGATAACCCTCGATGAGGATGCAATAATAGCTGAAATCAAAAGGAAAAAGCAAGCCGATACCACCTCCGAGCAGAAAGCTATTGAGAAGAAATTGCAAACGCTCCGCCATCGATTATCCGAACTGGAGCGTCTTATCTCCAAGCTGTATGAGGAAATGGTGCTTGGAGATATCCCAAGGGAGATGGTACTGGATATGATGGAAAAATACAAAAATGAACAACAAGAAAAGTCAATACTGGCGGCACAGCTTGCCGAACAACTAACCCACTCACAGGAAGTCGATAACGACATCCATGAGTGGGTTTCTCTTATCCGAAGTTCCATGGGCATAGATAAACTTGACCGTGAACTGCTCATAAAGCTGGTGGATAGGATTGTGGTGGGGCAAAAATCTGTAGTGGATGGCGTAGAACAGCAAGAAATCACCATCATCTACAGCCTCGTAGGGCAGATTGATTGACAGTCCTTTTGCAAGGATACCCTGCTGGATGCCTGGGACGTCATACCGGACAGGTATGATACTACAAGATAATGAGAATAAACTAGACCAGCGATGCCGCCTATCTCCCGAACGGAGTTGAGGCGGCATCGTGTTGTGACTTGTTCGATATACGGTTCTTCGATCTTGACTATAGTGAGCGCGTGATGCCCGGTGCGTAGGGACGAAGACCGACCGTGCTGTCGAGCTGACCTGCGCCGGCAGCTTGTTTCAGCTTCGGCCACAAGAGGCGTAGGTCTGGTAGGTAGCTTGCGATGATCTTAGCCTTATTACCGACGAGTGTCCACTCACCGAGGGCAGCAGGGATGAAGACGGTCTCGCCACGACGAAGCAAAACCTCCAAGTCATCGGCATAGCGTATGACAGCGTCACCGTCTAACGCGGTCAGAATACGGAAGGCTTGGCCATCGGCATCGAAACTAGCTTCGCCATCTAACTTATACTCCTCGACCGCGAAGTAGCGGTTCACAACGAGCATACGACGCTCAAGCGGATCGCTATCTGTCTTGGGTAGCGTGAGGCCGCGGAAGCGAACCTGACCGCCGGCGTTCGTGAAGTCGATGACATCCAGTGCCTTGTCGATATGCAGGTCGCGAAGCTTACCGTCTGCACCGCGTCTGTTGTAATCGTAGAGGCGATAAGTGGTATCAGAGTTCTGCTGTACTTCGTAGATCATGAGACCGTCCGTGATCGCATGGACAAGACCGGCCGGGATGTTGATCACATCCCCCTCCGAGACCGGGATGTGTTGCAGCACTTCTTCGCAGCGACCTTCCTCGATCGCCTTGGCAAGTTCTGCCTTGTCCGTGCCTCTGACGACACCGGCGATGAGTTCGGCACCCTCCGGTGCGGAGACGACATACCACATCTCGTTCTTACCGTATTCACCGTTCTCGTGCTCGTGTGCATAGGCGTCTGTCGGGTGGACTTGAACCGAGAGGGTCTGCTTCGCGTCGATGAGCTTGATCAAGAGAGGGAACTTGTCCCGATCTCTCTGATCGATCGCCTTACCGAGCAGCTCATCAGGATAGATCTTGATGAGTTCGGCGAGTGTTTGTCCCTCGAATTGTCCGTCGGAGACGACGGAAGGGCCGTTCGGGTGGCAGGATAATTCCCAGCTCTCGGCAACATTGCCTTCTTCGGGCAATTGCTTGCCGAACTCGGCCAAGCGACGACCGCCCCAGAGATAGTCCTTATAAACAGGTTTGAATTTAAGTGGATAAAACATGCTTCCTCCCAGATTGCTCTCAATCCATTTCGATGTGTCGATGTACTGTCCTTTATTCTATCACGCTATGACAGAACTTTCTTGTTCTACGGTCGAAGAATACGGCGTCTGATTCCGGAGGCGAAGTCCGAGCAGCACGGCACAAACAGGCGATAGAAGATAAATAGCTGCAGCACCCTGTTATCAGGTGCTACAGCCATTTATGCTTGTATTTCGCTGCCGAAGATTAGCGGAACCCCACGAGACGTGGCTTAGATGAAGAGGTTGACGTTTGACTCTTCTGCATCGGCGAGGTAGGTACCGACACCGGCATAATCGATTCCGTCGATGAGCTCTTCTTCCTTGATGCCCATGATATCCATGCTCATGGTACAGGCGATGATCTTGACGCCGTTCTCCATGGCCTTCTGAATTAGTTCTTCGAGCGAGGTGACATTCTTCTTCTTCATGATGCGCTTCATCAGAGCGGTACCCGCGCCGAACATATTAAGCTTCGAGAGCTTCAGCTTCGAGGAGCCGCGAGGCATCATGGTGCCGAACATCCCTTCGACGAAGGTCTTGTCCACCTTAGTCTTATCTGCCTTGCGAAGGACGTTTAGTCCCCAGAAGGTGAAGAACATCGTGACCGGACGACCCATGGAGGCGGCACCGTTGGCGATGATGAAGGATGCCAAGACACGGTCGAGGTCCCCGGAGAAGACGATTAGGGTCTTACCCTCGTTGTCGCTATGTGTCTGGGCCAGTTTGGGTGATCCGCCACCCTTCTGGACGAGCGCGACGTAGTCGTTTCCGCGCTTCTCGTTACCGAGCAGGGTGTTACCGGTACGACGGGTCCAAGCATCGATATCGCGAGCGAATCCGGGGTCGGACGCCGACACCTCAATCGTCTCGCCGTCTTGCATGTCCTGCATGGTCTCGAAGACCTTCATAATCGGGCCCGGGCACTGCATTCCGCTGCAATCGAGCTGCATCACCGAAGTCGGCTTGATCTGCTCCGGCATCACGACGTGACCGCTATCGGAGACCGGCGTGCTGTTAATCGGACGGATCGCGCTCTTGTCGTAGTGCATCGATTGGTAGAATCGGGTACCGGACGGATAGACAGAGACATGCTTGAAGCCGTTCTCCATCAGGATCCTGGCCGCGTTGTAGGAGCGAACGCCGATGGTGCAGAAGGTCACGATCTCGCTATTCGGATCGAGCTCACCCAGGCGGTCGCGCAGTTCACCTAGCGGGATATGCTTGGCGCCGGGCAGCGCATAAACCTGCACTTCGGCATCTTCGCGGATGTCGAGAGCTGTCACGCCTTGTTTCGTGAAGTCTTGATTCCATGGGGCAAAACGAGCCCTGCCCATAAGGATATTCTCCGCCACGAAGCCTGCCATGTTCACCGGATCCTTGGCTGAGGAGAAGGGCGGAGCATACGCGAGCTCCAGAGACTTCAGGTCACGCACCGTGCCGCCGAGACGGATGAGCACGGCAATCGTATCGATTCGCTTGTCGACGCCGTCGGAACCGACGATCTGGGCACCGTAGATCTTCTTCCCGTCCATGGAGAAGATGAGCTTGATGTTCATCGGCATCGCGCCGGGGTAGTAGGAAGCGTGCGAGTTCTGCGAGATGATCAAGGTCTCGTAGTCTCTGCCCTTCTCCATGCCGGAACGCTGCAGCATCTTCTCGTTATGCCCGGTGGTTGCCGCCACCAGGTCGAAGACTTGGGCGATCGAGGTGCCCTGTGTGCCGTCGTAGGTCTCGCTGCCGCCGGCGATATTGTCCGCGGCGATGCGTCCTTGTTTGTTGGCCGGACCGGCAAGCGGAATCATGGTGGGCTCACTGCTCACGAAATCTCTGACTTCGATCACGTCGCCGACCGCATAGATGTTGGGGTCTGATGTCAAGAGTTTATCGCTGACTGTGATGCCGCCACGTGCATTGAGCTCGAGTCCCGCATCCTTGGCCAACTGGCTGTTCGGCCGAACGCCGATGGAGAGGATGACGAGGTCTGCCGTGACGCGCTCCCCGCTCTTCAAGATCACGCTGACAGGCGCATCGTTGCCGCCTTCCTCGAATGAGTCGACCGCATCGCCCAGATGCAAGTCAATATCTTGTTGCAAAAGGTGCTCATGCAGTAAGTTTGCCATCTCGAAGTCGAGAGGGGCCATCACCTGGTCCATCGCCTCGACGAGGCTGACCTCGAGGCCTGCATGCTTCAGGTTCTCGGCCATCTCCAGACCGATGAAACCGCCGCCGACGACCACGGCACGCTTCGCCTTGTGCTCTTGGATGAAGCCACGGATGCGATCGGTATCGGGCACGGTCCACAGTGACATGATCCGATCCGAGCGGATGCCGGGGATCGGTGGTACGAGCGGCGAAGAGCCGGTGGCGAGGACTAGCGTATCGTAGCTCTCGTCGTAGGTTTCGCCGGTCAGGACCTTTTTGACACGAACGGTCTTCTGTTCGCGATTAATCTCGATAACCTCTTGGTTCACGCGTGCGTCTGTGTTGTACTTGCCGCGCATCGCCTCCGGCGTTACGAGCAGGAGGGAGCTGCGCTGCTTGATGACGTTACCGACATGGTAGGGTAGCCCGCAGTTCGCATAGGAGATATACTCTCCGCGCTCGAAGAGGACTATTTCTGCTGTCTCATCCAGTCGACGAAGCCTCGCCGCACAGCTTGCCCCGCCGGCCACACCGCCGACGATGACAACCTTCTTACCCTGTTTCTGTGTTTCGCTGTTAGCCATTTACCAAACCTCCGTCTGTTGTTTGTACGCAATAGTATTTACGCAAAAGTTCAATAATCTCGGACACGCGATGGTCTGTTATGAAATAGGTTACGCTCTGGCCGCTCTTCTGGTTATCCAGTATCCCGTGTGCCTTGAGTAGCGCCAAGTGCTGTGACAGAGCCGGTTGCGAGATGTTCGGAATCTTCTCGCCGAGGGCACTGACCGTCTTCGGTTCCAGAATCAATTCGCAGAGTATGCGCAGGCGATATTCGTTGGCCAGCATCTTCAGCAGTTCTGCGATCTGCTTCGCTTCTTGTTCCATCTGCTTCTCCTCGTAGATTTATAAATATATAAGACATTACTAATATATTTATATGACTGAGGCTTGTCAAGCCCCCCTTGCTGCATATGCTAGAATGAAGTATATATTTACATCAGTGGAGAGATGGATTGCGGATGAGAATCAGGCATGGAATAGACAGTATACGGATCAGCCGCATCGAGGCCTCGCTTGAGAGGTCCGGCCAGGCGTTTATGGACCGCATCTGGACACCGGCAGAGCAGGCTTACTGCCTGGCGAAGAACGGCCAAGGAGCGCTCGAATCGCTGGCTGCCCGCTTCGCCGCCAAGGAAGCGGTCGCGAAGGCGCTGGGGCTTGGCCTCTTGCGCAGCGGAATCGGCATGCGCTCGATCGAGGTCTTGCTGGATGAGTGGGGCAGCCCCGCCATCTTGTTGACCGACGGTGCGCTTCGTCGCTACCGTGAGCTTGGCGGTTTGGATCTCGCGATCAGTCTGACACATGACGGCGACTTGGCACAGGCATCTTGCGTGCTGCTCTGCACGGGTGAGACGGCAGACGGTAAGAGCAGCTCCGAAACTGTGAAGGAGGCCGACAGCGGTGAGGCGTAACGAACAGACGGGATTTGATCCCAAGAAGCCAAACCCGACCAGTGGCCTGTCGAGAGAAGATCGGGAGCGCTATCTGCGCGAGGCGCGCCGTCGTGAGCAGCAGCGCCGTCGTCGCTCTCTGGGCAAGCGCTTGCAGAAGAAGGAGCGTAAGCAGAAGGGGCACACGCCGCCGGACGGTGCGCATGTCCTGACAGACAATTGGCTGGAGAATCGGACGCTGGACGAAGAGCGGGCCAAGCCGATCCGTGAGATCCCCGCCTGGCTCTTCCCCCTATCGATTCTGCTTGCTCTCGTACTCTCTTTGTTTGTGGTTATCCCGCTCGTGGTGACGAGGCTTGCGGATCAAGCAGATGCGACGGAGCCCGTGAAGCCGGGTCTTAGCGCCACGGTCTACGAAGAGGAGTATATGGTCGCGAAGAAGTCGGTTGTCGATGTCTTCTCGTCGGCGAATCTGCGCTCGGAGCGTATCACACAGCTACTCTATAACGAACCGGTATACAGACTAGGTCCGAAGCAGTCCAACAGCAGCTTCGTCAAGGTCCGTTTGTCGGATGGGACAGAGGGCTATTGCAAGCGTGCGGACTTAGAAGAGGATACGGAGTCGATCGAACCGGATGGGACGCTTGCGAAACTGGTCGTGACAGATCTTAGCAAGCGTGTACTCTCGCATGCAAGAAACGGTAATCTGCTCGTCGAAGTTAAGATGAATACAGAGCTCTACGTGCTCTACCACAGTGAGCCGCTCTACCGCGTGAAGCTACCGGGCGGCCAGGAGGGTTGGCTCGATTCTACCGGCGTCCTCGAATTGCCAAGTGATGGCAAGGCCCTGGTGGCAGGGGCCTCATACTTCAGCGACTCGATCCTCGCGTTCAACTACGTGACTTATCTGCCCCACGGTGTGTCGAATGAGGGGATATCGATCCCGTCTGCGATTCGTATCGCGGCTTCGGTCAACGGTGTGGACCTCGGCCCGGGTATCCGCGGTATCGAGGCGGCTGCGACACCACTTGATAATCTACAAATGGAGAACGGTACGCTGAATATGAATGCGTTCCAGCGAGGAGATATCTTGTTCTTTAGCGATGAGGAGGGAGGAGAGATTACGCGTCTTGCCGTCTGGGTGGACTACGGTATCGTGCTGGCCGAACGACCAAGGGAGTTTCTCATCCGTGAGACAGAGATCCAAACGATCTTGTCACAGTGGGTGTTTGTGAAGGCCGGTCGGCTCTTCTTGAATTAGATCGTTCAAATGTTATAAGTTAATTAGAATAATTAAACTAAATGAGGATAGCTACCCCGGAAGTTTATGCGTTTCGGGGACCATGCATATTATATAAGAATATAAATAGAAAAGGCTCCGGGGAACTAGTTTCCGGAGCTATTAC
>CAZLEA010000017.1:0-10180 GCA_964558445.1 uncultured Oscillospiraceae bacterium | reverse complement strand
TATATAAGAATATAAATAG
Source organism: uncultured Oscillospiraceae bacterium (assembly GCA_964558445.1). GTDB lineage: Bacteria > Bacillota > Clostridia > Saccharofermentanales > Fastidiosipilaceae > CAYXVJ01. Next base: position 10,161 of record CAZLEA010000017.1, on the reverse strand, counting down.
AAAAGGCTCCGGGGAACTAGTTTCCGGAGCTATTACTAATTCTATTCGGTTGCGACCTATAAGTATAGGCGAGCAGTGCGATTATGCACGAACAACCTTACCCGAACGGAGGCACCTGCTACATACATGCATGGTCTTGGGGGTACCCTCATCCAATACACGGACCCGACGAATGTTGGGTTTCTGCTTAGAGAGCGCACGGCGGGACACCTGTGAACGTGTAATGCTGATCTTACGACCGAAGTTTACGGACTTGTCGCAAACGTTGCATTTAGCCATCGAAAACACCTCCTTATCCTCAATATTCAAACGCGAAGCATAGTTTAGCATATTTCGCGGCGGTTTGGCAAGCAGTTTGAACGCGATTTCTTCCACAATATCGGAGGATATCCGCCCCAACTGCTGTGACATTCGTCCAGTATGGGCCATATAAGCGGCCCCGGTGCTTAAGCGTTGGCGGTGTAGCGATTCTGCTCGCTTCGGCAAGATGCGCATACGCCGTTGGCATGAATCTCCAGACCCTCGACATCGAAGTCCAAATCTTCGCGGATTACCTGAGCGATGTAACTGGTCACGGGCGTCAGGGTATCGGCGGGGACATCCAAGATGCTGCCGCACTCACGGCAGATGGCATGCGGATGCTCGTTTGCGTGGATATCGAAACGGGCAGGCTCCGAGGGGAATTCCAGCTTCAAGACGATACCGTCCTTCGCAAATTGATTCAGGTTGCGGTACACTGTGGCCAAACTCAAATTGGGGTGGTCCCTCTTCAGTTCCGCATAGAGCATCTCTGCAGTCGGATGTCCGGGTATATCATGCAGTGCTTGCATAATGATGTCCTTCTGTTTGGTCTGCCTCATCTAGTTCTCCTTCCGGCACAATACGAATTACTCTATCAGTATATGATAACGATTATCGAAATACAGTTAATACCAATGTATGTTATTTCAAGGTACAAATCAAGTATATCGTAAGCCTTATCATTTAAAACGTCACAAAGAGAAGAATCCAACCCTACATAAGAATTCTGTAGCATTGGATTCCATATCTCTACTTAGTATAACGTAATTATATTGAATTGTAACGTCAATGCCGTCGTGCACAGTGAGCTCGGCACGCTTCTAGGCACCGTGGATCAGAGATCCGACTCGAAATAGGCGCGCAAGAGAGCCGTGACATAGAATTGATCCATGCTGCCTGCAGTCTCGCGCACGGAGTGCATGCCCCAGATGGCGGTCCCGATGTCGACCGAGCGTACGGGGACGAAGGCGGAGCTGATCGGGCCGATGGTAGAGCCGCCGCGCAGATCGCTGCGGTTGACGAAGCGCTGGCAGGGGATGTTGTGTGCTTCGCATAGCGCGAGGAAGGCTGCGGTCGAATCCGCATCGCTCGTGTAGCTCATACCGGCCGAGGCCTTGATCACAGGTCCTTGGTTCACCTGCGGCCTGTTCGTCTGGTCGGAGTATTCGCTGTAATTCGGATGGACGGCATGCGCGAGGTCGGCTGAGATCATGAAGCTCCTATCAAACGAAGAGAGGAAGTCTGCCCGCTCACCGCCGATGGCGAGCACAAGCAGCTCCATCAAGTCGCGCAGCATGGTGGATGCGGCGCCCTGCTTGCTGCCCGAGCCGACTTCTTCATGATCGGAGAAGAAGACGAGATTGATACCGGTCTGCGGTACGTCCGCATGGATAAGTCCCTGGAGCCCCGCCCAGCACATCGCGAGGTTATCGAGACGAGGAGAGTTCACAAACTCATCGTGGAGACCGACGAAGATCGGCTCTTGTATGTCGTAAGTGTAGAGGTCGTAGTCCAGCACATCGCTTACGGCGACCCCGAGGCGAGATGCGATCAGTGCGGAGAAGAAGTCTTCAGTTGCAGCCTTGTCGGTTTCGTGTTCTGTCGGCAGGGCAGAAGCCTGGGCGATGAAGGGCAACAAGACCTTCTGACGCTCGATCTTCACCCCGTCGTTTACCTGGCGATTCATGTGGATGGCCACGTTCGGCAGAATCAAGATGGGGTCTTGGAAGTCGATTAGGCGAATCTCCGGTTGCAGGGCCTTGTTGCTACGTAGCGCTACGCGCCCCGCAAGCGAGAGTGGGCGATCGAACCAGGTATTCAGAATCGGGCCACCGTAGACCTCGGTCGAGAGCTTCAAGATGCCTTCGTTTCGTACGACGGCGTTGGGCTTGATCTTCAGCGCAGGCGAGTCCGTGTGGGCACCCATCATGCGGAAGCCCGCAGTGGTCGGATCCGAGCCGATGACGAAGGCGGCGATGGCCGATCCGTTCTTCTTGTAGTAGCCTCTTGTGCCGGGCTGGAGATCTCTGATCTCTTGACTCTCGTACGCCCGGAAGCCGGCAGCGTCCAGTGCCTGCTCCATCTCTTGGACCGCATGGTAAGCGTTTGGGCTCTTGTGGATGAAGTCCATCATGCTCTGACTATAATCTCTGTGTGTTTGACTCAGCATTCTTGTTCTCCTTGTAGAATTGCTTGGATGAGGGGGATATCTCCTTCGAGAAACTTGTAGTCCAATAGGTGCTCGGGGTTTGCGAAACGATAGTCGTCATGGACCGAGAGTTTCGGTTCTTGTGGTAGGCTTCGTTCGCAGCGATAGAGATGGATGCGAAATGCATCGTTTGGGTAACGATGCTCTCTTACAGCCAGCAGGCGGATGTTTCGGATTTCGAGCTCCAGCTCCTCCATCAGTTCGCGACGGAGGGCCTGCGTGCCGTCCTCGCCTGTCTCGAACTTGCCGCCGGGAAACTCCCAGTAACCGGCACGGCTCTGGCCGGGCGCACGCCTGCAGATTAGAATCTCGCCTCGTTCGTTCACAAGCCAGGCGGCTGCTACATCAATCATCTGTCTATGCCTCCTCTAACTCATCCTATTAAAAAGGATTGAGGCAGAAGATTCAAGTTCATCAGCAGCAAGACAAGACACATCGCGGGCAACAAGGGGTAATGGTATGCGTCCTCGCCACCGATTACGAGCTTCAAAGGACATCGCTTGATGCGATGCCCGGCGACGCGCCAGAGATGATGCAGGCCGAAGCCAACGAGTGAGAGGATGGAAGAGAGGAGCAAGAGGCGAAGGCCGGGTACCAAACCTGCCTTCAGCCCGATGATCGCCGCAAGTTTCGCATCCGCACCGCCGATATCGTCTCGCAGGATATAGAGTAAGACGAAGGGGAGGGCTGTGAGGGCGGCGGGCAGTAGTAATTGAAGTAGCTCTTGGGTCTGTAGCTGTCCGACTTGCGACCGACTGTATGCGCTCGTGGCGAGCACGATTGAGGCGAGAAGCAGCATATAGCGGTCAGGTATATAGCGGTCTCTCAAGTCCAGATAGGCGATCCAAATGAGAGCAAACGACTCTGTCAAATTCGTAACGAATATTACATTCATGGTTTCGGCATCCTCATGACATCGTGATTTTAACTTGAGGCTAACATCTGGTGGACAGGTACTGACATCCTATTTCCACGCTAATTCTCGCTTTATCAACATTTATCCTCGGACTTATCCACATTGTCCACATTCAAAAGAGGACAAGTCGCGCAGAAAGGAATGATCGTTCGACATCTCGGAAGTGCTGATACGAGGGCATTTGGGACGGCTTTACATATTTAAGTTTTGTTTTGCCCCGTGTATATCAAGCGCCTGTAAGCCTTGAAAATACGCAATCTTGTCGGCGTTCGGTGATTCTTGGCGAAATAGCGACTTATCCTCAAAGTTATCCACGTTATCCACATTCTTAACAATATCTTCATCAACATGTTTCAAACACGTTACGTAGCGAAGTCCGCAACAACTGTCCACGGATGACGTATAGGGTACGATTGAATAAGCAGGTTCCGGGAGCGAGGATCAAGCGGTGTTTATGCAAGTATCCGATCTCTCCTTGCGTGTTATACTAATTGTAGTTGTCAGCATAGAGCCGCTTGCCCCCTCCCGTGGGCAAATGGCCGTTTATGCATGTTTGAAGGAGGCATATCGAATGGATATCTCTGCCGTAATACTGGCTGACCAAGTCCAAGGCATAGCAATCGCCCAAGAAGACTCGCAATCCATGCTCGTACGCATGCTTGCCGGTAAGCCGCTCATCTTGTGGATTCGTGATAGCCTTCGCGCCGCGGGTGCGAAGGACCAACTCTATGTGATGGCACCCGATCACCGGGCGATTCGCGATACGATCGGCGAGTGCGCTGCCTTCTCCTTCTATGACGAAGAAGCGGGCGAGAGCGCGATCATGCAGGCATCCAACTTCATCGAGAGCAGGAGCGGCATCACGATCGTCATGCCGGCGAATCTGCCACTATTGGATCAAGATATCTTGACCGAGGCTCTGAGCGAATTCCAAGAACGCGGCTTGGACGCCATGATCCTCAAGGCCGAACAAGGCAGTAGGCGTCCTCTGGAGGTAAACGGTGAGGTCTTCTTGTTCAACACCGCCAGGCTCCTGTCTGCCATCGGCAAGATGGGGATGACGAAGCATGGGCTTAAGGATATCAAGACGCTTCTGGACCTGATGATGGAAGACGGACTTCGTATCGGCCACAAGTTCGTGAGCCCGGAATTGCTGCTTCCCATCGAGACGCTGCTCGACAGCAACATCGCGAAGCACGTCCTAAACGGACGCATCATCCGCAAGCACGTCGCAGGCGGCGTGGAATTCATGGATAGCGAGCAGACCTTCGTCCAGGAGACCGTCAAGATCGGTCGCGGCACGGTTGTCTGGCCGGGCGCGGTGCTGACGGGCGACACTTCGATCGGCGAGGATGCGGTCATCGGCGCACACACGGTGATCGAGGATGCGCAGATCGGCAACAAGGCGAAGATTAGTCAATCGGTGATCCGTAACTCACACATAGGTGACCGCTGCCAAGTCGGGCCGTACGCGAATCTCTACGATGGTGCATGGCTGGACCGCGACGTGACGGTCGGCTCGGGGGCGGATATCAGCAACGCGGTGATCGGCTACGGCGTCGTCTTGGATGCCAAGGTCTTGATCCGGGACGCCGAGATCGGCGACAGTGCCCGGATCGGGGCGGGTGCGATCACGGTCAACGAGGATCTGTCCGGTCACTCGTTTCGGACGATCATCGGCTCGCTTGCCATGGTGGGTAGCAACGCAAGCCTCGTCGCACCCGTCGAAGTGGAGGCGAACAGCTATGTCGCCGCAGGTTCGGTGATTACGGGGAACGTGCCGGCCTTTGCCCTCGCACTGGGGAGAAGTAGGCAGACGGTGTTGGAAGATTGGGTCAGACATGGAGCCGCGAAGCGCGAGCCGGTCTGATAGAGGAAGATAGGATACAGGAAATAAACATTGTTTAGACGAAGGACAGTAGATAGGGACAGAGGTATGGGAGAAGAGGCTTGGCTCTTGGTCGGCCTGGGGAATCCGGGCGTGAAGTATGAGAGGACGTGGCATAACTGCGGCTTCCTCGCGATCGATTATCTGGCGAAGCAACATGGGATTAAGGTGAACAAGGCTCGTTTCAAAGGCGTCTACGGTCAAGGCCGTATCGAGGGAGCCAAGGTCTATTTGCTGAAGCCCGAAACCTATATGAATAACAGCGGGGAGAGCGTGCGCCTGGCGATGGATTACTTCAAGATTCCGCCGGAGCGTGTCGCCGTCTTCTACGACGATATCGATATCGACCTGGGACAGATGCGCATCCGTGAGACTGGCGGCGCCGGGACGCATAACGGCATGAAGTCTGTAATCCAGCATCTGGGCAGTCGCCAATTCCCGCGCTATCGCATCGGGATCGGCCCGCAGCCCATGGAGCAAGATATCATCTCCTATGTGCTGGCCGCGATTCCGGATCCTGCCAAACCGAAGCTACGAGAGGCGCTCGATCGCCTCGTCGATGGCGTCGGCTTCATGCTTAGCGGTGATATCCAGCTGGCCATGAATCGAGTGAATACAAACGGTAAGCCGAAACCGAGCAATCTGCCGGGCCATGCCAGGCCGGGAGAAGAGACGAAGGATAAGAAGTGATGGATCCGAAACGAGCGATGGTAGACGAAGCGGACAGAGTCGACAGAATCGACAGAATCGACAGAATCGACGGTATCGATAGCCTCCTGGAACAAGCGAAACGAGATCGGCGCTTCGACGAGATCTTGGCCGCCTGGCAGGGGTCGCATGTGAATCTCACCGGCCCCGGTGATAGTATGAAGGCCTACCTCCTGATGGCGCTCAAACAGGCCGCGGGGGATCGGCCGCTTGCCGTATTCGTCGCCGACGAATTGGCCGCCAGAAGCTTCCGGATGAATCTGCAGGCCTTCGCCCGTGATCCGGACAGCGTGCAGGTGTTTCGCTCTCGCTCGCTGGAACTCGCCTCTGCGGATGCGGTCTCCCGAGATATGGAGCAGCAGCGCCTCGCTGTCCTGAAGTCCTTGGCCGATGGTTCGCTAGACGTCTTGATCGTCGCGGGCCCGGCAGCCCTCCAATTGTTGCCGTCTCCCGAAGCCTTGGAGCAAGCATCGATCCCGCTTCGGCTCGGCGGCCGCTACGATCCGCAGCAGCTGAGCGAGGACTTGCTGCAGCGTGGCTACGAGCGCGTGCATATGGCAGAGATCCCGGGACAGTTCGCCCGCCGCGGCGATATATTGGACGTGATCCCGATCGGGCTTGCCGAGAACCATGGGAACATCGGCACGGGTATCGGTTGGCGCCTCTCCTTCTTCGATGACGAAGTGGATCAGATCAAGCGATTTGCAATCGAGAATCAGCGCAGCGTGGAGAATCTCTCCTCCTGTGTGATTCCGCCTGCCATCGAGGCGATCGTGCCGAAACACGAGCGAGATGAGCTGGCTGCAGCGGTCCAGGCCTACGGCGAGGAGCAGATTCGCCCGCTCCGTACTCAAGCGAGTACGACAGAGGTGGCACTTCGCCTGGCAGAGTTACTAGAAGAGGATGTAGGGCGCATCGCCCGGGGCGAGCACTTCCCCGGCATCGACAAGTGGCTCGGGCTCTTGTGGCCGGAGGGTAGCGGAATCCTGGATCACCTCCTGGCGGCAGACTTCCTGATTGCGGTCGACGAGCCGATTCGTGTCCGCCACCGCCTCGACGCCGCGCAGGCAGAACTTGCCGAGCGCACGACCTCGCTACTGGAGAAGGGGCAGACCTTCGCGCTTGCAAACGAGGCACAACTCACGGGAGCGAAGGTGTTTCGTAGCCTCGACCATGAGGCGAACGTGCTCTCGCTCGCCACGATTCCGGGCTCTGGTAACGGTTTCCCGGGGGCATTGAATCTGACCGTGCCGGGACGCGAGGCCGAGTCCTATCGGGGGCACGAGGCGAGGCTTCTGCCGCTGCTCGAAGAACGAAGCAAGCGCTTGGAAGAGACTGTCTTCTTCACCGGTGACAAGATAAGGAGCGATCGTCTTCGAGCCTACTTCATCGAGGAGGGCGTGTCAGAGATGCCCGTGCTGTTCGATCGCGGCATGGATCGGGGCTTCGAGTACCCGGCGGCCGGCCTCCTCTTGTTCGGTAACCAGGATATCTTCGGCAGAGAACAGCGCAGGACGAAGCGCAAGAGTCGGCTCAAGGGGGTCAAGATCGACCTCTTCTCGGATCTCAAGCCCGGCGAGCGCGTGGTCCACGAGGCCTACGGTATCGGTATCTACGAGGGGCTGACGACGAATCTCGACGCGAGCGGGACGAAGCGCGACTTCCTATCGATCAGCTATGCTGCGGGCGATCGGCTGCACTTGCCGATGGAGCAGCTGGACCAGATCCAGAAGTATGTCGGTTCGGAGGGCAAAGAACCCAAACTCACCCGCCTCGGCACACAGGAGTGGAGCAGGCTCAAGGAGCGGGCGAGAGCCTCGATACGAGAACTTGCGACCGATCTCGTCGCCCTCTACGCCAGACGCACGGCGATCAAGGGACATCGATTCCCGCCGGATAACAGTTGGGACCTTGATTTTGCGGCTAGTTTCATCTACGAAGAGACCGAGGACCAGCTTCGCTGCATCGATGAGGTGCGCGCGGACATGGAATCGGACAAGGTCATGGACCGCTTGCTCTGCGGCGATGTCGGCTTCGGTAAGACCGAGGTAGCCTTTCGCGCCATGTTCAAGGCGGTCGGTGACAGCAAGCAAGCCCTCTTCTTGGCACCGACGACCGTCCTCGCCCAGCAACATTATGCGAATTTCGTCTTGCGAATCGGGGAGTTCCCGGTGCGGGTGGGCTTGCTCAGCCGTTTTGCGAGCACCAAGGAGGTGAATCGGACGATTCGCGGTCTTGCCAACGGATCGATCGATGTCGCCATCGGGACGCATCGCCTGCTCTCGAAGGACGTGGTATGCAAGGATCTGGGGCTACTCGTCGTGGACGAGGAGCAGCGCTTCGGCGTCGACCACAAGGAGCGGATCAAGTCGCTCAAGCCGGACGTGGATGTCTTGACGATGACCGCAACCCCGATTCCGCGTACGCTTCACATGTCGATGTCCGGTATCCGCGATATCAGCGTGATCGAGGAACCGCCGGAGGATCGACGTCCGGTGCAGACCTATGTTATGGAGTACGACGAGGCGATCGTGGAGGATGCGATCATGCGGGAGATCTCGCGTGAGGGCCAGGTATTCTACCTCTATAACGATACGAGGAAGATCAGAGAGAAGGCCGCCGCGCTGGCGGAGGCGATGCCGGGTCTTCGCGTGACCTTTGCACATGGCAAAATGAACGCCCTAGAACTCGAGGACATCATCTCGGACTTCGTGGCGGGAAACAGCGATATCTTGGTCTGTACGACGATCATCGAGTCGGGTATCGATATGCCGAACGTTAATACGATTATTGTCGAGCATGCGGACCGCCTGGGGCTTGCGCAGCTCTATCAGCTTCGCGGGCGCGTGGGGCGCTCCTCGAGGCAGGCCTATGCTTATGTCACCTATACCAAGGACAAGGTCTTGACCGAGGTCTCCGAGAAGCGCTTGGCTGCGATCAGAGACTATACGGAGCTTGGTGCGGGCTTCAAGATTGCGCTACGTGATCTCGAGGTACGCGGTGCCGGTAACTTGCTCGGTGCGGAGCAACACGGCCAGCTCGAGACGATCGGCTACGACCTCTATACGCGGATGCTAGAAGATGAGATCAGGCGCGCCAAGGCGAGCGAGCCGGGCATAGAAGTGGCGGATGCACTGCCGCTGCCGGCTGATACAGTGGCCAAGGCTGCCGCACATACGGTCGAATGTACCGTCGAGTTGGCGCTGGACTCCTACATCCCGCGCGACTTCATCGTGGATGACGGCGAGCGCATGGAGCTCTATCGCAGGATCTCCCACATCGGCAGCAGTACGGACTATCAAGATGTCATCGAGGAGATCGGGGATCGCTTCGGCGATATGCCGTCTGCTGTGCAGACACTCTGCGATATCTCCTATATCAGAGCCAAGGCGGGTAGCATGGGTATCAGCCGTATCTTCGTTGCCAAGGAGGCGGTGATCCTCCTCTTGTCGACGGAGGTTCAGCCCGATATGGAACAGATCTTCGGCCTCCTGAGCTTGCCCGCGTATCAGCAGCGCTTGCACTTCGATGCGGGTACGAAGCCGTACTTGCGCTATGCCAAGGCCGCGGTCTCCCTGCAGGCGATACCGACGAAGCTTCGCAAGCTCTTCTTGGATCTGGAGGCGAGCATGGGATGAGGCTTGGTATTCTGTCCGATGTGCATCTGAATACGGCCTCGATGCGAGCTGAATTCCTGAGCGAAATGCAGGGGCTCGTCTCTGAGCAAGACATCGGGCTCCTGGTCTTGGCCGGGGACACTACGCCCGGCGCAGGTCAGACGATATGCTATGTTCGCGAGCTGATCGAAGCGCTCGGCATACAAGTCTATTATGTCCCCGGGAATCACGAGCTCTGGAATCGTTTCAACGGCCTAGAGACAAGTGCGATCTACGAGCTATTCCTGGCGGATCCAAACTGCCTAGTAGGGCAAACCGTCTCGCTTGACGGTGGCTACAAGCTGCTGGGCGATATCCACTGGTACGATTACAGTTATGCGAATCACGAGCGCTTCACCCAAGCGCAGTTCGAGAAGAAGATGCTGCGCGGTAGCCGCTGGCAAGACGCTTACTATGTGGACTGGGGCAAGTCCGATCGTGAGATCACCGATGAATTCTTGGCCAAGGAAGCCTCTCGCCTCGC
>CAZLEA010000016.1:0-36543 GCA_964558445.1 uncultured Oscillospiraceae bacterium | reverse complement strand
AAGCCCTCCACAATCACTGTGATATTATGTTTGACCGCATTGATATACTCTGCATACTCGCCAATACCGATCGCATCGGAGAATAATTCATCGCCCATCACGAGCGTGCCGCCGCGACGTTCGACCTCCGCGATGACCGCATCAACGCTTGTCTGCGGCACCGAGCTCTCGATGAAGATCGTCTGGATATCGCGCTCCAGCACAAGAGAGGCGATATGGTTGACATCGCTTGTCGTCACCTCGCTATCGGTCGACATACCGCCGATTGCTGCAACTTCCAAACCATACGCATCGGCCAAGTAATTGAACGCGTCATGTGCGGTCACGAGCACGCGCTTATCCTCGGGCAATCGCTCGATCTCATCTCGTATCCACAAATCCAATTCCTCAAGTTCCAGGATATAATCCGCCGCTTGCTGCTCGTAGTCTGCCGCATGCTCCGGATCGAGCTCTTGTAGCGCCTCCTTCACGATACTCGCCGCATCGATCCAGAGCGGGACGCTAAACCAGAAGTGCGGGTCGACCGCCACGCCATCATCTCCCGTGACATAGAGCAGCTTGTCCTCGCCGAAGCCGTCACCGACCTGTACCGTCTTATCGCTGTAGGCTGATAGGATCTGGGCGAAATGCGCCTCCAGATGAAGCCCGGAGAAGAAGACCAGATCCGCATCTTGGATCAACTTCGTGTCTCCGCCGGTCGGCTGCACCAAATGCGGGTCGACACCGGGGCCGAAGAGCATACTGACATCGATCTTATCTTGACCGACTTGTTTGACCAGGTCGCCCAGCATCGTAGTCGATACCACGATCTGCGGCTTAGTGCTTGGCTCCTCACCCGTATTTGTCACTTGGCAAGCAGATAGGAACATGAGCATGGCTAGTAAGAATAGTCCGATTCGTTTCATCGCTGTACCTCAATTTCATGTATGCCTTAATTTATTTTGATTGTATGCCCTATACGGAGAGCTGTCAATCGTTCTTAAGTTTATACCGAATACTATTTTAAGGATCACCTTAATTCTGTTCGGCAACAAAAAACCCCGCAACCGCAATCGTTACGAGGCTCTTCATAATCACTGAATTATGGCTTCCGTCCTAAGGGGATTCCTGAATTCTCGCTATGCGGGTACACCGGTCTTCACCAACTCCTTACCCACGTTCAGGACATGGTCACCGATTCGCTCGAAGTCGGTCAAGAGCTCAGAGTAGATAATACTCGATTCCTCCGCGCACTCCCTACCGCGCATGCGCTCGATCTGCTGATCGCGAAACTTCACGGTCAGGTCATCGATTCGCTGCTCGAGTGCCGAGATCACGGCGAAGTCATCGACAGAGATGCCCTCCATCCGCATGATGAGATCGACCGCGCGCAGACTGATATCCTTCATCTGGCTAATCTCATCGAGAGCCGCCTCGGAGAAGGCGAACTCGTCTCTGGACAAGTACTTGCTGTATTCACCGATATTCATGGCGTGGTCGCTGATACGCTCGAGATTCGTCGAGATACCGAAGAAGGAGACTAGAAGCTTCGAAGCCCCTTGATTCTGCTCGTAGACCATGACGCGAGAGATGAACGTGCTGATCTCCTTGTTCAAGAAGTCGACATATTCTTCAATATCGCGGATCTTGGGAATACGCTTGGTCTTCCCCTCCAGGATCGCTTCGAAGCTCTCATCTACGCACTCACGAACCATCTCGGCCATGCGCTCAAGCTCTCGCCAGACGGCGTTGACAACGAGCGTTGTATAGCCGAAGCGCCCCTCTTCTGCCGTACCGATCTGATTGATGTAGAGTAGTTGGTGCACATCTGCGGTCTCGTCTTCTCGCTCCGGAAGTATCTTGGTCGCAAGCATAGCCAGATAGGTGCCGAACGGGAGTAGTACCAGCGTCGTTGCGATATTGAAGATCGTATGCGTATTGGCGATCTGTGCCACCACGCTGTTCGGCGTGAGCGCCATCATCCAAGACGTGAAGTCGGTCGTGAGTACAATCACGGTGAAGATTGCGGTACCGATGATGTTGAACAGGACGTGAATCAGAGTTGCGCGCTTGGCGTTACGATTCGCGTTCAGTGAGGCGAGTAGCGCAGACACACAAGTACCGATATTCTGACCCATCAAGACGAAGATCGCGCTGGGCAGATCCAGCACGCCGCTGATCGCGAGCGCCTGCAGGATACCCATCGAGGCGGAAGACGATTGGACGATGGCGGTGAACACCATACCGCCGAGTATACCCAGAATCGGGTTCTCAAATTGCGTCATGAGTGCGACGAAACCGGGCACATCTCGCAGCGGTGCCATCGAGGAACTCATCATATTCATACCGATGAGGAGGACACCAAGGCCGGCCAGGATCTGGCCGAAGTGATGACCGCGAGACTTCTTGATCATAAACATCAAGAGGACACCAATGAAGGCAAAGAGCGGTGCAAGCCCACCCAAATCAAGCGCAATCATCTGACCGGTGATGGTCGTACCGATATTGGCACCCATAATCACCCAGACGGCTTGCTGTAGGGTCATCAAGCTGGAATTGACGAAGCTGATCACCATGACAGTGGTCGCCGAAGACGATTGAATCAGTGCGGTGATCACGGTACCCATGGCCACACCGACGAAACGATTCGAGGTCAAACGCTCGAGAATCTTCTTCAAGCGATCTCCCGCAGCAGCCTCTAGCCCCTCGCTCATCATGGTAATACCATATAAGAAGAGTGCCAGACCACCAAGCAGGCCCAAGATCTGAGTCATACCCATATTGTCAATACCTCCCTTGAGGACAATCAGATTCGATTGTATAGGATAGCGCCTGATTCTGACAAGGAGAAAAAAGGCACGTATTCGACCCGAAGATCAAACACATGCCCAAATCCTGTCGTTTAGCCGAAGAGACTAAGTAGCACACCGGCCGCGACGGCGGAGCCGATAACACCTGCTACGTTCGGGCCCATGGCGTGCATGAGGAGGTAATTCGTCGGGTTCGCCTTCTGTCCCTCGATCTGCGAGACGCGGGCTGCCATCGGCACCGCGGAGACACCGGCCGAGCCGATCAGCGGATTGATCTTACCACCGCTAAGCCAGCACATGAGCTTGCCGAGCGCGAGGCCACCGACCGTACTGAAGACGAAGGCGAGGAGGCCCAGTCCGATAATCTTGAGCGTCTCCGTTTGCAAGAAGGTCTCGGCGTTCGCCGTCGCACCGACAGTGAGTCCCAGGAAGATCGTGACGATGTTCATCATTGCATTCTGCGCCGTGTCTGAGAGACGCTCAACTACACCGGACTCCTTGAAGAGGTTACCAAGCATCAACATACCAAGTAGAGGAGCAACGGAGGGCAGGAGCAGAATCGTCAGTACGGAGACGATGATCGGGAATACGACCTTCTCCGTCTTAGAGACATCTCGCATCTGCTTCATCTCGATCTCACGCTCCTTCTTCGTCGTCATCGCCCGCATGATCGGCGGTTGGATGAGCGGAATCAGAGCCATGTAGGAGTAGGCGGCAATCGCGATCGCGGGTAAGCGCTCCGGGGCCAGCATCGAGGTGAGGTAGATCGCAGTCGGTCCGTCCGCACCACCGATGATACTGATCGATGCCGCTTCCTGAGCCGTGAAACCGAGGACGGAGGCGATCACAAACGCGACGCTGATGCCAAACTGTGCACCCGCCCCGAGGAAGAGGCTGCTAGGCCTCGCAATCAGGGGGCCGAAGTCTGTCATACAACCGATCCCGAGGAAGATCAAGGAGGGATAGATCCCAAGCTTCACGCCCTGGTAGAGGTAATAGAGGAGGCCACCGTTTTGATCCCCCAGCGGTCCGGTCATCAGACCTGTCACAGGCAGGTTCGTAAGCAGCACACCAAACGCAATCGGCAGCAAGAGTAGAGGTTCGAACTTACGTACGATCGCAAGATAGATCAGTACGAACGCAACGAGAATCATCACGGCATGTTGCCATGTCATGGATGCAAAGCCGGATTCCAGCCAAATGTCCTTAATAGCTTCAATAAACATAGTCCCTACTTCTCCTTACCGTTAGAACTGAGGAGCGATCCCCTGGATATCCATACAAATACATGTGAGAAGAGCCGTATAAAGAGAAATAAGAAGAACAATACGACGAGGACCATCATGAAGCAGAATAGCGCGACCCATAAACTGTCGAAGAAAGACATACGTTACCTCCTGATCTGATGCATAATTGCTAATATGGTAGCCTATTAACAGGTGCAGGTCAAAGGATTTTTTGTAGATTCTGGTACAAATCCACACATTTGTCTAAGGAGGATAACATGACACAATTCCACAGCCCAAACGATCACTACCGCCTATCGGACGGTAAGTTCATCCCATCCGTCGGCTTCGGCACCTGGCAGATGCCAAACGACGCCCACACAAGCCGGGCCGTCTCCGAAGCAATTGCAGCCGGTTACCGCCACATCGACACGGCCCAGATGTACGGTAACGAAGAAGCCGTCGGCCAAGGTATCAGAGACAGCGGCGCCGGGCGAGAAGAGATCTTCTTGACGACCAAGATCGGAAACGGTAAGCACAGTTATGAACTTGCCAAGGCCTCAATTACGGAGAGCCTTCGCCTACTCGGCACAGATTACATCGACCTCGTCTTGATTCACTGGCCGAATCCCAGAGAATTCAGAGACCACTGGCAAGCAGCCAACGCCGAGACCTGGCGTGCACTAGAGGAATTCGTCGACACGGGGCAAGTCCGCTCGATAGGCATCAGTAACTTCTTGCCTCATCACATGGATGAGCTGCTGAAGACGGCCAGGCACAAGCCGGTCGTGAACCAGATCATGCTCTGCCCCGGCTTGATCGACCGCGAGACCGTCGCCTACTGCGAGGCGCGTGACATACTGCTCGAAGCATATAGCCCGCTCGGTCGAGGTGAATTGCTGGATGCACCCGAATTGAAGCGAATCGCTGATAACCACAAGAAGTCGCCGGCTCAAGTTGCGCTTCGCTGGAGTCTCCAGATGGGCTTCCTGCCGCTACCTAAGTCGAAGACGGCGGCGAGAATCGTAGAGAATATCGACCTCTTCGACTTCCGGCTAACAGATGCCGAAGTTGAGGAGCTCAGCGGAATCGAGACTACTGCAACATATCTCAGTCATCCCGACGCCTGATAATCTCCGAATTGTCATGACGAAGACCACCGCATACGTGCCCGGTGGTCTTCTCATTTCTAGGCTGAGCTGATATGATGCATGGTGGTCTAACTCAAGTACGATTCCTCGGAGGTTTCCCCCCATGTATATGAACTCCCCTGCCGATATCACGGCTTCTTATAACAAGACCGGACAGGTCAAGGCTAACAAATCAGCCGCACAGCTTCTCGTCTTATCGATCATGGCCGGCATGACCATCGCCTTCGGCAGTGCGGTCTCGAACACAGCGATCCATGCCATAGACAACATCTCATATGCCAAGGTCGTAAGCGGCCTCATCTTCCCGTTCGGGCTATGCATCATCTTACTGATGGGCATGGAACTCTTCACCAGTAACATCATGATTTCCATATCCGTCATGCATCGCGAAACAGGCGTGCTGCGCATGCTACGCAACTGGTTCTTGGTCTATATCGGCAACGCGATCGGCAGTCTCGCCATCTCGGCCGGCATCGTCTACAGCGAACAACTCAATTACAGCTCCAAATCCTTGGCGGTCTACAGCATGAAGCTTGCACTTGTGAAGATCAATCAGCCAAGCAGCAAGCTACTCGTCTCCGGCATCCTCTGCAACCTCTTGGTCTGTACGGCGGTCCTCTGCTTCTATGCAGCCAAGGAGACTATGGCCAAGCTCGTCGGTTGTTATCTCCCGATCGCCTTCTTCGTCATCGCGGGCTTCGAGCACTGTGTAGCCAATATGTACTACCTGTCCGTCTCGCTCTTCGCTAGATTGAATCCGTCCTATGCCGCACTCGCCGTGGAAGCAGGCCTCGACCTCTCGAAGCTTACCGTAGCCAACGCCCTCTTGGGTAACTTACTACCCGTCACCCTCGGTAACATCATCGGCGGTCTGATCGTCTCTCTTGGCATGGTCTATGCCCACGGTAACAGAGAGCTCATGTTCCGCAAGCGCTAGACCGTCATCGCCCTCGCCTCATAGTCGCAGGTCGCCAGATGGTCGTTGACCATACCGATCGCCTGCATATAGGCGTAGATAATCGTCGGTCCCACGTATTTGAAGCCCAGTGCCTTCAAGTCCTTGGCGATCCGAATCGACAGTTCGGTCGTAGCCGGTACATCCGCTACGGTCGGCCAGCGATTCTCGATCGGTCTATAATCCACGTAGCGCCACAGGAAGTCGTTTAACGAGCCGTGTTCCTCACAGAGCACGTAGTAGCGCTTGGCGTTGTGGATCGCAGCCTTGATCTTGGATCGATTCCGGATGATGCCCGCATCTTGCATCAGCTCCTCAACCTTTTCTTCATCATATGTCACCAAGCACTCCGGCAGGAAGTCGTCGAAGGCTTCGGTTAGTGCATCCATCTTCATAATGATGGTCGACCAACTGAGCCCTGCCTGGAAACCGTCCAGAATCAGCTTCTTGAACAACTGGTGGTCATCGTGTTCCGGTCTGCCCCAGACCGTATCGTGATACAGGCTCATCTCGGGGGAACTGTCTGCCCAACTGCAGCGCACTATCTCCATGTCTCTACCTCCGTTCGTCTCCTCGGTATCTACCCTAGTTTAGTTGCATTCTAGCAGAACAAGCACAAACACCGGAGCACAGCTTCTGACTGCTCTCCGGTGTTTGTCTTCCTAATTCCCTGTTCTAGCCTTCGCCTCATCCGGACGATGTGCTTACATCAGTTGATAAATCGCCTTGACCGCGTCCACGTCCAGGCGCACGAAGCTGCCGATCTTCCCCTCGTTATCGTAGCTGATGTTCTCGGCGAGGAAGTCGATGTCTTCTTCTGCACCGCCTAGTTCCGCAAGACTTGTCGGCAGACCAATCGATGAGTAGAACGCCTTGAGCGCATTGATACCGCGAAGGGCGACTCGCTCTTGATCGAACGGATCGTTCTCGATACCGAATACCTCGGTTGCGAAGCGCACGAAACGCGCCACATCGTTCTTATAAACATATTTCATCCAAGCCGGTAAGACGACGGCCAGGCCTGCTCCGTGAGCGACATCGTAGAGCGCCGAGAGCTCGTGCTCGATACCGTGACTTGCCCAATCCTGGTCTCTGCCCACACCGACGAAGTCGTTGTGTGCCACTGTTCCCGCCCACATGATCTGCTCACGTGCCTCGCGGTTCGTCGGATCTTGATGCACGATCGGTGCATAGCGGATTAGGGTGCGCCAGATTCCCTCACAGAATTGATCGATCAGGTAGGTCCCCTTCGTATTCGTGAAGTAGCGCTCGGCTACATGCGTGAAGATATCTGCGATACCTGCAACCGTCTGATTCGCCGGAAGTGTCCAAGTGAGTTCGGGGTTCATGAGGGCAAAGCGCGGGATAACACACTCCGCTCCGAACGCCCGTTTGTAGACGATACCGTCGATCTCCCGATTCATCACCGCACTATCCGAACCCTCGCTGCCCGCGGCCGGGATGGTCAGGATCGATGCGAGCTTAATCGCCTTCTTCGGACGATATGCACCGGTAAACAGATCCCAGGCATCTCCGTCATGACTGCTTGCAGCAGCGATCGTCTTCGCCGTATCGATGACGGATCCGCCGCCGACGGCCAAGATGAAGTCGACACCGTGTTCCGAGACGAGCTCCAGACCGCGATACGCCAGATCCATGCGCGGGTTGGGTTGTACACCGCCAAGCTCGACGACGCCAAGCTCTGCTCCGGCGAGGCTGGCACGAACTCGGCCGAGCAACCCTGAGCGCTCTGCACTGCCACCTCCGTATAACAGCAAGACCTTGCTTGCACCCGCCTCCGCGGCAAGCCGGCCTGCTTCCTCCTCTGCTCCGTAGGCGAACACATAGCGTGTCGGTAGATATAATTCAAATGGGTTCATAACTGCCTCCTTGAGAGTTTACTATGGTTTCTATTCTAACCGATCCACCCGGTTCGTGCGCTTAGTTCTCGCCTGTAATTTCATCGATCAAGACGACACTGCCGGCAGGGATGAAGATTCTTCTGCGCGAGGCCTTATACGTCTCGTCGCTCTGCAAGTTCAGCTGTCGATCATAGATACGAAGTCTGGTCGACTCGCTGCCTCTGGGCGTCTCCCACGCGATGGTCTTGGCTTCCTTCCCTGTGTTGAGCAGCAAGCTGATTTGGCCGTCATCGGTTTGGAAGCTTAGTCCGTAAGCGACCGTCTCCGACACCCAATCGGCGCCGGAATCGTTATCGCTCTCCAAGTCTATATGCGGATCCAGGATCTCAAGCCCGATCGGTGTCGCCCCCTCGAGCCCGCTAAGCAGGCTTGCGATCCGCTGATTCAATGCGATTCGCTCCGTACTGTCTACCGAATAATCCAGGCTCATCAGTACGGCCGTGTTCGTCTGCTCCAGCCCTCTTGTGGCAGCCCAGACCTGCTCTGCCGCGCTCGCACTCGACAAGTCGATGCTGCCGCCGTCTTCGATGCGAAACTCATGAATCAAATTGCTGATATAGCGCGAGGGCAGGTGCGGGATGCGTGGACTTGACGATTGGAATTCCAGGTACAAATCCTCTACGACATCGGCGAACGAGGCGCCGGAATCGTCGGTGATAGCGAGCGCTGCCGCGTGATAATCCGCAGCCGACAACATGTAGCCCTCTTGATAGCTCATACTATCGACCAACACGATCTTGTGACGATTCTGCTGATAGTAGGGCGAGGCCTTCAGACCGTCGAAGATCGAGTCGGCGAAACCCGCCTTCTCGCTATCCGTGCGATAGATACCGGAGCGATCCGTCACCTCGATGATCACTTGATCGAACTGGCTCATCCAGGGGACGGCCGTACCATTGGCCATGCGCTTGTCGCCATAGGCTTCACCCGGCGATGCCGCCAGATAGTTCATGAGCGCTCTGGCTTCCTCGTAGGTCGCATAACTGTCGATGACGAGCCACGGGCTTGCGGATGCCGAGCGAGCCAGGCGAAGCGCCGCTTCCAGGCTCCCGATCCGATCTTCTGCCTCGCGTCCGGGATAGAGCTCTATGTCCTGATAGAGCAGCCACGCCTCCGCCAAGACATCTTGGCGACCGATCGCCAGATCCTCGAAGCGAATCAAGTCAGGACTCGCCTCCCGTATCCCCTCTTGAACCTCGCTGCGGTAGATATTGTCTCCTTGGACGGATTGTGCCAGATAGATATCGTCGATGTCGATGCTACCGCCGACAAGTTCGAGTTCGATCGTGACCGGCTGATCACCGCCTGTCACACTCGGAATCAGTATATTCTCCGCATGGCTCTGCCAATTGCGGCTGAAATGCTTGAACGTTAATTCCACCGTTTCGAACGGCCCGCCGATACGAACGATGAGCAAGCTGTCTTCAACCGACTCTCTAGCCTGGAAGCGAAGATGGTAGGTCGATCTTGCAGTCATCTCAACACTTACTCTGCGCACGAGTTCTTGCGTGAGGCTCGCCCGATCGGTCATCCGCACATATCTTCTACCCGAACGAGAGGCTACAGAAGACCTCTCATCCGTGTAGCTCTCCCACGAGAGCTCGCCGTCACCCACCCAATCGCCTGTTGCCAGATCGCTACGACCGGTCTCGACGCTTCGCTCCAGAATCAGAAGATCACCGATCTTGGCCTCCGCATCGACACCAATAGCATCTAGCTCGCTAAACAAGAGGGCAGTCCCCAGCGGCACAACCTCGCCTTGACTCTCACGGTCGACAAGGAGCAGCCCCTCTGTCCCTAGGGAATAGGCATAGGCGAAGCTCCTTCCCGCATCACTTCCCTCCTCATCTAGGAAGCGGAAGCGCTCGTACATCGAATCGCCTGCGAGATCATAGTAAATCAGCTCGCCGCTGGGATAGGCATAGTAGCCGGTCTCGGCGCCAATCGCCACGACGCCGATCGGAGAAGCAGCCCCGCTCCCCTCATACGGTAGGTATCGCACCGCTACTTCGCTGTTCTCGGTATCGAAATCTTGGCGCTCGCCCATATCCAAGATCAGGAGATTCATCCGGTTATCGCGAATCACGGCCACTTGGTCCGAGACGATCTGTATGCCCTGCCACAGATACTGCTGCCAAGCATCGCTCGGCAGATCGACATCGTTCATGTAGACGAGTACCGGCGGCATCGCCTCTCCTAGCGGGATAAGATCGATCACGAAAACTTGTTGTTCCGCGACCAGCACGATGGAATCGCCCATGGTTTCGGCCGCTACCAGGCGTAGCGGGCGCTCCATTGGCGTCAAGTCCTTGCTCTCGACCGAGTACAGAGCCTGGTCCAATTGCGCGTAGAGCACGGTCTCTTCATCGCCTAGGCCGATTCGCCAGAACTCACCGGTCCCTGTCACAGCCAGAAGCTGCTTCGCTTGGACAAGCAGCGTGATAGGCAGACTGTCGTTTGGCCTGTACGATACGGCGGGGATGATCGTCTCCACATAGGTCCAGCCAAGCATCTCGCCAACCCCGGTCTCGTAGATCTCGCCGTCCTCGGTCAAGATATAGTAGGTATCGTCGATGCGTTCGATCGCCAGCAGATTCGCTGAGCGAACGGATTGGAGGAGGTCATAGCCTCTGCCATAGGTATTGCTGCGGAAATTCAGGGTATAGGGTACGAACTGCACGCCGTCATAGACCAGCATCAAGCCGCTCTCACCGACGAGCACGATCTGGCGGCCCGTATCACTATCCTCGATGTAGCTGTCCAACAGTCGCGCTTCGATCTTGTCCCCCTCGAGCCCGATCGAGTAGGCCAGATCCTCTTGCGGCAGCAAGTGTCTGTAGCCCGAGATCTCACCGCTTCGGATGGTCTGAAGTCTCGCTGTCTCGTCTTGCCTTAATAGCCGGAAGCTAGCTCCCCGATAGTTTGAGATAGGCACACCGCTGTCCTCACTGCCGAGCGACACCAGCGCACCGATGCCCTCCGTGCCGCTGTAGGCGGAGCTGACCGAGAGAGTCGTTCGATCGACATATGGCTCGAACGAGGGGTTCTCAATCAAATTGATATCCCCCGTACCGCGAAGCGATACGCCGCTACCGAGCATATAGGCATCGAAATTCACATGCTCCTTCTCCGTTACGGTCAGAGACGGTTCGCGCCCCGCCAGAAGCAAGATCGTAGCGAGCAGCAGCAAGCTCATCGCCAGAATCACGGCCGTGACGACGAGGCCCAGATAGGCCGTGCGATGCTTCTGCCTGAAGCTGCGGCTCCATGAGGCCGTCCGCATGGCCCGTCTGCGCTTCCTAAACATTAGACCTCCGCATGTCGTTGCAACTTGTGTCTGCGATAGAACAAGATCGCGATGAAGATCGCCACGGGAACGAAGAGCAACTGGATATTATTCACCCAGAGCATCGCCCGTTCGTTATCCCCCACCAGCAGCCCAAGCGAGCTACCGAGGAAGTTATAGACCATGTGCATGAGAATCGACAGATAGATCGAGCCGGACCAGACATAGATCGCGCTGAGCAGGAGGCCTGCAACCAGCACGTAGGTCGACTGAATCACATTCATATGTATAATCGCAAAGAACACGCCCGACAACACAATCACCAGCCAATCGGGGAAGACTCGCTTGAGCTCGCCGCACACAATGCCGCGGAAGAGGAGCTCCTCTGCAATCGGGACGATCACCGCGAACGCCAGAATCTGTAGCAGCATGCCGGAGCCGTCGCCAAACGCTTGGGTCAAGTCCATGTAGGAATCCAGCTCCGTAGACCAGAACTGTATCTTCGACGCCAGGAGCTGAATCAAGATCAAGACAAGCGTCGTCGCACCGATCGCACCGATCGACATGGCCACACTGCCGCCCACTTCGGCGACAGACGGCCTCGATGCCATCAAGTAAGATGGCTCTCGCTTATTGAACACGCCGAGCGCGATCGCATAGATGATTATCGACAGGGATCCCGATACGACGAAGACGATTGCTTGTTTCTCCATCACGAGGTCAATCAAGACGAAGTAATCACTGAGATTTAGCGTTGTATTCGGGTTTAGGATCATGACGACCATCAGGCCCAGCATAACCATCGTCTGCAAGCCCATATGCACAAAATAAAAGAGCAGCGGAACCAGTACGGTCCGTGCCGTGAAGTAATGCTTGCCGTTTGGTTTCAGACGGTCTTGTCGCCTTAGCGGCGGTTGATAGTAAGCGTAGCTCTGTACTTCTATCTGGTCTCGTTCTTGATCGTATGTCATAACGCTTCTCCAATCTCTTAGTCTACTAATCTTAGCAAATTTCAGGGATTAAAAAAGTCCGTGCTGTTAACACGGACCGCGTATCCTCTAGGGGGGTTACGTTAGGTGACGCAGATAGCGCTCATAGAACACGTTAAACGCCAGTTCCAGTTCCTTCTTGTTGCGAATCGACTGGTAGTAGTGTTCGCCCTGCTGACCCGTATCGAAACGCATCAGCACGAACTCCGGTTCCCGATGGGTTCCGTCATCCGGTTCGTATGAGCTCATCGCGACATATTCGCGTCCATAAATCGAGAACGAATCTACGATTGATAAGTAGTACTCATGTCCGTTGTCCAAGTCTTCGAGCACGGCGAGGACAACATCATCCTCAACTTGCGGGATGGGTTCGTCCGCCGTCTTATTCGCGAATAATCGGTCCCAAATGGACATCGCCTACTCCTTCAAACACTTATTCTTCGTCGTCTTCGACGTCTTCGTCTTCATCCACCAGGCGATCGTATTCGGCCGCTACACGGTCAAACTCTTCTTCGTCTAGGCTCTGGAAGCCCTCGCTGCCATCTTCGAGTGTCACCACGCGTACGATAACGGCCTCGGGGTCGTCATCTTGCGTAACGAGTACACAGTATATCTCACCTTCGAATTCGAAGTCATCGGCGATGACGAATTCGAACTCTTCGTTCGTCTCTTCGTCGACCATGGTGATGACAACCGGGTCACCCTCTTCTTCGTCATGATGGTGGTGTTCGTGATCGCAGTGCTCGCAATCGTGGTGGGAATGGTCATGCTCATGTCCGTCGTGGCCATGATCCGCACTATATAGCACATTGACTAACATCCTCTTATCCTCCGTATTCATCTAATCCTCGCAGTTGAGCTGCGATTCTCGCTAATTATAGCACAGGATAACAGATTCGCTCAGACGGATGCGTTCAAATAATCTTGGAGGATAATCTCGGCTGCCAGCTGGTCAATCACCTGGCGTTTGTTCTTCTTGTAGCCGACTTCGTTTAGGACACGGGAGGCCAGCACCGTCGTATAGCGCTCATCTAGAAACAAGACCGTAAGCCCCAAACGCGCCTCCAAATCGGCTGCAAGCTGTCTGGCTCCGGTCTCGCTGCTACTCGGCTGTCCGTCCGTACGTCTGGGCAGACCCATCACAAGTTCTACGATCTCGTATTCCGAGGCAAGCTCGCAGATGCGATCTTGTGCCCAGGCCATATCCCGCCCGTTCCAGTTGATGGTCTCCAGACCCCTAGCGGTTATGCGCAGCGGATCACTGATCGCAACACCGATACGGGCCAAGCCATAATCGATGGCCATGACCCGCCCTTGTTTATTCGCCATGCCCCTCACCGCGTTCCAGACGCTTGATGTAATCGCTTAGGATCACTTCCAGCACTTCGTCTCGCTCCAAACGGCGAATGACGGCGCGTGCGCCCTTATGGTTCGTGATATAGGTGGGGTCACCGGATAGGAAGTAACCGACCAATTGACTGATGGGGTTGTAACCCTTCTCCTTCAAGGCCAGTAGTACTTCGCTCATCATCTGCTTGACTTCGTCGCTCTGATCGAAGTTCATCTCGAATCTAGTCGTCTCGTTGTATTCCACGCTTATGACCTCCTATCGACCGTTACCGTCCGCTATTTCTCTTAGACAGCAATTGATCTGCTTATTCGTTATTCTAGCACAATACCGCGGTTTCGGGCTGTTTCTGTGCCAACTTAATGATTAATTAATCTTCCCCCGGAAGCGCGTTGCAGATCAGTTCGTCGCCCCTATATGCGGTCACCGAGACCGGCCAAATATCGCCTTCTCGTATCGCGTCCATCGGGATCATATCGTCGAAATATACGCGACTCACATCATAGGCTGCCGTGTAACCGAGCCAGCTACCGTCTCGAAGCTTCGACTCCAAGAGAATCTCGGCCCTGCTACCGACAAGCGCTTCTTGGCGCTTGGTAAGCAGCTTCTCCCCGAGCGCTTGGAAGTCCTCGCTGCGCCTAGCCGCCACATCGGGTGCCACCTGCTCCCTGAAGCTTGCGGCAGCAGTCCCCTCACGGGGAGAGTAGCGAAACACATGGATGCGTCCGAAACCCATCTCGCTTGCAAACGCCAGGCTCGCCTCATGATCCTCACCGGTCTCTCCGGGGAAGCCGACGATCACATCCGTCGTCAAATTGAGGCCGGGCAGCGACGCCCTCAGATAGCGGACAGCCGTGCGGTAATCGTCCGTATTGTAGCGGCGATTCATGCGGGCGAGCGTACGATCGGAGCCGCTCTGCAGCGAGAGGTGGATATGCGGGCAGATCCCGGGAATTGTAGCCAAGCGACTGGCGAACGCCTCGGTCACGGACTTGGGTTCTACAGAACCAAGCCTCAGTCGCTTCACGCCGGGAATCTCTGCCATATCCGCCAGTAGCCCGATCAGCGGCGCATCCTCGACGGACTTCGAGTCCTCCTCTCGCTCTTGGCCATAAGAGCAGATATGGATGCCGGTGAGGACCATCTCCGAGAAGCCGTAGCCTGCCAGATTACGGACTTCCTGTAGAATCTGCTCCTTGCCGCGACTTCGCACCCGGCCTCTGGCCATCGGTATCGTGCAGTAGGTACAGAAGTTGTTGCAGCCGTCTTGGATCTTGATAATACCGCGGCTCTCGGACTGCACGACCTGCGGGGAGAATTCTTCGAAGTCCGGCTCGCGCTCCGAGTTTAGGCTGCCTGCGATCGCCCGGAAGTTCAGGCGTTCCGGTGTCTCTCGCCCCTGATTCATCTCGGTCCATTGGGCGAGGAGGGCGGGGACGCGGGTTTTGCCCGTATTACCTACCAGGATGTCCGCCCCGAGGCTCTCGGCACCGAGTTCCACGTGACAGCCCATCGCGACGACTACCGCCTCCGGATTCATCTTCCTGGCACGGCGCACCATCTGACCGGACTTGCGGCCGGCCTCCCCTGTCACACTACAGGTATTGATGATGTAGAGATCTGCCTCCGAACGAAACGAGACCTCCCTGTAACCCTGGTTCAAGAAGTCTTGGACAACCGCATCCGTCTCGTAGCGGTTTGTCTTGCAACCCAGATTCAGGGCGGCTATGCGTAACTCATCTTGTTTCATGATTCCGGCTCCTTGGATTGGTAACGTTGTCGGCTTGAAGTGCCGGGCTTGCTGATCTAAAATAACTATAACTAATGAGGGAGGTTTCTACTGTGACGACATTAACCGTTATGCTGAAATCAATTAATGATGTGAAGGAATTCGTCCGTATCGTCAACGACTTCGTTTATGATGTCGATTTGGTGTCGGGTCGCTATATCGTCGATGCGAAATCGATCATGGGTATCTTCAGTCTCGACCTGGCCAAGCCGATCGATGTGAACATCCACGCCGCGAGCCCGGATGACTTGCTGGACAAGCTGACACCCTTCATCGTAAGCGAGGACTAAGCAACTCGAATTCTTAATCAGACGTTGGAAGCTCGCTAGCGGGCTTCTTTGTTCTGTTTCGAGATCTATCCTCTCCCCTTCTTCCCCTTACGTTTCTTGGTCTTGTGTTTCGACTTCTGCCAGACTTGCGATGCCTGTCCCTTCTTCGCACGTTTCGAGCCATCCGGCTTCCCGCGTCTAGAACCGTCTTGTTTACCTCGTCCCGATCTATCTTGTTTCCCGCGCCCCTCTATGTTCTGCTGGGCGTGGCTTCGAGTATTGTTTCGCTTCTTCTGATGGTAGGTCCAATCGTCCGGCAGCATGAAGTCTACTTGGCGACGAATCAGATCCGCTCTCGCGATGACGACTTCGAGCTCTTGTCCGATCTTGAAGCGCCTGCCGCTGCGGCTACCCTGTGCGGTGAGCGTATCGGGATCGAAGACGAAGTAATCGTTCATCGTACGAAACGGAATCATACCCTCGATCGTGTTCTCGAGCATCACGAAGATACCGGCATCGATCATGCCGGAGATGCGCGCGGTATAGTGCTCGCCGAGGCGCTCGCTCATGTATTCGGCAACCTTCTGATCCACCGTATCGTACTCGGCATACATCGCCTCGCGCTCGGTCTCCGAGCAGTGCAGGGCGACGTCCGGGGCGGCCTTGCGCCACTTGCGCTCGCGACGCGAATCGTTTAGATAGCCCTTGATCACGCGATGGATGAAGAGGTCCGGGTAGCGGCGAATCGGCGAGGTGAAGTGCGAATAATCGTGGATACCAAGACCGTAGTGGCCAAGCGGCTGCTCGCTGTATCGAGCCTTGGCCAAGGATTGCAAGAGCAGTTGCGACAACACCGCTTCATACGGCGTCACCTTGACCTGATCCAGGATGCGTGCAAGCTCCCTGGTATCAGGTACTGCGCCCTTGAACTTCACGTGCACGTTCATCAACTTGGCCGTGCGAACGAAGCGATCGAGCTTCTCCGGGTCCGGCAGCTCGTGCACCCGATAGAGGAAGGGGGCGCGCTTGGCCGTAAACGTCTTGGCTACGGCCTGATTGGCGGCGATCATAAACTCTTCTATGATCCCGTTCGCCTCATTGATCGGATACGCATAGATATCTGTCGGCCGTCCCTCGCTATCCAGATCGACCTTCGTCTCCGGGAAGGCAAACTCCAGGTTCCCCTGTAGCGAGCGATGCTGTGCCAAGAGGCTCGCGCAGCGCTGCATCATCAGGAGCTCTGCGTGTATATCTCTATATTCCTCGATGGCATCGGCGGTCTCTAGCGCGGCGAAGACATCGATGTAATTCGTGCGATGATCCGAGCGAATCAAGCTCTCGAAGATCTCGCTTGTGACCGTGTGGCCGTCCGGGGAGATCTGCATCATGCAGGTGAGCGCGAGGCGGTCGACGTTCGGATTCAGGCTACAGATGCCGTTGGACAAGCGCGGGGGCAACATGGGCAGCACACGGTCCACGAGGTAGACCGAGTTCCCGCGCAGCAGGGC
Organism: uncultured Oscillospiraceae bacterium; assembly: GCA_964558445.1. Lineage (GTDB taxonomy): Bacteria > Bacillota > Clostridia > Saccharofermentanales > Fastidiosipilaceae > CAYXVJ01. The sequence goes on along the minus strand of CAZLEA010000016.1, from coordinate 19,311 downwards.
TTCCTTGTCCATCGACGAGCCTTCTTTGACATAGTGCGTGACATCCGCGATATGCACCCAGAGCGTATAGCCTCCGTCCGGCAGCTCCCGAATCGAGATCGCATCATCTAGGTCCTTGGCATCCTTGCCATCGATCGTGATAGTGCGAAGCGAGCGCAGGTCCTTGCGGCCCCTGGCCAATTCCGCATCAATTACCTCGTCCGAGAGCGTGGTCGGAACAAGCGCTGCTGCTTGCAGCACGCCGCGCGGGAAGTCCGTACGCAGGCCGTGATCCCTGATGATGGCCTGGATCGCGACATCGGGGCGCATCGGGTCGCCGAGCACCTCTACGATGCGGCCGCGTGGATCCGTCGCATCTTCTTCGGTCGTTAGCTCGACCACGACAGACATGCCGAACGGCGCACCGTTCAGTGCGTTTGGCGGTATGCTGATGGGCGGGATACGGTTCTTGCCCGTGGTCTCGACCACACCGCCTCGCTCTGCTTCTCTTAATATGCCGACTCGAATCGTCATGCTTGCTCCTTCTCTCCTATGAGACTGCCAAATATAAACCAAAAAGGCCTATCAGCCGTAAGCCTCCAAACGGAAGTGACTGCTGATAGACCATCGTAAGAAATCTGATAAGGGTTGATTCGGACTTAGACCGCTGTAATTCTAAACAGAATAATCGTGACCAAGGCGAAGGCTACCGCCAGAATCGATGTAATCTTCTTCAACTGAACGTCGATCGCACGACCCTTGTTCTTACCGAAGAAGGTATCGGTGTTGCCGCCAAGCGAGCCCAGACCCTGGGAATTACCCTCCTGAACGGCTACGAGTATGGTCAAAACGACGCAGATAACAACGTCGATGATGGCGAGCGTAATAGCGAATCCTTGCATGAATCTTACCTCCAAGTCTTTTGCAGACACTACCCGTTATTGTAACATCCGAAGCCTTATGTTTGCAAGTTTAATTCGATCGCCCATAGGCATCCGTGGCCTCAAGTCTGGTCCTGCGCCTGGTCGCTTCCCGGAAGAGGGTAACGAGTCCCGAGTCATCATCGTCTTCGATCGCTTGGCGCATGAGGCGATACTGCTCTTCGAACTGATCCATGGCCGAGAGCAGCTCCTGTTTGTTCGTCAAGAAGAGCTCGCTCCACAGCGGCCCGTTGATCTTGGCGATGCGCGTGAGCTCCCGGTAGGAGTCGCCGACGAAGCTTGCCGTATCCCTGGCTTCTTGATCGCTGTTGATCAGCGAGACCGCGAGCACGTGGCAGAGCTGGCTGACGTAGGCGATCATCTCGTCGTGTTTACGGTCCGTCACCTGCCGAACCTGTTTGAAGCCGAGTGCCAGGAGCAGATTCGTCAGTAACTCCAGATTCTCCGGCTTGTTTCGGGGAATCGGTGTCACAAGATAGTTTGCATCTCGGAAGACCTCGCCGTCGGCGTAGATGAATCCTTGGCTCTCTTTGCCCGCCATGGGATGACCGAAGATGAAGTCTTGATCTTGGTCCAAGAGCGGCAGGATCTGCCTGATGATCTCTTGCTTGACCCCCACCGTGTCCGTCAGGATCGCCCCCTGCTTGAAGTCGCCTTGATGTTGTCTCACGAAATCAACCGTGTCCCCGGGATACAAGGTGAGGATCACGAGATCCGCCATGCCGAGTATGGTCTGATTCACAAGCTCACCGTGGTCGATCGCCCCTCGCTCCTTGGCGAGGTAGAGCGTCTCCGGATCATGATCGATACCCAGGACCCGAACGGGGTATGTCGTCTGTTTCTTCAGCGCATATGCGAAGGACCCGCCGATCACACCCAAGCCCACAATCGCTACCGTCAATTGTTTATCCATATACTCATGCCTCTACTCGTTTGATCGGTTCGAATGCAGCGATGACTTGCAGGTATTCGCTGGCGAACTCGAGATTCTTCCAGAGGAGCGCGTAGTCTCCGTCCAGTTGACTGACATCGACCTCGATAAAGAAGCCGTAGCGAAACGGCCTGTTTGCGATCGGGCGCGCGTCGAGGCCCTCGAGGTTACATGAGAAGAGATTGAAGACCTGGAGCAGAGTCACGAGGGCACCCGGCTTATGCGAGGTCTCGATATAGAGCAGCCAGCGAGTGCGCGCCGGATATTCCTCGTGGTAGTCCTCGAGGATCTCCTCTGCGGGGCCTGTCTGGTTCCGACTGGATCTGGCGAGGAAGAAGCGCGTCACATTCGTCGCCTCTGTCTGTATATTCTCCAGTAGCGGGATCAATTGATAGAGCTCACCGTTTCTTGGGCCGGCAAGTGCCGCCTTGGTAGGGTCTCCCGTCGCCTTGATATGGAGCGCCGCTTGCGCCGTATCCACATAGGGCACGGCCTCGATCCAAGGGTGCATGTCGAAGAAGCTTCGGCACTGGCTGAGCGCCTCGGGGTGCGAGTAGACCTCCCTCAACTGCTCGATGGAGGCACCGGGAAGCCCCCAGAGGCTGTGATTCACCGTCTGGTAGCGCTCCTCTGTGACGAAGATCGGCAGCCCCTTGAACAGATCGACCGTGCGCGTGATCAGGCCCGTCGTCGAGTTCTCCACGGGGAAGAAGCCGACATCCAGGCTGCCAGCCACGAGCCCATCTACGATCGCTTGGAAGTTATCGTGTCCCTGAAGCTCAGCTTCGATCGATTCGTTTGTGGCTTCCGCCAGATACGCCTGTATACAGGTCTCGGAATACGATCCGGCAATCCCTTGATACCCTATTCTCATGCTCTGCTCTCTCACTATCTTGTAACGCCTTGGATAAACTTCTGGGTTCGCTCGTTTAACGGATTCTCGAATAACTGCTCGGGCGAGCCATGCTCGACCATGATGCCGTCCTCGAGGAAACTTACTTGGTCCGAGACTTGTTTGGCGAAGCGCATCTCATGCGTCACCAGGACCATCGTTGTGTTATTATGCGCGATCTTCTGGATTATATCCAGAATTCCGCTGACCAATTCCGGGTCGAGCGCCGACGTCGGCTCATCGAACAAGATAACCTCCGGTTCGATCGCCAGTGCGCGGGCGATGCCCACTCGCTGCTGCTGACCGCCGGACATGTGTGCCGGGTGATAGTCTCTTCGATCCGTCATGCCGACTTGCTCCAGATAGTGCAGGGCGATGTCCCTGGCCTCCGCCTTGGGCAGCTTCCTCACCATCACGAGGCTCTCCATGACGTTCTCCAGAGCCGTCTTCTTCGAGAACAGGGCGTAGTTCTGGAAGACCATGGCGGTCTTCCTGCGAACTTCTATGATATCGTCTCTGCTCATCTTCTGCACATCATGACTGACATCGCCGACTTGGATCTGCCCCTGATTGGCCGGTTCCAAGAAGTTGATGCTGCGTAGCAGCGTCGATTTGCCCGAGCCCGATGCGCCGATGATCGTCAATACATCGCCGGTGGGTACCTCTAGATTGATGTCCCTGAGCACTTGATGTTTGCCAAACGCCTTGGACCAATTACTTAGTTTCAACATGGTGTTCTCTCCTTCTCTCTAATTAGCGGCTCAGCTCGTCTGTCGCTGCCTTGGCATCCGCTTGAATCTTCGGCCTCGAACCGATGTTCATCTTCTTCTCCATCAGGCGCACGCCCTGCTCGATCAGGATGCAGAGCACCCAGTAGATCAAGGCGACGGCGATGTAGGCTTCGAAGAAGCGCAGGTTCGCGCCGGCCATGATGCGCGCCTGGCCCATGATGTCGATGACCGTGACGGTAAACGCAAGCGATGTCCCCTTCAAAAGGCTGATGACGCTGTTACCGAGGTTCGGGATGGCGACGATCATGGCAGAGGGCAGTATGATGCGGCGCATCGTCTGTCTGTCTGTCAAGCCGATCGACTTGGCGGCCTCGATCTCGCTCTTGTCGACCGATAAGATAGCAGCGCGGAAGGTCTCGGAGGTGTAAGCCGCCTCGTTTAGCCCGAATGCGATGAAGACATAGAGGAGCGCCGGTATGCCGTTGACATCGATGCCCCAGCCCATCTTCTGGTTCAGCCACTGTACGACGAGGGGGAAGCCGAAGTACGCCAGGAACAACTGCACGAGCTGCGGTGTACCGCGCATGAAGGATACAAACAGGGTGAAGAACTGCGAGAGTACCGGCACATGATTGATCTTCGTCACCGCAATCAGGAAGCCAAGCAGCAGACCGATCGCAGCCGCCACCAAGGTGATCAGGATCGTAATCGGAAGCTTCGCGAGTATCGTCGGCAGCATCTGGGTGATCATGCGCGGGGCGAAAATCTGGCCGTTCGACTCTGTCTGGCCCTGATTGTCTCCTGCCACGGCGATACGGTCCGCTTCGATCGCATCGTTCTTCTGGATGATCGCCTGCGTCAACACGGTGTTGTCTCGCTCCAAGTGCTTCATGCTGATTGCTTGAAGCGTACCGTCTTCGCGCATGGCGGCTAGCGCTTCATCCATGAGATTTCTAAGCTGTTCGTCTTGGGTCCGGTAGATGAAGTAGGATCCGGGCGGTTGTATCACGTCCTCGTCCTCGATCGGATGGGCCATCAGTTCAATACCAAAGGTACGCTGCACATCATCCAGATAGTTCGTGTTGTAGATGGTCGCATCGAAGCGCCCGGAGTGGACATCTCTGATAATCGTGGACGGATCCGAATCGATGTATTGGATGTCGACCATAAGCTCCGGATGCTCCGTGTTCCACGCCTCGAGGTACATCGACTGGGGCGAGGCCGGTACGACGCCGAAGCTTCTACCTGCGAAATCTTCCATCTCCATGTTCGCCGGTTGGCCGGGTGCCGTGATAATCACGTTGTGCGTGATGACGTAGGGGTAGAGCGAGAATAAGAACTTCTCGCGACGATCCTTGTTCTCGCCGAGGTTGTTGGAGACGAGGTCGAAGTTACCCGAGTCTAGTCCTGCAAACAGTGAGGCGAACTCCGTAATCTCATACGTGATAGAGATCTCGTCTACTCGCTTATCGATCTCACTGAGTATGTCGATCTCGAGGCCGACCAGCTGATTGTCTTCGAAGTAGTTCATCGGCTTCGTCTGACCGGAGGTGCCGACGACGACGGTGCGCACATCGCGCGTCTCACCCGTAATCTCTTGGATGACTTCCCGGTTGATCTTGTCGTTTCGGGCGATCATGGAATCGGACAGAGCGGTCTTGTCCACGTCGAAGTACTTGTTGGATAGCTCCTCTAGCGTCCCGTCTTCTCTAAGTTCTGCGAGGACAGTATCGATTCGCTCGCGAAGGTCTAGGCTTCGCTTACTCTTCGTGTACAAGAAGTACGCACCGGGTGGCTGAATCTCATCTTCGTTCTCGATCATGTGGCCGACCAGCTCTACGCCGTAGGTGGCCATCACGTCTTCCAGATAAGTCGTCGAGTAGATGGTCATGTCATAGCGACCGGAAGCGACATCGCGGATGATGGTCGCACCATCCGTGTCCACATAATCCAGGCGGATCGCGTCATCCGGGTTCTCGCTGTTATATTTCTCCATGAAGATCGCTTGCAGAGAGCCTGCAACCACGCCCATCGACTGCCCCGCCATATCCGCCAGCGTCACATCCGTGCCGGCTTCCGGCCTCGTGATCAAGACGTTGTGCGTGATGACATAGGGGTATTGGGAGTAGAGGTATTTCTCGCGGCGCTCCGCGTTCTCTCCGATGTTGTTGGCAATCAGATCGAACTTCCCGGAGTCTACGCCGGCGAAGAGCGAGGCGAATTCCGTAATCTCAAACTTGAAACTAACGCCGTCCAGCTTCTCTTCGATAGCGGCGAACAAATCGATCTCAAACCCGGTCAGTTCATTGTTCGTATCGTAGTAGTTATACGGCTTGGACTGAGCGGAGACACCGATAGTCACCACTTCCTCATCTGGTTCGGCTGCCAGAAGCAGCTGCAACGGCGAGCCGAGCAGCGCCAGAAGTACGACTGCCAGCGTCGCTATTAGGGTCCATTTCCTCTTCATATCAATTCCTCCATCTTCCCTACTCTCTTATAGGACAAAAAATACACCCACCTAGAAATCATCTAAATGGGTGTAAGGACTCGTTATCTAAGTTATGAACCAATAACAACCACTTAAGATCACTTCTCTCTTGTGGCTATTACAACTTGAAGATCAGCCATTATGAGATACAATTCAGTTTGCTAGCTGCGTTTGTATTCATAAGGCTTCGGCGCTACGATTACAAACGGTATCTAAAATAGCCATAATAATGGTTGTTATTCAAAAGATGCATTCGATCACGCATGCTCTCTACCTCTCGCTTCAGTTGTTGAAGTGATACTATCACCCGCTGAAGAAGTCGTCAAGACAATTCTCTCCTAGTGGGACATGGGGCCATAAGCCGCGGTATAACTGAGCGATTACGGACCAAATAGATCGAATCAATCTTCTGTTACGAAATAAACGGCCTTCATCACGACGTCTTCGACCGGCTTGTCTCTGTCATCCGTCTTGACCTTGACGATCTCATCGATCACGTCCAAGCCGGAGACGACCTCGCCGAAGGCGGCGTAGCTGCCATCCAGATGCGGGCTCGTGATGTGTACGATGAAGAACTGCGAGGAGGCCGAGTTATTCTCCTTGGAACGAGCCATCGAGATTACGCCTCGCTTATGCAAGAGATTGTTCTCTACGCCGTTGTCGGAGAATTCGCCCTTGATCGTCTTGGCCGATCCGCCGGCGCCCGTACCCTCGGGGTCCCCGCCTTGGATCATGAAGCCGTAGATGACGCGGTGGAAGATCAGTCCGTCGTAGAAGCCTTCTGCCACGAGTTTCTGGAAATTCGCCACCGTGATCGGTGCCACGTCCGGATAGAGCTTGACTACGATGTGCTCGCCGTCTGCCATCTCGATATCGACCAGGTCCGTCACTTCGCTACTGACACTATAGCCCTCTGCACCGCTGTAGGCCGAGAGATCTCTGTCATCCGTCTCCTTACCGGCCGTGCCGCCACCGCCGCAGGCCGCGAGGCTAACGCTTAGCATCAGGGCGAGGAGCAGGGCTCCGATACGCTTCGGTCTCTTCTTCTGATTCATCATGCTTCCATACTTCCGTTCTTAAGCTTAATTGGTCTCGGTCTGACCCAAGATCAAATCTACTATATCATTTGCGATCGATTTCTGCTCCTCGGTCTCGGCTTGGAGTTCTACAATTGCCGTACGGATGGCAGCGGCGTCGAAGGTCCGGCCGATCAGTTTCGGCGCTATCCCTTCGATGAAGAGTGCATCCATCGCATCCGAGAAGACTTCGGCCTCCTCGATCGTCCCCTTGGAGATGTTCATGCGTACCTGCGCGCTGCCCCAGGGGTAGCGAATCGCCTCGCTCTCGAACGAGAACGGCACGTTCTTCCCGAACTTCCAATCCCAAGACTTGAAGAAGGCTTCTCTTGTCTCCACGCGCTCCTGGTCGATATCCTGTTCGCTGAGTGCCTCTGACGGCAGGCCGTAGACCGCCTCGAAGGCTTCGATCAGTGTCTCCTTCAGGCGATCAATCGTGAGATCCGGGACGAGTTGCTTGATATTGACGACGCGGGACTTGACGGACGAGACGCCTTTGCTCTCGAGCTTGGCCTTGGATGGCATGAGGTACTTCGCCATCGCATCCGTATCCACATCGACCAGGATGGTCCCATGATGGTAGTTCTTGCCCTTCGAACGATAGAAGGCGTTACCGGAGAACTTGCGCCCGTCGATCGTGATGTCGTTGCGCCCCGTCTTCTCGGCAGCAAGCCCGAGCATACGCATCGCCTCTAGGATGACAAGAAGCTGCTTGTCGACATCGTAATCCCTGTCGTTTGCCACAAACGTGAAGTTAAGATTCTGTGTATCGTGATAGACGCTGCCGCCGCCGGAGAGTCTGCGCACGAGGTGACCACCGTCGGCCTCCAGTTCGTTCACGCGGCACTCCGCCCAGCAATTCTGATTGCGCCCGACGACAACCGTCCGGTCGTTCTGCCACAGATAGAGCGTCACGGCGTCCGTCGGCACCTGCTCCATCAGCCACTCCTCGGTCGCCAGGTTATGGTAGGGGTATGTTGTTTCGGATATATACGTATAGAGTTTATTGATCATATGGGAACCTGCAATTCTGTTAGTAATCCCACTAATATTACCAAACCCCATCTTCGCAATCCGTACCCCCACACACCATACGGGAAGCTAGAGTCTCTGATACATCTGCTCCAATTGCAGGTCGAGCGCCTCGATCGGCTGCCGTGCCCCGGGCACATCCGGCCCGTAGCGCAGATCCTCGTAACCTGTGATGACGTCGTCTAGCAGATCCGTCGATCGGAGTTCCGAGAGGAGCGCTTGGATATCCGACTCCTTCGCGATCTCGCGAATCGTAGCGGACAGCTCCAGACCATCGGACTTCATCAGGTCGAGCCAGCGAAGCGCAAGCGCGAAACCCTCGCGGTAGCGCAGGCGCTCGGCTTCGGTCAACGATTCAACCGCTGCTTCCGCGCCGGAGAGTCTTCGGTAGCGCTTCCTGTAGCGCTTGTAGTCCTCTCGCCAGCGCCTCTGCCGCGCCCTCAGTCCCGATCTTCGCCTCTGCTTCGGATCCAGCGCTCGGTGATAGTCCGTATAGTAGCGCCCCTCTTCGACTTCCTCTTCTTCCTCGAACTCGCCGCGAAATAGCTCTTGAATGAAGCGCTTAATCCGGCGGAAGAGCTCGGCCACGGCGGCGATCATCTGGCGACCGTAGCGGCGCAGCAAGTAGATGATCAAGGTGATGACGAGTGCCGTCATGATCGCGCGCAGCCAGTAGCCGCCTTCTGTTCCCTGAGGCGGGCCATCGGTTGCCGGCGGAGTATCCGTCACGATCGGTTCGAGCTCCTCGCTGTCGGGCAGCAAACGCCCGATGAAGTCGATGATGACGACTATAAGCCAGAGTATCGTATCCTTGATCCACCTCATGGCGGTCGCCAGCGGTCGCCTGAGTCCGTAGATTACGGGGAAGGCGAGGATCAAGAGACTCGTCAGCTTCGCGTTGAAGCTTCTGAGGCCGTGGGGCAGTTCGCGCAGGCTCCTCGAGCCCTGACGCATCAAGTGATCGATGTTCGCCTGGTTTCTTGTCAGGAAATAAGTTAACGTCAGATAGAACAAGACGAAGAGGTGGAAGTCTGCCTCGGCAGGGTAGCCGAGCGCGCTGCGAATCACCTGGACGATGACCACCATCACCATGTGCACGGAGTAGTGCGTCGACTTGAAGATCTCGCCGTAACTGCGGCTTGGCAGCTCGAAACAATAGAGGACCAAGAGCATGGTCGAGACCAGCAACACGATGCCGCTCATGAGGCCGATCCGGTAACCGAGATAGCCCATGCCAAGGCCGAAGAACAACATCATGAGCGCGCGGATGACGTTTGTCCCCACAGCATTCAAGATGCGCTGTGTCCAGTAGAGACGGGTTTGCTTCCGCCAGGCCTTGTATGCGTCTGTCTCGCCGAGTGCTCTGGCACTGTGTTTGCCCGCGGCTTGGTCATCTACCGTCGGCTTCACATCCTCTCGCTCCGGATATAGATGCAGCTCCATCTCCTGGAGGCTTGCCGTATTCTCCTGCCAATTCTCGCCAAGCTCACGCCTCAGGATCCTCTGGCGGTAGTAGAGCGGAATCACAGAGACCATCGAGACGAGGCCGAGGAGCAGGGTCAGTAGGCCGGACGGCAGCAGACCGCCCGGGCCCATGCCGCGGTCTAGATACTCCGCCATCAAGATAAGCGGCCAGAAGGCTACGATCAGCGAGGTGAAGTTCAGGATACGAAGCAGGCGCAGCAGCAACTGGCGTCTGCCCAGCGGGTCGAAGATGACGTAGCGAAGTTGTTCGAAGAAGCTGCGATCGTTCATCTCGCCACCTCCGCCGGATCCGGCAGCTTCCCTGCCAAGCTGTAGAGCGGGATCAGTTCGGCGAGGCGTCGACGCTCGATCTCGAGCGCTAGCGTATCCTCGCTCTGTCTGGCCAAGAGGCCTAGCTTCAGGCGGATGCCCCGGCGCCTCATCACCACGCAGAACTGCAAGATAGCCTCGTCCACATATTGCGTCAAGAGCAGAACATCGCTTGCGTCGAGGTCGTGTTCGAGCTCTTCTAGAAGCGGTGCCAGAGGGCTTGCCGTCCCGGGTTCGAGCCAGGCGAGGATACGAAGGAGGGCATGTACGTGCTCTCGCCCCGCCTCGCGCGGGCTTCTGTAGTAGCCGGTCGGTGCGCCCTGGACGCGATAGTCTACCTCCCCTGCCTCAGCGGATTCGCCGGACTCTGCGGTATCGGTACCCAAGCGGGAGGCGCTCTGCACGCGAGGCGCTGACGAGGCCTGCATCCGATAGCCCTCTACACCGGGGGCCATGCCCGCTTCGCCTTGAGTTAGCTGACCATGCAGATAGCGGCCCGTCATATCGATCGCCTGCTGCTCTGCCGGCAGGATCTGGCGGTCATGGAGGAAGCGGCCGTTGACGATGAACTCGACCGGCATACCGTTAGCCAGCGTCATGTCGAAGCAAGTCGCGGTGATTCTGATCGCGGATTCATAGTCCAGGTTCGTGCTCGCGAAGCGGTCCATGATCGTTCGCTTCTCCATATTCAAGATGACGGTCACGCTCTGGCTGGTCGAATCCTGGTAGTCTCGGACCATGAGTTCTTGTTGCATGGCGCTCGCATACCAGTGGATATCGCGAATCGGCTCATAGCCGGTGTAGGGCAGCACGCCCGCCGGCATAAACGGATCGGGTATATAACGCCTGTGGATCGCAAGCTCGCCGAACAATTGGCGTTGATCCCAGGGGAATTCTTCCGTGACATAGGGTCTGGGGAGTACGGTGATGGATGCACCGACCGGAATCGCGGTCGACAGCGTCAGGCGACCGAGTAGATCCGTAGAGACCAGAAGCGCCTTCGAGATACCCTGCCTGCCGAAGCGGGTTGCTACTACGCGCCACTCGCGGCGAAGCTGGTGATGGGCATGCAGGCTGAAGATGCCGCTGACCAGTTGCAAGCGATCCGTATGCGAGCTGCTCGCTCCGAGGAAGCGCAGGTGCGGGGAGACCGCAAGCTCGGACTTCAGCCACGGGACAGGCGTGCGCCGATGGTTGCTCACGAGCTCAACCACCTGCACCGAATCTCCTTCGCTGAGTTCATCCGTGCTGAAGTAACAGACATAAGCCAGGCTTCTGAGGCCAAGGCGTCTGAAGTACAGCGTTTGAACATAGAGCAAGAAGAACAAGCCGACCAATACAGCGGCATAGATCATGCCATCAATCCCTCATCTGCTTCCTTGTAGGCTTCGCTCGGCACCGTGACTGTCGTCAGGAGATCTCTAATCGCCTCCTCCTGAGCTTCTGCGGTGCGGGCCATCTGCGAGCCCTTCAAGATGATGCGGTGCGCCAGCACGGGCACCGCCACGGCCTTCACATGATCCGGGCTGACATAGGGCTTCCCGTCGATCAGCGCCTGGGCCTGAGCCGCTCGCATCAGCGCGAGGCTGGCACGCGGGCTCGCCCCGAGACGAAACGCGGTCGCCTCTCTGGTCGCCGCCACCACATCGATGATGTAGGCGCGGACCGCCTCACTAACCGTAACATGCTTCACTTCGTCCATCACAGAGACTAGCTCCCCTGCATCCAAGCAAGTCTCAAGCGTCATGATCGGGTCGTCGACGCGATAAGTATCCAGGATATCCATCTCGGATTCGCGGTCCGGGTAGCCAAGCGACAAGCGCATCAAGAAGCGATCGAGCTGGGCCTCGGGCAGCGCGTACGTCCCCTGCGTCTCGAGCGGGTTCTGCGTCGCGAGTACGAAGAAGGGCTCGGGCAGCGTATAGCTCACGCCGTCGACACTGACTTGGCGCTCCTGCATACACTCGAGCAGGGCGGCTTGCGTGCGGGGCGTGGCGCGGTTGATCTCATCGGCCAGCAGTATATTGGTGAAGATCGAGCCGGAGCGGAAGCGGAAATCCGCAAGCTTCTGATCGAAGAAGTTGATACCCGTAAGTTCGGACGGCAGCAGATCCGGCGTGAACTGGATCCGGCGCATCTCTACGTCTAGCGTACGCGCAAGCGAGCGGGCAAGCGTCGTCTTACCCGTGCCCGGCACATCCTCCAAGAGCACGTGACCGCCTGCGATGACGGCTACGATCACCTGGTCGATGACGTCCTGCTTACCCTTGATAGCGATCGCCAATTGTGCTCTGAGCTTCGCGAGCCGAGAGAGCATCTCGTCTCGTTTGAGCCTTGTTTCGTCCGGCATCTCCCCGGTCACCCTCTTCTCGTCCATCCGTCAAACCTCACGATCAATCTAATCTTAGCTAGCCCCATTCTAGCACAGTCGCTATGCCGGAACAGCCAATTCAGACAAGAAATCCCTGCCTTGAGCCTAACGTAACACGTGAGATTCTTGGCAGGGATTTGTTAAACTTGTCTATTCTTGTGATCTATCCGGGGAACCACGGTACGTAGCCTAGTGACCGTTGTGGATGGCTTCTACGGCCTCACGCTCTCGGCGATAGCGAATGGCCTTATAGAGTTCACCGATGAAGAACGGAATCAACATCAGCGGCACGATCACGGCCCAGTCCATAAGCGTCGGCGGCACGACCTCGAAGATCGTCTCGAGAATCGGCACGTAGAGCACGACGAGCAGTAGGGCAAACGATAGAATCGTCGCCTTCACCATCGCCTTGTTGGAGAAGAGGCCGATCTTGAACACGGAGTAGCGATCCGAGCGGCTGCTGTAGGCACGAAGCAGTTCCGCCATGATCAAGGTGGCAAAGGCCAGGGTCTCAGCCCCATGCGACGGGCGCGTACCCGCCTTCGGGATGAACGAGAATTCATCGACTTCCAGCGCGAGCTCGTTGTAATCGCCCTTGTGCTCGATCACCTCGCCTGCTTGGTTGATCACGTGGCCATCGTCGTTTAGCACCCAGTCGGGGTAGAACGCACGACCGATGTTGAACGCGATGAAGATACAAACGAAGATCGCGACCGCCTGCACGGCAACTTGCTCGAGCATATCACGGTTGATGATGCTCTCCTTCTTACTTCTCGGGGGTCTGTCCATGATGTCTGCTTCGGGCATCTCGGAGCCGAGCGCAAGGGCTGGGAAGCTGTCCGTCACGAGGTTGAGCCAGAGCAGCTGAATCGGAGACAAGGGAGCGAAGGTCGGGCCGAGAATCATCGTCGACAAGAAGATGACCAGCACCTCACCCATGTTACAAGAGAGTAGGAAGGTGACGAACTTGCGGATGTTCGAGAAGATCACGCGACCTTCCGATACGGCCGACACAATGGTAGCAAAGTTATCGTCCGTCAGTATCATATCCGCCGTGCTCTTGGCCACTTCGGTACCGGTGATACCCATCGCGACACCGATGTCGGCTTGCTTCAGGGCAGGTGCGTCGTTGACGCCGTCACCTGTCATGGAGGCGATGTGTCCGTTCTTGCGCAGGGCCGCGACAATGCGGACCTTGTGCTCCGGCGAGACGCGGGCGTAGACGGCCGTATGCTCGACCACTTCCGCAAGCTCTGCCTCACTTAGCTCATCTAGCTCGGCGCCCGTCATGGCATCGAAGCCTTCTTGCATCAAGCCGAGGTCCCTCGCGATCGCAACCGCCGTATCCTTGTGATCGCCGGTGATCATGACCGCGCGAATACCGGCACGGGTACAGAGGGCGATTGCTTCCTTGGCCTCGGGTCTTGCGGGGTCGATCATGCCCATCAGACCGACGAAGGTCATGTCGGTCTCCGCCTCATCCGTATTGGTCGCATCGTGCTTCTTGTAAGCGAATGCGAGGACACGAAGCGCTGTCTGTGCGAACGCGGTATTGGCCGACAGTATCTCAACTCGTCGCGAGTCCGTCAGGGGACGCTCGCCGTCCGGCGTCATCTCCGTAGTACTGCGGCTGAGGATGATATCCGGGGCACCCTTGGTCAGAGACAAGACCTTGGCCTCGGGGAAGCCCTCATGGAACACCGACATCATCTTACGGTCGGAGTCGAACGGCAGCTCGCCCGTCTTCGGGTACTGCTTGTGGAGTTCATCTTCTGTAATCCCGGCCTTACCCGCTACGGTCAGCATCGCACCTTCCGTCGGGTCACCGAGTATGCTGTAGCTGCCGCTTGCGCTCTTCTGCAGATCCGCATCGTTACAGAGTGTTGCGACTTCGAAGAGGCGTGTGAGAACAGGATTATATGAGCCAGGCTTCGCGCCGTCTAGCGTAATCTCGCCTCTCGGCTCATAGCCGACACCGCTGACTTCGTAGATATCGGATCCGGCATAGATGCGGGTGACCGTCATCTCGTTCTGGGTCAGTGTGCCGGTCTTGTCCGAGCAGATGACATCGACAGAACCGAGGGTCTCGACCGCCAATAGCTTCTTCACGATCGCATGACGCTCCGCCATGCGCTGCATGCCGAGGGCCAAGACGATGGTCGTGACGACGTTCAGGCCTTCCGGAATTGCGGCAACCGCAAGTGCGACCGCCGAGATGAACATATCAAGCACGTCACCGCCGCGGATGATACCGACGATGAAGACGACGGCACAGATGGCAAGCACCATGATACCAAGCGTCTTCCCAAGCTTGTTCAGATTCTCTTGGAGCGGGGTCTGTTCGGCTTCGATCGACTGGATATGGCCTGCGATGCGACCGATCTCGGTGTGTGAACCGGTGCCAGCGATCAGGCCCCTGCCCCTACCGTAGGTGACGCTGGTCGACGAATACAAGACGTTCTCGCGATCGCCTATACCGACCTTACCCGTGGCTTGGAACTGGTAGTCCTTCTCAACCGGTACGGATTCGCCGGTCAGGGAAGCTTCTTCCGCCTTGAGGTTTGTCGAGCTGAGCAGACGGATGTCTGCAGGGACGATGTCGCCCGCTTCCAGCATGACGATGTCGCCGGGGACGAGCTTCGCCGAATCGATCATCTGCTGCTTACCGCCGCGAAGCACGCGCGCTTGCGGTGAGGCCATCTGCTGCAGGGCGGCGACTGCCTGCTCCGCTTGGCCCTCTTGGTAGACACCGAGCACCGCGTTGACGACGACGATGGCGATGATGACGACCGCTTCGACCCAATCACCCATGAAGCCTGAGATAATCGCGGCGACGATGAGGATTAGGGTCATGAAGTCCTTGAATTGATTGAGGAATTTGACGAGTAGCGATTCGCCCTTCGTCTCCTCCAGTCGGTTCGGTCCGTAGTGCTCGAGGCGCCGTGCTGCCTCCGCCTCACTGAGGCCGACCTCGGTGTTCGTTTGCAAACGGCTTATGAGTCCGTCCACTTGACCTTGATACAGTTCATCTGCAGAAATCTGGTCCGGTAGCTTATCTGTTTCCATTGAAACCTCCATGCATACACCTCCGAAGAGGTGACATAGTCGCTTTTAGTCTCACACTCACTGATACTGCCAGACATAATAGTCGGGTGTTGACAACATCTCCCAATGAATTCGATCCATTACGGCTGTTACTCCCTAAGAAACGCTAATACTAAGTATAACTGTTTTCTACTCTCAGACAATTGTCAATCAGACGATCTTCAGGGTCCAATCTTGGCAATTCCATGTTTCGTCGACGATATCTTGGTAGAATTCCGGCTCGTGACTGACCAGTAGAATCGTACCCTTGAAGGCTTGCAGGGCACGCTTGAGCTCGTCTTTGGCATCTACATCGAGGTGATTCGTCGGCTCGTCCAGAATCAATACGTTAGTGGGACTGTTCATGATCTTGGCCAGTCGAAGCTTCGCCTTCTCACCGCCGGACAGAACCGAGACCTTGCTCTCGATCTGCTTGGTCGTAAGTCCGCACTTCGCAAGCGCGGCTCTGGCCTCATACTGCGTCGCATTCGGGTAGGTCGCCCAATACTCCTCGATACAGCTGCGGTTGTTGTCGCTCATATCCTCTTGTTCGAAATAACCGATTTGGCGATCGTCGCTGTGCTCCACTCGGCCGCCAAGCGTCGGAATCAGGCCCATCAGGCTTCGCAGCAGCGTCGTCTTACCGAGGCCGTTCGCACCGACCAGGGCGACTCGCTGGCCGCGCTCCATCGTCAGATTCAGCGGCTTCGTGAGTGGCTCGTCATAACCGATGACAAGGTCATGGCAATCGAAGATGATCTTACCCGGTGCCTTGGCCTGCATGAAGTGGAAGGTGGGCTTGGGCCGCTCCTTGGTCAGTTCGATCAGATCCATCTTGTCGATCTTCTTCTGCCTGGAGCGAGCCATGCCGGCGGTTGCGGCCCTGGCCTTGTTCCTGGCGACGAAGTCTTCTAGTCGTGACAACTCCTGCTGCTGGCGATCGTAGGCGGCCTCTATCTGGCGTTTTTTGGCCTCATGAATCTCGACGAACTCATCATAGTTTCCGACATAGCGGTCGATCCTACGTTGCTCGACGTGGTAGATCAGATTCACCACCTCGTTTAAGAAGGGGATGTCGTGTGAGATCAAGATGAAGGCGTTCTCATAGTTCTGCAGATAGCGCTTCAACCAGATGATATGCTCTTCGTCCAGGTAGTTTGTCGGCTCGTCTAGTAGCAGGATATCCGGCTTCTCGAGCAGCAACTTGCAGAGCAAGACCTTGGTACGCTGACCGCCGGAGAGCTCCGTGACATCGCGATCGAGGCCGATGTCGCGCAGTCCGAGACCGCCCGCGACCTCATCGATCTTCGTGTCGATGATATAGAAGTCGTGTTGCTCGAGCAGCTCCTGGAGCGTACCCATCTCCTCCATCATCTCGTACATCTCTTCTTCCGTGGCTGTCGCCATCGCTTCGCCGAGACGGATGATCTCCTCTTCCATCTCGAATAGATAAGCATAGGCATCCTGCAGCGCCTCCCGAATCGACTCCCCCGGTTTCAAGACCGCATGCTGATCCAGGTAACCGACACGCACGCGCGGATTCCACTCGATGCGGCCTTCATCCGGCTGGAGCTTCCTGGTCACTATATTCATGAAGGTGGACTTGCCCTCGCCGTTGGCCCCGATGAGGCCGACATGCTCGCCCTTAAGCAAGCGAAACGACACATCCTCGAAGATCGCCCGATCGCCAAATCCATGATTCAAGTTCTTAACCGTCAATATACTCATCTGTTTGTCTCCATGCCGCATCATCTGCTTCGTCTAGATTCTCATGCGGCTAGTGCCGCGAACGCTCGTTTCTCCACATAAAAGAACCCGGGATATTCCGAAGATCTCTCCCGAGCTCTAACCAAGTTATTATATACGATTCTATCCATGGGGCGCGATCGCTTATGTAGCGATTCTTCTGCCTCTTCGGGCCCGTTTCTTCGGGCGATTGTTAGCCTCTACGCCGGCTCTTCTGTCGGTTCTTCTGCTCGCTCTTGCGCTTACCGATACGCATGGGCTCAGGCAGCAAGGACTTGAGGTCCTTCGTCACCCGAAGCGCCGAACCGACCGCAGTTGCCGTAGTCACTGCAAGTTTCGTCATATCCGCCGCCATCCATCCCACGTTCTCGAGCACGACGCCTGCCGTCTGGGCTACGCTACCCACATCTTGTTTGACCTGCTCTGTGGTCATGGTGACATCTTCTTGTATCGCAACAGCGTTCTCCTGCACCTGCTTCAAGTGCTCTCCTGTCTGCTGTGCGTTGACCTTGACGAGCGTAAGCTGCGGCTCCATATCACGAGCGATTCGTTCGACTCGCTTCCCCACGCCACCGATCGACATGAATAGCGACAAGACGGCTGCGATCAAAACGATGCCGGCCAGGATGAGAAGACCGATCCAGAGCCAATTCAGGCTGACTTGTATGCTTAGTGCAAGCTGTAGATTCATCACTGGTAGACCTCACTTCCCATGTGCTGCGCTCAATCTCTACTTGTCATCTTAACACGACCGGGAGAAATCAGAGGTTACGATAGCGCACCATCATCTCGTGGAAGATCTCGCCGGATGACGGCGGCGTGTACGTAATCGCATTCGCGCCCGCATCGATCGTCCTGAGGATACTCTCGTCAGTCGGGCCGCCCGTCGCGATGATGGGGAACTCATGACCGAGTTCTTGGCGAATCTGGCGTACGAGATCCGGCGTACCGGCTGCAGCCGACACGTTCAGGATGCCAGCCCCCGCCTCGACCTTGGCCAAGTAATTCTCGTTCTTGGAACCGACGGTAGCTACGATCGGTATATCAACCGTATCGACTAGACGCTTGATCATATCGGTGGACATCGGTGCGTTGACGACCACACCGTAGGCACCAAGCAGCTCCGCGTTCAGCGCAAGCGTCACCACACGCTCGCCCGACGTCGTTCCTCCACCCACACCGGCGAACACCGGCGCTCTGGCCGAATTGATCACAGCCGTCGTGATATTCAGCTGAGGGGTAAACGGATAGACGCAGAAGATCGCTTGGGCGTTGTTGTTGCTGATGATAGCGATATCAGTCGTGAAGATCAGGGACTTGATTCTCGTGCCCATGATCCGAATACCGGACGCCTGATAGATACTCTCGGGAACAATTATACTGTGTTTGCGCAGATGCGTCGCCAGCTCGGGGATATACTTCTTCTCCTTCTCGCTCATATCGGTCACACCTCTCTATTGTCGGATTTCCTTAGTGTAATAATTATATTCATTTCGAAACCGATCGGTCAACGCATAACAATTTGAACTTCTCGGGGATTGTGGCAAGATGGATGTATGCCAAGGGCAATCCAAGCCGGCAAATACCTATATACCAATAGAAACGAGGATACTATGGCCAAGCGTCAACGTGGTTCTAGAACCGACAGATATATCGACCGTAGTTTGAATATCGATAGCGGAGGCATCGAAGAGTGGGATAACGACAACATGGATTACTTCCGCTTCGAAGCCACACCGTATCGGGCGCTCGACGAATTGCTCGCGAATTACAAGCCCTTGGAGGACGCCTTCTTGGTGGACTACGGTGCGGGTCTTGGGCGTATCAACTTCTATTTCCATCATAAGCGCGGGATTCCGGGCTATGGCGTCGAGCTGCACGAGGGTCGGATCGAATCGGCCAGGCAGAATCTCGTGAGCTACAAGAAGGGATTACCAAGATCCGAGCGTAACGTCCAAATCTCGTTCGAACAAGCGAGGGCGGAATACCACGTCGTAGACCCGAGAGCGAACACCTTCTACTTCTTCAACCCGTTCTCCGATACGATCTACTACGATGTGCTGGGCCAAATCCTCGCCTCGCTAATCGAGAACGACAGACCGGCGGACATCATCTTGTATTACCCGTCAACCTTCTACATCATGTTGATGGAGTCCGAGCCCGCCTTCAAACTGCACCAGATGATCACGCTCGATTACAGTAGCGATAGACGGGATTGCTTCATGATATATAGACATGAACCGTAA
>CAZLEA010000015.1:32218-36893 GCA_964558445.1 uncultured Oscillospiraceae bacterium | reverse complement strand
ATTATCCAGCACGGGCCAATCGAAGTTCGGATCGCTACTGCGGCTCCAGAAGAAGAGGACGAAGAAGCTGATCGCCGCCAAGAGGAGCGCCGCGATGTTCGCGAGGACGAAGGCTGCATTCGACTTATTCCTGGTCCGGACGAAACTGATACAGGCGAGTCCGCTTACGGCCGCCATGGCCAGGGCCAATTGCAGGCTTGTGAGTAGCAGTTGGTAGCGCTCTTGCGTTTCGGCTTCGAGACCGACGGAGAACAGAGCGAGGATGGTGAAGGCTACAGCCGCACCCATCACAACGGGGAAGCGGCGATAGGTCTTCATCGTACCGGCGAGGAGCATCTTCAGAGACTGGCGAAATCGGTTCATGGTACACCTCCTTCATGGCCGAAGCCAAGGCCGTATGGACTGCTTTTGGCAGTATTATTCTGTACTATGAGTATAGTGGGTGAAGTACAATTAGAACGCGTCAACAGATACGTTTGGAGATCTGCTATATTGGAGGTCAAGGATTGATGACTCGGCCGTTTGAGGCCGATCGAGTCGATAGTAGCGATTGGGAGGGACAGTAGGGTGAGAATATCAGTTTGTACGGATGCGCTGTATGCATCAGTCGATACCGTGACGGCGATGGAAGCCGTCCATATGCTCGATTTCCGAGCCATTGAATTCTGGTCATGGGAGAACAAGGACATCGATGCGATCGATCGGGCGAGGAAGATGCTGGGGATGGAAGTCACGACCTTCTGCACAAGTTTCGTCTCGCTGACGGATCCGGCAGAGCTGGGTCGCTATCTGGACGGCTTGGAGCGAAGCATCGCGGTCGCCAAGCGCCTCGACTGCAAGCGCCTGATCACACAAGTGGGTCAGGCACACAGCGAGGTAGCGGGCGAAGACTACAAGCAGATCTTGACTGGACTTCGTGCCTGTCTGCCGCTCTTGGAGAAGCATGACATCACGCTCCTCATCGAACCGCTCAACACCAGAGTCGATCACTTGGGCTATTACCTCGAGTCAAGCGATGAGGGCTATCAATTGATCGACGATGTAGGCAGCCCCCACGTGCGGCTCTTGTTTGACATCTACCACCAGCAGATCACGGAAGGCGATGTGATTCGTCGCCTCTCGGCCGGCATCGATCGCATCGGTCACTTCCATGCAGCGGGTAACCCCGGCAGAAACGAACTCGACAACGGCGAGCTAAACTACGATGCAGTCTTCCGGACCTTGGATTCGCTCGGTTACGACGGCTTCGTCGGCTTGGAGTACTTCCCGCTGGAGCATGCGTCAAAGGGCCTGCTTCGCCTACATGAAGCAGGACGGAGGGGCTAGCGATGAGTGAGATGAAGCGACGCGTCTTGATGGCGCTCGTCGGGGTGAGCCTCGGCGGATTCAGCGTAGGCTTGTTCAATGCCTCGATCTTCGGTATGGATCCGTTCCAGGTTTTTGCACATGGTATATGGCCGGAGAAGTTAATCGGCTTCGGTACCTTCTATATGTTGCTAAACCTCTTGATGCTGGTCTTCATTCTGCTTCTGGACAAGAAGAAGATCGGGATCACGACCTTCATCAATATCTTCTTGCTCGGCTACGTGGTGGAACTGTCTTCCGGTTTCTTCGGTCAACTGTTTCCCGAACCGAATCTCGTAGTGCGCATCTTCCTCCTCCTCGTCGGCGTTGTGGTGATGTGCTTCGGCTCCTCGCTCTACTATGTGGCGGACCTCGGCGTATCGACGTATGACGCGATCGCGCTGATCCTGGCCGAGCGGACGAAGTGGAAGTTCTCGTATCTTCGCATCACGTCGGACATCATCTGCACGGCAATCGGCGGTCTCCTCGGTGCCGTCGTGAGTGTCGGGACTCTGATCTCCGCCTTCTTCATGGGGCCGCTCATCGCCTTCTTCCGAACGAGAATAGCGGTGCCGCTCCGCTATGGTCGTGGAGTGACACCGCCTATCGTTGATGTGGATTAGAACGACGCTCGCCCTAGAGGAATCTCGGCCGAAGCTTAGGATAAGCCGATTATCGTACCGTCTTCTTGGAGGTCCATGCCGAGTGCAGCCGGCACCTTGGGCAGACCGGGCATCGTCATGATATCGCCCGTGAGCGCGACGATGAAGCCGGCACCGGCAGATACGCGAAGCTCTCGTACCGTGATCTTGAAGTCCCTGGGGGCACCGAGCAACTTGGGATCGTCGGAGAAGGAGTACTGCGTCTTCGCCATACAAACGGGCAGATAGTGGAAGCCGTTGGCGCGAATCGAGCTCAGCTGTTTCTGTGCCTCTGCCGTGAATTCGACATCGTCGGCGCGGTAGATCTCGCGGGCGATTGTCTCGATCTTCTCTTCGATCGACATGCTGGGTACGTAGAGCGGCGTGTAGAGGGCTTCCGTCTTGTCACAAGTCTCTACGACCAGGCGCGCCAGATCCAGACCACCGTCGCCGCCTTCGGCAAACACGTTACTGAGGGCAACCTCGACACCGAGGGCTTCTGCTTGTTTGGCAATCAGGGCGAGCTCGGCATCCGTATCGGTCGGGAAGCGATTGATCGCGACCACGACGGGTACGTGGAACTTCTGCAGGTTCTCCACATGCTGTGTCAGATTCCTCAGTCCCTCTTCTAGCGCGGGCAGATTCTCTGTTGCCAGATCGCTCTTGGGCACCCCACCGTTCATCTTCAGTGCGCGAACCGTCGCGACGAGCACGGACAAATCAGGTTTCAGATTAGCACTGCGACACTTGATATCGAAGAACTTCTCGGCACCCAGGTCGGCACCGAAACCGGCTTCCGTGATGACGTAATCGGCAAGCTTCAGGGCTGTGCGGGTGGCGAGGACGGAGTTACAACCGTGCGCAATGTTGGCAAACGGCCCACCATGTATAATCGCCGGCGTATTCTCGACCGTCTGGACGAGGTTCGGCCGTATCGCATCCTTCAGGAGCAGGGCCATGGCACCCGTGGCACCGATATCGTTTGCGGTGACGGGCGAGTTGTCTCTGCGATAAGCGACGACCATCCGGCCGAGTCGATTCTTGAGGTCCGAGACGCTATATGCGAGGCAGAGGATCGCCATGATCTCCGAGGCGACCGTGATATCGAAGCCGGCTTCGCGCATGACGCCGTCGCCGCGCTTACCGAGGCCGATGACGATGTGGCGAAGCGTGCGGTCGTTCATGTCCATGACGCGCTTCCAGACGATGCGCTTGGGGTCGATATCGAGGCTGTTGCCCTGTTGCAGGTGGTTGTCGATCAGGGCAGAGAGGAGGTTGTGGGCCGATGTGATCGCGTGGAAGTCGCCCGTGAAGTGCAAGTTGATGTCTTCCATCGGCAGCACTTGAGCGTAGCCGCCGCCGGCTGCTCCGCCCTTCATCCCGAAGCAGGGACCGAGCGAGGGCTCGCGAAGCGTCGTGATCGCCTTATAACCAAGCTTGTTCAGCGCCATGGAGAGACCAACGTTGGTCGTCGTCTTACCCTCGCCTGCGGGTGTGGGGTTGATCGCCGTCACGAGAATTAGCTTACCGTCCGCCCGATCGGCTCTGGCTTCCAAGACACCCAGATCGATCTTCGCCTTCGTTCGGCCGTAGGGCTCGAACTCTTCGGTGTCGAGGCCGAGGTCCCGGGCGATCCGATCGATGGGTAAGAGACTTGCTTCCTGCGCTATCTGAACATCTGATTTCATAGTTTCCTCCGATTGTGACTATGGGTTTCGCTTATGTATTACAGCTGATGCTTAGGCGTCGCGTCTGGCGGGCGCGATCGACATCAATTGCTTCCTATATTGTAGCGGAGATTCGCCCTTGGCCCGCTTGAATTGGGCAATAAAATAACTAGACGACGTGAAGCCTACATCTGCCGTGATATCCGTGATGGAATCCTCGGATTGCATGAGTCGCTTCTCGGCTTCGAGGAGGCGGAAGTGTGTGAGGTAATCCGTGAAGCTCTTCCCGACGGCACGCTTGAAGAAGCGGCTGAAGTAGCTATAGGTCATCTCGGCCACGTCGGCTGCGTCCTGGGCGGTGATGGGGTGCGAGAAGTTCTCTTCTACGAAATCGAACACCTTCTGGAGAACCAGGATCTGGCGGTCGTTCAGGCCGCTTGCGGTCTCGCTGATCATACCCTTGGCCTTCCACTGGCGAAGCACCCACAGATAGATATTCGTCAGGCTTGCGCGCACGGCGAGTTCGTAACCGAAGTTCTTGGCCATAATCTCGCGGTAGATCGACCAGACGAAGGCGTCCAGGTTACTGCCGAGTAGCTCTTGGCTCGTGAAGTGCTGCTTGGGCTTGAATTCGAAGTCGGTGAGCGGCCGCAGATAGCGGTATTCGAAGCTGCTTCCGGCGCTCGTGTAGAGGATGTCCGGGTCGAAGCGCAAGCAGATATAAGAAGCGCCCGGGTAACCATAGATCAGGTGTACCTCGCGCGTATTGATGAAGGCCATGTCGCCCGGTTGCAGAAGATAGTTCCTACCGTCCAGTATGATCGACGCCTCGCCCGAAGTCTGGAAGATGATCTCCATGTAATCGTGCCAGTGTGAGCTCGCCATGAGCACCGGCTGATCGGCACGCCCGCGTTTACCGCCATCTGAGCTGTGGACCGTGTAGATGCCGTCTGTACCCGGGTCGTCGTCCGGCAAGAGCGCGCAGCGCTGGATATGAGCCAGATACGGTTCCTGGCCCTTCAG
>CAZLEA010000015.1:25572-32118 GCA_964558445.1 uncultured Oscillospiraceae bacterium | reverse complement strand
TAAACTTCTCGCAAAAGACAAATAATTGATATTATCGGTCGGGTTCACGCTATTATAGCTTGCTTGCATCTGTTAAATTGTACCTGTACGAAGTCCAATACATTTTGGGAGGTATCAAAATGTCGAAACAAATTGCCCTGCAATTATATTCTCTTCGCGAGTATGTCGGTGAGGATCCGGTTGCTATGCTGAAGAAGGTGAAGGACTGCGGATTTACCGCTGTTGAGTTCGCCGGTTACTATGATATGAAGGCACAAGATCTCAAGGCGGTCTTGGATGAGATCGGTCTCGAGCCCCTGTCTTCACACGTCCCCTACCAACACCTGTCCGAGAAGCTAGACGAAGTCGTAGCTTACAGCAGCGAGCTTGGTCTGAAGTATGTCATCTGCCCATATGCCGAGATGAAGACGCTAGAGGATGTAGAGACAATTGCCGCTGTGCTGAACAAGGCACAAGAGGCGCTTGCACCTCATGGGATTCGTGTCGGTTACCACAACCATCACTTTGAATTCGAAGTTGTCGATGGCAAGTACCTGATGGATCATCTGAAGGAAGCCTTTGCCCACGAGGGTATGGTCACAGAGATCGATACCTGCTGGGTGCGCTATGCCGGCGCAGATCCTGCAAGCTACATCGATTCGCTCGGTGCCTATGCCGGACCGGTTCATCTGAAGGAGCTTGGTGCGAACTTCAAGCCCGGTAGCAAGGAGGACCTCGATGTCCAAATCGGTAAGGGTATCGTCGATTTCAAGTCTGTCTTGGCTGCCTTGGCCAAGAACGGTACGTTAGAACGCGGTGTCGTGGTTGAGCAAGAGGGCTTCGACCAGGATCCCTATGTCGATCTGGCCGCAGGCGTAGCATATCTCTTATCTGTCTGGCCGGCGTAAGTCTGTCGACACACTATAGTTCACATCGGTTCTTACTATCTGCTGCGAGAGATTCGTATCAAGTTGCAGATAGACAAATAATATGGATACATGTAAGGAGATTACCATGTCCAAGACGTTTAAGGTTGCCGTCGTCGGTTGCGGCGGTATCGCAGAAGGTAAGCATTTGCCCGCTTTGCAGGCTCAGAAGAACGTTGAGATCGTCTGGTTCTGTGACATCATCGAAGAGCGTGCCGTCAAGGCCGCCGAGAAGTATGGTGCCGAGGGTGCCAAGGTCACGACAGACTACAAGGATGTCATCGCCGATGAGACGGTTGATGTTGTTCACGTCCTGACCCCCAACCGCGAGCACTCGTTCATCACCATCGATGCGCTCGATTCCGGTAAGCACGTCCTCTGCGAGAAGCCCATGGCCAAGACCGCCAAGGAAGCTGCCGAGATGGTCGCTGCCGCCAAGCGCTCCGGTAAGAAGCTCTCGATCGGCTACCAGGGCCGTCACCGTACGGATTCCCAGTACCTCAAGGCATTGGTCGAAGACGGTGAGCTAGGTGAGATCTACTACGCCAAGGCCCAGGCGATTCGTCGTCGCGGTGTGCCTACCTGGGGCGTCTTCCTCGATGAGGATGCACAGGGCGGCGGTCCCTTGATCGATATCGGCACACACGCCCTCGATCTGACCCTCTGGCTGATGGATAACTATGAAGTCGACTACGTTGTCGGCAACAGCTACCGCAAGCTTGGCGATCGCGAGAACGCCGCGAACGGCTTCGGTCCTTGGGATCCCAAGGAGTTCACGGTTGAGGATTCCGCCTTCGGTTTCATCACCATGAAGAACGGTGCGACCATCACGCTCGAGTCGAGCTGGGCGCTGAACATCCTCGATCCGATCGAGTCGGCTTCCGTCCTCTGCGGTACGGAAGGCGGAGCGGATATGCTCGATGGCCTGCGCATCAACGGTGAGAAGCACAGCCGTCTGTACGAGTGGAAGCCCGAGCTGCAGAGCGGCGGCGTAGCCTTCTACGATGGCGATGCCAACGAGCGCGAGTCCTTCCGCGAGTGCCGTCTGTTCTACAAGTCGATCGAGGATAATTCCGATCCGGTCGTAACCCCTGAGCAGGCACTGGTTGTCACACAGGTCTTGGAGGCAATCTACGAGTCCGCCAAGACACGTCGTCCGGTCTACTTCGACGAGGCATTCCCCAAGAAGTAAATAAGACAAGAGTCATATTAGGACGGGCCTTCCCGCCTCGTGGGAGGGAGGGCCCGTTTCGTATCTAACTATGGAGGTTACGAATTATGTATATTGGATTTCTGACGGCATGTCTGCCGACCGTTAGCCTGGATGAGAAGATCGAGTGGGCCTCGAAGCATGGCTTCAAGGCGCTGGAAGTAGCCGTATGGCCCCGCACGAACGAGCGTGATTACGCAAGCTCGGACATCGATGTCGCAAACTTGACACAAGAAGGTGCGGACGCCATCATGAAGCAAGTTCATGATGCAGGCCTCAAGATCTCCTCGCTTGCCTACTACGACAACAACTTGGATTGTGATCCGGAGAAGCGTGCCTTTGTTAACAATCACACCATGAAGTGCATCGACGCTGCTGCCATGCTGGGCGTGGATTCCGTCGGTACCTTCGTCGGCCGTAACATCGACAAGTCGATCGAAGACAACTTCCCCGAGTTCCAAGAGGTCTTCTCCAAGATCGTCGGCTACGCCGAAGAGAAGGGCGTCAAGATCGTCATCGAGAACTGCCCGATGAACGACTGGCAGAAGCCCGGCGAGCCCGGCACCATCTCGTTTACGCCCCAACTCTGGGAAGAGATGTTCCGCCTCGTTCCGAACAAGAACTTCGGTCTGAACTTCGACCCGTCGCACCTATATCCCCAGCTGATCGACTACAATGCCTTGATCAAGCAGTTCAAGGACAGAATCTTCCACGTCCACGCCAAGGACGCAGAGATGTTCGATGACAAGCTTGCCTACTACGGCATCCATGACGCTTACTTCGGTGTCGATGGCTACTGGCGCTTCCGCATGCCGGGTCTCGGTAAGGTAGACCTCAAGGGCATGGTCGAAGCACTCAAGGAAATCGGCTATGACGGCGTCGTCAGCATCGAGCACGAAGACTTGCTCTACGAAGGCACCAACGAGAAGGTCTATGAGGGCCTCGAGCTTGGTCTCTCCTACCTGCAGACCTTCGTGAAGTAATTCGCCCGGAAACAAACGTCAGCCACGCCGGATCGAACATCGCTTGTCGATCCGCAAACAAGGATGAGGATATATGCTATGAGTAAGACGTATAACTTGGGTATTGTCGGCTACGGCGGTATGGCGACCTGGCACCACCAGAACATGGAGCGTGCACCTCAGGTGAAGCCCTATGCCGTATACGATATCGATCCGGAGCGCACGGCCATCGGTGCCGAGCGTGGACTGAAGCCATATGATACGCTAGACGAGATCTTGGCGGATGAAGAAGTGGACATCATCCTCTTGACCTGTCCGAACAACTTCCATGCGGAGTATGCGATTCGGGCGATGCGAGCCTGTAAGCACGTCATCTGCGAGAAGCCCGTGACGATGAACTCGGCCGAGTTGATCGAGGTCATCCGTGTCAAGGAGGAGACCGGGATGCACTTCTCCGTGCATCAGAACCGTCGCTGGGACGGTGACTACCTGACTGTCCGCAAGGCGATCGAAGACGGCTTGATCGGTAAGCCACTCTTGATTCGTTCCAAGGTCTTGGGTTCGCGCGGTGTCCCCGAGGGCTGGCGCACGCACAAGGAGACCGGCGGCGGTATGATGCTCGACTGGGGTGTCCACCTGCTGGACCAAGTCGTCACCATGATCCCCGAGCGCCTGGTCTCCGTGAACGCGAAGATGTACCACACGACTTACGAGGAGGTCGATGACGGCTTCATCGCCGACTTCGAATTCGAATCGGGCCTGCTCGTATCCGTTGAGGTCGATACTGTGGCGTTCATCAACGAGCCGCGCTGGATCGTCCGCGGTGATCTCGGTAGCCTCGTCGTCGAGGACTGGGATATCAACGGTAAGATCGTGCGTGCCCGTGACAAGAACACCGTGTGGGAAGATGAGATCCTCTATACCTCTGCCGGCCCGACCAAGACGATGGCGCCACGCACCCGTTTCAGTGAAGAGACGCTGGATCTGCCCGTCGTCCGTGCGGATTGGATGGAGTTCTATCACAACTACACGGCGGTATTGGATGGCACGGCAGAGCCGTTTGTGCTCCCGGGCCAAAACCTCTACGTCATGCTCTTGATGGAAGCCTGCTTCCGTTCGTCAGACCTCCGTCAGACGGTCAAGATCGACTTCTCTCTGGATGAATTGACGGCCAAGCCGCTTAGCTACACCGGCATCATCGAGATCGACGTCTAGGCTCATACTTACTTAATACTTACAGAATTGCCCCTCTTCTCACACGAATTTCGTGTAGGAGGAGGGGCATTGTTTGTTATAATGGGAAGCGAAATTCGACTGATTCTTGCAAGCTTGTCGATTCAAACTTGCATTTTGTTACGTTAGGAGGCCCCATGACCGAAATAGATTATACCGCCGAGGCACTCTGGGATCTGTCCGGATCCCTGGCCGGACCCTATCTGGCTGCATATGAGAAGCCATGGGAGGCGCTCGGTGGGATCGAGGACTTGATTCGCCGTTTGGGCGTGGCGCTTGACCCGGCTGCATATGCGGAAGTCTATCAAGATGTCTGGATCGCACGCACCGCCAAGGTGGCAAACTCCGCCTCGATCACGGGTCCCTGCATCATCGGACCCCATACGGAGATTCGCCATGCGGCCTATATCCGCACTTCTGCGCTCATCGGTTCGAACTGTGTTGTCGGGAATTCGACGGAACTGAAGAACGTCATCTTGTTCGATCACGTGGAAGTCCCGCACTTCAACTATGTGGGGGACTCGATCCTCGGCAGCTACGCACACCTGGGCGCCGGCGCGATTGTATCGAACGTCCGAGGTGACAAGGGGACGGTGACGGTGAAGCCCGGTACAGATGTCATCGATACGGGTCTGAAGAAGTTCGGTGCACTCATTGGTGACCGAGTCGAGGTCGGTTCCCACGGCGTGATCAATCCTGGCTGCATCATCGGAGCCGAAGCGAGAATCTATCCGCTGACGTCGGTTCGCGGCTGTGTGCCGGCCAAACACTTGGTGAAGCAAGATGGCAGTATCTATCCTTTGGTATAAGAAGAAATAAGTAAGAGAGGTATCCCCATGCAGTATACGAAGCGAGTTCTAGCCCAATTAGAAGCACAGTACCCGGAGCAAACCGAGTTCTTGCAAGCTGCACATGAGATCTTGGCATCCGTCCAAGCGGTTGTGGATCAGCGTCCCGAGTTCGAGGATGCGGCGATCCTGGAGCGTTTGGTCGAACCCGAGCGCATGATCAGCTTCAAGATCGTGTGGCAAGACGACTCGGGCAAGTTCCAAGTGAATCGCGGCATACGCGTCCAGTACAATTCGGCGCTCGGCCCCTACAAGGGCGGCATCCGCTTCCATCCGTCGGTGAATCCGTCGATTATCCGCTTCCTGGGCCTCGAGCAGACGCTGAAGAACGCGCTGACGGGGCTGCCTATGGGCGGTGGTAAGGGCGGTAGCGATTTCAATCCTCGGGGGAAGAGCGAGGCGGAGATCCTGCGCTTCTGCCAGGCCTATATGACGGAACTATATCGCCATATCGGTGCGAATACGGACGTGCCGGCCGGTGACATCGGCGTCGGTGCCCGCGAGATCGGTTATCTCTATGGTCAGTACAAGCGCATCGCCAACGAGAGTACGGGCGTGCTGACGGGCAAGTCACCGCTCTACGGCGGTTCGCTCGGACGAACGGAGGCCACGGGTCACGGACTGCTCTATCTGGTACGTCGCTTGCTGGCTGAGCGGGGCGATTCGGTGGACGGCAAGCAAGTCGTCGTCTCGGGTAGCGGCAACGTCGCGTACTATGCGGCCAAGAAGGCTACGGAGATGGGCGCGACCGTCATCGCGATGAGCGACTCGGATGGCTGGATTCACGATCCGGCAGGAGTGAATCTAGATGTCTTGCGAGAGATCAAACAGGTTCGCCGTGCGCGTATCTCGGAGTACACGGATGCGGTGAAGACGGCGACCTATCACGAGGGGCGCGGCATCTGGAGCCTCGGCTGCGACATCGCGCTGCCGTGTGCGACTCAAAACGAACTGTTGGCAGACGATGCCGAGGCGCTGATCGAGAACGGTTGCACGCTTGTGGCTGAGGGGGCGAATATGCCGACATCCGCGGATGCGGTAGGGAAGCTGAAGGCGGCGGGTGTGACCTATGTCCCAGGCAAAGCCTCCAACGCAGGCGGCGTCGCCGTCTCCGGTCTCGAGATGAGCCAGAACGCCCTGCATCTGCACTGGTCTCTAGAAGAGGTCGATGGCAGATTACAAGCGATCATGGACTCGATCTACGAGCAGATGGCGAGCACGGCCGCAGCCTATGGGCGCGAGGGAGACTATGAGTTCGGTGCGAATGCGGCAGGCTTCCTGCGTGTGGCGGAAGCGATGCTGGTACTCGGTATCTAGTCCAGGCTATCTAGTGCCGAGAGCCAGGCCGCGGCCGAGGCATCGGAGGGCATGCGCCAATCGCCACGAGG
>CAZLEA010000015.1:18174-25472 GCA_964558445.1 uncultured Oscillospiraceae bacterium | reverse complement strand
CCGAGAGCCAGGCCGCGGCCGAGGCATCGGAGGGCATGCGCCAATCGCCACGAGGTGAGAGTGCGACCGAACCGACCTTCGGCCCATCCGGCATGGCCGAGCGTTTGAATTGCTGGTTCATGAAGCGGCGGATGAAGACACGGAGCCACTGCAGGATCTGTGCATCGCTGTAGCGACCGCTCTCACGGAAGGCATGGACGGCCAAGCGGTAGAGGCGGACGGGGTCTGCTCCATGTCGAATGAAATAATACAAGAAGAAATCGTGTAGTTCGTAGGGGCCGGTGGATGCTTCGGTGTGCTGCGCGATTTGGCCGTCCTTGTCGGGTGGGAGCAGCTCGGGGCTGATCGGTGTCGCGACAATTGAGGCGAGGATATCGGCCAGCATCTGCCCGCCTCGGGCTGCGATCTCGACTGCCTGCCAAGCGATGAGGGGGCGGATCAGGGTCTTGGGCACGGAGGCATTGACGTCGTACATGCTCATCTGATCGCCGTTGTAGGTGCACCAACCAAGCGCGAGTTCCGAGAGATCGCCCGTGCCGATGACGAGGCCGCCCACCTGATTGGCGATATCCATCAGGATCTGGGTGCGCTCTCTGGCCTGGCTGTTCTCGTAGGTGATGTCGTGGAGCTCGGGGTCATGGCCGATGTCTCGGAAGTGCTGCAGGACCGATTCTC
Organism: uncultured Oscillospiraceae bacterium; assembly: GCA_964558445.1. Taxonomy (GTDB): domain Bacteria; phylum Bacillota; class Clostridia; order Saccharofermentanales; family Fastidiosipilaceae; genus CAYXVJ01. The sequence continues at coordinate 24,797 of CAZLEA010000015.1, read as the reverse complement.
GTATCGAGATCTCGCGGATCGTGACACCGTAGCACTCCATCAGAGCCAGCGCGTTCTTGTACGTGTGATCCGTCGTGCCGAAGCCCGGCATCGTCACCGCGATGATATTCGCCATCGGCAGACCGAGCAGCTTATACGCCTCGGTTATGACGAGCAGAGCCAGCGTGGAATCAAGTCCGCCCGAGATGCCGATGACCGCATACTTGCTGTTCGTGTGGCGCATGCGCTTGGCGAGACCCTGCGCTTGGATCTGATAGATTTCGCGGCAGTGATCGGCCAGCTGCTTCGGATCCTCGGGTACGAAGGGGTGAGGCGAGAGCTTGCGCTCCAAATCGGTCCAGGGAACAGACGCGAGCGCTACGGGGGCCGTGATATGGGCGAATCTCTCCGCTTCTACTTGTCCTGTTCGGAAGGCTGCGTTCTGCTTGCGCGAAGCTGCGAGCCTCACGAGATCGATATCGGCCATGTTGAGACTTGCCGCACCATCGGTGAAGGGCTCGGTTTCGGCTAGGATCTCGCCGTTCTCCAAGATGAGCGAATGACCGGAATAAACGAGGTCGGTCGTGGATTCGCCCGGCCCCGCGTTGGCATAGATATAAGCTGTGTTAGTCGCGGCGGATTGCGCTTGTAAGCTGAGGCGGCGATAGGCAGGCTTCGTGACCTGCTCGCTGGATGCGGCCGTGTTCAAGATGAGCATGGCACCAGCGAGGGCAAGTTCGGATGAGGGCGGGATCGGCGCATGGTGTTCGCTGCCGATCTCGACGCCGATCGAGAGGTGGAGACTGTCCACCGAAACGTCTACGATCTGTCTGCCAAGCGGTACCGCCTGGCCTGCGATCTCTACGGTGACTGTCCTATCTATGCCACAGCTTGTGCCTGTATGTGGGGACAGAGTTGAGAACCAGCGACTCTCTTGGGCCTCGCCCGTGTTCTCGAGATGGGTCTTGGGGATCGCGGCGAGTACTCTTCCGCCTTGGATCAAGATGGCCGCATCGTAGAGGCGGTAATTGTGTTCGAGCGGGCTGCCGACCGCCAGGAGCAGGCTTGGCCAGGCTTCGGAGGCCACGGCCAAGTCGCCGAGTGCTGCCTCTAAGCCTCGGATCAGCTGATCTTGGGTCAGAAGATCTGCTGCCGTATAGGCACTGAGACTTAGCTCCGGGAAGACCAGGATCTGTACCCCGGCCTTGTGGGCGGCTTCGGCAAGCGCCTTGATCTCTCGAAGGTTGTGGGCCGGATCGGCTACGACCGTACGAGGTGTTGCGGTCGCTACACGTAAGAATGCGCTGTGATCGGTCATTGTGAATTGGATCCTTTCGTCATGGGGGGATTCGTTGAATCCCTGCCCCTCTGTCTGTATACTGGATTCGATATGCCTATTATAACGCGAAATCGATACTCGAACCGTCAGGGTGAGTGTCGCTCAAACAGATTGGAGCTGCCATGTTTACGAACGATGTAGTTATAGCTGTCGAACGAGACTTCACGAGTGCTATGCCCCGCTTGGAAGGCCGCCGTGAGGCCCTCTTCTCCGTCTTCACAGACGCGAGCGCAGACGAGTTGATCTGCCTGAAGTATATCTATGCTTATATGCCGCTAAGCGATGCCGCGTCCTATGATGGCGAGCTCTTCTTGGCGCTGGTTCGAGACGCACTGGAAGCGAGGCGAAGCTTCCCCTGGGGGGAGACGATTCCGGATCTGATCTTCTTGAATTATGTGCTCGCCGTACGCGTGAACAACGAGGATCTGACGGATCACAGAAGCCTGTTCCGAGAAGAGATGGAGACGAGGCTTCGAGGCTTGTCGATGGAGGAGGCCGCGCTCGAGGTCAACGTCTGGTGCTATGAGAAGGCGACGTATCAGTCGACGGATAGCCGTACGGTCTCGCCGCTGACTATCATCAGACGCGGTTTCGGTCGCTGCGGCGAGGAGTCGACGTTCACGGTTTCGGCGCTTCGAAGCGTCGGCTTGCCGGCCCGTCAGTGCTACGCACCGAGGTGGTCGCACTCGGACGATAACCACGCTTGGGTTGAGGTCTGGATCGACGGCAGCTGGCACTATATGGGCGCTTGCGAACCGGAGGCAGCACTTGATAAGGGCTGGTTCTCATCGCCTGCCCGTCGTGCTCTCCTGATCGAGACGCGCGTGTTCTCCGGCTTGGTAGAGGACGAGGAAGTCATACGGCGCGGTCGCGGCATGACACTGATCAACGTATCTGAGAATTACTTCCCCACCGTGAAGCTTCTGGTACAAGTCTTGCGAGACGATCTGCCGCTCCCGGGTGCCACGGTCGACTTCTCTGTCGTGAATTACGCACAGTTCACGCCGGTCGTCTGCTTGGAAACGGATGAGGATGGGCGCTGCAGCGTGAACCTCGGGCTCGGTGATGTCTATCTTCGTGTCCGTAAGGGCGCCTACTATCTGGAGCACAAGATTAGCCTCGGCGAGGACGATGTAGAGTTGGTGCTAGACTTCACACAGGCCAAGATGCACGAGGTTTCGGACTTCGACCTCGTGATGCGAGCCCCTGTTGCGGTGACGATCGAGGAGCCCAAGGTGACGCCCGAGGCAGCCAAGCGTATGGCCGCCAAGCGTGCGACTGCCGAGCGCATCCGCGCCGCTTATATCGGCAGCTTCGCCGATGCCCCGCCCAAGGCCGAAGGCGAGGAAGAAGACGATGCCCTGCGTGAACAGAGGCACCTGGCCGATAGCCTCGGTAACCAAGCGGAGATTAGGCGCTTCCTGGACGAGACGGATTCGGGACTCCGGAAACAGCTGAAGCTAGACCTCTTGGATGCGCTGCTCTACAAGGACTTGTCGGATAGCACGGCAGAGTTGCTGCTGCATCATGCACTGGCGGCCGCCCCCTACGCCGACTCGTATCCGGCCGATGTCTATCGCCCGTTCTTGCTCAATCCTAGGATCGGCATGGAGATGCTGTCTGCTTGGCGAGGGATCGGCGACCGTGTCAAGGAGGAGGACATCCGCTGCTTCAAGGCAGATCCGTCCGCTATCTACTACTTCGTGGAGGATCTACTCGAAGATGCCGGCGAGTACGACTACGATACCCTGATTGCAGACCCCGAGGGTGCCTGGGATCTGGGTTATGCCTCGATCCAGAGCCGCCATATCCTGACGCTCGCCCTCTCGAGGAGCATCGGCATCCCGGCACGGATCAATGCGCTGGACTATCGTCTGGAATACTACCAAGACGGCGAGTGGAAACACTATTTGAGGCTCGGCGAGGAGGCGGCCGTGCCGAAGCGGGGCAAGCTCTCGCTTCAGAAGACGGATGCAGAAGAGAGCATCGTGTACGGGACGAACTGGACGCTCACACGCATGGGCGGCGAGACGAGTCAAGAAGCGCTCGGTTACTACGGAATCGATTTCGATGAGGCGGGTAGCCTGACGCTTGAATTGGATGAGGGCTACTACCAACTGCTGGTCTGTGATCGCCTCGCCTCCGGCGATATCCTGGCGGAGGTCACGCGCTTCCACATGCCCGCAGACGAGACCGTGACAAGAGAGATCCAAATCCCGCGAGATCTGGATGGCGAGATCGAATTACCTGCCTTCTGTCCGTTGGCCCTCGTAGGCGAGGTCTATACGGGTGCGGTAGAGAACGGGCTGCTTGCCGTACTCGAGCCGGGCACGGAGCCCTGCGAGCACTTCTTCAATGAACTGCTGGAGAACGAGGCGCAAGTCGAGACTTGGCAGGAGCAAGTTACCTTCGTGCTCCGAGACCGGTCAGCATTAGAGAACGCGAAGCTCGGTCTCATCTTGGACCGCTTCCCGAAGATTCGTGTGGCGTATCCCGAAGAGGATTTGGATGTGTATACGCTGTTGTCCTTTGACAGCTATAGCTTGCATAACCGCCAGTGGCCGCTGCTTGTGCTGACAAGTGGGGAGGCCGAGGTCAAACTTGCGATCAGCGGGTATCAGGTGGGCAGTGTCGCGCAATTGATTCGCCATATGCGCTAGGTAGGAATGTAGAAACGGTTACAAAGGTATAAGGGGCCAAGGTTTACCTATGTTATAATTCTGACTCGCTAAACAAGCTAATATCTTGATCCATACGGATCTATATATATGGGAGTACAGAAGATGAATACGAGACTTGGCGGTGCCCTGCCGATTACGAGAAATATAGAGGCTCAGCCGGTGGCTAAGCGCGTTATGGTTGCCATGAGCGGCGGTGTGGATAGCTCCGTCGCCGCAGCCATCTTGCTTGAAGCCGGATACGAGACATCCGGTGCCACGCTGAAGCTGACCAATCAGACATCATGCGATATCAACACTAGGGGGCGCACCTGCTGCAGCCTGGAGGATATCGAGGATGCGCGTTCGGTCGCCTTGAACCTGGATATCGATTATCTGGTCTTGAACCATACTCAGGACTTCCAAACGCAGGTCATCGACCGCTTCGTCAATGCATACAAGAACGGCTATACGCCGAATCCCTGTATCGACTGCAATCGTTATATCAAGTTCGCCAGCTTCTTCGAGCAGGCGGATCTGCTCGGTTTCGATTACCTCGCGACCGGTCACTATGCGCGCGTCAAGTATGACGAGGAGACGGGCAGACACCTCCTGATGAAGGGGCGAGACAGCCACAAGGATCAGTCCTACGTGCTCTACAGCCTGACTCAAGATCAGCTCGCGCACACACTCTTCCCGCTCGGTGACTACGATAAGCCGGAGATTCGCGAGATTGCAGATCGCCTCGAGTTCGTGAATTCAAATAAGCCGGACAGCCAGGATATCTGCTTCGTACCGGACGGCAACTACCGCCACTTCTTGGAAGAGGAGGGTGTTGTGGTGGCCGAGGGCGACTTCGTGGACAAGGACGGAAACGTCCTGGGCAGACACAAGGGCATCGAAGCCTACACGGTCGGCCAGCGCCGAGGGCTTGGCATCCAGTCCGAGCGCCCGCTCTTCGTCCTCGCCAAGTCGGTAGAGGATAACACTGTCACGCTCGGCTACGAGGAGGAGCTCTTCGTCTCCGGTCTCGTAGCTCATGACATCAATTGGATCAGCATACCCGAGCTCACCGGTGAGATCCGCGTATCGGCCAAGATCCGTTACAGCCACAGAGAAGTCATGGCGACTGTCCGTCCCCTGGAAGACGGCTATGTCGAGGTCTTGTTCGATGAGCCGCAGAAGGCGGTGACGCCGGGTCAGGCTACCGTGTTCTACCATGGCGATGTGGTCGTCGGTGGCGGCACGATCGTCCGGGCTATCTCATGATCTACCTGGATCACGCGGCGACCTCTCCGCTTAGCCCCGAGGCCCTCCTGGCGATGGAACAGGTGCTCCGGACGAATTACGGGAATCCCTCCAGCATGCATCAAGCGGGGCGCATGGCCAGAAACGAGCTCACGCGAAGTCGCGAATTGCTCGCGAGGCTGCTCGGTGCGGGGACGAGGGACCTGTACTTCACTTCCGGTGCGACGGAGGCCAATAACTGGGCGATCCGTGCGGCTGCGACGCTTGCGGGCGAGCGGGGACAGCGTCATCTCGTGACGACTCGTATCGAGCATCCTTCCGTCCTCGCTGTATTCGAAGCGCTGGAGCATGAGGGCTTCGATGTGACCTATCTGCCGGCGGATGGGGACGGTGTCATCAGCCCCGACGTATTCGAAGCCGCGCTGCGAGCGGATACGGGCTTCGTCTCGATACATGCGACAAACAACGAGATCGGCAGCATACAGCCGATCGATGAGCTTGCCGGAATCTGTGGCGAGCGAGGTATACTCTTCCACACAGATGCCGTGCAGGCGATCGCACAGAACAGGATCAATTGGCGGGAGCATCCGGCAGACTTCCTGACGCTTAGCGCGCACAAGTTCGGTGGGCCGAAGGGCACGGGTTTGCTACTTGCCAGATCTGAGCGTGGTCCGCGGGCAAAAGAGCTTGCCCCCCTAATCCTAGGTGGCAGGCAGGAGCGGGGTCGCAGGGCCGGCACGGAGAATCTGGCCGGTATCGCGGGCATGGCGGCTGCACTGGAAGCGGCATATGCCCGTTTGGCGGAGGCACCCCTGCACTACGAGGACCTCAGCCAAGTGTTTCGGGAAGCACTCGCTGCGGAGGCGATCGACTACCGTGTCCACGGAGCTGTGGGCGATGCCTCGAGACATCAGGCCTCGATCCTGAATCTCTACTTCCCGGACATAGAGGGCCAGACGCTGCTGCTTCTGCTTGATCGCCAAGGCTTGGCGGTCTCCCTGGGATCCGCCTGTGAGGCGGGCTCGTCCGAAGCGAGCCATGTGCTGCTCGCACTCGGTTTGGCAGAAGATGAGGCGTCCTCTTCGATTCGGATATCGTTTGGCCCCGAGACGACCGAGGAGAATGTTCGTGAGGCTGTCCGCATCATCGGGGAGGCGGTGCGGAGCGTGCAGGCGAGGCATCGGCGTTGACGGCGAAGTTATAGTGTGCGCCAAATTGTTGCACCATATATTTCGTGTTACAATGATGCGTCACAAACGCGCGCGATAAACGAGCGCGATAAACGAGAGTAATGAACGAGCGCGATGAACAAATACGATAACGAGCACGATTCAAGAGGTATAACCCAATGATCACAGTGAATAATGTAAGCCTGAGCTTCGCCGACGTGAAGCTGTTTG
>CAZLEA010000015.1:11745-18074 GCA_964558445.1 uncultured Oscillospiraceae bacterium | reverse complement strand
CCAATGATCACAGTGAATAATGTAAGCCTGAGCTTCGCCGACGTGAAGCTGTTTGAACATGTAAACCTGACGTTTACCCCCGGTAACTGCTATGGCGTCATCGGTGCTAACGGCGCGGGCAAGTCCACCTTCCTGCGCATCTTGTCCGGCGATCTGGAACCGACATCCGGTTACATCAGCATGGAGCCGCATACGAGGCTTGCGAAGCTGAGCCAGGATCACTTTGCCTTCGAAGAACACAGTGTGCTCGATACGGTCTTGATGGGTCACCGTCGCTTGTACGACATCGGCCTGGAGAAGGACGCCCTCTATATGAAGGAAGACTTCAGCGATGAGGACGGTATTCTGGCGGGCGAGCTCGAGGCGGAATTCGCCGAGCTCGGGGGCTGGGAAGCAGAAGCCGAGGCTGCCTCGCTGCTGCAGGGGCTCGGTATCCCGGAGTCGGAGCACTATAAGCTGATGGCAGAGCTCCTCGAAGCGGACAAGGTCAAGGTCTTGTTGGCCCAAGCACTGTTCAAGACGCCCGATATCCTGTTGCTGGACGAGCCGACAAACGGCCTGGATGTGCGCACGATCGAGTGGCTTAGCGAATTTATCATCGAATATCCGCACACCGTCATCGTGGTCTCGCATGACCGCTACTTCCTGAACAAGGTTTGTACTTATGTCTGCGACGTCGACTTCGGTAAGATCAGTTTGTTTGCCGGTAACTATGACTTCTGGAAACAGTCGTCCGAACTTGCTGCGCGTCTGACCGCCAAGCAGAATGCGGCCAAGGAAGACAAGATCAAGGATCTGCAGGAGTTTATCGCCCGCTTCAGCGCCAACGCGTCGAAGTCTCGTCAGGCGACGTCTCGTAAGAAGGTGCTGGAGAAGATCACCCTGGACGACATCCGTCCATCCTCTCGCAAGTATCCGTTCGTAGCCTTCACACCCGAGCGCGAGATCGGCCACGATCTGCTCACCGTGCGCGATCTGTCCTACTCGCTGGAGGGTAAGAAGCTCTTCGATCATCTGAACTTCACCCTTAGTCGAAATGACAAGGTCGCCTTCCTCGCCGACAACGATCTGACGATCACGGCCTTCTTGAACGTGATCGCGGGTGTCTCGCAGGCAGATGCCGGCGAATATCGCTGGGGTATCACGACCTCGCAGTCGTACCTGCCGCGTGACGCATCGACCGCGTTCGAGGATCCGGAGCAGACGATCCTCGATTGGCTGCGCCAGTATGCGCCCAAGGAGATGCAAGACGATACCTCGATTCGAGGCTTGCTCGGTCGCATGCTCTTCAGCGGCGATGAGGTCTATAAGCAGCTGGGCGTGCTCTCCGGAGGCGAGAAGGTGCGCTGTCTCCTGTCGCGCCAGATGCTGACGAAGGCAAACGTGCTCCTCTTGGATGATCCGAGCAATCACTTGGATCTCGAATCGATCAGCAGCCTAAACGATGGCCTGATCTCATTTAAGGGATCGATCCTGTTTGCTTCGCACGACCATGAGTTCATCCAGACGATTGCCAACCGCATTATTTTCTTGTCGCCTCACGGCATGATCGACCAGGTCGACATGACCTACGAAGACTTCAACGCCAGCGAGAGCGTGCAGAAGAAGATCGAAGCGCTGCGTGCATTGGAGCGGGCCTAGACTGCTACGTGTAGCAATTAAATGTTACATGCTCATGATTCTTGAATAACACGTAAAATAGCGGTGATATCATTTGCAAAGGCGGTATCACCGCCTTTTTAGGCTTATAGCCTTGTTTTTGACCTGAAATCTCCGCAATATGCGTGTATGTTATTGACAAATTGCGTAGTTAGGGTATAGTAAACGTGTTATACACGAGAGCGATGGGTTTTCTGTTGTAAATTAGTTAAATATTGTATGTTACAATATTAATTGCCGTTAACAGAAATGTAAAAGAAATGCTGACGCTTCCAAGCGTCGGGGGAGGATATAATGTCGACACTGCAGAAGAAGAAGCGATTTCGACTACAACGCGACGATGTTGAATTAACGCTTTTGGCCCTGCCTACGGCTATATGGTTCCTGTTATTCAGTTACCTGCCGATGATAGGTATCATCATCGCATTCAAGAACTACAAGATTGACCCGCATCACGGTTTCTTCTATAACCTGTTTAACTCCGAGTGGAGCGGTCTCGAGAACTTCTCGTTCTTGTTCCGTACACCCGATGCGCGTCGTATGATCGTCAATACTCTGGGTTACAATATCATCTTCATCATTTTGGGCACGGTGTTGCCCGTTATTCTTGCCCTGATGTTCCACGAGATGCGTGGTGTTCGCATGAAGAAGGCCACGCAGACCATGATCTTCTTACCCCACTTCTTGTCTTGGGTCGTTGTCAACTACTTCGTGTTCGCCTTCTTGTCTCCCGACAAGGGACTTGTCAACCAGATCATCCGCAGTTTCGGCGGAGATCCGATCTCCTGGTATAACGAATCCAAATACTGGCCTTACATCTTCATCTTCATGAATAGCTGGAAGGGCGTCGGCTACGGCTCAGTCGTCTATCTGGCTGCCCTGTCCGGTATCGACGGCACCTTCTACGAGGCCGCGATGATCGACGGTGCGACCAAGTGGCAGCAGATGAAGTTCATCACGCTCCCGCAGTTGAAGTCGTTGGTTATCATCATGTTGATCATGTCGCTTGGCGGCATCTTCCGCTCGAACCTCGACCTCTTCTACCAGCTCACCAGACGTGTCGGTCAGCTCTATAACGTATCGCTTACAATCGACGTTTACGTGTTTAACGCGACGGTCGGTAGCGGTAACTTCAAGCTCGGTACAGCCGCAAACTTCCTCCAATCGGTGGTAGGCTTCATCTTCGTTGTCGGCTCCAACCTGTTCATCCGCAAGGTTGAACCGGAATCCGCATTGTTCTAAGGAGGTTTAGTATGGCTAAGAAATCCAAGACCTACGAAACCGGGCTTCAGCGTTTCAACCAAGTCTCACCCGCGATGAACGTCTTGATTACGGGACTCGTCATCTTGGTGGCAGCATCTTGTGTGATCCCGCTGCTCCTCGTTCTGGGTATCTCGTTCAGTAGCGAAGACGCGATCATCCGTAACGGCTACCAGTTTATTCCGGAAGAGTTCTCCGCTACGGCCTACGGCATGATCTTCTCTGCCAGTGGCGGTATCCTGCGCTCGCTCGGTATCTCCGTCTTCTTGACCGTTGCAGGTCTCCTGACGGGCTTGACTCTGAACACGACGATGGCCTATGCGCTATCCAGACCAAACTTCAAGTTCAAGCGCTTCTTCACCATTTGGATCTTGATTCCGATGCTCTTCAGCGGCGGTATGCTGCCCTTCTACATGATCGTCGGCCAGGTCCTCAAGCTGAACAACACACTCTGGGCCATCATCTTGACGATGGCGGTCTCGAGCTACAACATCATCATCTTACGCACGTTCTTCAAGAACACGATTCCCGACAGTATCGTCGAATCGGCCGAGATCGACGGCGCTAATCAGCTACTCATCTTCGGACGAATCGTCTTACCGCTGTCGCTGCCCGTACTCGCTACGATCGGCCTCATGCTTGCGTTCGGTTACTGGAACGACTGGTACAACGCCAGACTCTTCATCACGAACTCCAAGATCTGGCCTCTGCAGCTGATGTTGATGAACATCCAAGATAATATCGATTGGATCCGCAAGAACATGACGAGCCTCGGCGCGTCTGCATCCGGTGCGATCCAGATTCCCAGCGAGAGCGTACGTATGGCTATCGTTATCGTCATCGTATTGCCGATCGCATCCATCTACCCGTTCTTCCAGCGCTACTTCATCAGTGGTTTGACCATCGGTGCGGTTAAGGGCTAAGGGAGCGGATGATTCAATATGGTTTGTGCCCGTTCGGGTATAAATAAACACTTCCCTCGGGAAGATAATGATCTAGGAGGATCAAGTTAATGAAAAAGTTTGCTAAGACCAAATTAGCAGCAATGACGCTTGCCCTGACCGTCTTACTGGCGGCTTGCGGCGGCGGTGGCAGCACTACGCCTACCGGCTCCGGCACAGGTACCGAAGGTTCCAAGACCGAGGGCGGTCAGACCGAGAAGCCTGCCGAGACAGTCACGCTCGACTACTGGACGATCGGCGGCGAGCCGACCGACCTCGACATGGTTACCGATGCGATCAACGAGTACACCTCGGATAAGATCGGTGTTGCCGTGAAGTTCCACTACTCCGACTGGGGTGCATATGCCGATCAGCTGACCAAGATGCTGAACACGCAAGAGAAGTTTGATATCGCCTTCGGTGCGAGCATCGACAACTATGCAACACATGCTCAGAACGGCATGTTCGCAGACATCAAGCCTGCACTCGATACGGTCGCCAAGGATCTGTACGACTATGTTCCGGAAGCTCTCTGGGATGCCATGACTCTGCCTGGCGGCGAGATCTACGGTGTGCCTGCTTACAAGGACTCGTCCATGACCCAGTACCTCATCTTCGATAAGGCGATGCTAGAAGAGCTCAACTTCGCGAAGGAAGACTTCAAGTCCGGTATCCCCTCCCTCGAACCTCTGCTCGAGGCCTACAAGGAAGCTTACCCGAACAACTACCCGCTGCTCATGACTCAAGAAGGTCTTGACGCCATGCTGAGCGGTTACGAGCCGATCACTGGTCGTATCGTTGCCAAGTTCGGCACGACCGAAGCCGTCAACATCTATGCTCAGGACGACGTCGTCGAACTCTTCAAGATGGTTCGTGAGTGGAATCAGAAGGGTTACATCAACCCCGATGCCAACACCTTGACCGAGAACAGCCAGAAGTCTCAGATCTACACCGCTCAGGGTTTCCCGGGTGCTGATGCCAACTGGTCCGCTAACCAAGGTTTCGAGGTTGTATCCGAGCCCTTTGCCGGCCCGATCTACACCAACCAGTCCGTTCAGGGATCCTTCACGGTTGTCTCCACAGCTTCCGCTCACGTTGAGAAGGCTGTCGAGTACCTGATGCTCCAGAACATCGACCCTGTTGTCCGTAACCTCATGGCCTTCGGTGTTGAGGACGTCCACTACACCAAGACCGGTGACACCACCATTGTCAAGTCCGAGAAGTACAAGGACTACGAAGTACCGGCTTACAGCCAGGGTACCTTCTTCACGCTCTACACCATTGACCCGAACCCGGCCAACCAGTGGGAACTCGTTGAAGAGCAGAACCAGCAGGCAGTGGCATCCCCGCTCCTGGGCTTCATGTTCGATCCTTCGAACGTTGAGGGCGAACTCGCTGCTCTCTCGAACATCAACGCCAAGTTCCATAGCACATTGATGACCGGTTCCGGCGACGTGGACCAGGTTCTCTCCGAGATGTACGCCGAGCAGGATGCAGCTGGTCTGCAGACCGTCTTGGACGAAGCTCAGAGCCAGATCGATGCATGGCTTGCCAGCCTCGAGGGTTAATCGCATAGATACCTATTGAAGCTATAGCTAAACAGAAGGGCCGGCATTCAGACAGCAATTGTCCGAATGTCGGCCTTCTTCCTATCAAGATTAGATGCGACTGAAACGATAAGTGAAGGAGAGTCGATATGCACGTTTATTTGGATATGACGAAGGACCCGAGGTCCCGAGCCCAAGACCTCTTGGCCCGCTTGACTCTGCGGGAGAAGGTCGGCCAACTGAATCAGACGCTGTACGGATTTCGCTCGTTTGAACGAGACGAGACGGGGAGAGCCGTCCTCACGGATGAAGTAGAGAAGGCCTCGGAGCATTGGGGCGGCCTGGGTGTCTTCTATGGACTCTACCGATCCGATCCGTGGACCGAGAAGAACCTGGAGACGGGCCTCGATCGCCAAGAGATGATCAGGCTCTATAACGAGGTGCAGACCATCGTCACAGAATCGTCTCGCTTCAAGATCCCGGTATTGTTCAGCCAGGAGGCTCCTCACGGTCCGGTCCAGCTGGATAGCTATCTGCTGCCGGTGAACCTCGCGGCCGGTGCCGCTTGGAATCCCGAGCTCTACAAGGAAGCCTGCGCAGTCGCCGCACGCGAACTGCAGGAGTCGGGTGTACACTTCGCGCTCGTCTCGATGCTGGACGTACTTCGCGATCCGCGCTGGGGCAGAAGCGAGGAGTGCTACTCCGAGGATCCCTATCTCTCGGCCGTCTATGCCCGTGCGGGTGTCGAGGGCTATCAGGGCAATCGTCTCGAAGGCGGGAGTGAGGGCGTCTACATCGTGGCCAAGCACTTCGCGGCTCAGGGCGAGGGGACTGGCGGTATCAACGCGTCTGCGGCTTCGATCGGTGAGCGCGAATTGCGCGAGATCCACGTGCCCCCGATGGCAGCGGCTGCCAAGGCAGG
>CAZLEA010000015.1:10166-11645 GCA_964558445.1 uncultured Oscillospiraceae bacterium | reverse complement strand
AGCGCGAATTGCGCGAGATCCACGTGCCCCCGATGGCAGCGGCTGCCAAGGCAGGGGCTATAGGCGTCATGGCTGCGTACAACGAGATCGACGGCGTCTTCTGCCATGCTAACGACTGGCTGCTTCGCGAACTGCTTCGTGATGAGCTCGGTTTCGACGGTATCGTCATGGCGGACGGTATCGCAATCGATAACCTGAACGGTGTTACGGGTGATAGCGTGGATTCTGCGGCGCTCGCACTTCGGGCGGGACTAGATGTCAGCTTATGGGACGAGGCGTTCACGAAGCTGGAAGCTTCCGTGGAGCGCTATCCGGATCTACTACCTCTGGTGGACGAGGCTTGCCTGCGTGTGCTCGAGCTGAAGTTCGCGTCCGGCCTCTACGACCAGCCCTTCTTGACGCATGACGAGGTGCCGGTCTACAACAGCGACGAAGAGCCTGCCGCCCTGAATCTGGCGCGCGAGTCCATCGTCTTGTTGAAGAACGAGGGGGCGGTGCTGCCGCTTCAGACGCAGCGGGCAGAGGGGCAGAAGATTGCGGTCATCGGCCCTCACATCAACGATGTCTATACCTACTGCGGCGACTACACGCCCTACCTAAATCCGGATCGCTGCCGCTCGTTGGCCGCTGCGATGGAAGACTACACGGATATTGTCTCAGAGGAGGCCTCCGGTATCCTGACCCGAAACGAAGACGCGCTCCTACGCGCCCTCGCCCTGGTCGACGGATCGGATGCGGTCGTCTTGACGCTTGGCGGATCGTCCAGCCGCTTCGGCGGCGGCAACTTCGCGGCCAACGGTGCATTAGAAGGTGCCAGAGGCGATGTGGATTGCGGTGAGGGAGTAGACGTAGCCGATGTCGAATTGTCTTCTGCCCAGCGAGAACTCTTCGGGAAGCTTCGCGAGAAGACCCGGGCACTCGGAATTCCGCTGATCACGGTTGTCATCGCCGGTCGCCCCTATGCGATCTCGGAGGTTTCGGCCGAGACGGATGCACTGCTCTACAGCTTCTACCCCGGACCCGAGGGCGGGCAGGCGATCGCCGATGTTCTCTTCGGCCTGGCACCTGCAGGTAGGCTGCCGGCATCTCTGCCGCGCAGTTCGGCACAGCTGCCGATCTCGTATAATCGCAAGGCGAGCTACCTCGCCCGTTATGCGGACATGGAGACCACGCCACTCTATGACTTCGGTAGCGGACTCACCTATACGGACTTCGAGCTCCGAGTTCTCGCACAGTCGACGAAGACACTTAGTGACGGTGAGGAGATGGTGCTGGATCTCGAGATCAAGAATACGGGTGCGGTTGCCGCGGCTATGGTGCCGCAGCTCTACATCCGCCGTCGTCGCTCAGAAGTCGTGCAGCGCGTTCGCGAACTGAAGGCCTTCACGAAGCTGTTCGTGGAAGCGGGCGCGACCGGCCTAGCACAGATCCGCCTCAGCGCAGATGACCTACGTGTCTGGTCTCGTGCGGGCACCTGGA
>CAZLEA010000015.1:0-10066 GCA_964558445.1 uncultured Oscillospiraceae bacterium | reverse complement strand
GGCTACTCGGCTACTCGCGCGTGATCAACTCGATATAGTGATCCGGATACTCCTTGATCTTACCCTCTTGTTCCAGTTGATGCAGGGCGCGGCTGAGGGTCTCTGATGTCATCCCAAGATAGGCGGCCATGAAGCGCTTGGTCTGCTTGTAGTAGACGCGCCTGCTACCATCCACTATCTCGGATTCATCGTTGAGGTAGATCCACAGACGCTCCTTGGTCGTGTTGGTCGACAGGAGCGAGGTCTGTTCCTCGGAGAGATGCAGACGCATCGCGAGGATCTCGATCATCTTGAGGGCGAGTTCCGGATAGCTTGCCAAGATCTGCTTGAAGTCATCGTGGGTCACCGTGTAGATCTCGCAAGCGCTGAGTGCGACGGCGTAGGCCTTGCGTACTCCCTCGAACAGAGCCAACTCACCTGTGAATTCATGGGGTAAGATGAGACGGATAATCTGCTCCTTACCCTGTCTGCTGAGCCGGAAGATCTTGACCGTGCCCTCTCTTACAAAGAGGAAGTGGCGCGCCGAATCCTGCGAAGAATAGATCATGTCACCGCGGCGATAGTGCTGCTTGTGGAAGTAGGGGGCGATCTCTCTTGTCACGGCGATACCCAAATCCTTGAATAATTCGAATTCTGTGAGATCTCTCGCAGTAACCGCCTGTGACATAGCGCCTCCGTTTCACTTCGCTTCCAGTAACTTCACCATCTCTTCCACCAGTGTCTTGGCATCGCCGACGTAGCCGAGGTCCGACTCTCTGAAGATAGCGGCATTCGGATCCTTGTTCACCGAGAAGGAGAACTTGGCCTGCTTCATACCCACAGTATATTGAACCGCACCGGCTATACCGATGTTCAAAATGAGATCGGGCGAGACACTGGTACCGCTCTGTCCGATCTGTTCGTCTATAGTATACCATCCGTTCTCGGCAAGCGGCCTCGTAGCACCGACCTCGGCACCGAGCAGCTCGGCTAGTCGCTCTGTATGCTTCAGATCTGCCTGTTGACGGATGCCGCGACCGACGGCGACGATTCGCCTGGCGTCGTGCAGCGATGCTTCCGGCTTCGGGATCGACTCTGTCTCCAGAATCTCGTAGAGCGGCGCTTCGTCTAGTTCCATATACTCCTCGATGATGCTGCCGCTTCGCGTGTGATCGAAGTCCAGCGGACGAAATACGCTAGGGCGTACGGTTGTCATCTGCGGACGACGGTTCGGGATGACAATCGTGCACATCAGATTGTCGCCATAAGACGGCTTGATCTGGAGGAGGCGGCCCTCCGGATCGATATCGAGGTCGAGGCAGTCGGCGGTCAAGCCGGTCTGTAGTGCACCCTGGACCCTCGGTGCGAGCGAGCGGCCGAGCGTGGTCGCGGCGAACAAGAAGATAGACGGTCTGTACTTCTTGGCAAGCTTCGCGATCGCTTGCTTGTAGAGGAGCGGATTGTAAGTTACCAGCAAGTCGTTTCTGGAGATGATAACCTGGTCCGCGCCGTGTCCGATGAGCAACTTCTCCAAGGCATCATCTTCGGCGTTTGCAGACAGGAGGATGGCGACGACGTCTTCGCCTAGCTTCTTCTTCAGTTCTTGTGCCTTGGCCAGCAGCTCGAGAGCAGCGGGGTGAACTGCCCCACCGGTCTGTTCAACATAGACCCAGATGTTTCTCGTTTGATCGTTTGCCATATCACTTGCCTCCTTCGATGAGATGCTTCTCGGTGAGCGTGCGGATCAGCGCTTCGGCGGCTTCGGCAGGTGTGCCCTCGAGCATACGAGCCTGTCTGCCCTCAGCTTCAGGGAGGAAGATGCCGCTGACAATCGTCGGCGAGCCCTTGATACCGATGCGCTCCGGGTCTGTCTCCAGATCCTTCTCGTCCCAGACGGTGATCTCAGCTGCCATCGCCTGCTTGATACGCTGCGGCACGATGTAGCGAGGCTGATTCAGACTGTCGTCCGCCGTGATGACGAGCGGATACGCGGTGCGAATCGTCTCGATCTCCGTGTCGGTTCTGCGCTTGAGGTCGATCGTCTGCTTATCTTGGTCCGCACCTAGTATCGCCGTGACCTGCGTGGTCTGCGGCAGCCCGAGCTCTTCAGCCACGAGCGGCCCGACTTGTCCGGTATCTGCATCGATCGCCTTGAGACCGAAGAAGAGGAGATCTATGTCTTTGATCTTGCGTACGGCTTGGGCGAGTGTGTAGGCGGTGGCGAGTGTGTCCGATCCGGCAAAGGCACGTGAGCTCAGCAGATACGCCTGATCACAGCCCATGGCGAGTCCTTCGCGAAGCGACTGCATGAAGCTTGGCGGACCCATGGTGACGAGGCTTACGGTGCCGCCGTAGGTTTCCTTCAGGGCGAGTGCGGCCTCGATGGCGTGGACATCATAGGGATTGATGCGCCCTTGCTCCCCGCTGCGCACGAGATTGTGTGTGACCGGATCGATCTGCACGTTGTTGCTCAGTGGAATCTCTTTGATAAATACTGCAATATTCATAGGTAATCCTCCCCTCTTCGCTCAAACAAAACGGTGTTGGCGATATCAAGCTGTAGCTTCTCGTAGGCGCCTTCTGCATACTGGAGGGCCTTGGCATCGCGCCAGAGATGCTCGACCGGGTACTCGCTGCTGTAGCCGTAAGCACCGAAGATCTGCATCGCATGGTTCGCTGCCGCCAGCGCCTGATCGCTGCCGAAGAGCTTGGCCGCCGTCGTCTCGCGCTTCTGATGCACGCGCTTGTCTCGGAGCCAGGCCGCCTGATACATGATCAGCTTCGTTGCCTGAGCGCCCATCGCCATGTCGGAGATGCGAAACTTGATACCGTCGAGGTGCGCCATCGGTTTACCAAACAGTTCACGTTCGTGGACGTAATCGACCGAGAGTTCGATCGCCGTGTCGATGATACCCGCCGCAAGCGCACCCATCAGGAAGCGAGCCGTGTGGTGAGCCTCGTGGCCGATCTCCATACCCTCGTCGATCTTACCGAGGCGATCGACATCCGGCACATGAGCGTCGGTGAGGTAGATATCACCGACGGGGCAGCCGCGCATCCCGATGAAGGCCTCGACTCTACCGTTCTCGAAACCTTCCGTTTGGTTGTCCAAGATGAAGACGGTGCGGCTGTGCTCCGTATCCTTCTCACGGTTCGTGATCGCGAGAATCAGGTACATGGAGGCACCGAGGACACCGTTGGTGAGGAAGGACTTGTTACCGTTTAGGATCCAGCCAGCGCCCTCGCCGTCGCCGTCACGCTTCGCGGTGGTCTGCTGTGTGCTCGCGTCGGAACCGCTTGCGGGCTCGGTCTGTCCGAAGGTGAAGAGCTCGGCGTTAGCCCTCGGTAGCCAGCGCTGCTTGATTGCCTCGCTGCCATAGGTGTTGACCATATCGACCGCCTTCCAGTGTGCCTCCAAGGTGAACGCGACACCTGGATTCACGCGGGCAAGCTCGTAGATGACCATCGTCTGCGTGACGAAATCGAAGCCCGAGCCGCCATACGCTTCTGGCACGGCGATGCCCACGATACCAAGCTCTGCCATGCGGTCCGTGATATCTTGTTGATAACCCTCTCGCTCGATCTGCTCGTAGCGTCCGTGGAGCTCCTCCCGGGCGAACTTCCGAACCATCTTGCGGAGCATCTTCTGCTCGTTTGTGAATGAGAAATCCATGCTCAATCCCCCTTCTATCTGTCTGCCAATAGACTTGTTCTCGTTGCTTTACATTCGTAATATAGCATCCCGGGGTACAACGATCCTTGATAGTTATCAAGCTTTTGGCGTAATTCGTACATAAACAAGCAGAGCGAATGCTTCGTAACATTCGCTCTGGATAGGGTACAAATGATAAATAGGGGCTGCCGAGAATAGAATTCGGCGGAGTCCGAGATCGATCCGTTAGTAGAAGTCTAAATCGATCCAGTAATAGAATCTAAATCAATCCGTTATTGGCATCGAGGAACGAGATGATGGTCTCCACGATCTTGGGCGCCTCGACCTCATTTAGAATCTCGTGACGAAGCGTCGGATAGCCGATGCGACGGACGTCGGTATAACCGCTAGCCCGCAAGCGCTCCTCGATCTTGGCCGTCGACTTACCGTATTCTGCGACCGGATCGTCCTCGCCGACCAGAAGCAGCATAGGTAGGTCCTTGGGACACTGACTGGCCGAAGTATAGAGCTCGTTCATGTGTCTGGCGAGGCGAAACAGGTTTAGCTGACCGTTTACCGTGAAGAGGAAGCCGCAGTGAGGATCGGCCTCATAGCTGCGGACGTTCTCCTGATCCTTCGATAACCATGCGAAGCTCGTCTTGGCGTCCGGTATTCTCGCCAGCGGCTCCTTGATACTGAGTCGATCGATGAAGCGGCTTCGGTGACGCTCGCCCCGGAAGAGGCGAACCGTGTGACCGAGCGCCGTTGCTGCCCAAGCCGTACCGTTCGTGATATAGGGCGCACCGACAATCGTAGCGGATGCGAGACCCTCGCCGTAGACGGCCAGGTAGTAGCGAAGCAGCATGGAGCCCATGCTGTGACCGAGCATATGGAAGGGGAGATCCGGATACTCCGCCTGATAGCGAAGCCTCAGCTGATGGATATCGTCGATGACATGCCTTGAGGCATCGCCAGGACCCCAGTAACCTAGATCCGCATCGCTTGCGACCGAGCCGCCGTGACCCAGATGGTCGTCAGCCAAGACGATGTAGCCCGCTTCGTTTAATTGGAGAGCCATGGCATCGTAGCGCAGGGCATACTCGGCCATGCCGTGTGCGATATAGAGGAGACCGCGAGGCTTCGCGCCTGGCCGTGGCAGCCAGCAGTAGGCTTGGATCTGATTCACACCGTTGGTGGATGAATAGGATATACCGCAACGCATTGTCTTGTCCTCCCTATGTCTGTGTTGTTCTCACTTCTTACTCACTACATTCTCACTTCATTATACGCCGCTATGCCACAAGTCCAAGAAGGCTTCGATGTCCGCACGGGTCGCCACGGTCGTCGCAAGCCGCCGTAGTTTGGCCGCAGCCGCTTCTCCCTTGACGTATTCGATCAGGGCCTTTCGCATCTCGCGACAAGCGAGCATCTCACCGACTTGTGCCTCTAGTCCCTCGTAGTGTCGCCATATCACACGGAAGCGCTCTTCTTGCGTCGGTTCGGTCCACATACGGCCCTCGAGTTCTGTTTGAATCCGAGCGAAGATCCAGGGATCGCCCAGCGCGGCGCGGCCGATCATGAGGCCATCGCAGCCGGTTTGGTCGAACAACTGCTTGGCGGAGTGGCTGTCTGTAACATCACCGTTTCCGATGACGGGCACCTGTCCGCCGATCACATCTGTCACCTCGCGGATGACGGACCAATCGGCCCGCCCGCTATACATCTGACTTCTGGTACGAGCATGTACCGTTACGAGCTCGGCGCCGGCATCCACCATCTGTCTTGCGAAACTAGCGGCGATATTCTCGCCGTCTGCGAAGCCCTGCCGGATCTTGACGGACAGGGGCTTCCCCGCCGCTTCGAGTGCCAGGCGAGAGGCACTGACAATCTTCGCTGCCAGCTTCGGATCTTGCATCAGGGCGGAACCTGCACCGGTCTTGACGACCTTGGGCACCGGACAGCCCATGTTGATGTCGAACATGTCGACAGAAGCAAGTCGCTCATCTGCCAGAATCAGTTCGATTGCTCTGGAGAAGTCGTCCGCCTCATGGCCGAAGAGCTGAATCGAGACGGGGCGCTCATCTTCTGCAATCTCGAGATAACGGAAGCTAGAATCGCACGAACCGCTATACGCGATGCCTCTCGCGCTGACGAGTTCCGTCGTGACGAGCCCCGAACCGAGTTCTGCAGCCAGTCGTCTATAAGCGAGGTTCGACCCGCCCGCAAGCGGTGCCAACCAGATGTTGTTTCTGATCTCCAGTTCGCCCAGGCGAATCGGCTGTATGTAGGGCTTAGTCATGGGCTATAACGGTCTCCGGGATCTTCACGGTCTTCGTCTTCGACACGTGATTCAGCGTCTCACAGCCGTCTTCGGTCACGACGACCAGGTCCTCGATGCGCACACCGAACTTGCCGGGCAGATAGATGCCGGGCTCGATGGAGAAGACCATACCGGGCTTCGCCACCCAATCGCACTGCGACGAGACATCACCGTATTCGTGTACTTCGCGGCCGATGAAGTGGCCGAGGCGATGCGTGAACTCTGGACCATAACCGCCGTCCGTGATGACGCTGCGCGCTGCAGCGTCGATCTCACTCATGCGAACACCCGGGCAGATGATCGAGATGGCCGCCAGATTTGCCTCGAGTACCAATTCGTAGATGCGGTCGAGTTCGGGATCTGCTGGGCCTGTGAAGAAGCTTCTTGTCATATCCGAGCAGTAACCGTCCTTGATACAACCGATATCCAAGAGGACGATATCGCCGGCCAGGAGTGCCCGGTCGCTGTTCTCATGATGTGGGTCCGCTGCATGCTCACCGAAGGCCACGATGGGACTGAAGCTCGGCCCCTCGGCTCCGTGATGGAGGTAGCGCCCCAAGATGAAGTCCGCCAGCTCCAGCTCCGTGATACCGATATAGAGATGCTCCTTGGCCTCTTGGATCACAAGATCGTTGATTCTGGAGGCTTCCACCATCAGGGCAAGTTCGATCTCATCCTTGATCGCCCGAACCGTATCGATGGTGTGAGAGGCATCCACATAGCCCGAAGCCCCTGCCTCTGCCATGAGCGGGAGGAGGAAGCGTGCCGGCCAGATCTTGTCGATACCAAGCAGAACGCCTCCCTCGACATAAGTCGAGATGAGGCCGATGCTGTCGTCCGTATCGCTGAAGTCCGAGATCGGAATCTCTGTCGTCGGCAGCGGGAATAAGCGATTGATGAAGAAGCGATGCTCGCCATCCGTACGAAGCAGTAGGGCGAACAGGCGCTCGCCCGGATCGATCTTGATCCCTGTTAGGTAGGCGATCGAGTGCGGGTCCGCGACGAGGAATTGCGTGAGGCCGGAAGCCTGCATCGCATCTAGTACGCGTTGAATACGGTCTGACATGGTTCAATCTCCAATTCTGCTTACATATCCTTCGTGCCGGAGAGCAGGGCGCCGTCCTCGAAGTAATTGATGCGCATCGCCGATTTGACCTGAGTGAGGGTATCGATGGCGGTCGCACGGGCCTTCTTCGAACCTGCCTCGAGGATATCGTAGATAGCCGGCATATCCTTGGCCAATTCCAGTCTTCGCTCGCGGATCGGTCCGAGGACATCCTCCAGGACATCGATCAGGAGGCGCTTGCACTTCACATCGCCAAGACCGCCGCGCATGTAGTGGGCCTTCATCTCGTCCAGGTTCTTGTAATCCTTACTGAAGCGAGAGAAGTGTTCATCCGTCGAGAACACATCCAGGTAGATGAAGACGGGATTACCCTCGACCTTACCGGGATCTTCGACTCGGAGGTGATCCGGATCCGTGTACATGCCCATAACCTTCTTCTTGAGCTCTTCTGCCGTATCGGAGAGGTAGATGGCGTTACCAAGCGACTTCGACATCTTCGCCATACCGTCGGTGCCGGGGAGACGACCCGCGGCCTTGTTCTCCGGCAGGAGCATCTCCGGCATGACGAGCGTCTCGCCGTAGGTCGCATTGAACTTGTGCACGATCTCACGCGTCTGCTCAAGCATGGGCGCCTGGTCTTCGCCGACCGGCACGGTGTTCGCCATGAAGGCCGTGATATCCGCCGCCTGGCTGATAGGATAGGTGAAGAAACCGACAGGCATGCTGCTGCCGAATTCGCGCATCTGGATCTCGGCCTTGACCGTTGGGTTGCGCTCGAGGCGAGGTACGGTGACGAGGTTCATGTAGTAGAAGCTGAGCTCGAATAGCTCGGGTACTTGCGATTGGATGAAGAGCGTGCTCTTCTTCGGGTCCAGACCGCAGGCGAGGTAGTCGAGTGTGACCTCGAGTATGCTCTGCCGGATAAGCTCCGGATTCTCTGCGTTGTCGGTCAGGGCCTGGGCATCGGCGATCATGATGTAGATATCGTCGTATTTGCCGGAGTTCTGGAGCTCGACACGTCGCTTCAAGGAGCCGACGTAGTGGCCCAGGTGCAATCTGCCGGTGGGTCTGTCGCCTGTTAGGATGATTTGTTTCATGGTACAACCTCAATCTAATGAATTTGCGTTATATAGGTATGAATCTGCTTTAGTCCCTATTATAACCAAACGGCTATAACTTCGACAGCCTCGATCCGCTGCCGTAGAGGATCCTCCGCAAATTCTTATTGATAATTATTATTTGTGCAAAGTAATCTAATTGGCTATACTATTACTCATTCTATTACTGAAGCATCCGTAGCCTGGAATTGTTGGGAGGACAGCGCGGTGAGACTGATACTGATCGATGATGAATTGGCGAACGTCGAGCTCTTGAAGCTGCTCTTGTTACAGCGCAAGGATGTTGAGATCATCGGTGCGTATACGAATTCAGAAGAGGCCTGGCAAGCAATCCGGCGAGATCGCCCCGATGCCATCTTCACCGATATCGAGATGCCGCGCCTGAACGGCTTGCAATTGGCCGAGCGAACCAAGTCTCTGCCTTGGGATATCAGTATTGTCTTCGTGACCGCATATGTACAGTATGCTCACGAGGCCTTCGATCTGGACGCGATCCACTATTTACACAAACCAATTGAGAGTAAGCGAATCGATGACTGCATCGAGCGTATCTATCGCTTGCGCCCGGAACTTCGTACGAAACCTACCGAGCGACAAGAGATTCGTAGCTTCGGCAATTTCCAAGTCTTCATCGGTGACGAGGAGCTGCCGCTGCACTGGCCGACAGCCAAGGCAAGAGAGCTCTTCGCCTATTTACTCTACACTCTACCGCTTCATGCGGATAAGTGGGAGATCTGCGAGCGTCTCTGGCCGGACAGCGACCCCAAGCGTATGGAGCATAATCTCCATAGCTCCGTATCCAGAGTTCGCCAGACGCTGCGCCAAGCAGGTGCGGACAAGGTCTTGCTTCGTGATCGACAGAACTACTATCTGGATCTCTCCGACTTCGATAACGACTACGATCAGTTCGAACGATTGGCCGGTGAGTTCACGAGTACCCAGAATGCTCAGACGAAGCTTCGACATGCCAAGGAGCTGATTCATCTATACGACGGACCGCTCTTCGGTGCAGAAGACTACAAGTGGGCAGACGCGAAGCGAGAAGAGCAACAGATCGTCTACAAGCAGGCACTCTGGCTTGTCTTGAAGAGTGAGGTTGCGACCGGCCAAGACGAACAAGCAGAACTCAACCTCCAGCGCTTACTACAAATCGATTGCTGCAACGAAGCAGCCAGTGCAGAGCTCATGAAGCTCTATGGTAGGCGTCGCGACCGTGTCTCGATTGTTCAGACCTATAAGCAGTTGTCCGATAACTTGGCGCGAGAGCTTCAACTCATACCGAGTGTGAAGATGAATCGTCTCTATGAATCGCTATTGAACAATCACTGAACCATTTCTTCTTAATAGTTACCATTACCATTTCCTTAATATCTGATGTAACGCCGGGTACCAAAAACAGGCTAAATTCCCGTTGTTTTATCATAATTTCTCTAACCTTGTGAGAATATTGCGAGAACTACTTCGTATACTTGAAGAAGTGTACGAGTATAAGTAGTTATAGGGGTACTTATGCTCAAATGATAAACGACAATTTGGCTCAATCACGAGCCAAAAGAAGGAGAAGGGAGATCCGAGTATGAGAACTACGATGAAACATCGTATATCAGCATGGGCACTGGTACTGGCGATTCTTCTCGCGAATTTGGTCCCCGGCATCATCAATGCCGAAGGTCTAGACGATGGCGAAGAGAATAACATTGTTACTGACGCCGAGCTTGATTCGGAAGAGAATACAGAACCTACAGAAGGCGGCCTCAGCACTGAGGGTACAACCGTTATGGTAGGAACAGAAGAGGACGCTGCGGAGGGCACAGATGTACCCGATGAGACAGCAGAACCCTCAACCGAACCTACAGACGGCACCGAGCCAACCGAAGGCACAGAGCCGACGGAAGGTACAGAAGCTACCGAGGGCACAGAGCCTACGGAGG
>CAZLEA010000014.1:0-38285 GCA_964558445.1 uncultured Oscillospiraceae bacterium | reverse complement strand
CTTGCCCAGTTGTGGCGACCGTCAATTCCTGCTCTCTCTAGAATATCTCTGGTCAGTTGAGGGGAGAAGCCCTGGACCTGATCCATGATATAGCCTTCGAGGCGAAGGTCTTGTTCCTCGCTACCCGCTTCAGGCCAGAAGCGGCCGTCCATCAGCGCGGTGAGAGCGTCGCCCGGTTCCAGCTTGTCCTGGACCGGCGCGGGGACGAAGGGACGTGCGGGCATCACTTCGCGCACGCGCGACATGCCGGAGTCGACATGATTGATCGCATCCAAGATAACATCGCCTGCGGAGACGAAGATGAGGTTCGAGTAGCGACCCATGACCTCCAGGATCAGGCGACGCACGCTGCTGTCGCCAAGCTCGTCCGTGCTCGCGATGTGGAAGACGAAGACGCGGTCATAGCCGACTGTCTCGACTCGCAGGATGCGTGAACCGATGAGGTACTTGCGAAGGAGCATACAGAATCGTGGCGCAATCTGCGGCATCTCGCGGCTCTCCTCGGTGAAGTGGAGGCGCGGCTGCGAGGGATTGGCGGACAAGATCAGTTTGCGGTTTCGTCCATGGTTTCGGACCGACAAGATGATGTCGGTTCTAGAGGGCTGTTGGACCTTGTCGATGCGGGCACCGGCGAGGGCTTCGTTTAATTCTTCTGCCAAAAAAAAGGCGCTGATTCCATCTAAGGGCACAATACTACCTCCGATCAAAATCATGATATCATAGATGGGTACAGATGAAGAGGAGGGATGAAGATGGCAGCCAAGCGGGGGAATACGAGACAGACTGCAACGAAGACGGATGCGAAATCCAGCCTGAAGGCGACGGCCGCGAAGTCTACATCCGCGAAGACGTCCGGGACGACTGCCTCCGGCGGGAGTACTCGTACCAAGGGATCGCAGATCGAGTTGACGGAGATCCCGCCGTCCTTGGGCAATCAAGTATGGCAATTACTCCGGCGAAGCGTCATGGGTAAGATCCTCTTGGTCCTGGTCTTGTTCGCTTCGATCGTTGGAGTCGATTTGCTCTTGGCGCTGAACAACTTCCGGCGCTTCGGCATCATCCTCGGTATCGAGGTGATCTTGCTGGCGGTCATCCTGTGGATCGTTTACGTGGTCAGAAATCGTGAAGAAATATTCTCCTCGGGAGATCGGTGAAGATTAACATCAATTTTACATCGAGATGTGATATAATTCGATAAGAATCGTTCCAATCTCCGTGCGTTCTAACGTAGGCTCGGACAGTCGTCCGTAACAGGAGAAATTATTTTAAGGAGGCCCCTATGCCAACAAGCTTTGATATGCATGATATTGATGTTCAGAAGTTCATGGACGCCCTCGACAGATGTAACGGTAATGTTTACCTGATTACGGAAGAGGGTGACCGCTTGAACCTCAAGAGCAAGCTCAGCCAGATTACCGGTTTGCTGCACCTGATCGAGGGTGGTAAACTCGTTAAGGCGAAGGTCGTCTGTGACGATCCGGAAGACGAAGCGATGCTCTTCCGCATGAACTTGTTCGGAAACTAATTTCGACTAGCGAGATTTAGTGAGAGGTTGGAAGCAGTGCTTTCGGCCTCTTTTCGTTCTTATTTGCCGGAAACGGTTTACGAAGCGCTATTTTGGCCTTTTGATTGTTAAATTTTTAACAATTTTAATCGTTTAAGACTTATTTGTATTGATTTCTATTAGGTAATTGCTATAATATGATTTGAAGATCAAAGTAAAGCGCTTTGATCTTTTTTGAAATTTCTTTATGTACCGGATAAGTATCGAGCTTATCATCCTATAAAGAATCTGCAATCTCTTCATGATTGCATTGGTGAAATCGGAGGATATTCACTGTGAAGAATATTGTTACCGGAGCACAAATACTCCGTATGGGCCTGGATATCGGCTCGACCACCATCAAGGTTGTTCTCTTGGATGGTGCAGATAAGATCGTCTATAGTTCCTATCGTCGTCATAATTCCGATATTAAGGGTGTAATTCAAGAAGTCATCGACGAGACGCACCGAGAACATCCGACAACCCCCGTACGCATCAGCATCACGGGATCGGGTGGCGTGCTGGTGGCGAAGTGGCTCGACGTGCCGTTTGTTCAAGAAGTAATCGCCGAGACGGAAGCGATCAATCGTTTCAATCCGGAAGCGGATGTCATCATCGAGCTTGGCGGAGAAGACGCGAAGATTACTTATCTGAAGCCGACCCCCGAGCAGCGCATGAACGGTACTTGTGCCGGTGGTACGGGCTCGTTTATCGATCAGATGGCGCAGCTGCTGCAGACCGATGCAGCGGGTCTAAACGAGATGGCCTCGAGGTACGAGAGCCTCTATCCGATCGCGTCACGCTGCGGTGTGTTTGCGAAGACGGACTTGCAGCCGCTCCTAAACGAGGGTGCGTCCAAGAACGACCTCGCTGCCTCCGTGCTCCAGGCCGTTGTCACACAGACGATTGCAGGTCTCGCCCAAGGACGCCCGATCAAGGGGAACGTGATCTTCCTCGGCGGCCCGCTGCACTTCCTACCCGAACTTCGCAACGCCTTCGAACGGACGCTCGGGGACCGAGTCGATCAATTCATGCATCCGGAGAACGCGGAGCTCTATGTCGCCATCGGTGCGGCTCTGATGGCCGAGAAGGCGCGTGTGACAAGCCTCGACGAACTTCGCTTGCTGCTTGCTAAGGGCGGGGAAGTAGGCGAGGATATCTCGCATATCCCGGCGCTCTTCCAAGACGATAAGGAGAAGGCCGAATTCGATAAGCGCCATGCCAAGGCCTCGGTCCTGACGATGGATATCAAGGACCTTCGCGGTCCTGCCTTCCTCGGTATCGACGGCGGCTCGACAACGACCAAGGTCGTCTTGATCGGGCAGAACGGCGAACTCTACTATTCTCACTATTCATCCAATAAGGGCTCCCCGGTTCGCTCGACCATCGAAGCGATCTCGGATCTCTATACGAAGCTGCCCGAAGAGGCCTACATCGCACGCTCTTGTGTGACAGGTTACGGCGAGTCTCTGATCCAGTCGGCGATCGGTGTGGACGAGGGCGAGATCGAGACCATGGCGCACTACCGCGGCGCCGAGTTCTTCTTACCCGGTGTCAACTTCATCGTCGACATCGGCGGTCAGGACATGAAGTGCATGCGGATTCGTAACGGCGTCATCGACAACATCATGTTAAACGAGGCGTGTTCGTCCGGTTGCGGCTCGTTTATCCAGACCTTCGCACAGGGGCTCGGCATGGATGTGCCGGACTTCGCTAAGGCGGCACTGGAAGCGAGAAACCCGGTTGACCTCGGCACTCGCTGCACGGTCTTCATGAACTCTCGCGTCAAGCAGGCTCAGAAGGAGGGCGCCTCCGTCGGCGATATCTCCGCCGGCCTGTCCTATTCCGTTGTCAGAAACGCACTCTACAAGGTCATCAAGCTCAAGGATCCGGCCGAGATGGGCGATAGAGTGGTGGTCCAGGGCGGCACCTTCTTGAACGATTCGATCCTGCGCTCCTTCGAGAAGATCGCAGGTCGCGAGGTCATCCGCCCGAATATCGCGGGCCTGATGGGCGCGTTTGGCGCGGCCCTCATCGCCAGATCCCACTGGGACGGCGAATCCCGAAGCGACTTGCTGTCGGCGATGGAGCTCGAGGCCTTCGCGATGGATACCGAGATGACGAACTGTCTGCTCTGCGGCAACCGCTGTAAACTGACCATCGTCCACTTCCCGGACGGGCATCGCCATGTCTCCGGTAACCGCTGTGAGCGAGGAGCCGGTGTGGCCGAGATCAAGAATCCTCTCCCGAATCTGTACGAGTACAGAAACGACCGCTACTTCCGCCACTACAAGCCGCTGCCGGCGGCCAAGGCACCTAGGGGCATCATCGGCATCCCACG
Source organism: uncultured Oscillospiraceae bacterium (assembly GCA_964558445.1). Classification (GTDB taxonomy): domain Bacteria; phylum Bacillota; class Clostridia; order Saccharofermentanales; family Fastidiosipilaceae; genus CAYXVJ01. The sequence goes on along the minus strand of CAZLEA010000014.1, from coordinate 34,401 downwards.
CGTGCTGAATATCTATGAGAACTATCCGCTGTGGTTCACCTTGTTCACCGAGCTTGGCTTCCGTGTCCAGCTCTCGCCTAGGTCTAGCCATCAGCTCTACGAGCGCGGCATGGAGACGATTCCGTCGGAGTCCGTCTGCTACCCCGCGAAGATGGTGCACGGGCATATGGACTTCCTCATGAAGTCGAAGCTCGATGCGATCTTCTATCCGTCTATCCCCTACGAACAGGCGGAGAACAAGCAGTCGAACAACCACTTCAACTGCCCGATCGTGGTCAGCTACCCCGAGGTCATCGCGAACAATATGGACGAACTTCGTGATAGCGAGATTCGCTTCATGCACCCCTTCTTACCGCTGCACAAGCCGGAGCTCCTCGCCGACAAGATCTACGAGATGCTCCGCGAGAACGGTTGGACCCAGATCAAGCGCCGCGAAGTCAGAGAAGCGACGAAGCTTGCCTACTTGGAACAAGAGCAGGCTGACGAGGATCTGAGAGTCAAGGGCGATGAGACCATCGCCTGGCTAAACGAGACGGGCAACAAGGGCATCGTCTTGGCCGGCCGTCCGTATCACATGGATCCGGGCATCAACCATGGTATTGCACAGCTGATCAATACGCTGGGTATGGCCGTCTTGACCGAGGACTCGGTCGCAAGACCCGGCATCCTACAGCGCCCGATTCGCGTCGTCGACCAGTGGGCCTACCATGCCCGCCTGTATGAAGCTGCGGCACTCGTCGCCGCTGAGGATAACCTAGAACTTGTACAACTGAACAGCTTCGGCTGCGGTATCGATGCCGTGACCTCCGACCAATGCCAAGAGATCTTGGAATCACAAGGGAAGATCTACACCCTGCTCAAGATCGACGAGGTCTCAAACCTCGGTGCGGCGAGAATTCGCCTACGCTCGCTGAAGGTGGCGATCGAGGAGCGCGAGCGTCAAGCAGAGCTTGCCAAGAAGCGAGCCGAAGCACTAAGTGAGGCAGAGGCAGTCGCATCCATCGTGCGATCGGAGACCAAGGCCAACGAGGCACAAGGCGCGGATGATTCCGACGATGACGACTGGGACGACCACGACGGTTACGGCACGATCGATTACGGCGAGCTCATCGCAGATATCAAGGACCGCCTAGCCCGCCAGAAACAAGAGCTCGGCGACAACGTCGCAGCAGTCGCTGCCGGCATCGTCATGGCGGCCAAGGAGGTCTTGAACCCCGGGGACACAGAGCTCAAGCTGCAGGCATCGACGCTCGGTCAGAAGGACCTGGCGCTGGAGCTTCGTCATACCAGAGCGGTCGCGGACCTACAGAACCTGCGTCGCCAGCTTGTGGAACTAGATGAGGGCAAGCGCAGTCGTATCGAGGCCGAGGCTCTGGCCCGCATGCGCTCCAACTACGATCCGTCGAAGCCCGCCTATGTGAGCTCGAACGTCTCGTTTACCGAAGAGATGAGAGAAGAGCATACGCTGCTCGCGCCGCAGATGGCGCCGACGCACTTCAAGCTGGTCGAGGCCGCGCTCAGACGCGCCGGCTTCAAGCTCAAGGTGCTGGAGCATGCGTCCAAGGACGACATCGAAGTCGGCCTGAAGTACGTCAATAACGATGCGTGCTACCCGACAATCCTGGTCGTCGGTCAGCTGATCAACGCACTCAAGAGCGGCGAGTACGACCCGAACAAGACCTCGCTCCTGATCACCCAGACGGGCGGCGGCTGTCGTGCGACAAACTATGTCGCCTTCCTCCGCAAGGCGCTGCGAGACGCGCACATGCCTCAGGTTCCGGTCATCGCGCTGTCCGTACAGGGCTTCGAGTCAAACCCGGGCTTCACGGTCAAGCTGCCGGATCTGCATCGCGCGATCCAGGCCCTCGTGCTCGGCGACTTGCTGCAAACCGTCTTGCTTCGCGTGCGTCCCTACGAGCAAGAACCCGGCTCTGCGAACGCGCTCTACAACCTCTGGCTCAATCGCTGCGTCGACTTCCTGGGTGAGAAGGCCTCGAACGAATTCGGTTTCAATCGCCTGGTCGATGAGATCATCGGCTCGTTCCACGACTTCCCCATGGCAGATGTCGATCGCAAGCCACGCGTCGGTGTCGTCGGCGAGATCCTCGTGAAGTTCCAGCCGGATGCGAACAACAACGTCGTCGAGGTCATCGAATCCGAGGGCTGCGAAGCCGTCGTACCGGGCCTCCTGGACTTTTTCTTGTATTGTTTCCGCAACGCGATCTACAAGAAGGACGAGCTTGGCGGCTCGAAGAAGGGCAGCTTGATGGCCAGAGCGGGCATCACGCTACTAGAGCAGTACCGCAGCCGCATCAAGCGACGCCTGCGTGAGAGCGGTATGTTCCCCGTGCCCGAGACCATCGACGGCCTCGCGAAGAAGGCGGAGAACGTCCTAAGTCTTGGTAACGCGACGGGTGAGGGCTGGTTCCTGACCGCCGAGATGATCGAATTGATCGAGATAGGGGCGTCGAATATTGTGTGCGCGCAGCCCTTTGCTTGCTTACCGAACCATGTTACCGGCAAAGGCATGATCAAGGAGCTCCGCAGACAGTATCCTCATGCTAATATAGTAGCAGTAGACTATGACCCCGGAGCGTCCGAGGTGAATCAGCTCAATCGTATCAAGCTGATGATCTCGACCTCATTTAGTACACAGACAGAAGAGGATCGCACGGCCGGCGCGGCCTCCGCCTTCCTCGCCTGAGGAGAGGAGCTTAGTTATGAATACAGCGGCGTATAGCATCAGGCCCCTGTTCGTCAAGGATCACCATGCCTTGGTCGACCTCGGGATCCTCAGTTCCCCCTATCGGGCGGCAAGAGAACAGGTGCATGCCTGGCTCGAGCTTGTGCCTACCGGTTTATGTTATGCTGTTTGTTTGGACGGTGCCCTACGGGGTGCCGTCTGTTGTTTTGTGGAGCGAGGCGCACCGTTTGCGGGTAGAATTCACTTCTATCTGGAGAAGACGGCGATGGAAGACGTGACCTCTTGGATTCCGCTACTGCTAGACGATGTCTTCCAAACGGCGAACATCCATCGCTTGGAGCTACTCTTGCCCCGCGGTTTGGACGGCGTCGGCTCTCGCCTGCAAGCGCTTGGCTTCGAGCGAGACGGTCGTCTGCGCGATGCGCTGCCGCTTGGGCGGGCGTGGCAGGATGCGGATCTCTTTGCCATCTTAAGGGAGGAACAGGGTATGTCACATTATGCATTTATACCGTTTGATCCGAGTGTGCTCGCTATCTACGGCGACGCCCAGAAGGTCACCTCGATCGAATTCCTGCAGTATGGGGAGAAACTAGAGCGTTCGCGCCTGTTTGACACGGCTTATGCGGCCGGGATCATCGACTCGGAGGGCGTGATCGTGCGATCGGAGGAGGCGATCTTGCGTCTTCAGGAACCCGCGTCGCTTCGGAGCGGGGAGGAGCGAGAGCTGCCCAAGGCCGTAGAACAGGCGGTCACAGAGCTTCGCGAATACCTCAGCGGCACGAGAGAGACGTTTGGTTTCCCCACAGAAGAGACGATCGGCACGCCGTTCCAGCGCTCGGTCTGGCACTTCCTGCGCGAGATTCCCTATGGGCAGACAAGATCTTATATGGAGATTGCACTCGCACACGTCGAGCGAGAGGAGCCCGGCCTCGAGCCCAAGGCGCTTCGTCGCAAGGCGCAGAATCTAAGTCGCGCGGTCGGCATGGCTTGCGGGGCCAACCCGCTCAGTATCGCCACACCCTGCCATCGCGTAGTTGGACAGAATCGCAAATTGACAGGCTTCGGCGGCGGTATCCCGACCAAGGCCGCCTTGTTAGACCTTGAATTATTGAACAGCAGCTCGGAGTATAACCTGCCCTATAACGAGGGCTTCCGGAAGAGGCCCTAGAGAGGACCCCACATGATCGACAAGAGCATACCTAACCCGATGAGCCGCGTGCCCGGCCGTTATGAACTGGGCCCGACCACGGCACTTGCCCCGACTCCGGTCGTGATGGTGTCCAGTCACGGTAGTTTCCACGCGTTCGATACCTCGTTTGAGACCGAAGAGGCCTTCTCCAGGCCCCACGAACAAGACAATTTGGCGGCCGTCGCCTGGGCGGGCGTCGTCTGCACCTCGCCGCCGCAAATTGCGATCTCGCTTCGCCCGTCTCGCCTGACGCATGAATTCATCTCGGCATCCGGCTACTTCGCCGTCAATCTGGTCGACCGCAAGCTTGCGGAAGCCTGCGATTGGGTCGGTGTTGTCTCGGGACGCGAATATGAGAAGATCGAGCATCTGAAGCTCGAGACATTCGATCTGCCCGAGTCGAACGTAGTGGGCCTCAGTGCCAGTCCCTTGGTCTTGTCCTGCAGGGTCAAGGAGCGACTAGAACTAGGCTCGCATGACCTCTTCATCGCAGACGTCCTAAACGTCTACGCGAGGGCTGATCTGATGGATGAGAAGGGGGGCTTGCATCTGGAACAGGCAAGTCTCGTGGCATACGCCCACGGCTGCTACTACGGACTTGCAGAAGTCATCGGCTTCTTCGGCTACTCGGTGGCGAAGCCCGAACTGCGTCGTCGCCGCCTCTCGGCCCTTCGCCTCAAACAAGAGCTCTCCGGCACACGCGTGCTAAGCGAGGGCACGGCACAGGGGAAGAAGCGTCGTAAGCGCAAGCGCTAGCTAGCTAGTTTCCCACTCGTCGGCCAAGATGCCGAAGAAGAGCATATCGATATAGGCGCCTTCGCGGTACACATGTTCGCGCAGGCGTCCTTCTTCTCGGAAACCAAGCTTGCGGAAGAGCCTTAGGGAGGGCTCGTTGGCAGCAATTATGCGGGCAAAGACCCTGTGCATCCTCATCTCCCCGAAACAGTAATCGATCAGGAGACGAAGTGCTTCCTCGGCGATGCCTTGGCCCCGGCGATCCTCTGCCGTGATGGCAATCCCGACCTCCGTATGCCCGTTTATCAGGTTCACACCGTCCAGGTTTGCAAGCCCGAGGACCGAATCGTTAGACTGGTCACAGATGGCATAGACGATGTATTCGGGCAGATCGTGCCAGTCGGCAAGGAGGCCACGTACTTGCTCTTCGGAGTAGCTGCGCCAGAGGGTCGGAATATAGTACTTCACGTTCTCCGGCTTACGGAAAAACGGGGCGAGAGCCGGTATATCCGTATCCTCCAATGGTCTCAAATAGAGTCTGTTGCTGCGCATCGATCGTCCTCCGTTTGTCACTCTAATTTGCCAAATAAATAGATTACATGCAAACATTGTAGCCTCTCGCCCTATTTACGGCAATCTGGATCGTGGTATACTAGGAACATCAAATCGAAGGAACGTTCGACATGACCGATATCTATGATGACAAATTCGCTAGGGACGAAGGCTACTTCGATCCGATGGATGACGATCTATTCTATGAGATGGACGTCTTGCCCCTGTCGTTTGACGCGCCGCCAACTCGGCTCGAGACGGGGCCTGTTGGAGAAGCGATCTCGCCCATCCGCTACGATGAGGTGAGGGAGGAGCCATGGCAGACTCGCTTCCGCCAGATGCAGGAGCTCGCCTACAACGAAGAGGGGATGCTTCGGTATCAGACCGAAGTTTTTGTGCGGCAGGCGCGCTTCATGGCGGATTTCGAAGACGACTATGAGCAGATCGCGTACTACGATGAGTACTTCCCCAGCTTCCGATATATGAACGAGAGGCAACTGCGCACATACTTCAGCTGGCGAACGAGATATCGACAAGGCGTTGAGGTTGATGTTCCGATAAGCTATCTCTATGTCTATGCTTACGAGTGCATCAATCGCATCGGCTTCGAATCTACCAGAGATGCGCTCGATGCCTATCTCTACTTGTATCGAACTTATCTAAGTAAGGATCGCTCGAGGCAGTACGCAGACGCAAACTGGCTACGAGACTTCTTCTTCTATTACGGGGATGATCTAGACCTCGACTTCATGAGCTACTGCCGTGAGGAGGGACTCGAAACCTTGTTCCCCCAGATCTTCATATTTGGTTCGAAGGCCGATTTGACCTTCCCGCTCTATCAAGACTTCTCGCGCTATCGCATTGAGGATTCGGTCTTCTACAGTGAGGAGCTGGCAGAGGACATCCACCTCCTGTTCCATGAGATCGTAGAGGGCATCCGCCAAGCGTTCCAGAAGTCTCGATATGGTTTCGAATCGCATCTGTTCGAGGGTGGTACGAAGAAGCCGGACGGCCACCACATGCTCTACCCCTTCGGTTTCGGTTATGTGTGGACGGAAGACGAGAAGTCACAGAATACTGCTAGCGAGCGACTAGAGCTTCAGCTGGGTCCGATGATGCAGTATCTGCGCATAAACGGGAATTGGTATGGCCTACGTCGTCCGCTGACGGACGCGGCTAGAGACCTCAGCGCTTACCTGATCAAGGAGATGGAGCGCCAGATGCGCCTCGAGGAGGGATTCCGCTATAAGCTGCGGCCGACACGGCTTCCGAGGTCCAAACGCTTGGTTAATTTGTTTGTGAAACGAGGCATCGATCTCCCGAGCTATATCGAGGAGACGGTTCAGGCTTATTATAGAAGGAAGCGACAGATTGCGGTCGAAGTACTGCCCATCAACTTGGCGCGTATCCGGGCAGAAGCTGAGGATGTACAGGCGAGGCTAACGGTAGAAGATGAATCGATACGAGATGAGGGACCGAAGCTTGAGCGCATACCGGAATCGAAGCTTGGAGCTAAGCCCGATCTGATGCTCGAGGCCAAGCCTGAGCAAGAAGAGAACTCTGAAGCGATTACGGAATCTCCATGGTACATGCTTGCGGCAAGCCTCAGCGAGGACGAGGCCCGAGTGCTTCGCATGCTCTTGTCCGGCGAGGAGCCCGGTGCCTATATCAGAGAGCTTGGGGTGATGTCGGAAGTGTTCTTCGATCACCTAAACGAGAAGGCGATGGACACGATCGGCGATACGCTGCTGGATCCGGGTGTAGGGATGGAGCTGTTCGATGACTATGTGGCAGAAATAGAAGCGATGCTAGGCGCTTGTGAGAGGTAGAGAGATGAACGAGAGAACGAATACAAGCGTGGTGCCCAAGCGCATGGCAAGTGTCCTAATCCAAGCCCTCAAGGGCGGGGTTGTGCCTCGCGTTGGGCTGGAATACATCACGGTCGGGCGCTCGGATGAGATCAAGGCGATCTTGCATGACCTCGATCTGATCGAGGCAGGCGGTGCGAGCTTCCGCTTCATTGTCGGGCGCTACGGCAGCGGCAAGTCTTTCTTGCTGCAGACGATACGTAACTACGCGACGGCGAACAACTATGTCGTGGTTGATGGTGACTTATCGCCGGAGCGCAGATTTGCGGGCAGCAAGGGGCAGGGGCTTGCGACCTATCGCGAGCTCATGCGTAACATGTCGGTGAAGTCGAAGCCCGATGGCGGCGCGCTGCCTCTGATTCTGGAGCGCTGGATCTCGGGCATCCAGCTCAAGGTGGCGGCCCAAATCGATCAGTCGAGCCCCGAGTTTCGGCGAGAGGTCGAGCGCCACATCTTCTTGATGACGGCAGAACTTGAGGGGATGGTGAACGGGTTTGACTTTGCTAAGGCAATTGTACTCTATTGGCGTGCCTACCAAGAAGAGGATATGAACCTGAAGTCCGATGTGCTTCGCTGGTTTCGCGGGGAGTTTGCGACCCGGCGTGAGGCGTCGGCGGCGCTCGGAATCAATTGGATTGTAGGTGACGATAGCTGGTATGACTTCCTGAAGCTGATGGCCACCTTCATGGTCGGAGCAGGCTACAAGGGCATGTTGGTGATGGTCGACGAGCTGGTCAATATCTACAAGATTCCGAATTCGATCTCACGGCAGAATAATTATGAGAAGATTCTGACGATGTATAACGACGTGTTGCAGGGGAAGGCCGAACATATCGGCTTCCTGATGAGCTGTACGCCACAGTGTGTCGAGGATCGCTACAAGGGGCTGTTCAGTTACGAGGCGCTACGCTCGCGGCTTGCGACCGGCCATTTCTCGGACGGTGAACGCCGTGACATGACCGCCCCCATGATACCGCTCAAGATGCTGAGCCAAGAGGAGATGTATGTGCTCGTGGAGAAGCTTCGAGACATACACCAGAATCTCTACGGCTATGAGTCTAGCTTGGACCATGAGGATTTGCTCTACTTCCTGACGGTGGAATATAACCGCGTCGGGGCAGACAGCCACATCACACCGCGCGAGATCATCCGAGACTTCATCGAGCTGCTCGGTATCCTGCAGCAGAACCCGTCTCTTAGTGCCAAGGAAGTGCTCGGTAACAACAGTTTCGAGCTTGCCAGGGGCGGCCTCACGGATGAGGACTTGCATGACGATTTCTTGGAGTTTGACCTATGAGCGATATCTTCGGCCGCTTGGCCCCCTTCATACAAGACTATATCTATCGGCATCAGTGGACGGAGCTTCGTCCGATTCAGGTAGCCGCTGCGGAGGTCATCTTCGACAGTGAGTCGAACCTGCTCTTGTCCTCCGGTACGGCATCCGGTAAGACGGAAGCCGCCTTCTTACCGATCTTGACCAAGATACTAGAAGATGAACCGAGCTCTGTTGCCGTGCTCTATATCAGTCCGCTGAAGGCACTGATCAACGACCAGTTCAAGCGATTGGATGAGCTACTCTTGGAGTCGCCGATCCGCGTGACGAAGTGGCACGGGGACGCCTCTGTTACGAAGAAGAACGAGCTGCTTCGGAAGCCCGAGGGCGTGCTGCAGATCACGCCGGAATCGCTTGAGAGCCTGCTGGTCGGTAAGCGTGGCAGCTGCCTTAAGCTCTTCTCGGATCTGCGCTTCGTCATAATCGATGAGGTGCATCACTTCATGCGCGACACGCGTGGGATTCAGGTGCTGAGTCAACTGGAGCGCTTGCAGCGCCTGACGGGTACGATGCCGAGGCGCATAGGCCTCAGCGCGACTCTGGGTGATATCGAGGCGGCCAGAACCTGGCTCGACAGCGGTAGTAGTCGGACGTCTGTGGCGCCTGTGACGGATGACGGACGGGGGCGCATCAAGTTGTTTGTCGAGCGCTTCGAGCGCAGCGGGGACGGGGAGGCCGACACGGCCGATTCGGGGGATCGCGAGCACTTCGACTATCTCTTCCGCATGACGCTGGACAAGAAGACGATCCTATTTACGAATTCGCGAGAAGAGACGGAATTCATCCTCTCGAACCTGCGCCAGATTGCGCTGAAGAACAGGGCACCGGACATCTATCGCGTGCACCACGGCAACGTCTCGTCGATGCTGCGCGAACAGACGGAAGACGAGATGAAGCTGAGTACAGACAAGATCGTGACCGGTGCGACCGTGACGCTCGAGCTTGGCATCGACATCGGTTCCCTGGATCAAGTGGTGCAAGTGGGTGCGCCGATATCGGTGTCAAGTTTCGCCCAACGTCTCGGGAGATGTGGCAGGAGAGGGCAGATCCCACAACTGCTCTTCACCTTCGTGGAGGAGGTGTCGACGTCGAATGCGGATATCCTGGGACCGATTAACTGGTCGTTCGTCCGTCTGATTGCGATCATCGAGTTATTCACCAAGGAGCGTTGGCTGGAACCGATACCGCCGCTCCTGCACCCCTATGCGCTGCTTTACCATCAGACGATGAGTCATCTCAAGAGCAACGGGGAATTGACGCCGGCGAAGCTCGCCCAAGATCTCTTGACCATGGCCTGCTTCAGCCACATCGATCAAGCGGACTATCGCCAATTGTTAAACCACCTCCTCTTGATTGAACATATCGAGGTGACGGAACAAGGAGGCCTCATCATCGGGCGTCGCGGCGAACCCATCGTGAATCACCACCAGTTCTATACGGTCTTCATCGTGCCCGAGTACTATCTGGTCAAGGATGAGAATCGCGCGATCGGCACGGTCGACAAGATCTATCCGGAGGGGATTCGCTTCTCACTAGCCGGTATGACTTGGGAGACGGTTAGCGTGAACAAGAAGTCGAAGGTGATCTTCGTGAAGAAGGTGCCGGGTATCTCAGTAGTCGATTGGGATGTGGACTTCGAGTCCGAGCTCCATACGAAGCTGGTCCGCAAGATGCGGCAGATTCTGCTCGCCCAAGAATCGTATCCCTACCTCAGCGAGTCCTCTGCCACGAGATTGCAGGATATTCGTTACTTGGCGCGAAACAGCGGGATCCTAGAATATTTGGTGACACCGCTCTCGGAGCGCAAGTTCGCTGTTTTCCCGTGGGTTGGGACCAGACAGCTCTTCACCCTGCACTATCTGCTCTTACAGAAGGGAGTCAAGTCGAAGCTGCCGTGGCGTACCGCGATCTTCTTGGAAGTCTACCACATGGGGACAAGAGAAGAGTTGGAACAGCTTATTTACGAGGCCTTACGTGAGACACCGGACTTGTTTGGTCTGCCTCTACCGGACAGGGTGCAGATTCAAGCGAAGTACAATGATTTCATACCAGATGCCCTGTTGCGTAAACAGTTCGTGCTCGATTTTCTCGACTTCGACGGTTTGCGAGAGGCTCTGATAATATAGCTTGACAAATACGCGTGCCAGACTCTATAATAGCAAGCGTGCCTTCCCCTAGAGGAAGTAGCCGTATAGAAATGACTCGGTGGAATTAGCTCAGTTGGTTAGAGCGCCAGATTGTGGCTCTGGAGGTCGTGGGTTCGATTCCCATATTCCACCCCATTTTTTTCTTAATTTAGCTGGATATTGGGGTGTCGCCAAGTGGTAAGGCACGGGACTTTGACTCCCGCATTCGTAGGTTCAAATCCTGCCATCCCAGCCAGATCCGCTAGCTCAGTTGGTAGAGCATCTGACTTTTAATCAGAGGGTCTGGGGTTCGAGCCCCCAGCGGGTCACCACAGAAACCTCGTTTGCCGATTGGCCAGCGGGGTTTTTGCTTACCCTAATCTATATTGACAGTCTGCCACAGAACGTCGGACGTGAGACTTCGCAACAGGACGTCTTGACAGAGATTTACAAACTCTGTATTCTTACAATATTAGATCCAAGGCGCTGTTACGCGTGTAGTCGGGCCAGAGAGAGCATCCGGGGCTGGAAGATGTTTACCGACTGTTGTAGCGGTACCAACTTGGTACACTGAAGAGAATTGATATAGATATGAGCGCCCTTGGCCGCCTGTAGTGCGAGCCGGTAGGGAAGCAGGGTGGAACCGCGGGTACATGACTCGTCCCTCTCAAGACAGAAGTGGCTGTCGTGGGAGGTTTTTTTGACCCCTTTGGCGATATCTACCTGTCTACATGAATCATCCACGGAGGATAACTAGATGAAGGTATTACTAAAAGACGGTAAACAAGTCGAACTCGAAGACGGCGCATCCGTCCTCGATCTCGCCAAACACTTGAGTGAGGGTCTCGCTCGTGTCGCAAACGGCGGTATGGTTAACGGCGAATTGAAGGATCTGCGCTACCCGCTAGAGGACGGCGATCAGGTGAACATCGTGACGTTTGACTCCCCAGAGGGTAAGCACTCCTTCTGGCACAGTACATCGCATATTCTGGCTCAGGCGATCAAGCGTTTGTATCCGGATGCTAAGCTTGCGATCGGTCCTGCGATCGACAACGGCTTCTACTACGACATCGACCTCGATGGCGGTCTGGAGGAGTCGGATCTCGAGAAGATCGAAGCAGAGATGAAGAAGATCGTCAAGGAGAGCTTGCCGATCGAGCGCTTCGAGTTGCCGAGAGATGAGGCCATCGAATTGATGAAGTCCATCAACGAAGATTATAAGGTTGAGTTGATCAACGACTTGCCCGAAGACGAGGTCATCTCGTTCTACAAGCAGGGCGAATTCATCGATCTCTGTGCCGGCCCGCATATCCTGAATACGAAGGCGATCAAGTCGTTCAAACTAACCTCGCTTGCCGGGGCCTACTGGCGCGGCTCCGAGAAGAACAAGATGCTGACCCGTGTCTACGGTATCAGCTTCATGAAGAAGGCGGATCTAGACGAATACCTGCAGAAGTTAGAAGAGGCCAAGGCCCGTGATCACCGGAAGATTGGTCGTGAGATGGGGATCTTTGCGATGATGGATGAGGCCCCCGGCTTCCCCTTCTTCCTGCCCAACGGTATGAAGCTTCGTAACACCCTGCTCGAGTATTGGCGTGAGATCCATGTGCGCGAAGAGTATGAGGAGATCAATACACCGCTAATTATGTCTCGCAAACTCTGGGAGCAATCCGGCCACTGGGAACACTATGAGAAGAACATGTACACCACGCAGATCGATGAGGCAGATTACGCGATCAAGCCGATGAACTGCCCCGGATCGATCCTGGTCTACCGAAACGATGCACACTCATATCGTGACCTGCCGCTTCGTATGGCGGAGATCGGCCTCGTGCACCGTCACGAGAAATCCGGTGCGCTGCATGGCTTGATGCGTGTGCGCAGCTTCAATCAAGACGACGCGCATATCTACCTCACGCCCGATCAGGTCAAGGACGAGATCAAGAACGTCGTCGCCATGATCGACGAAGTCTATAAGAAGCTTGGTTTCAATTACCATGTTGAGCTCTCGACCAGGCCGGAAGACAGCATGGGCTCCGATGAGGATTGGGAGAACGCGACAGCGGCGCTAGAAGAAGCACTTGTAGAGCTAGACCTCTCGTATCGCGTGAACCCAGGCGACGGCGCATTCTACGGACCGAAGATCGACTTCCACCTGGAGGACACCATCGGTCGTACCTGGCAGTGCGGCACCATACAGCTGGACTTCCAGATGCCTCAGCGCTTCGATATCGGCTACATCGGGCAGGACGGCGAGCGTCATCACCCGATAATGGTGCACCGCGTGCTCTTCGGTTCGATCGAGCGCTTCATCGCGATCTTGATCGAGCACTTCGCGGGTAAGTTCCCGCTCTGGCTCGCCCCCGAGCAAGTCCGAGTTCTCAGTATCTCGGAGAAGCATGTCGACTATGCGGCAGAGGTGAAGAGCAAGCTCAAGAAGGCAGGAATTCGCGTGACCTTGGACGATCGAGATGATAAGATAGGGTATAAGATTCGTCAGGCTCAAATGGAGAAGGTTCCTTATATGCTGGTCATCGGCGCGAAGGAAGAAGAGGAGCAGATCGTGTCCATCCGCATGCGCGATGGCGGAGATGCCGGTCAATCCACCTTGGACGAGTTGATAGTTGACTTGAGAGAGAAGATTGATACGCGTGAACTCTAAGATGTTTGATCCTCGTGATGAGGAGAATCTCTTCCAAGCCTCGCCCGACACGGGTGCGGATGGGTCGAGTAGCTTCAATTTACCGGAGGAGTCGGATAGCATCATGGCAGAAGTCCATGAGCCGTCCGGCTCCTCTATGCCGTTGTCCGGTAAGCGAGACGATCGCTATGCCGACGGACTCGATGTTGCGACCTTGGCAGGGGAGATCCTCCTGGCCAGCGGTGCCGAGATCTTCCGCGTACAAGATACGATGACGAGAATTCTGAGCGTCTACGAGACTGAGCCCTACAACGTTTATGTCATCTCGAACGCGATTATGGCGAACGTCGAGCGTGGCGGCCAGGCCAAGAGCGCGGTGGTTCGCTATATACCGCTGGGGTCGAATCATCTGACGCGGGTGACGCATGTCAACGAGATCTCGCGCAGTATCGCTCGCGGTGAACTGACTTGCCAAGAGGCGATGGCGAAGCTCCAAGAGGTCAAGAACGAGAACGAGACGACTGTCTTCGTCCGTGCGCTCGCGACCGGTGTCGGCAGTGCAGGCTTCGCTGTCCTCGCAGGTGGGAACGCGATCGGTTTCATCGTCGCGTTTATCACGTCTTATATCTTGTATTATTTCATGGAGTTTTTGGCACGTTTTGCCGTTGCTAGAATCATGGTCAACGTCATGGGTGCGATGTTCGTATCGACACTGGCTCTGTTTATCGTCAAGCTCATGCAGCTGACTATGCCCGGCGTGCCCATCAATTTCAGCAACATCATCATCGGATCTATCATGCAACTGGTGCCCGGTATGTCGATGACGACCGCGGTTAGAGAGGTCTTGAATACGGACTATCTATCCGGCGTCATTCGCCTGATTGATGTTATCACGCTTGGCTTCGGCATCGCCTTCGGTGTTGCGGCAAGTCTCTGGATCTTCCAGCCGTTATTGGGGGTGGGATGATGTTCTGGCAAGATGCTGTGATTCAAATCTTCATGTCTGCGATTGCAAGTGCTGGCTTCGCCGTCTTCTATCGCGTGCCGCCGTCCGAGTATCTCTTCTGCGGCCTCGGGGGAGCGACTTGCTGGGCCGTCTACATCTACGCGCAGGCGTTTGGTGTCAAGGAGAGCTTCGCGGTCTTCCTGGCTGCCGTATCCGTCTCTATACTCTCCAGATTCCTCGCTGAGCGGCGCAAGTGCCCGGTGACGGTCTTCCTCGTCGCGTCGATCTTCCCCCTCGTGCCCGGTGCGTATATCTACTACACGGTCTACTACCTCCTGAATAGCCAATCGGAGCTGTCTCGTCTGAACTTCGAGCGCACGTTTACGACAGCGGTCGCCATCGCGTTCGGCATCATGCTCGTGACCTCGTTCCCGTCGATACGTAAGCGAATCGGACGCAAGAAATAATGTATTGATTTGTAGATTCTTCACCTTGGGCCCAGCATATGAATACCACAGTACAAACAAACACCCGGTCGATCCATCACGATCCACCGGGTGTTCTAATTCATCTCTTCAGCTGAAGTTTATGCTTATTTCGTAGCCAGAACCTTCTTCAAGCGTGCGAAGCGGGGGAGACCATCTTCCTTCGGCGGAGCGGAATCCTCGCTGATCAAGGGGAGAGCATACTCGACGAACTGATCGTTGACGAAGTTGCCTTCCTCGTTGATCCACTCGCGCGGTACCTTCTTCTCGTAGTTCGCAACCTTGTCCAAGGGGAGAAGGACGTACTTCACTTCGTAAGGTGTGCTGGAGACACGCTCAACGGCGACCATGTAGTCGGTCTTGCCTTCAAGAGCGGCCTTGACAGCCATCGCACCGGAGTTGAACGCCTCTTCGACGTCCGACTTGGAACCACAGTGTGCGGCACAACGCTGTAGAAGCGAGAACTCAATGCCACGAACCTTGGCGCCGGTCTTCTCCTTGAGGTAGTCGGCGAGAACGGCGGCAGCGCCACCCATCTGCTTGTGACCGAATGCATCGACTTCAACTTCGCCGACGAGCTCGGGGATGTGTAGACCATCCTTGGTCTTGACACCTTCGGAGACAGCGACGATGACCTTACCGGTCTGCTCGTAGATGCGCTTGACGTCTGCCAGCATCTTCTCGAGATCGAAGTCAACCTCGGGCAGGTAGATGAGGTCCGGACCGGAGCCCTTGTGTGCGGCGAGCGCAGTGGCAGCAGTCAACCAGCCGGCGTTACGGCCCATGACTTCCAGAACGGTGATCTGACCGGTGTCATACACACGTGCATCCTGGTAGACTTCCATGGTTGCGGTGGCGATGTACTTGGCGGCAGAGGAGTAACCCGGACAGTGGTCCGTGCCGTAGAGGTCGTTATCGATGGTCTTGGGTACACCCATGACGCGGCACTCGTAACCGGCCTTCTGCATGAAGTCGGAAATCTTGTTGGTGGTATCCATGGAGTCGTTACCACCGTTGTAGAAGAAATAGCGAATGTTGTACTTCTTGAATACTTCAAGCAGTCTCTTGTAATCTGTATCATCCACGTCGGGATCAGCCAGCTTGTAGCGGACGGAACCGAGTGCGGAAGAAGGCGTCGTCTTCAGGAGCTCGAGCTCGTAGGGGTCTTCTTGACCCATATCATAGAAGACTTCATCCAAAATACCTCTAATACCATGGGCTGCGCCATAAACCTTATTTATGACATCACCGTGTTTCAAGGCTTCGATAAAAACACCGGCAGCACTGGCGTTGATAACCGAAGTCGGTCCGCCTGACTGGCCAAAAATGGCATTACCTAGCAATTGGGACATGTATTGTACCTCCATATAATAACGATATCTAAACGATCCTCGTAATTTTACCATATTAGCCGAAGAATTGTCATCTTTGGGGCGAATTCGACAGTTTGACCAAGTCATTCTAATCTACAGAATCCTCTTCGGTATCCGTGACACCAAACAGAATATCACCGAAATCAACCACGGCAGAACCATAGCGAGAATGCAGGTTATTAAGCGTCTCTTCGAGCTTCTCACGCTTCACGTTTGTCTCTGATTGCTCCTTCATCAGATCGAAGAGGCTTGGTTGCCAGGCTTCGCCGACCCGTAGCAGGGAACTGACGCTGATGCCGAGCGCGCGAAGTGGCAAGCGGAAGTCCTCGTGCATCTCCAGGAGGCTGAAGGCCTCGTCATAGAGGTCATCTGTCGCTTGGATGGCGGTGCTCAGACTTCTCTGTCTCGTCTTGTCCCGGAATTGATTGTCACGTATGAAGATATGTAGGACCTGACCGCGCAGATTCTGCTCGACCAAGCGCTCGTTTAGGAGCACAGCCAGATGTTTGAGAGCTGGTTTGGCGGCCTCAAGTGAGACGATATCGCTGCTCATAGTCCTGCTGACCCCCACCGATTGCCTCGGCCGCTGCTCCTCTCCGGTCAGCACAGGTGAGAGGAGGTCGCCGCGGGCCATCTGACCGAGTTCCGGGCCAGACTTCCCGAGTATAGATTGGAGGAAGGCCTCGTCGGCCTTGGCCAACTGTCCGATGGTGAGGATGCCGGTATCCGCGAGACGCTTCCGGCTGACAGGACCGACGTAGAGCAGACTCGAGACCGGTAGTGGCCAGACGATGTCTCGATAGTTCTCGGGGCTGATGATGGTGATCGCATCCGGCTTGCGGTAATCGCTGCCGAGTTTCGCAAACGCCTTGTTCCAAGACACGCCGATCGAGACCGTGAGGCTTAGCTCGTCATAGATAACAGTCTTCAACATCGTAGCCACGTTCAGGGCAGCTTCGGACCACGATAAGCCGTGCAGTCTGCTGTCTGCCTTCAGAAGATGCGTCAAGTCTACCCAGGCTTCATCCGGCCCGAAGGATTCGACGCGATCGCTATAGCGAAGGAAGATCTGCTTGGCACGTCGCGAATATTCGCTGTAGAGGTCGAAGTGAGGGGGGAGGACGATTAGGTTTGGACACTTCTGCTTGGCTTCGAAGAGGGACTCTCCTGTTTGTACTTGAAACGCCTTCGCGGCCTCGTTCTTGGCCAAGACGACGCCGTGACGCTGCTTGACATCCCCGCCGACAGCGACGGGTAACAAGCGAAGCTCAGGTCTAGTGAGCAACTCGACCTGGGCATAGAAGCTGTTGATATCGATATGCAGAATCAGTCGCTTGTCCATGGCATGCTTCCTTATGTTTCCTGTACCTTTACAAATGAGCGATGCTAGTCTGCTATAATAATACAGTATATTTATCACTTGATTGCAACCAACTCTGGGAAGGAGATGCTTATGTCTAATCAATGGAACCCCGGAGGACCATCGCAGGGGAGTCCGAACAGCGGTCAGTCGCCGCCACCCGGTCAAGCTTGGTCCCCGCGCCCGGGACGCCCTGCAGGCCTCCCGCCTGTCTGGAAGAAGGTCATGAAGTTCTGGCCGCTCTTTGTAATTATAATCGCCGCACTATGGATCGCAGGAACCAGTTTCTATACCGTCGCCGAGTACGAGCAAGCTGTCGTGACCACCTTCGGTCGCTACACCAATACGGTGGATGCCGGTTTGAACTGGAAGCTGCCCTATCCGATTCAGAAGGCTACGATTCTGCCTGTCAACCGTACCCAGCGCCTCGAGCTCGGTTATCACCAGAATCCGGATGGCTCCTACACCTCGGATGAAGAAGATTCCATGATGATCACAGGCGATCTGAACGTGGTAGCCATCGACTTCTTCGTCGAATGGAAGATCTCGGATCCTGTCTCCTATCTCTTCAATGCAGAGGAGCCGGATAGCATACTTCGCAGCATGCTTCAGAGCTCCGTTCGTTCTGTCGTGGGTACGAAGGATATCGATGAAGTCCTCACAACGGGTAAGGTCGAGATCCAAGTGGAAGTCATGGAGCTCCTCACCTCGAAGATCGACTCGACAAACCTCGGCATACAGATCATGGACGTCAAGGTCAACGATTCGGAACCGCCGACCGAGGAGATCGCCCGCGCCTTCCGCGAAGTTGAGAACGCCAAGCAGCAGAAGGATACAATGCTGAATCAGGCGATCCAATATCAGAATTCGAAGCTACCCGCCGCACGCTCGGAAGCTGACAAGATTGTCCGTAACGCCGAGGCTTCCAAGGAGACTAGGATCAACGAGGCAGTCGGTAGCCGAGACCGCTTCCTGGCTATCTACAACGAGTACAAGAACTACCCGGATATCACGCGCTCCAGGATGTATCTGGAAGCTATCGTCGAGATCCTGCCAGGGGTCACGGTCTACATGGATAACGGTTCGGGTACGCAGACACTGCTGCCGCTCGCACCGTTCAACAACAACCAGTCCACAACTGTCGATCCGACGCCCGCACCGACGGTGACGCCAACACCGACACCCGTGCCGGAACCGGACAATTACGACGACTACGACGAATTCGATTTCGACGATATGGACTAGGGGGTAGAAGAGATGAAGAAACGAGTTATCCAAATCATCGCCGTCGTCTTGCTCCTGCTAGCCGTCGTGCTCGGGCTCAATTCGATCTATATCGTAAACGAGGGCGAATACGCCTACATCACGCAATTCGGTGCAATCAAGCGCACGGACACGGAGCCCGGCCTCGGCCTGAAGCTGCCGATCGTCCAGGAAGTCAATTACCTGACCAAGAAGGTCATGGACTATGATATCAACAGCTCGGAGGTCCTCACGGCCGACAAGAAGGCGATGGTCGTCGACAGCTACGCCCTATGGCGAATCGATGACGTCACGCAGTTCATGCGTACGGTCGGTAACATCAACGAGATGCAGAAGCGTATCGATGCCTCCGTCTACAGTGTCATCAAGAACCTGACAGGTCGCTTGATGCAAGACGAGATCATCGCGGACGAGGAATCACAGCGCAACAGCCTAAACGAACAAGTCACCGCGATGGTATCCGAGGACATGGTGATGTATGGCGTCGTCGTGCCGGCCGTCGAGATTCGCCGCTTCGATCTCCCGGACGATAACCTCACCTCCGTCTACACCCGCATGATCTCCGAGCGCCAGCAGATGGCGGCCGCCTACCTCGCCGACGGTGAGTACGAGGCTGAGATCATCCGCAACCAGACGGACAAGGAGATTGCGATTCTCCTCGGTGAGGCCCGTGCAGAGGCCGCCAAGCTCGTCGGTGAGGGAGAAGAAGAGTACATGCAGACGCTGGCCGAGATCTACAACAATCCGGACATGGCAGACTTCTACCTCTTCTCGCTGGAGCTAGAGGCACTACAGGATTCGCTCCAAGGGCAGAAGACCATCATCTTGGGCCCCGAGTCTCCTCTGAGCCAGATCCTGAATCGTCAATTCGTGACGAGCGAGATTCTGCCGACAGACTAGTTACACCGACAGATTAACGAGGCTGACAGCCAAACGAAATCCGACATACAGTAATCGAGACCCCGTTTCCTCAGTAGAGGAGGCGGGGTTTGGTTTATGCGTTTGGTTTGGGGTGTGGCAGATTCCTTGATTCACAAATATGAATATAGCTCATAATCCTATTGCATATATAACGTACTAAGGCTAAACTTCTGGTTATAGAGCTGCATAAGCTAGTGATACTTAATTGGATTTGGGAGGTGTATCTATGGTCCGGTCTATCACGCACGATCTCATCACCGGTTCGCCATCTGCAAGAGCAGAAGAACTCGCGATTCGAATTCGCACGCTAAGTGAGGGCGGTATACCCGTCGTCATCAGTGAACGAAGCGGCAAGCTTGCCAAGCTGATCGGGGAGGCCTATCCGAAGCGCTACTGGAACCCGGGCGGACGAGAGGGCATACCGCTTCGGGCATCCGTCTCGGCGATCGGACCTAGTCTGCTCGCCGGAATCCTCGGTCTAAACGCACTGCAAGAGGGTGTGCTTCGTGTCTGCTTCCGCCAAGAAGACGAACAGGGCTACCTGCTCTTCGACCTAAACGATCTCCAGGCGGTGCTGAGCGAACTCTCGCGAAACGCAGCAGAATTGGAACAGCGCTACGGCCAGCTCTCCGCAGCGACGATCGGTGCGATAAGGCGTCGAGTCCTCGCACTCCAAGACGAGGCATCTGCCGACTTCTTCGGTGAGCCGAGCCTCGACATAAGAGACCTCTGTGACCATGCCGGCAAGTACGGTTATATAAACCATCTGCACGCCCCCGGGCTACCGCCGGTATCGGCCCTGTACACGTCCATCGTCTTCTGGCTGATGGCAGCCGTCGTAGAGTCTTACGAACCGTGGCCGGAGCGAGAACTTCGTTTCTGCTTCATCCTAGACGGTGCGGAGCAATTATTTCGTAAGATTGATGATCAGAGGCTAAACGATTTCCTGCAGATCCTCCACGAGGCTAAGCGTCGGGGAATTGCAATAATGCTTGCGACAGAGAGGGCAGCAGACCTGCCACCTGCAATCTTGTCCCTGATGGATACGGTAACGAAGCTTGGCGTTGCTACCGCTGAACTGCCGACAACACAAACCGGCATCTATCAAGACCGCAACGACCGCCTCTACCGCAAGTATCAAGATGCGGTGAATTTGTATTCTGCAGAGGAATTGCTTCAGGCAGAGCACAGGAAGCGAGAGAGCGAGGCAGAGGACTCGCGGCAGCAACAAGAAGCTGAGAAGGAGAAGAAGAGGGCGAAGCAGGAGGCAGCCAAACGCTTCCCGCTCGCGCAGAAGATGGCCTCATCGGCCGTGACTACGATGGGCAGAGAGATCGGCAGGCAGATCATGCGCGGCTTGATGTCCGTGATGAAGAAGTGATCTTCGCCACGCGATGCCCTCGAACGGGCGCGATTGAATAAGCTTGAGATATAAGGAAACCATCGCTTGTTTAGGGCGATGGTTTCGTCTAGTCATCGAAATGCAAGAAGTTATGTCCGCGCTTCGGCAGGTGGCTGTTGTCCGTGTCCGTCTTGAGGAAGTTCATCTTCCCCGTGTCACTGTCGGCCGTCTGGATGAAGGGGAGGGACTGGCGATTGCGCTGTTCCTTTGGATCTTCATCCTCGGTCTTATCGCTATCCTCATGACTGTCCTCGTCCTCACCGCCCTCTACGATCGGCTCCAGCACCCACATCTGTACGCTGGCGATACGTCTGTCGTCCATCGCCAAGACCTTGAAGCGGAAGTTCTTGTACCATACCTCAGGTCGCTCATGCTCATCCGGGATGCGATCGAGTTGATGCAGGACCAGGCCTGCAATCGTGTCGTAGTCGATCTCGTCTTCGTCCGGGACGTGGAAGCCGGGGATGGTCTCCTCGACCGTGTAGAGCTCGCATAGGCCGTCAATCGTATAGCTACCGTCCGTGTTCTGCACAATCTCGGCTTGCTCCTCGTCAAACTCGTCTTGTATGTTTCCGACGATCTCTTCGACCAGGTCTTCCATGCTGATGATACCCGAGACGCCGCCGTACTCATCGATGACGATCGCAAGCGACACATGGTAGAGCTGCATCTCACGGAACAAGGCATCGACGTGCTTCGTCTCCGGTGTGAAGTAGGCCGAGCGAATCAAGTTCTTCAGATCAAACGCCTTCTCATCCTTCGTGATGAAGAATTCCATCAAGTCCTTGACGTTTAGGATACCGATGATGTTATCGATATGCTCTTCGTAGACCGGGAAGCGTGTATAACCCTCGGATAGAGCAATCTGTACCGCCTGTTCGAACGTCGCATTGACCTCTAGTGCCGCCACGTTGACGCGGTGTGTCATAATCTCCGAAACTTCCTTGTCGTTTAGCTCGAAGATGTTTGTGATCATGGTCTTCTCGCTGGCCTCGATGTTACCGCCCTCGGTCGATACATCGACCATCATGCGGATCTCTTCTTCTGTTACGCTCTTGGGTTCGCGCTGTTCCGGGATACCCATCAGACGCAGAATCAGATTCGTCGAGACGTTCAGGAAGCTGGTAAACGGCTTCATCAGACGACCGAAGGCCGTTACGGGACTGACCGCAAGCGCACTGAATTTCTCCGGGTTATGCAGGGCCAATTGCTTCGGCACGAGCTCACCGATAATCAAGGAGAGATACGAGGTTATGAAGGTGACAAGCACCAAACTGACCGTACCGAGCCACGGCATGCGACCTGTCGGGTCAAATGCCATCGTGATGCGCGACGCGAAACGCTCTCCCGCAAACGCGCTCGATAGGAATCCGGCAAAGGTAACGCCCGTCTGTATCGTAGACAGGAACGTGCCGGGGTTATCCGTCAGCTTCTTGATCTTCAAATAGGTCTTGTGACCGGCTTCCGCTTGCTTGTTGACATAGTTGTCGTTCAAGGTCACAATCGCCATCTCGGAACCGGCGAAGAAGCCGTTGATCAAGATCAAGACGATAACCAAGAGAATATCCAGGATCAGGGGGGACTGGGCAAGCTCTGTTGCCGTGTCGGCCGCTAGTCTGACCATGGGTGTAATACCGATTGCAAGTTCGGTGCTTAAGCTAGGTAGAGCAGTAAATATACTACGTAACCAACTAACTCCGTCCAATGGACGTGCCTCCTAATAAGAACTCATTGTTGCGTCTACGAAGGGGAGGGCCAGGAAGATCGTTGTTTTGGCGATCTGCCTGTATGGACCCTGGGCCTCGTGCCGGTGCGCCGAGCTCTAGCTTCCTCCGTTCTTCGGAGAAACTTCGATGCATAACAAAAGCATACAAAACACCTAGCTTAGTCATGCGCTAAATAATACAGCTATTTTATAGGCGATTCGCGGATTTTGCAATAGACAGTCGCACAAACCTCAGGAAACGAAACAAAAAAGGCAGCCTAGGCCGCCCTTTTGCATATCTTATGTGTGTATCCGTCCTATCAAGCCAGCGTTATCGCGTGCTAGACCTCTATCCCCGTCATCTCGCGGATCTGCGTCTTGTGCAGCTCTGCGTACATCGTATCGCCGGCGAGGAGTTCCTCGTGGTTGCCCTTCTCCGCAATACCGCGGTTGGCGATGTAGAAGATGTGATCGGATTCGCGAATCGTCGACAGGCGGTGGGCGATGACGAAGCTCGTACGGCCCTTCTGCAATTCCGCAAGACCGTTCTGCAGTGCCTTCTCCGTCTGCGTGTCGATGCTGGCGGTCGCCTCGTCCAGAATCAAGATCCTGGGCTCGGAGAGCATGACGCGCGCGAAGCTGATCAGCTGTCGCTCACCGGACGAGACACCGGAGCCGCGCTCGCGGATCATGGTCTGGTAGCCCTCCGGATGCTTCATGATGAACTCGTGGGCAGCGACCGACTTCGCGGCCAAGATGACCTCCTCGTCTGTCGCATCCAAGCGACCATAACGGATGTTCTCCATGATCGTGGTCGGGAAGAGGTAGGGCTCTTGGATCATGATGCCCATCTGCGAGCGAAGCGAATCCAGCGTGCAGAGCGCGATATCGTGTCCGTCGATCAAGATACGGCCGCCGTTTAGATTATAGAAGCGGCTGATCAGATTCACGACCGTCGACTTACCGGCACCGGTCGGACCGACCAGAGCGACGGACTCACCGGCCTTGACGGTAAACGACATATCCTCCAGGATCGGGCGGCCGGGCTCGTACGAGAAGTCCACGTTCTCGAATTCGATATCGCCGTTGATGACCGGCAGCGGCTTCGCGCCCTCGATCTCTTCGATCTCGAGCGGCTCGTCCAGGAATTCGAAGATGCGCTCGATGTAAGACGCGGAGTTCAGGAGCTGCGAGTAGAAGTTCGCGAGGTTATTGATCGGCTGCCAGAAGCGCTGTACGTAGGCGATGAACGCGATGATCGTACCGACTTCGAGCTGCGGACCCGTCTGACTGCGAAGCCAGTAGGCGACTAGACCATAGAGACCCGCTACGGTGATGCTGGAGATCATATCGACGATCGGCCCGAACAAGAAGTCCAGATGAATCACGCGCATCCAGGTGCGCTTGAAGCGATCGTTTAGATCTCTGTAGATCAGACGGTTCTCCGCCTCGCGACCGAACAGCTGTGTGATGTTCATGCCCTGGAGGCTCTCCTGGGTATAAGCCGTCATGTTGGAGCTCGCCTGATTCAGCTTGCGACGGGCGCGTCGCTGGAAACCCTTGAGTGTGAATACGCCGATGATCAAGAAGGGCAGGCCGAGCAGGGCGTAGAGCGTCAGGAGCGGGTCGAGTACCAGCATGTAGATCAAGATAATTACGAGACTGAGGATATCGACGACCGCCTGCACGAGTGAACCGGACAGGAGATCCGAGACCGTGTTGACGTAGTTGACGATACGAACCAAGATCTTACCGTGCGGTCTGCTGTCGAAGTAGTTTAGCGGCAGCTTCTGCAAGTGCTTATACATATCGAGCCTGAGATCATGGACGATGCCCTGACCTGCTCGGTTGATCGACTTCATACGAAACGCGTGTAGGAAGCCTGACGCTGCGATGATCGCCACCGTTGCGACCGCAAGCCACACGAGGAGCGCCACGCGGCCCTCGGGGATCGCCGTATCCATCGCGACCTTCAGAAGAATCGGCGTCAGTAGGTTCAGCGCCGAGCCCAGCACCATCGTGAACAGCGTGATGCTGAGGATGCCGACGTAGGGCTTGGCATAGATTAGGGTTCGTTTGAATTGGCCATAATTAAACGGTGTCTCCAATTCTTCATCGATATCGTAGCGATTGCGCTTAGCCATGGAGCTCACCTGCCTTCCTCATATCCTCTAGCGTGGTATCGATCTGACCCATCTGCGTCAAGAAGATATCGTAGTAGATTCCGTTTGTTTCGATCAGTTCGTCGTGCGTGCCACGCTCCACGATCTGCCCATCCTCGATGATGAGAATCAAGTCGGCATCGCGCACCGAAGCGATACGAGACGCAATCATGAAGACTGTTCTATCCTCTGCCACCTCGGCGAGGGCATCGCGAATCGCCTTGTCCGTCTCCATATCGACTGCTGACGTCGTGTCGTCCAGAATCAAGATGGATGGGGAGATGGCAAGCGCCCTGGCAAGCGATAGGCGCTGACGCTGTCCGCCGGACAGACCCGTGCCTCGCTCGCCGATGATTGTGTGATAACCGTCATCCAGACGCGGGATGAATTCCGCCGCCTGCGCTGCATCGGCCGCACGATAGAGATCCTCGTTCTCCATCTCGGGCCTACCGTAGGCGATGTTGTTCTCAACCGTATCGGAGAACAAGAAGACGTCTTGGGAGACGACGCCGATGGCACGGCGAAGCTCGGTGAGGGGATAGTCCTTGACGTTTCGTCCGTCGATCAGCACCTCGCCCTCGGTCGCATCGACTAGGCGTGAGATCAGCTTCAAGAGCGTGGTCTTACCGGAACCGGTCGACCCCATGATGCCGATCGTCTGACCGGCCTTGATCTCGAGATTGATATCCGTGAGTGTGTTCTGCTCTGCACCGCGATGCAGGCCGCCGTAGCGGAAGCTTACGTTCTTGAAGCTGACATCGCCTCGGATATCTGCCACACGAAGCGCGGACGCTTCCTTCTGATCGTAGTTTCTGAGCCACTCCGGATCGATACCGTGACGCTCAGGCTGATCGCCCGTCTCGGCGTCGGGGGATGTGATGCGCGAACGGGTCGCCATCAAGTCGATGATCTTGTCCGCGGATGTCGAGAAGCGCTGGATCTCATCGATACGGAAGCCGATCTGACGCGTCGGATTCGCAAGCACCCAGAGCAAGCCGTTGAACGTGACGAGGCCGCCGAGCGTCATCTGTCCGTTGATCACCATGATACCGCCCAGAATTAAGACCGGCACGGACATCAAGCTGGCGAGCGCATCCAGTGGCGGGATGAACTTGGCACGCGTATTCGCCGACTCGTGGTTGACGTTCATGAAGTTTAGATTCTCCTCTTCGAAGCGATCTACCTCATAATCTTGGCGGACAAACGCGCGCGTCGTCCGATTCCCCGTGATATTCTCCTGCACGACTGAGTTCAGCGACTCGTAGGCCTGGCGATAGTTACTCCAGATCGGCTTGATCTCTCTTGCGAACCGCACGACGAAGAACAAGATGAACGGTGTCAGGGCGGCCGTGAGCAGCGACAAACTGACGCTTAGGCTCAGGAGATAGAGGAAGCCGAAGACGAACAAGAAGATATTCTCGATCGTGTTGAATAGGGCAAAGGCCAAGAAATGGCGCAAGCCATCCAAGTCGTTCGTGAGCTTGGCCATCAAGTTACCCGTCGGGGTATCCGTGTAGTAGGTGCTGTCCATCTTCTGGAGATGACGATAGACCGCATGTCTGACGTCCAGCATGGCCGTCAGCGAGACATCCTCGAAGATATGACGGTAGAGGTAGTGGAGCAGATTTCGAACAAGTGGAATCAAGACCATCAGGGCCAAGAGTATGCTGATGTTCGAATAATCTCGGTTCTCAAACACCTGATCGACAACCGTACCGATGACGATCGAGGGGACGAGTGCCAGAGCGGCGACGATGAGGTCTAGTAAGACGGCCAGGGCGAATTTCCAGCGATCACGATGTATGACGGCAAAAATCCACCTGATTGGCTTGCCCGTGAAACGCCAAATCTCGTTTGGATCCAGGGCATCTTCGGCTGTGTAGGGAATGCGATTGGCTCTTCTTCGTTTGAAATAGTGTTTCAGACGGCTGACAAATGCAAGCTGCATAGATACTCTCCAAGCGGCCCGCTTCCGGGAATGAAGTAGCGGCCAGTTGTTTCCCGGAACAAACGGGCGATATACTGTGACCGCACGAGTTAGAGTTCATAGGGTATTTTAGCATCATCAATTGTACTTGCAAGCCATCTTAGACCAAAAACTTGTTTATTTAAGTGATTCGTTGAAGTGCCGCAAAATCCGTAACGAATCGCACATTCGGATTTCTATTTGACGGTCGATCGGTTAGAATCAAGATATGAAGAAGGAGGGCATAAGATGTTACGAGTCGGTATGTTAACCAGCGGCGGAGACTGTCAGGGTCTCAATGCAGCGATGCGCGGTGTGGCCAAGGGCTTGTTTGAGAGCCGAGACGATGTGGAAGTCATCGGCTTCCTAGATGGCTACAAGGGGCTCATCGAGAAGCACTATCGCATGATGGAGTCGGCGGACTTCTCCGGTGTCTTGACCCTCGGAGGTACGATACTCGGCACGAGTCGTATGCCGTTCAAGGAGATGGACCTGCCGGTCAGAGAGGGAAGCCCCTATACGCGCCTCCAGGCCATGATCGATACCTACTACAGCCTAGAATTGGACTGCCTCGTCGTCCTCGGTGGCAACGGGACGCACAAGACGGCCAATCTCCTGAAGCAGAACGGTCTCAACGTGATCTCCCTGCCCAAGACGATCGACAACGATCTGTGGGGCACGGACAAGACATTTGGCTTCCAGAGTGCCGTCGATATCGCAACACAGGTCATCGATGGAATTCATACGACGGCGACGTCGCACGGACGGATCTTTGTTATCGAACTGATGGGTCACAAGGTAGGTTGGCTCACGCTCTATGCCGGTGTAGCAGGCGGTGCGGATATCATCTTGCTGCCCGAGATCCCGTATAGCGTCGATCGGATCGTAGAAGCCTTGAATGTTCGCTCGCATCAGAAGAAGAAGTTCTCGATTATTGCGATGGCAGAGGGCGCGATGAGCGAAGAGGTCCATCAGATGTCGAAGAAGGATCGCAAGAGATACCAAGAGGAGTCGCCCTATCCGTCCCAAGCCTACGAGCTTGCCGCCAAGCTAAACGAGATGATGGACCAAGAAGTACGCGTAACCGTGCCGGGACACTTCCAGCGCGGTGGCACGCCGGTGCCCTATGACCGTGTTCTCGCGACTCGCTGCGGCACGAAGGGCGCTGAGCTGATTCTAGCCGGTGAGTTCGGTTACATGGTCGCCATCCAGGAGAACGAGATGGTAGCGGTTCCGCTCGAAGATGTGGCAGGGAAGCTCAAGAGTGTCCCGCTTGATAACGACGTAGTGCGGGCGGCCAAGATGACCGGCATCTCGTTTGGCGATTAGTCGGAACAACAAACTAGAATTGCATGGATTCTGTTTGTTGCGTGATCTACCGAAGTATAAGCCTATTAATATACCTATATATGAAGAGGGTGCAGGTACGACGTTGATCGTACTTGCACCCTCTTCCTCTTCGTTATTCTCTTCGCCGCTATGCTTAGCCCTGGAGCGCGAGATCAAACACCTTCTTGACATCGCTCTTCTCCGCATGCCCCTCGTGGACCTTGTCGTCGCCGACATAGTAGGTGGGAACATACCAGTAATCGTATTGATCGGCGATCTCCGGCTGCTTCTGCTCGTTGATCATCACTATATCGAGCTTGGCGTAGTCCGGGTTCTCGGCCTCCAGTTCCTTCATGACCTTCAAGGCCAGTTTACAATGGGGGCAAGAATCGAACATAAACATCTTGATTTGCTTCATGGGTAATCCTCTTATGCTTTCTATCTATCAAATAAGTAGCGTAAATCTGCTGCCCCACATTATCTCATAGGAGACACGAAACAGCGCGGGCATATGCTACGAAGAGCATCCGGACAGGTCGATCCCGAGAGATAGATCAGGGCAAGAAGAACTCGAATTAGGGAATGGAAATCGGCTCGATTCGTCCACTCAGATGCGCCATATTGCGTAAAATTCCTGTAACGACAGGGCTTTACATGATTATTTTAACATAGTTAATAAATGTTAAATTTGGGTTTTATTACTAATTTAAACATCAAAATGAAGTGGCAAGATTAAGCCATATGTGAATTTTTGAGATAAATGCTGGACTTCATCCCGAGGGAGCGTGATATAATAGCTTCTTGCCAGATGTTCGCAGGTAACAATTTTGTAACAAATGCGAAACATAAAGAACTGGCAGATTCGTCTTCAGACGAATTCATGGAGGTCATTTTGAAACGATCTGAACCTGAATTCCAGAAGCGGAACAGTAGTGGATTACTGAGTAAACTCGGTACATTCATAGGGGAGAAGTTAAGACCTGTCGTTCGGAAACGACGACCCACTTATCGAGACCCCGCTATCCGTTTGACTGCCCTCGTGGCGGTCGTAGCCATAGTATTGGCTGCACAGGGAACCGGAATGCAGAAACCAAGTACATCTCCGGATGATAGAACCCTGACCATTATCGATCGTGAACCGTCAGATCAGGCTGACTACCTTAACAAGGGCGACGATACAAGCAAGCAGAACAGCGCCGGCACGGCCGGTAGCCAATCAGATACGAACACGGGCAATTCCCTTGTGGATGTCCTCGAGCGAGATGACGGATTATTGAATCGTTCGGGTATTACTCTCCCGAGTTTGTACCGGGTCACAGGTAACAGCGACCAAACATTCAAGGATATCGCGTTGAGAATCTACGGAGACGCATCTCTCACCAGAGTTCTCAGCTATGTTAATTCCGACCTGATTGAAGAAACACTTCCCGTGGGTACATCCGTTTATCTGCCCAGCGAAGACACCATCACTGCTATTTCCGACGAAGAGATCACCGAATACTTCTCGTACGATGCCACGACAGCCACAGAAGGCGACCTGGCTCCGCTTCCGTTTGTCAAGAAGGGCGTAATCGGTACGTCTACGACGATCGGTAACAACGTTACAGAGTTGCAGACACCCTCTTCATCCGGTGACGAAGTAAGCAGATTACCGTCTCCGACGCAAGAAGCAACACCGACACCGCCTGCAACCGAAGCGGATCCGACGGCCACGCCAATCCCGACGGTAGCACCGACAGCCACGCCTGCTCCGACGGCAACGCCTGTCCCGACGGCGACGCCTGTCCCGACGGCGACGCCTGCTCCGACGGCAACCCCTGTCCCGACGGCGACGCCTGCTCCGACTGCTACGCCTGTCCCGACCGCAACCCCCGTCCCGCCGACACCGGCACCCGATGGCGGCATGAACACGGTCGTGGGTTATGTCGATGCCTATACGCTGGATATGTATCTGCGTATGGTCGCAGCCGAAGCCGGTTCGAACTGGAGCTATGAGGGCTCTCTCATGATCGCCCAGACCATGGTGAACCGCGTGTTTACAGGTAGCTGGGGTAACCTCAACGGTGTGCTCACGGCGAACAATCAGTTCACGCCCTACATGACCGGTGTATGGAAGACCAAGACACCGACAGCCACCCAGCGCCAAGCCGCTCTGGATGCCTTGAACGGCGCCACGGTCTTCGGCAGGAACGTCATCTACTTCTGTACGGACTACGCCTATGCGGCCTCGCCCTGGTTCCAGAGCCTGACCATTGCAAGAACGTATCAGAACGTGCTATTCTTCTCGAAGTAGAATTGTAGCAAGACGAGTGAATCACTAGTTGCATAAGAGACCTTACCAATTGATGGTAGGGTCTCTTTTTGGCCGATTGCGGAGGTATTCCGATGATAGAACTCGAGGGGATCAGTAAGCAGTTCCAGGTAGCACGCCGCGGTGAGGGCTTCGGGGCCGCATTGAAGTCGCTCGTCCACAAGGAGTATGAGACGATTCAAGCACTCGACAATGTCTCGTTTCGTATCAACGAGGGCGAGATGGTCGGCTACATCGGGCCGAACGGGGCGGGGAAGAGCAGCACGATCAAGATCATGAGCGGGATTCTGACGCCCGACAGCGGGAGCTGCCGGATCAACGGCTATGTGCCGTGGAAGGAGCGAACGAAGCACGTCCAAGAGATCGGCGTCGTCTTCGGCCAGCGCTCTCAGCTCTGGTGGGATGTGCCTGTGATCGATAGCTTCTCGCTACTCAGAGATATCTACCGCGTCGATGAGGCAGCTTACAAGCGCACGCTTGATCAATTGACCGAGCTGCTGGATCTAGGCGAGATCATCAGGACACCGGCGAGACAGCTGTCGCTGGGCCAGAGGATGCGCTGCGAGATTGCGGCCTCACTGCTTCACAGCCCGAAGATCTTGTTCCTGGACGAGCCGACAATCGGACTTGATGCCGTGTCGAAGCTTGCCGTGCGTGATTTCATCCGCACGATCAACCGCGAGAATAAGACGACGGTGATTCTCACAACACACGATATGCAAGATATCGAGGCGCTGACAGAGCGCATCATCTTGATCGGGCGCGGTCATATTCTGATGGATGGCACGCTCTCGGACCTCAAGCGCTCGGGCGAGCAGATCGATCAAGCGGTGGTCTCCTTGTACAAGGAATATCAAATATGAGTGCCGGCAGAGCGCCTGTGAAGTCGCTGTGGCAGTCCGCCAAGAAATACTTGTCGTTCTTCCGGATTCGATTCAGTGCGGGTCTGCAGTACCGCTCGGCTGCCTGGGCGGGGGTCTTGACCCAATTCGCCTGGGGTATGCTGGCGATTCTCTTGTTTCGTGCGTTCCATCGATCGGGCTCGGAGAACTTCCCGATGCCGTTCGAACAGCTCAGCTCATATCTATGGCTGCAGCAAGCGTTCTTGGCGATGTTCATGGCGTGGTACTTCGATGAAGAGATCTTCGAGGGGATACTCTCGGGATCGATCGCCTATGAGCTCTGTCGACCGCTTGATCTCTATACCATGTGGTTCGTCAAGAACATGGCTGTACGGCTATCCCGCGTCCTGCTGCGCTGTCTGCCGATCCTGGCGGTTGCAGCACTGTTGCCGTCTCCCTATGGACTTAGCCTGCCTGCGAGCCCTCTGCATCTGCTTTTGACGCTTGTCTCGATGCTGCTGGGCTTCTGCCTCTTGATCTCCATTTCCATGTTGGTCTATATCACGGCCTTCTTCACGCTGTCGGCGAGGGGGCTTCGGATCTTGCTGGCTTCGACGTTCGAGTTCTTCGCGGGTGCAATTATCCCCCTGCCGTTCTTCCCGGATGGGGTGCGAGAAGTGGTGATGTTGTTGCCCTTTGCTTCCGTACAGAGTACACCGTTTCTGATCTATGTCGGACAACACAGTGGACAGGATCTGCTTCGGGTGCTCGGGCTGCAGCTGCTGTGGCTGCTTGTCTTCTGGGGGAGCGGTCGTCTGCTGATGGCCAAGGCTCTGAAGCGCGTTGTGGTGCAGGGAGGTTGAGATGAGACTATATTGGCGATTTGTGGCGATGCAGTGGAAGAGCCAGATGGAATACAAGGCGTCTTATATCATGACGACCCTGGGGCAGTTCCTGCTCTCGTCGACGGCGTTTGTCGGTGTGTACTTCATGTTCGATCGCTTCGAAGAGGTGGATGGCTTCCGCTTCGAGGAGGTGCTCTTGACCTTCGCCGTAGTCTTGATGTCCTTCTCGGCGGCAGAGCTTGTCGCCAGAGGTTTCGATGTCTTCCCGCGTCTGATTCGAAGCGGTGACCTCGACCGCATCTTGCTTCGTCCGAGGAGTGCGGTGTTCCAGGTTCTGTCATCGACGTTTGAATTTACGAAGCTCGGGCGCTTCCTGCAGGGCTTGGTGATCTTCGTGTACGCGCTGCCACGAAGCGGCGTTACGTGGACAGGTGATAAGGTCTTGACGCTCTGTCTGATGCTTGTGGGCGGCTTCGTCGTATTCTGTTCGCTGTTTGTCTTGTATGCGGGGATCAGCTTCTTCACGATCGAGGGGATCGAGTTCATGAATATCTTCACGGATGGGAGTCGAGAGTTTGCGAAGTATCCGGTTTCGATCTACGGTGAGGGTGTGCTGAAGTTCTTGACCTTCGTCGTGCCGATTGCGCTCTTCCAATACTACCCGCTACTCTACTTGGTCGGGCGATCGACCAATCGTTATCTGATGCTGCTGCCGCTAGTCGGCGTGCTCTTCTTCGTGCCGTGCTATCTGTTCTTCTTGTTTGGGATGAGGCGTTATCAGTCGACCGGATCGTGAGTCTGCTGCGATCGTGCAGGTTTGCTAAGGGGCGAACATGCACAAAACTAGAAGAATTCAGGCTCACAGATGCAGCTATCCTCGTGAGAATAGCGGATCATGCAGAAATAGGGAATAGGGGTGGCCAAGCGCCTAATAATTTGTTGACAATAAATGTGGGCATGCTATAATAGCGAAGTCTTAAACGACAGCCACGTCTTGCGGTCGTGGTGGAATTGGCAGACACGTAGCGTTGAGGTCGCTATGGATTAATCTCCGTGCAGGTTCAAGTCCTGTCGACCGCACCAGAATGATTAGGGTCCACTCCATTAGGAGTGGGCCTTAATTGTTTATTCGAGTGATCTCAATCGTTTCCCACATAAGCATGGGTTCGGATGTAATCCAGAATTAGGATCAATCCATCCCGATTGGGATGTAGACCGTCAGCTAACAGCAGTTCATCCTTGGCGTTACCTTCATCGTTTAGTAGAACAGAAATCGTATCCAGATAGGGGAGACCGAGTTCCTCTGCGATGCCCATAATCCAGCTATTGGCTTCTGTAATCATGGGATTGGTGATATTACCGTAGTGCTTATACTTGTGGGTAATTGGGTAGATCGATTGGAGGATGATGATGGTATCGGGGCTGATCTCTTGGATATCCGTCACCAGGTCTACATATTCGTCGGTGAAATATGTTTCATTCATGAAGGATACACCGTTGATACCCAGGGCGATTATCAGGATATCCGGAGGATGCAGGGCCACGACATCTCTGATAGGGCGCTCCACCTTATCGTAAGGATCAAGAATCTCATAACTACCCTGGTAGGCCAGAGTCATAGTGCCCTCAGGTCCGGTCCAGATTTGTTTCGAGTCGGCACCGTCGCTAAACAGGCCGTGTGGCCACATCCAATAAGTGGGTGAATCACAGATAAACGTAATCCTATCGATATAATCCATCCCCATGTCCTCGCTTGGAGGAAGCAGAGCCGGCGAATCATAGTTGACAGGTGTTAGCTCGGGATTCGCTTCATAGATATAGCTTGCCGAGCGATCTACTTCTGGTGCAGGTGGCGAGCTTGTTGTCTGGACGGGAGTGCTCGTGGTCGTTTCTTCAGACTTGCTGGTAGTCGCTACGGTCGTCGTAGTCGTAGAAGCCGTCGTCGAAGTAGTCGTGAGTTGATGCGTAGAAGTATCATCTAGCCGGTTTGTGCTTGTCTCCGTTACGGTTTCTTCTTCGGAAATCGGTGCACAGCCAACAGACAAGATAACGCCTAGTAAGAAGATCGGCACCAACAAGCGAATAACGGGAAGTCTTAGATTTCTGTATCTCATATCTGAATACCCTTATATTTGACCAAGGTAGAATTAGAAGTAAATTCTCTATCCCACAGAAACATAGAATCTTCTTGCTTAGTATATTGACTCAAGCGAGGAGGCGCAAGGAGCTGTCATTTGTAAGGGCAGATGACTGCTCATGCTTGAGTTATGGCTTAGCTTTATTTGTGAATTTGCTCAAAATAGTATAACTATATTCAGTTTTGTGCTACGATCAGATATATAT
>CAZLEA010000013.1:36810-41863 GCA_964558445.1 uncultured Oscillospiraceae bacterium | reverse complement strand
GGGAGCGAATAGACTGTGGCGATACCGGCTTGTCTTGCGATGCGCATGGCTCGGTACATGTGGTAGTCGTTTGTCGCGACGGTGGCTGTGTGGAGCTCCGGCAGCGCGGGGTCTTGGCGGATGAGGGCCTGTGCGTAGAGGAAATTCTCGATCGTGGAGGTCGAGCGATCCTCTGTATAGATGCGATCGGGAGAGATGCCGCGCTCACGGAGGTAGCGGGCCATGACGACAGCTTCTGCTTCTGCTTCGTTTGAGCCCTGGCCGCCTGTTACGATGACCAGAACCTGTGGATTCGCCTCTAGGTAGTCGATACTCGTGTCCAGCCTGCTCTTCAGTTGCGGCGAGGGGAAGGTTGGTTTGTACTTCGAGACTTGTGCACCGAGGACGATGAGCCAGGGCGCCGTCTCTCCTGTGTTGTTGCTAGCGGAGGACTCGGGCTTCTTCTGCTTCGTGCTGAGGATCAAGAGGAAGCACGTTGTGAGAAACAAGAAGAGGAGTAGCAGGCAGAAGACGACAAGCCCGATGACGAGGCCGGTTGAGATCGGCTTCGTCATCGGGCTCGTCATATGACTTACTAGATATTGGCTCGTCGGGTTTGCGATTCGCATCCTTGTGCTAACCTCCAGGAGGAAGCTTGGTCTACTTCACCTTGGACTTCAAGACTTCGTAGCCAACCTTCTCGATTGCCTGTTCGATCTCCTCGATGCTGATGGCTGCCTCGTCGAAGTCTAGCTTCACGCGGCTGGAGCCAAACGAGACGCTGGTCGTGTCATGGGCGATGCCGTCGAGCTTGGCGAGGGTCGCCTCGATCTTCTGCATGCAAGAGGGGCAGGTGAGTGTTTCTAATTGCAGGTTTGCGGATTTCATATCTATATACCTCCGATGTATCTGATCTGATTCATGTATCTAGTTACTAGTATAACGTATAAGGTGGAATCAATCCTTGACCTAGGTCAAGATTGATCGCGTAAGCGATAGGTCAAGAGGCGCATGCCGTTCAAGATGACGACGAGTATGCTGCCCTCGTGGACTAACATGCCGATCGACATGTTCATCCAATCGCTAAACAAGAGGGCGGACAGGAGCAGAAGCACGACGCCTACGGCGATGACGATGTTCTGTATCATGTTTCGTGCGGTCGCCTTCGCTAGCCCGTAGGCGTGCGGCAGGCGTCTCATGTCGGAGTTCATGAGGACGACGTCCGAGGTCTCGATCGCGACATCCGTACCGCCGCCCATGGCGATACCGATGTTGGCGAGAGCCAGAGAGGGGCTGTCGTTGACACCGTCACCGACGAAGGCCACGATCTCGCCGCGCTTGGTCAGGGACTCGATGTAAGCGGCCTTGTCCTCCGGCAGCATGTGGCCGTGTGCCTCATCGAGCCCGAGTTCTGCTGCGACCCGATCGACCGTTCCCTGGTTGTCGCCCGAGAGCATGATCAGTTTCTTCGCGCCGAGGCGGCGGAGACGAAGAAGCTCTGCCTCGATACCCGGGCGGATTCGATCTTGTATGCCCATAGCGAGACGCAATTCACCGTCCATGGCGGTGAGTACGAGCGATTGCCCGTCTGCCTCCATCTCTCGGATGTCTCGCAGCGCGGTCTCGGTCAATTCGATGCCCTCGTTTGCCATCAGTTCCGGATTACCGACGATGAGCCTGTGACCATCGACGGTGGCCGTGATGCCGCCGCCCTTGACCACCTGGGTGTCTGTCACCGTGTGGCTAGGGGTCTCGCCGAGTTCGCGGAGGACCGCTCTCGCCAGCGGATGATCCGATTCTCGTTCGATGGCGGCCAGATAGGCTCGGACGGCTTCCGTATCGCTTCGGTCGTCACCTGCCGGGTAGGAGAGGCTGCGCTTGACATAGGTCTCGCCCAGCGTCAGTGTGCCGGTCTTGTCGAAGACGATGGTGTCCAGGCGGCTGAAGTCGCGGATGACCTCACTGCCCTTGAGGAGGACGCCGTGTCTGGCGCCGTTACCGATACCGGCCACATTCGAGACGGGCACGCCGATGACGAGGGCACCGGGGCAGCCGAGCACGAGGATTGTGATCGCAAGTTCGACGTTTCGGCTGATGAGCCAGACGACGAAGGCGAGGATGAGGACTGCGGGCGTGTAGTATTTGGCGAAGCGGTCGATGAAGCGCTCCGCCTCAGACTTGGCATCCTGGGCTTCTTCGACCAGTTCGATGATGCGGCCGAAGGTCGTGTCCTCACCGACTCGGTCCGCCCGCACCTGCAGCGTGCCGTTGTCGAGGATCGTGCCGGCATAGACGCCTGATCCGACTTCCTTGGCGACGGGTAGCGATTCGCCCGTGATGCTGGCCTCGTTGATGCTGCCTTCACCGCCGATGACGGTTCCGTCGACCGGCACCTTGGCGCCCGTGCGGACCAGGAGGCGATCGCCGATCTCGACATCGTCGACGTCGATCTCTTCTGTCTCTCCGTCATCTCCGATCAAGACGGCGGTCTCGGGTGCAAGCTCGGTCAGTTCCTTGATGGCGGAACGGGTTTTGTTTAGTGTCCTCTGTTCGAGGAAGGCACCGAAGAGGAAGAGGAAGCTGACGATGGCCGACTCCTCGAAGTTTCGGATCGCAAACGCGCCGAGTACGGCAATCGTGACGAGTACGTCAATACTGACCACCTTCACGCGAAGCGCTTGATAGGCTTGTAGCGCAATCGGCAGGACTGCGATGAGTGAAGCCGTGATCAGGAGCACTGTCGCGGGGAGCGTCGGGGCCAGTAGCCAATGGCTGAGGAAGGCGAGTGCGATGAGGACGGCACTGATGGCTGTGATATGGTTCTTGTGTCTTAGTATCTGGCGCTGCAAGAGGGACCTCCGTTCTATGTGTTTCGTTTAAGCTAGGTAAGCCAGTGCCAGTTCTTCTAGCATCTGATAGACGGCTTCGTAGGTCTCGCAGACATCATCGGGGATGAGGTAATTGGATGTGATGTTCTGGAGCATATTGAACTCGTCGAATAGATGGATGGCATCTGCCTTGAGCTCGGTCTTGGTCTCTGTCCGATGTGCTTCGATCTTCTCTACGATGCGATTGTAGACCGCCATGACCTCGTGGAATTCGGGGCGATGGCCACCGTGGACGCGAGCGACGACAGGCACATAGAGTGCGAGATTCTTCTCGTGTTTCTCGTATACTTCATGAAATGTCTGCATAGTGTATTCCTCCCGGTAATGATATTCCCTATCAGTTTAACAGGATTCGGACGAAGAAGATTTGATCGGGATCAAAGCTTCTGACGAAATACGGAGCTTCGGGCTAGAATAGAGCTAGCAGTATAGGAATCTCGGATCTAGGAGGATGTATATGATCGATGAAGTGGACATGATTCATTTGAAGCGTTGTGTGGAATTGGCGGAGGCGGCACTCCTGGCAGGTGACGAACCGTTTGGCTCGGTGCTGGTCTCGGGGGACGGCGAGGTCTTGTTCGAGGATCACAACCATGTTGCGGGCGGCGACCATACCCGTCACCCGGAGTTTGCCATCGCCAGATGGGTGGCAGAGCATATGAGTGAGGAGGAGCGGACCGAAGCGATCGTCTATACCTCCGGCGAGCACTGCCCGATGTGTGCCGGTGCACACGGCTGGGTGGGTCTTGGCCGAATCGTCTATGCGAGTTCGTCCGAACAGCTCGTGGCTTGGATGACCGAGTTCGGGGTGGGGCCGTCCAGGGTGCGAAACCTGCCGATCGAAGAAGTGATTCGAGACGCGAGGGTCAGTGGCCCGGTGCCGGAGCTGGCGTCTGCTATCAAGGACTTGCATCGGCGCTCGATTGAGGCGAGGCGGTAACCCACGCAATTGACAAGCGAAAGCTTCTAATTGAAGATAGTTATAGATGATCTGACTAAGGAGGTAACGATTATGGCCATAATGACCGAAACGAACCGTGAGAAATTGGCACGACTCTTCGGCACCCAGCGACCGGACAAGCAGGTACGGATCTCGATTTACATGCCGACGCATCGGCTATCGCCCGATCGCGATACGGATCCCATCCGCTTCAAGAACTTGCTGACCGAAGTCGAACAGAAGCTTGCTCGTATGTATCCGAAGCGGGAGTGGGAGAAGCCTCTGGCCGCACTCCACTCGCTCGTCGATCAGACTGCCTTCTGGATGTATGCGACGGATGGGCTGGCGGTTTTTGCTACCGGAGATGAGCTCGAGACCTTCCACCTACAGTATTCGCCCGACCCCGTCGTGCTCGTCGGCGAACGCTTCCATGTCATCACGCTGCTTGCCTATCTGGAGCGCCTCGATGAAGCTATCTTGGTCGAGATCGGCCGAGACCGGGTCAGTTTGTATCAAGTCAACCGTTATGACCACGAACCCTTGATCACGGATGAGGTGGAGACCAACTTCCATAACGTGTTCGATGACTTCAACCCCTACGCGCATCTGTCGGGCGGCGGTGCCGGTACAGGCGTGCTTCACGCGTATCGCACGGCATCGGATGAGATGCAGAGGGATCGGGGCAAGTACTTCCGTTATCTGGCCGATAGCTTCTCTGCCATGCACAAGAAGGAGGGTAAGCCGATCCTCCTCGCGGGTACGCCTGCTACTCTCGCTGAGTTTCGCAAGGTGGCCAGAGGCGACTTCTATATGAAGAATCAAATTGAGAAGCCTATCGATTCCTATGAACCCAAGGCCTTGCAGCGAGTGATCGCAGATGCGCTCGAACCGCTCTATCGCGAGACGCTCGATAAGCTGCATCAGCGCTTGGCCACAGCCAGGGAGAACGACAAGCTTGTCACCCGAGCCGATAGGATCGAAGCCATGGCGGCAGAAGGTCGTATCGACGATTTGGTCATAGATCTCGCGCGTCTTCGCCCGGATGACATCACGCTGGATCGTGCGGTCCAAGAGGCGATGGCTCAAGGCACGAGGATTACGGTATTACAGGACAAGGACCATGAGCTCGAATCTCTCTACTCGGCGATCTTGCGCTACTAGGTCGGTGAGAGCAGACTGCTAGGTCGGTCAGAAGAGTAAGATAAACAAGCGGAGGCAAGATGACTATAGTTCATCTCGCCTCCGC
>CAZLEA010000013.1:28275-36710 GCA_964558445.1 uncultured Oscillospiraceae bacterium | reverse complement strand
CTCGTCTGTCTCATCGAAGTAGTCGGTTTGACTGACGTGAATACGAACGAGTGCTCTCGTCTGCAGGATCTGCAGGCGATTCGTCAAGAACTCCTCTTGTTGCTCTTGCATCGCTTCGAGTGCGGCCTTGCGATCCTCCTCGGCACGCTCCAAGTCGATCTCTTCGGGGCGCTGTGCAATCGTGGTGAGGATTCGTATGCTGTCCAGAGAGACGTCAGCTGTGCCGCCGAACACGGCCAAGTGCTTCTCTCGCCCGTTGTTCTTGATGCGAAGCACACCGTCGCCGAGCACCGTCGACAGCGCTTCATGACCCGGCAGCACGCCGAGGTCGCCGTCGATCGTCCGCATGACGATCATATCGGCCTCTTCCGTGAACTTCACACCGCGAGGCGTCGTAATCGTGAGGCTAAGTTTCTTCTTCTGTGCACTTCGTCGATCCGCCATCTCTATGCTCCCTGCCGGCTCTTGTACTGCTCCAAGACCTCGTCGATCGTACCCACGTTCAGGAAGTAGCCTTCCGGAATCTCGTCGTGCACACCCTCCAGGATCTCGCGGAAGCCGCGAATCGTCTCATCGATCGGGACATAGCGGCCCGGAATCGACGTGAACTTCTCGGCCACGTAGAAGGGCTGGGAGAGGAAGCGCTGAATCTTGCGCGCACGGTTGACGGTCAGTTTATCCTCTTCGGAGAGCTCGTCCATGCCGAGGATCGCGACGATATCCTGCAAGTCCTTGTAGCGCTGCAAGATGCTCTGCACCGCCTGCGAGACCTGGTAGTGGTCGCTGCCGACGATGCTGGACTCGAGGATTCGAGATGAGGACGCGAGCGGGTCGATCGCGGGATAGATGCCCTGCTCGACGATGGAACGACTCAGTACGGCAACTGCGTCCAAGTGGGCAAAGGTCGTGGCCGTCGCCGGATCCGTGAAGTCATCGGCCGGCACATAGATCGCCTGGACGGACGTGATGGAACCGGACTTCGTCGAGGTGATGCGCTCCTGGAGCGAACCGATCTCGGTGGCCAGCGTCGGCTGATAACCGACCGCACTCGGCGTACGGCCTAGGAGGGCCGAGACTTCGGAGCCTGCCTGAACGAAGCGGAAGATGTTATCGATGAAGAGGAGCACGTCTTGTTGCTTCTCGTCGCGGAAGTACTCAGCCATCGTCAGGCCCGTGAGTCCGACGCGCATACGCACGCCCGGCGGCTCGTTCATCTGACCGAAGATGAGGGCGGTGTTGTCGATGACGCCCGAATTCTTCATGTCGTAGTAGAGATCGTTACCCTCGCGGGTACGCTCGCCGACACCGACGAA
Organism: uncultured Oscillospiraceae bacterium; assembly: GCA_964558445.1. Lineage (GTDB taxonomy): Bacteria > Bacillota > Clostridia > Saccharofermentanales > Fastidiosipilaceae > CAYXVJ01. The sequence goes on along the minus strand of CAZLEA010000013.1, from coordinate 35,397 downwards.
GACCGAGTGGCCGCCGTGTTCGCTTGCGATGCTGTTGATCAGCTCCATGATGAGGACCGTCTTACCGACGCCCGCACCGCCGAAGAGGCCGATCTTGCCTCCCTTGGAGAAGGGGCAGAGCAGATCGATCGCCTTGATGCCAGTCTCTAGCATCTCGGGCTGCGCGACCTGATCGGAGAGCGCCGGCGGATCGCGGTGGATCGGCCAAGTCTCTTTGGCCTCGATCTCGGCTTGGTTGTCGATCGGCTTACCGAGGACGTTGACCATGCGGCCGAGGACCATATCGCCGACCGGCACGCTGATGGCAGAGCCCGTATCGTAGGCATCCATGCCGCGCTTCAGGCCGTCTGTCGGATGCATCGAGATGCAGCGGACCGTGTGATCGCCGAGGTGTTGCATGACCTCCAGTACGATCGTCTCGCCTTGGAAGGGGATCTCGATCGCGTTATAGAGCGAGGGGAGCTCGCCTTGGAAACGGATGTCGATGACCGCACCGATGATCTGAATAATCTTACCTGTATGTCTTGTTGTCATTTGTTCACTCATTAGAAATTCGCACCTCCGATAATCTCCGTCAGTTCTTGCGTGATGCCCGCCTGGCGTTCTCTGTTGTAGAGGAGGGTCAGATCCTCGATCAGTTCAGAGGCATTCTTACCGGCTGCACTCATATTGACCATGCGCGCCGCCTGCTCACTGGTATGCGATTCGGAGACTGCACGGAAGAGTTTGATGTGGGTGAAGAGCGGGATCGTATGGTCGATGACCGTCTCGATATCCGGCTCGTAGATCTTCGGTTCGAGGTCGTAGGGATCTGTATCCACGGTGGGGATCGGCAGCACGCGCTTGACATGCGGGACGTAGTTTAGCACGTTCTCGAAGTAGGTGTAGACGACGAACACCTCGTCGACTTCTCCGTCCACATACCGCTTCGTCACCCACTTGGCCAGATCCTCGGACCCGTAGTAGACCTGAGAGTCCGCTACATCTGTTATGTGGCGAATCACGTTCTTCTTCTTGCGACGGAAGAACTCATGTCCCTTGGAACCGATGACGAGGATCTTCTCGTTTTTGCCCTCCATATGTTGGAGAGCAAGTTGCAGAATCTTCGCGTTATAGGCACCAGCGAAGCCTTGATCGCTTGCCATGACGATGTAGAGACTGCTCTTGACCTCGCGCTTGGCGAAGTAGACGCTCTTCTTGGCCTCGGGATGGCGGCCCAGCTCCGTTGTCTGATCCTTCAGTGCATAGTAGAGCGGCCGTACGCCCTCGAGCTGAGCCCTGGCCTTGTGCAGCTTCGTAGAGGCGATCGTATCCATCGCCTTGATGATCTGCTCTGTGGAGCTAACGTTCGTTATTCGCTGTTTGATGTCTCTCATCGAAGCCATAGCAACGCCTCCTTAGCTATAGTTATATGCTTCCTTGACCTTGGTGATGACCAAGTCGATGGTCTCGGCAAGTTCGGGCGAAACCTTACCTGTTTTGCGAATCTCTTCCTTGATCTTCGGCTCGTGGCCGTCGATATAGCGGATTAGGTCGCGCTGGAAGCGAAGCAAGCGGCTTGTCTCTAGATCGGACAAGTGTCTGCGACTGAGGGCAAAGAGAATCAAGACCTGATTCTCAACCGACATCGGGCGATACTGGGGCTGCTTCAGGATCTGCATGATCTGTTCGCCGTGTTTCAGGCGATCGAGCGTATCCTGATCGAGGTCTGTCCCGAATTGGGAGAAGACCGAGAGCTCCTTGTACTGTGCGAACTCAATGCGAAGCGGTCCGGCAAGCTTCTTCATCGCAGGGATCTGGGCGGTGCCGCCGACTCGAGAGACAGACAGACCGGGGTTGATCGCAGGTCTCACACCGTGGTGGAAGAGGTCTGCTTCGAGATAGATCTGACCATCCGTAATCGAGATGATGTTCGTCGGGATGTAAGCAGAGATATCGCCCTCTTGGGTTTCGACGATCGGCAGCGCCGTGAGGCTGCCGCCACCGTGAGATTCGGCCATACAAGCCGCTCGCTCCAAGAGCCTGGAGTGCAAGTAGAAGATGTCGCCGGGGTAGGCCTCGCGTCCTGGGGGACGGCGAAGCAGCAAGCTGATCGCGCGATAGGCGACGGCGTGCTTCGATAGGTCGTCGTAGACGATCAAGACGTCCTTGCCCTGGTGCATCCACTCCTCTGCAATTGCACAGCCCGCATAGGGCGCGAAGTACTGCAGCGGTGCCGGGTCGCTGGCGGATGCCATGACGACGGTCGTGTAGTCGATCGCTCCGGTCTCGTTCAAGACCTTGATGATGCGGGCGACGGTCGATTGCTTCTGACCGATGGCGACGTAGACGCAGCGTACATCGTTGTCCTTTTGATTCAATATGGTATCGATGGCAAGTGCTGTCTTACCGGTCTCGCGGTCGCCGATGATGAGTTCTCGCTGACCCTTACCGATCGGGACCAGAGCGTCGATCGCCTTGATGCCGGTCTGGAGTGGCTGGTCGACTTCGCGACGCTCGATGACACTAGGTGCCATGCTCTCGATCATGCGGTAGTTGTCGGCTGCGATCGCTCCCTTGTCATCCAGGGGCTCGCCAAGCGCGTTGACGACGCGCCCGAGCATGCCGTCGCCGACGGGCACCTCTGCCATGCGGCCTGTGAGCTTGACCGGATCGCCCTCCTTGATGCCCGCATCGGAGCCCATGATTACGACTCCGATACTGTCCTCGTCGAGGTTTAGGGCCATGCCGTAGATCCCGTTCGGGAATTCGAGCAGTTCGCCGCTCATGGCGTTGCTGAGGCCGTATACTCTTGCGATACCGTCACCGACTTGGATGACCGTACCCGCTTCGGTGAAGTCGTGCTCGGTGACAAAGGCCTGAATCTGGCGCTTGATCACGCTCGTGATCTCATCGGGTTTAACTGGCATACGGGCCTCCAATCTGTAGTGTTTCTCTTAGTTTATGTAATTCGCTGCGGATCGTGGCATCGTAGACATAGCCATCGACCAGGATATAGAAACCGCCGATGATGTCGGGGTCTATCGCGGTATGCATCGTGATGTCCTTGCCTACTAAGCGCCGAATCTTCTCTCTCATCATCGCTTCTTCTTGTGGACTCATCTCGCTTGCGGTGACGACTCTCGCTTCCACCCGACCCAGGGCCAGATTGGCCATCCGGATATAGTGATCCAGCGCCCCTGTGAGTACATCCTCTCGATTCTTCTGGATCAAGAGACGGATAAAGGCATCGAGCTCAGGGTTCAAGCGATCGCCGAAGGCGGTATGGAACAGCCGAAGCTTCGAATCGTCTGCGATATGCGGGTGCAGGAGATACGCCTCTGTCTGCTTATCGTCCAGGGCATCTCGAACGAGTGTAGCATCCGCCAGATCTGTCTCGAGCGTACCGGCCTCCGTCGACAATTCCAAGAGAGCATCGGCGTAGCGCTGTTCTAGCTGGGCCATGTGCTCTCCTCCATCTCATCCATCATCTTCTCGAAGTAGCGTGTGCGACTCGCCTCATCCATGTTATCGGAGACATACTTCGTCGCCATGAGCATGGACAAGTCGATGACGTAGAGACGCATCTCCTCTTGGAGGCGCTCCTTGTCTCTGGCTAGAGTCTCCATCGACTGCTGCTTGATCTTGTTTGCTTCCGTACGTGCCTCGGCCAGAATCTGTTTCTTCTGCTCTTCGGCTTCGTGCCTCGCGCGCTCCAGAATCTCCCTTTGTTCTTGATCGATCCTCTCAAGCTTCGCCTCATATTCTTCAATCAGAGAAGTAGCCTTCGTCATGGTCTCGTCGGCTCGGTCGATATCGCCACGGATACCGTCGCTTCGCTTCTGCATAAACTCCTTGACAGGCTTGTACAGGATATACGTCAGCACGACAGCCAGTAAGATGGCGTTGAAGAGCTGGACCCCCGCTTGGATCCAAGTCTGCATATCGAGGCCGAACACACGACCCTCGGGTACAGATTGGGTCAGTAGAACGATTATGTTATTCAATTCGCGTGACCTCCTTCATGGTGTATACGTTCTCCTCGGAACAACTTAACCAAGGAGGTTGATGAAGGTTGTGACCAATGGGTTGGCAAAGAGCATGATAATCGCAATCAACAAACCGTAGATACCGGATGTCTCGGCCATGGCGAGTCCGACGAACATCGAGCTGCGGATATCGTCTGCCACTTCTGGCTGTCTGGCCATCGATTCGATCGCTTGGACGACGATCTTGGACTGACCGAAGGTCGTAAATATACCGTTCATCAAGGCGATGGCTGCCGCGATGTGGACGACAGAGATAATGGTTGCTAGTTCTTGCATAGTAAATCCTCCGAGTGATTTTATTGATTTTTTCAAATAATTGAAAACAAATTAGTAGGGGCCTCCCTCGTTAATCCGCGGCTGCGGTGCTGACGTACATCAAGCTGATTATGACGAAGATATACGTTTGGATCGCGCCGAACAAGACGTCGAAGAAGGCATGTAAGAGAGCTGGGATGCCAAACTGCACGAACAGCGGCGTGAGCCCGTAGTAGAGTGTCAGGATAATCGTGCCCGAGAGCATGTTGCCGAACAGGCGGAAGCTAAGCGAAACCGGCTTGGCAAGCTCACCGATCAAGTTTAGCGGGAAGAAGATGAAGTGAGGGGAGAAGAAGCTCTTCAGATACTCACCCTTCTTGTGGCGCAGGCCCATGGCCAGCATCAATAGGAAGCTGCTCAGCGCAAGTGCGAAGGTCGTGGCCCAATCCGCCGTCGGCGCCCTAAGGCCGAAGACGCTAAGGAGCGCACTGGACAAGATGAAGACGAAGACAGAGAAGAACCAGGGTGCCATATACGAAACCCGCTCGCCCAGCGCACCGGTTGCGAATGAGTCGAAGGTCTCGACAATGATCTCGACGGCGTTCTGGAAGCCCCTTGGCAGCGTCTCGAATTTCCGCAGCTTCGCGCGCACGATGAGGGCTAAGACGATCAGTATCGCCATGATAATCCAGGTGTTGAAGATGGTCTCGGTGATCCAGATATCCGTATCTCCGAGGGTCCAAACCCATAAGTTCTTGATGTCTAGTAACACGTCTTATGTCTTCCCTTCTGTAAATTTAAGAATATAGAGCGACAGTTGATAGGTGAAGATGCCGACTACGGCACCCCACAAGTTGATTGCCGGCACGAGGGCTGCGATCAAGAGCGGTACGACCGATAGAGCGAGGCGAAGCAGGTGCTGTACGGACACGTACAAACCGGCCTTGTTCTTCTCCATAGTGAGCGCGCGGTTGACGGCTCTCTCGAGGAGCAATACCTTCACGAGGCTCACTGCGACCGCCATCAGCAGACCATAGACGAAAGGGAGAACGGCTAGCGAACGATAGACAAGAACGGCAATCACCAAGCTCAAGAGAGTCAGTAGGAGGATGCCGTTCATCATTTTTTTGGCCATTTGGGATCGCTGCATGCGCTATTCTCCTTCGCCGTCGCGGCGATTCGTGTATCGATAATTATCTAATCCGACTTGCCTCTCTGAAATAGCGAGCGGATCGCGGCTACTACGCCGAGTAGGGAGAAAATCAGTAAGAACCAAGGCTCTGTGCCGAGCCACTTATCCAAATACTTGCCGAGGAGCACACCGACCAAGACTGAGGCGGCCATGGTGATACCGATTTGCGAGAAATCGGCCAGAGCCCGGATAGTCTTGTGTTTCTGTGAACTCGGTTTGTTCTGCTTGTGATTCAAGATGACCCTCCTGATGAATAAGTCTTATGGAAAGGTCGTAAACACAGTTGGTTAAATTTTTCCCAAACTCTATATTACCATAGGCAGTTACAAGGAATCAAAACCAAAGCCACCGAAAAGAGACGGAAATCGACTCAAAGCGGCGGCTTTTGCTTGTAAAAAAGATTGTTTACAAAAAATTAAATGATAAATATGCAAATATACACAGACTATACCGGTCAGCCCGCGAAACCGCCGAGGAAGTGGCCAATCAGGTAAGCGGCCGTGGCGGCAAGTCCGCCGACAGTGAGCATCTCGAGGCCGGAGCGTATGAAATTCGAACCGCTGACGATGCTCTTGGCAGCGCCCAGGACGAAGAGGGTGATTCCCGTGAGAGCGATCGAGACGTAGAAACTGTTGTGACCGAGTGTCGGACTGATGAACGAGAGGATCGGCGCGAGAAGCGGAACCAAACCGAAAATCAAGAAGGAGAAGAAGGTGACCAAGGCGTTTCGAATAGGGCTCTCGCCGTCCTCGATGATGCCGAGCTCTTCTGCCATCATGGTGTCGATGAAGATCGTTTCGTACTTGGCCAAGGTGTTCACGACAAGCTTCGCATCTTCGGCAGACATGCCGCGGGTCTCGTAGTGCGCCTCCATCTCCAGGATCTCGGATTCGCGCAGGTTATGCAGCTCCCAGGTCTCTCGTTCGCGCTCGAGCTGATTATATTCTTGTTCGGACTTGGTCGACAGGTAATCGCCGATTGCCATGGACAGTCCATCCGCAATGAGGTTTGCGAAGCCAAGGATGAGGACCACGCCAAGCTCGAGGCCCGCGCCTGCGACCCCCGCTACGACTGCGAAGGTCGTGATAATCCCATCCAATCCCCCGTACACCCCGCTCTTGAGCAGGCGACCGCGTCCGGTATCGTGGAGGTCTTGCGACTTGGTGTGCAGCGCCTTCGCCAATTCCACGTCCTTGTTCTTGAAGGCTTCTTGTGCTTGCTTCACCCAACTGCGATTAGCCATATGACCTACCTCCAACTAGAAGACGAACGCTTCGTAGTCCTCTTCTATGAAGGGCTTCATGCCTGCATGCCCGTTCATGTCGTTTAGGAACGGCAGGCCGAGCTCTTCGATCTCCTCCTTGACGCCAAGCATGTGTGCGCAGGCGTAGCATACACCGGCGATCAGGCCACCGTCCAGAGCTCGCTTGTAGAGCGCGTTTCCTTCTTCTGCCAGCACGGGCGGAAGCTTGACAGCCTCGCCTTCGAATACGATCTTGACTTCATGGCCTGCTGCCTTGAGATCCAAGGCGTTCATCAGAACGTGCTGGAAGCACATCTTCTTGCCTTCCATCGCGTAGAACAAATATTTCTTCATGATCACTACCGCCTTTCTATAACTTGAGTATAGATTAATTCATAGCAGTA
>CAZLEA010000013.1:23391-28175 GCA_964558445.1 uncultured Oscillospiraceae bacterium | reverse complement strand
TTGGCGAAGGACCGATACACCACTCCAAACGAGGTAGAGTGCGACAACCGCAGAACCGATACGATCCGCCAGGCTTGCAAGATCGGAAGTCGGCTCTAACCATACGATGGCGAGCACGGTCGTGACGCAGGCATCGACGAGCGACTTGGCACGGTATAGGCGGCTCTGAACGCGCAAGATCGGGTCAGCGGTGAGGCGTGTCAATTTCGTATAACGATACCAGAACCAGCTGTTGGTGAGGAAGCCAAGCAGCGCGATGATGAGACCTAGCTGTACGTTTCCCTTCGCACCGCGATCGCCCATGAGCGATAGGATCAGCATCACCGTACCCGAGAGACACATCACTATGCCGACTGTAAGATTCGCCAGTTGCTCGAGGCGCGCTCTGGCGGACGGTTCCGGCAGCGATTCGCCGGAGGTCAAGTGGCGATAGATCAGATAAGAGGTGACGATGGCCAGAAGTTCTGCCGTGCGGCGGATGAAGTCTGCGATCTGCGTGCTGCTACGCCCCATTAACAGACCGAAGCCGAGCACCAGAGGGCCGGGCGCACTCAGCACGATCGACAGTAGCAGAGTCTTGGAACCGGCACGTTCGTGCTCTGTGTTTGGCGCTCTCATAAGCGAAGTCCCCAGAAGAGGATCAGCGGCAGGAGCGTGCCAAGCGCTGCAAACGGACAAGTGATCGTATCGAAGCCATCGTTTGTAATCAGTTCCACGAAGGCCGTGACGATAGCCGTCGACAAGCTGATGGTGAAGTAGGCGAACCAGGGCATGGAAATATTGAAGAGCAAGACCAGGAGCACGGACAAGAAGGAGACGAGCAGCATCGAAGCGGTCCCCTCCAGAGACTTCTTGGGATCGCCGAAGGGGAGCTTGAAGTGATGCTTGCCGAAGCGCTTACCGACCAGGGCGGCAGCCGCGTCGCCGAAGCCCCAGGCGAATACCGAGGCCAGGCCGACATACTTGATGTCGAGCCAGGCCCAGGTAATCAAAATGATGAACAGATACATGCTGTAAGCCGTAATCAGGCTGCGTTTGACTTCGCCCCGTTCACGCTCGACAAGTGCCCTGGCATAGAGCTTGAAGCGCTCCAAGAGGGCCAAGATCGGGTAGACCAGGATTACGAACACAAGCGAGGCCAAGGCTGCATGCTGCCATGTCGAGAAGCCGTAGAAGAGGTAGAGCGTAGAGCACAGCAGCACGATATGCAGCAACTTACGGCTTAGCTCGCGGGGGAGCTTGATCCACTTACGGATAATCAACACGACGAAGATCGAGACAATGAAGTAGAGTAACAATCCGGCAAATTCGAGTATAAACAGTCTCATGAACACCCCCCCTATACAAGCAACGGAAGTTGCCATGCGACCGCCCGCGGGTCTCACTATCGTATGTTTATCATAACCCGAACAAACCGCACAGTCGAGCCTCTAGAGTGCGTTGACCGCAGCCCTCGCTTCGCTTACCGCCTCGATGATATGACGCGCCTCGACACAGTCACCGATCGTTTGGATCGATACCTTACCGGCTAGTTCCTCCAAGAAGTTCTGCTCGCTTCTCATACCCATGGCGAGTACGACGGTGTCGCAAGCGATCTCGGACTTCTCGCCATGAATCTCCACGATGACCGAAGTTTCCTTCACCTCTATAAGCTTGCAAGTGGTGTGTGTCTGGATGTTCTTGTCGGCGAGGATCATCTGGGTGAGCATCGTCTCGTTCATGTAGAAGATTTGCTCGGGGAGCAGCTTGTCTGCCATCTCGATGAGCGTGATCTTCTTGCCGCGAGGCGTCAGGTGGAGGGCAGTCTCGCAACCGACCAGGCCGGCACCTACGATCAGCAGATTCTCGCCAAGTGTCGCTCGGTCCATCATGGCGTCGATGGCAGTCACGACGTGTGCCTGATCGATACCGGGGATAGGGAAGACCCTTGGGCTGGCGCCTGTTGCCACGATGACGGAATCCGCTCCGTGAGCCAGGATCTTCTCTGCTGTCGCTTCCGTATTATAGGAGACCTTCACGCCCTTCGAATCGATTTGTCTTCTGTACCACTGTGTTAAGTTGTCGACTTCCAGTTTGAACGAGGGTCTGCCGGCTGCCGTAATCATGCCGCCGAGCGTATAAGACTTCTCCCAGAGTTCGACGTCATGGCCCGCTGCCTTCGCATCGAGTGCCGCCGACATACCTGCGGGACCACCGCCGATGACCAGCACCCTCTTACTAACCTCTGCCGGCCGAAGCTTCATGTCTTGCTCTCTTCCGGCTTCCGGGTTCACGGTACAGTGGATGGCGCCGCCCGCTGTGACGCTTGCGATACACTCGTTGCAACCGATACAAGGGACGATATCGCCCGGACGGTTCTCTTCTAACTTCTTGGGGAGGTAGGGGTCTGCGAGGAGGCCGCGGCCGACGATGAGGAAGTCAGTCTTCTTCGCCTGAAGTGCATGCTCTGCCTTCTCTATATCGCCGAGCTTGCCGTTTGTTGCGACAGGGACGGACACGTGCTGCTTAATTGTTTCTGCCGAACGAAGCTGCAGAACCTGCTCTTGTTGGTAGGTCGGCGGCATGGCCACGTGATGGTTCTCAAACGAACCGGCGTCCACGTGAATCAAGTCGACACCGCGTGCTTCCAGAAGCCTTGCGATCTGTATACCCTCTTCGATCTGTCTGTAGCCGGGGTAGGGTAGGTAGTGACAGGGCGTATACTTCACGATGAGCGGATATGTGCTGCCGCATACGTCCTTCGTGATATCGATTAGCTCACCGAGCAAGCGGAAACGATTCTCGAGTGTGCCGCCGTACTCGTCTGTCCGGTGATTGAACACTTCGCTGAGGAATTGGTCCATCAGATAGCCGCCGTAGGAGTGGATCTCGATCGCATCGGCTTCGAGGGCTCTAACATCTTCTACCGTTTCGCGATAGCCGCGCTTGAGTGTCTCGATCTCGTCCTTCGTTAGGGCATGGCAGGTAGCGCTCGGATCGTACATCGGCGCGATGGCAGAGGGGGCGACCGGTGTACCGGGGTAGACAATAGAGCCCGGCATGATGCGGCCATAACCCGGTACGATCTGGAAACAGACCTTGCAACCGAGGTTCTGTGCCTCCTTGACTAGCTGCTTGGTACGCTCCATATTCTCTTCTGTCAGCGTCAGCGAGGGGGCACTCATCTCCACATATTCCTTGATGAAGATGGGGATCATGAGCATGGCGGCACCGCCGCGCGCCCGTTCCATGAAATATTCGTATGTAGCCGGACCCAGATTGTCGATGTGACTGCCCATGGGTGCATAGATCAGCCTGTTCTTCAATTCCAGATCAGCGATTCGTCCTATGTCTAGTATCATCTGTGTATTCCTCCCTTGAGTGTGCGAATGAGAAATCGAATATAGTGATGGCGCACGGCCACATCGGTCAGCTCTGCGGTATCAAACTGATAGCCTGTACCGAGACTTACCGGAGCGACGAGAGCCGCATCGAAGACGATACGAAGCATTTGGCGTTCTGCCCCCCGAACACCGAAGACGGATGTCAGGAGTAAGTCGATTCTATCACTGAGCGGCGTTGCCTGATCGTCTAGGAAACGCTTGATGATCCCCTCTTCTTCGGTCTCAAGCTGGCTGCGGAAGATGAAGGGAATACCGGGATAAGATAACGTGTATTCCATCACTTCGTTGGCGAACAAGAAGAGCTTCTCCTCGTCCTCCAGCTCTTGATCCAGTACGGCATAGGCCGCCAAATAGTTCTCGACGAAGAACGCTTCCATCTCTTCTAGCAATCGATCCTTGCTACCGAAATAGTAGTTCACCGCATTGACGTTCACACCTGCCGCCTGCGTGATCTCGCGGACGGAGACATCGTAACTGCCCTTGTGGCTCACTAGATAGAGCGTCTTGTCTAGTATCTTCTCTCGAATGCTGTCCAGTTCTCTCATGGCTTGGTACCTCACTACTCAAGTCAGATTATATCGTCACATTATTATTTAAACAAGTTGTTTAAATTGTCTGGACTATAACAAGCAAAAGCCGACTTGCAAGCAAGCCGGCTCTATCCGGACCGTCTCATATCTATGGGAAGGTGAGGCGAATCACGCCGGATTCAAAATAGGTTTCGTACGTGTACGGATCGTAGAGTTCGACGGTGAATTCCATCTCCTCGATCTCTTCGATATCGTTATCTTCCAGATCGCTGTCATAGATGTAGAGATCGTCGATTCTCCAACGACCGGCCTTGACCGTGCGGCCGTAGTAGGATGTGACCATGAAGCCGTTGATCGACAAGTCGTCGATGCTCAGAGCGATGTCGCCGCTTCGGTTATTCTCGATGAATAGCCAGAGGCTGTTGCCCCAGAAGGAATCTTCTTCGATGCCGAGGCTCTCGATTCTGACACCCTCATCGTCGAAGAATTCGACGCCGCCGTCCGGTTTCTCGAAGCTTATATCGTCATAGAGCGAGGTTCGAAGCACGATATCGTCACTCTCCAAGACGTCCTCCCAGGTGTCGTTGTCGTAGACGAGAATTGAGAAGGCGATCTCACCGATCGCATCGACGCCGATCATCTCCAAGTCGGATTCGTAGATATGGATGTCTTCGTTGGCCTTCTTGCCCGACAAGACGGTCTTATCGAACGAGTCGCTGATGTTGTAATTGTTGATGGTTAGATATCGGGTGCTAAACGCGAGGTCATGTTCCGTGTCGTTCTCTATGAGGAGACGCACACTCGGACCCCAGAATTCGTCTTCGACGATCTTCGTAGCCGTTACCTTGATGCCTTCGATGTCCAAGATGAC
>CAZLEA010000013.1:21711-23291 GCA_964558445.1 uncultured Oscillospiraceae bacterium | reverse complement strand
TCTTCCTTGATGATATAGACTTAAGCTGAGATAGCAAGTGAATCATGCCCCCAATTGCCATGAATGTGGCTTGATACCGGAGAGGAGCGACACCTCATATGAGTAACATAATCGATTATGCGAAGCAGTATCAAGAGCCGTTTGACGAGCGAGCGTTCGCAGATGTAGACAGCTTGGTTCTCTGCATGCTAACCATGCTGCATTGGGATGAGCTCGTGCTGTCACCGGGGACGAAGCCGTATGCGGGTCTGCAGCTCGGAGGCCTAGAAGATAAGCAGATCGACCGCTTGATGGAGGGGATCTGGAATCACAAGGACGCCCGTGCGCTGGTCTTGGCCGTGCGTGAGAACCCGAGGTTTCGCTCGCTTCGTCTCACGGATTTCGTGAATCAAATCGACACACAAGTAGAGAAGCAATTCGCCGCAGTCTGTTTCCACTTGGATGAGGAGCACTGCTATGTGTCCTATCGCGGTACAGATCAATATCTGGTCGGCTGGAAGGAAGACTTCAACATGGCTTATCAGATGCCGGTCCCGTCACAGATAGATGGCGTGCGTTATCTGGAGCAAATCGCTGACCTCTATCCATCCAAACGCCTGATCGTTGGCGGCTACTCCAAGGGTGGGAATGTCGCGGTCTATGCCCCGATGCATGCCGAGCCGGAGGTCCGTGCTCGCATAGACGCAATCTATAACCACGATGGGCCGGGCTTCCCCGAGGGCACGCTGGACAACGAGCTGTATTCGGCGATACGAGAACGGGTCCGGAAGACGCTGCCGCATTCGTCGGTCGTCGGCTTGCTTCTGGAACATCAAGACGCGTATCGCGTGGTCTCGAGCAAATCTCCTTGGATGATCCAGCATAATCCCTACACCTGGCTGCTGTCAGGATCGGACTTCCTCTACGAAGAGCGCCTGGATCCGCGCGCGATCGAGCGAAGCGAGCATGTCCGAGCGTGGCTTCGCACGATGGACCGTGAAGCTCGCGAGACTTATGTGAACAGTTTGTATGAGATTATTACGGCGACGGGAGCCCGGACGTATTTTGATTTGAAGGATGATTGGCTCACCCAGGCGCGAACGATCCTGCATGCGATGCACGGGCTCGACCCGGAGATCAAGGAGCTGCTGCGCACGAGTCTTCGTTCGTTCTTCGATATTGCTAGGAGCTAGGACAGTGCCTCCGAAACGATCTCCCTTAGCTTGGGGACGACGTCGTTTACGAACCAGGGGTTTCGCTTCTGCCAGCCAACATTTAGCGGGGAGGGGTGGACAAGTGGGAAATAATTCGGCAAGTAGTGTTCGAAGTTTCGCACCGTCTCGGTCAGGGTCTTCTCTCTGGATTTGCCCAGATAATACTTCTGTGCATGGGCGCCGACCAGCAGAATCGTCTGAAGCTTCGGCATCTCTCGGATCAGTCTGGGGTGCCATAGAGGGGCAAAGGCGGGTCTCGGTGGCAGATCGCCGGACTTGCCGCGGCCGGGATAGTAGAAGTCCATCGGCAGATGTACGATGCGATCCGTGCTGTAGAAGATGTCTCTTGAGATACCGAGCCAATCGCGGAGGCGATCTCCGCTCATA
>CAZLEA010000013.1:0-21611 GCA_964558445.1 uncultured Oscillospiraceae bacterium | reverse complement strand
GTAGAAGATGTCTCTTGAGATACCGAGCCAATCGCGGAGGCGATCTCCGCTCATATCGTTCCAGAACAGGCCGGTCTCCTCGGCGATGCGGCCCGGCGCCTGGCCTACGATCAGGAGGCGAGCCTCACAAGACGCACTGAAGAGGGGCAGGATGCCCCTCTCGGTAAATGACTGATTCATACTGTCATCGATAATCTCTTGTTTGATCAAGTCGAACGGGTTCTTGTTCATCTCTCGGCCATGCCCCCTTCCGGCGAAATCGGTACAGGCGTCTATATTAATTTATAAACCATGTTCACAGCCGGCTTCAATGTGACGGATAGATCATTCGACGTGCCATGACGGACGCCTACTATAAGCTCGCCCGTCTCCAAATTCTCGATCGATTTGTAGCCGTGACGAAGCAGCAGACGAATCGACTGTGTCCATGCGGCAAGCGAGTGCAAGACGATGTGGTCGTTATCGTAGGTGAACAGCAGCACTTGCTGACTGTCCTCCAAGATCACCGGCGCATCCTGGGAGGCACAGATCAGGCGAAGTTCATCTTGAATCTTGTTCGGTAGCAGCGGCAGGTGACCGAAGTCGTGGGGCATGGTCCAGATGTAGAGATTGCCCAGACCGTACTCCATCTTGAGCAGGACCGGGATACTGGAGTTCTCACCCAGGATCGAGAGGATCGGCCAACAATCGTTTGTTGCGTAGGTGACCTCAGGGTAAGTCGCAGCAATAGAGCTCTCACAGATGCCCGCGAAGGTCACACCGTTATGAGAGTAGGCATAGCGCTTGCTCGTAATCGTGCGAGAACTCATAGCGATTGCGCCGAAGCGAGAGGTGAAGTCCTCGCCTTGGACTTGTTCCAGGAAGCCCGATGTCAAGATGACATCGTGGCCGAGGAGGAGCTTGTCGTGGATGCGATCCAAGATCACCGGGTCCTTCGCACAAGCAGCCGTCAAGAAGACTTGCGGGTCCGAATCGGGCCATGAGATCTTCGGTTCCAGCGGTATGCCGCAGGCGGCCAGATAGCCGTGGATGTAGTTCTCGCCGCTCGAAGCGTCCGGTAAGTAGGAAGCGAGACCGGTCGGCGTGCCGAGTGCGGGTAGATAGTGATCCAGACAGCGAAGCGTCTCGCCTGCGATGGGGAAGGCAAGTTTGTTCTCCGGCTGCAGGAGGTCGCCAAGCGAGAAGAGGGCCAGCTCCGGCACCTTGGCCAGGGCGGTGAATTCGATCTGCTGGGCAAACCAGGTCCAGTTCGCCGTGATCTCATAGGGGTCAACCCAAGAACCGGTGGTCTCGGGACCCATCTGGCGGATCAGGCGCGTGATGAAATAGCTGAGGTACTTGGGTAAGTGCTGCTGCGTATAGGACGGATTTCGGGTCTCTGCGCCGACGTAGACGGCCAGTTGATGCTTCGTAGCCAGCTTCATGCTATAACCCAGTTCATGATAGTGGGGATACCAATTGGGCAGCTTCAGTGCGATCTTCAAGCCCGGATTCGCCTGTCGCGCTGCGGGGAGAATTACAGTCTCTAGCATCTCGTCCATGAGTGCGGTGCGAAACGCGGCCCATGTCCCGGAACCCTTGGCCTCGATGCAGCGCGGACAGCGGCAATTTGTGAAGAAGAAGTCGTCGATCAAGAGCTCATCCGAGAGCACAGCGGCAGCGAGTATCGCTTGGCGCAGAATCTCCTTGGATTCCGGATCGGTATAACAGAGGGTGTCGAAACCGCCCGCGTTGTTCTCCGGTTCGTCCGTCGTCAGTCCGGTGCTGACGGTGAGGCCCTGTTCGGCGAAGAAGCTTGCAAAGGACTCGAACATCGAAGCCTCCAAGGTCTGACCGTGGCGATAGACTTCCAGATAGACCTTGTTTGCACCATACGCATGTTGAATCAATGAGAAGCGCTCCCGGAACCGCTCGGGCTCCGCCAGGTTCACCAGGTCCTTGACTTGGAAGTAGATTGCTCGATTCGTAATCTGATTCGTATTCACAGCAGTGTATCCCCGCTTAATATTAGAGGAGAGTGTAGCACTCTCCTCTAGCTAGATTCCTATTGCATTATAGATCAATTCTTGGCTGCTTGCTCCAGTCCTGCGCGGCGTACGGCCTCGGTTTCGACCCAAGCGGCACACTCTTCGTAACCGTAGTCGTTACAGGCATCGGTCATGTCGCTGAAGATCTTGTCGAAGGCATCATCGGACTCGGCATAGATCGCCTGCCAGCTGTAATTCTTGATCGCTTCTGTGACCTGCGTCCAGACGGCTTGAAGCTCATCGCTGCGAGGCGGCATCTGGAAGGTGGTACCTACGGAGATGGAGATGTGGCCCTCGCCCTCGAGGTAGTTGTTCGGGGAGCCGTAGCCGGTCCACTCGCGCCAATCGTTCTCGATGTCGCTGATCTCGCGATCCGCACGGGTCTCCCAGTCGGTGTAGAGGTAAGTGTCGCCGTTCTTGGCGTCCGGGTTGACGGCAGAGTCGGACCAGGTTTCGTTATTGATTTTGCTTGTGCCATCGGAGAAGGTGCCTGTATAGCCGCCTGTCATCTCGGTGGTCTGGTCTGCGAATGCGGTCTCACCAAACGCGGTCATCTGAGGTCTGCCCTGATCGTCGTAGTCCCACATGACGCCCTGGGGGCCGTAGGTTGTGACCATCTTACCCTCGGGTGTGGAGAGCCAGTTGATGATCGCCATGACGAGCTCGGGGTAGTTCGTGTTGGCACCGATCGTCCAGACGCGGTTGCCGCCGTTGATGTTCAGGCCGTAAACGAGATTCTTCTGATCGGCTGCGGCAAGCGGCAAAATGGCCTTACCCTCCGCAATATGCGTATCCGTGTTATAGAGGCCGACGCTCATCCACTCGAAGATGTTGAAGATGGCTGCACCGGTCTGATAGTCCTCGGCCATATCGTCATAGGTCTGCGTCATGGAGTCCGGATCGAGGAGACCGCGCTGATAGAGGGTGTTGTAGAACTTCAGCATACGACGATACATACCGTCTTCTTCGAGGACGCCCTGCCAGCTGCCGTCGTTGACGTTGTAGAGGCCGATACCGAACTCGTCGTAGCCGTAGAGTGCGGCAGTTGACTTGACGAACATGACCATGTCACCGTCCCAGTCCTTGAAGAGGGATGCCGCATAGGCTTTGCCACCTGTTTCGGAGGTAGGCTGCAGCGCGACCATCTGCTCCAAGACATCGACGAAGTCTTCTAGTGTCCCCACTTCGGGGTAGCCGGCTTCCTTGTAGAGGTCCCAACGGATGTAGGGGCCGTAGAAGAAGGATTCGAACTCATCGTTACTTGTTCCGACGTTGTGGCCGAAACCGTAGAGCTTGCCGTCCGGGGAGAGGCTGCGATTCATCGCGAGCGCCTCGGCCATGTGATCTGCGATGTAGCCACCGTAGTTTGCGAGCAGATCCTCGTCCTCCCAATCGAAGAGCAAGCCGTTGTCGATCGCCTGGATGTACTGGTCGCCGCTGTTACCGAAGACGACGAGGTCGCCGAGGTTACCCGATTCGGAACGTGTGGCATAAGTACCGTCACCCTCGTTGATGATGTTGAGCTTGACGTTGAACTTCTCTTCCATGACTTGGCCAAACCAGCCGATTTGCTCACCGGAGTAGTTCGCCAGCTGGGTGTAGACGTCGAGCGTTATGGTGCTATCGGGGATGACATCCTCCGGAATTACATACTTGTCGTCTTCGCTTGTGCCCGGTTCCTCGCCGCCTTGGCTGTCATCGGGTTCTTCCTTAGACTCGTCGCCCTCTGTTGTGTCAGGCTTCTCGGTCGTGCTCTTGGCAGGTTCGGATCCCGATCCCGTGCTGTCTGTGTTGCCGGCGGGCCTACAGGCTGCGGCTCCAAACAAGAGAGCGAGAGCCAGAATCGCGGCTGTGATCTGTTTCTTCTTAAGCATAGTTCCTCCTTAACCTTTGACGGCACCTAGCATGATGCCCTTCGTAAAATAACGTTGCATAAATGGATACACCATTATGATCGGTATGATGCTGACCATGGCGACGGTTAACTTGATCGTGCGCATGTTCAACGCGGCTTCCAATGCGGCTGCAGAACCAACTCCACCTCCTCCCGAAGTCATTAGCGCAGCCAGGTTCGATGTACTGGTCAGATAGATATACAGTCTGTATTGCAGTGTGAAGAGATCGGGTCTGCCCGACATGAGGATCATGGAATCGGTGAAGCTGTTCCAGTGGCCGACGGCGCCGAAGATCGCGATCGTAGCGAGGATCGGCTTGGCGAGCGGGAAGATGATTCTGCCGAAAACCGTGAGGTAACCGGCACCGTCGATGGTGGCGCTCTCCTCGAGCTCTGTCGGTATCGATTCGATGTAGGTCTTGACCAAGATGATGTTGTACGGAGCGACGATGGTCGGAATGATGTAGGCCCAGAAGTTATTGGTGAGACCGAGCATCGACATGTTCAGATACCAGGGGATCAAGCCGGCGTTCAGATACATGGTCGCCACCATGATGCGGTAGACCGTCTGGCGCTTCCACATCTCTTGTTTGGTGACGAGATAGCCGACAAACGCGGAGGCGAGCACCATCAGTGAAGTGCCGAGGGCCGAGCGGGCAACGGAGACATAAACGGATTGGAATAGCCCTGAGACGTGTCGCAGCTGCGAATAGTTCGTGAAGTGTATGCCTCTGGGCCAGAACGTGATTTGACCCGTTCTCACCAACTCGTTGTTACTGATCGTATTGATGAAGAGATAGTAGAAGGGGAAGATGCAGAGGATGGCGAACAAGATGAAGACCGTGTAATTCAGGATACCGAATACGACGTCGCCCAGCGTGTGCTTGTGATCTTGGCGGCCACTTCGTATATTGTTTGATTTGAGTTTGGACATCCGGGGCCTCCTTAGACGATGCTCTCGCCGCGCACCCACTTGGATACACGATTGGCGAAGAAGAGCAACACGACGCTGATCAGGGACTTGAACATGCCGATGAGCGTGGCAAGCGGTATGTTGCCGGTGCTACCGGTACCGAGACCGAGGTTGTAGACATAGAGGTCTAGCACCTCGATTGTGCTCTGGTTCGCCGAGTTCTTGAAGACGAAGTACTGTTCCATGCCGTTAGATAAGACGTTGGCGATGGAGAGTAAGAGGAGGACGGAGAAGGTTGGTAGCAAGCCGGGCAGCGTAACGTGTCTCATGCGCTGGAAGCGGTTGGCTCCATCGATCGATGCGGCTTCATAGAGCTGCTGGTCGATGCCCATGATGGCCGCGATATAGATAATCGCGCTCCAGCCGAGCCCCTTCCATGAGCCCCAAGCCCACATCTTGGCCCAGATATGATCGCCGCTCATGAGGTAATTGGTCGTCTTCTCGCTGAGGTTTAGCATCTGGAGCAATTGATTCACAAACCCCTCGGTGGAGAAGAGTGCGAAAGCAAAGGTGTACACCAGCACCCAGCTGATGAAGTTTGGTATCGTGGTGAAGGTCTGGACGAAGCGACGGACGTGATTAGACTTGATCTCGGCGAGGAAGATCGCAAACATCATAGGCAGCCATGCCGTACCGATGCCAAGCGCGCTCATCGCAAGCGTGTTGCGAAGGACACGGATCAAATCGTTTCTTGTCGCGGGGTTACCGAAGAGGAGGCGAAACCACTTGAGGCCCGCGAAGTCGTCCATCGTTAGCTGTGAGCCGGGTCTGTAATTGAAAAAGGCGTAGCGCCAGCCGTAGAGCGGCAGGTAGGCGAAGACCAGAGTCAGTAAGAAGAAGGGTAGGATCATTAAGAAGAGCTTGTAACGATCCGCCATGGCATACTCTTCATCTTCTTGTGGGATGCTTCGCTTCTTATAACAATAGAGATTGAAGACGAAGGCCAGGAGAAACAAGACCAGGAAGACGAAGTAGCCGACGCCGAGAATCGGATCGACTCGCTGCAGTTCGCTTGAGAGGCAGAATTGGTAGAAGGGTATATAGAGGAGGGCGGTACCGACCAGGCCGATCGCAGCCGCTGCCATGCTGATCTTGTATGCCAACTCCTTGAGCTTATCGTTACCCAGCGAGAGACAGACGCCCGCGAGCATGCCGAGTTCGGCCAAGAAGATGACGAGGGCCGATGCGCGTACCCAGTTCAAGCTGGATTGCATGAGCCAACCTCTGGCGAGTGCGCGCACGAAATTGTCCGCAATCTTCGGCCAAGACGTGATCATCGTAAATAGCGATGTATTCTGGTGAATCATACCGCTGACGCGAGCGGGGTTCAGTGGGGCGATGAAGAGTAGCATAAGTAAGAGGATCGCCATCAAGCGCATGCCAAGCTCCCTTCCGGGACGCTTGTGTGACTCTCTGCCGCTAGCAAGTGTGCTCATGGGATACCTCCTGTTTGTACGGTGTTTCTTGACTGATTTGAGTTTAGGCCAAGAAGAGAGGTCTGAAAACCACAGGATTTATACCGCTTATACAGGAGGAATTATACATTCGATAGATTAGGGGATAGGGTTCTTGGTGCCAAGCCGGCGGTATTCGCCGGGCGTCCTGCCGACCAGAGACTTGAACTTCTGACCGAAATAGTCTCGATCCTTGATGCCGACCAGCTCTGCGATCTCGGCCACGCTGTGATCGGTCTCCAGAAGCAGTCGCTTGGCCTCCTCGATGCGAATTTCGTCGCGCAGTCGGTTGAAGTTCAAGCCGAGCTCCTTCTTGATCAGGCGGCCGAGGTATGCTGCATTGTAGTTCATACGTTCTGCCAGCATGTCCAGTGTGATGGCCTCGTGGTAGTGCTCGCGCAGATGAATCAATACCTGCTCTTCTGGCGGCAAGTCATGGCGATCCATGATCCGCTCCGTCAGTTGATAGAACTCTGTAAGCAGCCTCGAGAGCAAGAGGTCGAGGGTTGGCGCAAGCCTCAGGGCTTCCGTCGATTCGTTGATCTCGCGCTCGCTCATGCGGTACTGGTTGTGACGCTCGATGCGCATCAAGATACGCATGTAGAGCTGCGTGAGGTGCACCTTGATATCGCTCTCGGTAGTCGGATTCGCCCGATAGTAAGCGGCATAATCGCGCAGACTGCGGCGGAGGCTAACGCGGTTGTTCGCCCGTATGAAGCCCGCCAGGCGTTCGGGCGACCAATCGATCGAGCGCGGCGCGTGCCCGATCGAGTCCAAATTGATCACCGTATCCTCGGCATAAGTGAAGTCGTAGCGCATCAGATAGCGCGCCGTCTCGTAGGAGTATTCGATGGAACCGGCTCCGGTGACCGTATGCCCCACGGCGATAACAAGGGGGCTTGTCTCTGCTCCCGGCCAGCATATAGAGACAGCGTTCAGGCACTCGGCAGTCGCCACGCGAAACGCGGTATCGGAGAAGATGAGCGCAAGACTGTTGGCCGACCAATAGACATAGGCATGCTTCAGCACGGAGCTAAATAACGTCAGATGCTCACGCATCAGCTCGTCTCTGGGCCTGGCGATGGCAACCGAGAAGATCTGATTACCCGAGTCCGATAGCGCTTCGGTGAAGCCGGATAGGGACAAACCAAGTTCTGACCAATGCGGCTGCATGGATCCGCTATCGATTGCCCTCACCTCCTTCTCGTTTATCTTGGCGAAATGTCCTCTCTATTATAGATGATATCTTATGCAGATAAGCAGGCAGAATCGAAGCACGTAAACTGTTGTTTGGTCAAACGGTGAAACGGTATAAAAATCGTAGGATAATCCACCCGAGAGCTGCTCCGATAAGTCAACTTGTATGGTCAAATAAGCGAATTTGCATACAAGTAGAGAAGTCGATCAAAAAAATCGTTTATCGTAAATAATCCTTCATGTTTAGTTGTACGATCAAAGTATTCATAGAAAAATCCACCTTTTATAAGATGTATACCGCTGGAATCACAGTCTTATTCTGTCATAATCAGTGGGTAGTTTGGCAATTAACGCAGATTCGGATGGAAATTGTCAGAATTAATCCGAAAATTACAGTGGAGGTGGAAAATGAATAGCAAGTGGAAGAAATTACTATCCGCAATTCTTGTCTCAAGCTTGATGCTGACAGCCGCAGCATGCGGCAGTACAGGCGGTACATCTGAACCGACTCAGCAGCCAAGTGGAACAGACAACTTAGGTTCAGAAGAAACAGGCGAGCCTAACGACTATGGCTGGGTTGTTCCCTCGGAGACCCTGAACATTTCCGTATACCCCGGTTACGGCGATCAAGAGGAATTCCTCGCAGACGAGCATGGCGGTAAGGCCGTATTCGATGCTTGGTTACTCGAGAACATGAACGTCGTTGTCGATTGGGTCTACCATGGCGTCGATATGAACGAGCGCCTGAACCTGTTCCTCGTGACCGGCGATTACCCGGATGTCATCACCTGGATGTCGGATGACATGGCCAATACCTTTGCCGAACAAGGCAAGGCCGTTGACCTCACCGACCTGCTCGATGCACACGGCGGTAACATCACACGTCGTATGGGTAACTACATCAACCTATTAAGAGCAGACGACGATCACATCTACAAGCTCGCACAGGGCTGGGGCTACAACCCGAACGTAGCCGGACACGACTTCGGTGTTCGCTACGACTTCTGGAAGGAGCTTGGCGACGCGGATATCTACAAGACACCGGAAGAGTATGTCGATGTCGTCACCCGCATCCTGGAGAATCATCCGGAGAACGAATACGGTCAGCAGACCTACGCGTTTACCAGTGCGAACAAGGGTGAGAACTTCCTCACCGCCATGCAGGCCGCATACGGTTTCGTAAACGGTTACAAGGCTGATTCGAACGGTGAATTCCAGCACTGGATCAACACCGAAGAGGGCTACGAGTTCTCCAAGATCGTAAACCGGATGTATCGCGAAGACCTAATTGATCCCGACTACCTCTCGAACGGTTACGAAGAGTATGTCAACAAGCTCTCGAACGGTCAGGTGATCGCAAACCTCGGAACCTGGTGGTATGCCTGGACCGGCGGACACGAAGTCTGGTCGGTTGACGAAGGCGACGATTACAACATCGAGAAGCGCTTCATGAACGTCTCTGTCGCAGGCGACGGTATGAAGCAGGAGGACACAACGCTCCTCACCGCCAACATCATCGGTTCTTACAGAGCCATCATCACGGACAACGCTAAGGATCCTGCAGGCATCTTGAAGTTCATCGACTGGCAGAACAGCGAGATCGGTAACTTCATCACCGGTTGGGGTGCCCCCGCCGAGGACAACGTCTGGGATATCGCAGAGGACGGAACCTGGGTCGTCGACGACGAGATCATGGATACGGATCGCAAGGAGACCTTCTTCCACAACCCCCGCAAGGCAAACGGTGCCAACATCTACGGCCTGGCTCTGAACACACAGTGGCTGCGAACGGATGAGACCTCGAACTTCGACAAGCTAGACCCGCGCATCGATCGCGTATCGATCTACGACTACTGGCCGGTCACCGAGGACGGCAGCTTCGCCAACGAAGGTATTAACCTGACCTGGCAGTACTACACCGCTCCGCCGCTGGATGTGACCCTGTACACGACCACCTTCAATCCGGACGATCAGATCACCATCACGAATCAGACCGTCAAGGATACCGTCATCAACGAATGGGCCAAGCTCATGACGGCGCCGACACCTGCAGACTTCGATGAGCAGTACGCAAACTCGAAGGCCACGCTGAACGCGCTGGGTGCAGAAGAACTGGCCGCCTACTACCAAGCTTCTTACGAGGCGAACCTCGAAGCCTTCGAAGGCAATTAATTCGATTTGACATGAGTCTGTAAGATGGCAGGAAGCAAGGCTGCTCCCTGCCATCTGCTCATCCATAGGAGCCAATAGGTGCAACATGAATAAGTTAGTCAAGGAGTTTCGCCGTCACACGCAACTCTATATCATTACCATCATCGCAGTCGTTTGGGTGCTCGTATTCAACTATATTCCCATGCTGGGGAATATCATCGCCTTCTTCAATTATGTTCCGGGCCGCAAGTTGACGATGGATAACTTCGTCGGTTTGGATAATTTCATCCAATTCTTCAAGCTGCCGGATACGGGCCTGATCATCCGCAATACCCTCGTGATCAGCGGCCTGCAACTTACGATCGGCTTCATAGCGCCGATTGTCTTCGCCCTGCTCTTGAACGAGATGGGTAACGGCTTGTTCAAGCGTTTCGTCCAGACCGTCTCTTATCTACCGTATTTCATCTCATGGGTTGTTGTCGCCAGTATCATGTTTACGGTGCTCGGCGCGAACGGTGTCATGAACGAGATTCTGATGAAATTCGGTCTCATCGATAAGAATGTTACTTGGCTGAACGAACCCAAATACTTCTGGTTCATCCTCACGGCGGCGAACATCTGGAAGGGTGTCGGCTGGTCTGCCATCCTCTACATCTCCGCGATCGCAGGTGTCGATGCCGAGCTCTACGAGGCAGGATCCGTGGACGGTCTCGGCCGCTTCGGCAAGCTCTGGCACATCACGCTGCCCGGCATTCGCCCGACCATCATCTTGCTCTTCATCCTCGGCATCGGAAATATCTTGAACGCCGGTTTCGAGCAGCAGCTACTCATCGGTAACCCCATGACCCGTGATGTCTACGAAGTCATCGATACCTATGTTTATCGCTATGGTATTCAGCTGGGCCGCTACTCCTTTGCCACCGCTGTCGGTGTGATGAAGTCGATCTTCGGCTTCCTCCTCGTCATGCTCGCGAACTGGACATCCGGCAAAGTCGCGGATATGCGCATCTTCTAAGGGGGATATAGAGAGTGAAAAAAACATTTTTGAAACGCAGTATCGGCGAGCAAGTATTCGACATCGTAAACCTGCTCTTCATGATCTTATTCGCCTTCGTCATGGTCTACCCCTTCTGGAACCAGTTTGTCGTCTCCCTAAACGAAGGTACGAACACCATGCTTGGCGGCGTCCACTTCTACCCGCGCAAGTTCACGATTCAGAACTATGTGTACGTCTTCGAGCGCAGTAACATCGTCAAGGGCGCCTCGATCTCGGTCCTGCGTGCCGTCTTCGGTACGGTCACGCACCTCGTTGCGACCGGCGTACTCGCCTATATCACAACCATCAAGTACTTCAAGCCGAGGAACGCGATTCGCTTGCTCTTCTTAGCCACGATGTACTTCGGCGGTTCCCTGATTCCGACCTACCTGCTCTACAGTCAGCTTGGCATGACAGAGACGTTTACGGTCTACTGGCTTCCCTCGCTGCTCGGCGCCTACAACATGCTCTTGATCTCGTCTTACATCATGGGCCTGCCGGACTCCCTCGCGGAATCGGCCAGAATCGACGGTGCCACGGAGCTTCGCACGTATTTCTCGATCATCTTACCGATTTGTAAGCCCGTGTTCGCGGCGCTTGCCATCATGGCGGCCGTCAACCACTGGAACTCCTGGTTTGATGTCATGATCTATAACCCGAGCGGTAAGTGGGATACTCTCCAGGTCTACCTACGCAAGATCCTGCTCGATGCAGAGCAAGCCTCCAAGTTGCTGAGCGATCAGCGCCAGCATGAGGCGATGCGCAGTCTCACCACGACCTCGGTTCGTGCCGCCACCACCATGATCGTCACCATACCGATCGTGTGTGTGTATCCGTTCTTCCAGAAGTACTTCATTGGTGGGATCACCATCGGAGCCGTTAAGGGCTAATAGGAGCATACATGTCTACTACATTTCCAAACGTTTATCATCTGGCGAATCGCAAGATGTCGCTGGTGTTGGCGCGCGGCGCAATTGATTCTCTGAAGCTCGATCGTCAAACGGTCGAATACGTCCTGCCCGGCAAGTCGTTTGCCGCAGTCGAATGGCATATCGAAGGAGAGACCGACTATCATCGGATCGAAGCCGGACAGGTCACGAGCGAAGCGGCCGATTCATCTGACTACAAGCTTCGTGGCGAGGTCGATCGATTGGCGGTCGAGATCGGACTCGAACTTCACGAATCCTATGCGGATCATCATATTTGTTTCGAGAATACGGGGGACCTGCCACTTACCCTCGACGGGCTTCGTCTGAAGCTACCCTGTAACACGGAGTTCAAGTGGGGCGAGCCTGCAGGGGAGAAGGTGCTCGCACACGCCTATGTCGGCGGCCACGGTTCGCACGTGATCTACAACCGCTGCGACGGCACGGGCTCACAGCTGGTTTTGTTTCCTCAAGACGATACGTCCCTCGAGTACTTCGATCTGGGCGAGTCGGGCGATGAGGCCTATGACAATGCACACAATAGCGTGCTCGCGGTCTACCTCCTCTCGGCAGAGCGCAGGGCGTCGCACGAGGCTCATCGGTCGAAGGCGCCGTTTATCGGCAGCAGCCAGACGCTTCAGCCGGGTGAGAAGAAGGCGTATCGTTTCCGCTATGCCGTGGCCGAGGATCGTGGCGAAGTTCGCCGGGCGATCCGGACGCACGGCTTGGCTCATGTCGACATCATCCCGGGCCTCACGGTGGCCAAGGATCAGCAGATTCGTCTGGCTATCCACACGGATGCGGGCGAGCCGAAGCTTGTGTATCGTGAGACGGGGAAGCAGCTTGTTGCGGATGCCTGTCGGAAGACCGAGGAAGCCGGGGTTACGATCTTGGACTTCAAGCTCGATGCCTACGGCGAACAATTGCTAGACCTCGTCTTCGACGATGGCCGCTATATGACCGTCACCTTCTTCGTCAACGAAGATGTGGAGACCTTGATCAAGAAGCGAGCTGCGTTTATCGCCAAGCACCAAGTCCGAGATCCGAAGCTCTGGTACGATGGCTTGCTCTGCGAAGTCAATAACAATACAGGCGTTCTCTTGACCCCGGACGAGTACGACGATATCGAGGGTTGGCGCCGCTATGCCGTCACCTGTGATGACCCGGGACTTGCCAAACCCGCCTTCCTCTCGTCCAAGCAGACCGTCTGGCCGGAAGCTGCGGAAGTCGAAGCGCTGGACTACTATCTCGATCACTTCGTCTGGGGTGGCCTCCAGATGACGACAGAGGAGCTCTATCCCTACGGCATCTACGGCATCATCGACTGGCATCAGTTGAGAGAATCGGAGGATCCAGATACGGCCGGGCAGGCACATGTGTGGCGCATCTACGATTACCCGCACATCTACTTGACCTACTACAATATGTATTACGTAGCCGAGCACTACAAGTCGATCCCGACCGCGCATCCGGCAGACCTCTATCTCGAGCGCGCCTACCGCACGGCACTCGCGATGTATACCATACCGACAGAGATCGCCTCGTGGTCAGCCTTCGAGACCGGGCTCTACAACGAGCTGGTCATCGTCGATATCATCCGCGCGCTGGAGTCCAAGGGACGCTCCCATGAAGCACTTCGTCTGCAGCGCCTGTGGGATCGCAAGGCAGAGACGTTTACATCCGCCAAGAAGGATATCTTCGGCTCGGAGTATCCCTTCGACACCACCGGCTTCGAGTCGACGCAAGCGCTGGCGAATCGGGCGATCGAACTGGCCAGAGCCTGTCAGACGACAGACCCCCATGCGCGCGAACGCTATCTGACACCGCACGATGCCGAGCGCTTCATGCACGTCCAGGCGGAAGCGAATCTCGCCACACGCGGCCTGTTCGAGCCGGCATACTACTGGTACGGCAGCGACTACCGCGGGAACAACTACAAGTACCTGCTGAGCTATATGGCTCAGATGGGCGGTCAAGCGCTGCTGGAGTATGCGCTGCATAACACACCGAGCTATGAGGAGGCAAGCGAGATCACGCGTTTCGCATACGGCTCTCTCCTAAGCTCTTGGGCGCTCCTCCATCGAGACGGTACGGCATCCGGTGGCTTCGAACCGCTGCCCTACGGTCGCACCTGGCTCGGCCCCAAGCACGAGTTCGGTCCCTGGTACTATAGCTGCGAGATCGATCTGGGCTTCTGTGGCGGGCTGCGCGGCATGGCGACGGTGATTGCAGACGATCCACTCTTCGGCGAAGTCGTTTACGGCGGGCGCGAAGATACGGTAGATGACAAGCTTCGTGTCTATGCCGAGGATGGCGTGTTCGATCAAGTGCATGTCCTGACGAAACACTATCGTCTCAGCGTCACGTTCGACGTTCTGCAGGTGGATCCGTCTTTGCCGATCACGATCAGTGAGGATCGAAGCGAGATCTCGATCCCCTTAAGCACTAGGACCGCCAAACCCGTGGAGGCCGTAGAGGCCGAGGCACTGTATCGCATTCGTTTAACGGGTTCATGTGACCACAAGCAGGCGATCGAACGGACAGGGGAAGGATTCAATCTCAAGATACAAATCGTATGAATAGTCTAAGCAAGAACATCAAGAATATTCGCTTCTCGGTCGCCCGGCCGGTTCGCTACAGCTCTAGCGGCTTCTTCCAAGCCGCTTCGGGCTGGGTGCACAGCCGCCGCGTCATCGACAGTTACGAGATCATCATCGTCTTGAAGCACGGCCTGAATCTCGAAGTGGAGGGGACTCGCTATACGCTGGGAGAAGGCGATATGCTCTTGATCCCGCCGCGCTTCGAGCATCAGGGATTCGGGTCGACGATTCCCGGCACGACCTTCTTCTGGACGCACTTCCATGTCGACGATCCACAGCTCAGGATGGACGAGGAAGATGAAGTCTTCGATGTTCGAAGTTTAGAGCCTTATCAGCTGATTCTGCCACTATATATGAAGCAGCTTGATCTAGGCAAAGTGACCATCTATTGCCACCAGATCTGCGACATCAACGAGAGCGGCGATTATGTGCCGGGGTCCACCGACTACCTCATGACGGCCCTGCTCAACGAGATCAGCAGCGAGTACATCAGCAAGCACGATGAACTCTACTATGGCAATATTCAGAAGATTATGGAGTGGATTCGGATCAATTACGCCTCGCCGATCTCGGTCAAGGATGTAGCCGATCACTTCCAATATTCGATCAATTATATGTCCGCTTATTTCAGCAAACACGTCGGCATGTCGATGCAGAAATACATCACCAAAAAGCGCATCAAGAAGGCTTGTGAGCTGCTGCTCGAGACCAGAGACACCGTGATCCAGATCGCGGCTCAAGTCGGCTTCAAGGATAGCAAGTATTTCCTGCGTGTATTCAAGCAATATATGCAGCAGACACCGACACAATATAGAAACGCATTTAACAAGACACATTACAACAAGAAGTGAGGAACCCATGAGCACGAAGAACCTAGTTAAGCAAGACTTGCGCAATATCTACCTCGGCAATATCTATACCGTAGAGGCCAATTTGACGCTTCCGGAGAGCGGCCAAAACGGCAGTACGTTCACCTGGACATCAGAATATGAGTACCTGATCGACACCAATGGTTTCGTGAACCGCCCGCGCCACGGCACAGGCAATCGTGTCGTGCAGCTGGTGGTCACGGCAACCCTAGATGATGTCGTCGATACCCGTACGTTCGATGTCACCGTCTTGGAACAAGAGGCAAGCTTCAGCATCGAGAAGGCGCTACCTGCCTACTACCGGGTTACGCGAGATGAGTTGCAGGATATTCCGCCCTTTGCCGTCGTGATGGACAATCATGAGAAGCTCAGCATGCATGCCGTGCGTTGGAAGCTGCCCTTCGAGGATATCGCGGACTTACCAGAAGAGTTTACGATCACGGGTGTCTCCAAGTATCAGAAGGGTGGGAATCTGCTCGAGACGACAGACGACATGGAGTTCGTCGCCCATATCACCTTGATTGACCACGTAGATCATGAAGTGACAAGCGTACACACGCCAGTGCGCTCGCTACCGATGGATGCGGTTCATGTGAGCGAGGGTCGTCTCCACAGCAATCAGGATCTGATGGAACAATACCTCTTGTCCGTCAACGTCGACGATATGCTCTATAGCTTCCGCACGAGCTCCGGCCTCGATACCTTGGACGGGAAGCCGATGACCGGCTGGGATGGCCCCGAGTGTAAGCTGCGTGGTCACACGACCGGCCACTACCTCTCTGCCTTGGCTCTGGCGACCGCGGCGACAAGCGACGATTCGAGAAGAACGGAACTTCGCAAGAGGCTGGAATACCTCGTCGCCGAATTGGGAGAGGTCCAAGATGCGTTCTTGGCTCGCGGCCACTCGAACTACGGCTTCTTCAGTGCTTACTCCGAGGAGCAGTTCGATCTGTTGGAAGAGTACGTCACCTATCCGAATATCTGGGCACCCTACTATACGCTCCATAAGCTCCTCGCGGGCTTGCTGGATGCCTACGAGATCGCCAAGATCGATCAGGCACTCGAGATCTGTAAGAAGAAGATGGTCTGGCTCGAGCGCCGTTTCGGCAGACTCAGTGCGCAGACGATACAGAACATGTGGGCGATGTATATCGCCGGTGAGTACGGCGGTATGAACGATGTGGTCGCCCGTTATGTCGACTTATCCGGTGAGACCAAGTACGTGGAGCTCGCCAAGGTGTTTGATAATCCGAAGCTCTTCTATCCGCTCGAGCGAAACATCGATGCGATCAATACGATGCATGCAAACCAGCACATCCCGCAGGTCGTAGGTGCACTCAAGCTCTATGAAGTAAGCGGCGATAAGATGTACTACGATGTCGCCAAGAACTTCTGGGATATGGCCACACAGAATCACATCTACAACATCGGGGGTATCGGCGAAGGTGAGATGTTCCGACCTTCGCGCACGACGAGCCAATACCTCACTGAGAAGACGGCAGAGGGTTGTGCCAGCTACAATATGCTCAAGTTAACCAAGATGCTGTTCGCACACGAGCCGAAGGTCTCATATGCAGACTACTACGAGCGTACCATGCTAAACCATATCGCCGCTTCGCTCGAGCCGCATCAGCCGACCGGCGGATCGACTTACTTCATGCCGCTCGCCAACGGTTCGGTCCTGGGCTACGATAGCACGGAGAACACTTGTTGCCACGGCACGGGGCTCGAGAATCACGTGCGCTATCAAGAAGCGATCTACTATCTGGAGGAGACCGGTACCGAGCGCTCGCTCTACATAAACCTCTTCAACCAAAACGAGCTCGACTGGCCGGCCGAGGGGATTGCGCTTCGTCAGACAGAAGACTTCATCGCCCGACAGCGTGTCCGCTACGTGTTTGACAAGGCCGTGAAGCTCGAATTGAAGATTCGTGTTCCGTCTTGGCTCTCTGGCGAGACCGACGTGGTTGTGAACGGCGAGACCGTGGCTGTCGGACAGCCGGGTAGCTACGTCTCGATTGCGCGCGACTGGCAGATCGGCGACACGATTGACATCGCACTGCCGTTTAGCTTGCGCTATGAGGCCTCCTTGGATCGTGAGGATCTGGTGTCCATCTTCTACGGCCCGCTCGTGCTGACCATCCTAGACGATCGCTTCGATACGATTGAGATCCCGCCCCTGGAGACATTTGCAGAAGACTTCTCAGCAAACGGCGATGACTGCTACAAGTGGAACGGGTTTACACTGCGCCCGCATTATCTAACGGATGGTAGTCCCTACCACAGCTATTTTAGAACCGAGGTTTGAAACATGAGCAGAACAGAAGAGATCAGAGAAACGATCGCGCGTATCCAAGCGGATATGACGAAACAGAACATCGATGCCTACATCGTCACGATGGTCGACGATCACATTAGCGAGTATGTTGCGACCAAGTGGAAGCGCATCGACTACCTCACGGGCTTCACCGGCTCGGCGGGTACGCTCGTCATCGGAGCCAAGAATGCTGCGCTCTGGGTCGACGGCCGCTACTTCATCCAGGCCGAAGAAGAGCTTGCCGGTACGGATATCAAGATGATGAAGGACCGGACACCCGGCGCCAAGACGATCAATGAGTGGATCAGTGAGCACTACGGTAAGGCCGCCAAGCTTGCGGCAGATGGGCGTACGATCTCGATTGCGCTGGCCAAGGCGCTAGGTGCAAGCTTCCGAGACATCGATTACAACGTGGACTTGGTCAGCCCCTACTGGGCGGATCAGCCGGCCCTGCCGAGCGCGGCCGCGTTCGAGCATGAGCTCGAGTACAGCGGTAAGAGCCGAGCCGAGAAGCTCTCGCTCTACCGTGCGTCGCTGGCCGAGAACGTGCGTCACACGCTTCTCACCGGCCTCGACGATGTCGCCTGGCTGCTGAATCTGCGTGGCGGTGACGTCCCGTACAACCCCGTAGCCTATGCCTACTTGTATCTCGATGAGACAAGCGGCGTGCTCTTCGTGGATGAGACCAAGATCTCAGAGACACTCTCGGCAGCACTGCGGTCAGACGGCATCCGTACCGAGGCCTATGACGAGGTATACGATTTCGTGGCGAAGCTCGATCCCAAGGCGGTCCGTACGCTACAGATGGATCCTACGTATACGAACGTCTTGTTCTTGGAAGCACTGGATAGCGAGATCAGGCCGGAGCTTGCCGCACTGCCCACCGTAGCTCTCAAAGGTACGAAGAACGAGGTTGAGATCGAGAACCTGTGGAAGACTGCAGTTACCGAGGGCTTGGCGCTCACCCGTTTCTCGAAGTGGATCAAGGAGACGGCGCTGACCGTGCCGCTGACAGAGGCAGAGATCTCGGATAAGATGACCGATATCCGCAAGCAGGGCGCTCTCTATGTCGATGATTCCTTCCCCGCCATCGTCGGCTACAACGAGAATGCGGCGATGATGCACTACATCCCGACGCACGAGTCGTCCGCCACGGTCGACGGACCGGGAGTGATCCTGATCGATACCGGAGGACACTACCTCGGCGGTACGACGGATAACACGAGAAGCTATATCATCGGTGAGGTCTCGAAACAGTTGAAGCGAGACTTCACGACGGTCGTGCGCTCATACATCGGTCTGTCCAAGCCAATCTTCCTCAAGGGCACATCCGGTAAGCAACTCGACATCTTGGCCAGAGCACCGATGTGGGAACTGGGCCTGGATTACAAGTGCGGAACCGGTCATGGTGTCGGCTACCTGCTCTCCGTCCACGAGGGGCCGCAGAGCTTCTCCTCCGATATCCCGCTCGTGCCGGGCATGATTATCACGGATGAACCGGGTATCTACAAGGAGGGCGAGCACGGTATTCGTATCGAGAACATGCTGCTTGTCGTGCCGCACAGCGAGGACGAGATTAATACCTTCTATCGTTTCGAGCCGATCACCTACTGTCCGATCGACCTCGACGGTATCCTGCCCGAGCTACTGTCAGACAGCGAGAGATTGTGGTTAAATGAGTATCACAAGAACGTATATGAGGTGCTCAGCCCTCATCTGAACGAAGACGAGCGTACATGGTTGGAGGCGTACACGCGCGCCATCTAGGAGCAAATATGAATGATGCGATCTCGATTGTGATTGCCCTAGGCATCGTCCTGGGCGGTCTCGCTTGGATCATCGATAAGAATAGCGATTATGGTCGCAAGTTCGAAGAGGGGATCATGATGATGGGTCCCCTCGCTCTGTCTATGGTCGGGATCATCTGCATCTCGCCTCTGATCTCCTGGGTCTTGTCGGCGCTTGTGGCCCCCTTGCTGCTTCTGATCGGCATCGATCCGGGCATCCTCGGTGGCATACTGCCGCTCGATATGGGTGGCTATCACATCGCCATGGAGCTCGCCGAGCAATCGCAGATCGGGCGCTATGCGGGCATCATCGTCGGCGCGACCTTTGGTTGCACGCTGATCTTCTCCATACCCGTCGGCATGGGCATGATCGAATCGGAAGATCGCAAGGTCTTCTCGCAAGGGATCTTGATCGGTCTACTGACATCGCCGTTTAGCCTCGTTGTCGGTGGCTTGATGACCGGCCTAGGCGTAGTGGAGACGCTCGTGCAGAGCTCACCGATTCTCCTCTTGATCTTCATCGTCTTCTTGTTGATCCGCACGAAGCTCGATGCACTGCTCGTCTTCTTCGACCGTCTGGCTGCCTTGCTTCGGATCGTGGCCGTCATCGGCTTGCTGCTCGCTTCCGTCAACTTCATGCTCGGGCGAGAACTGATCTCGGGCTTGCTGCCTCTCGAGGAGGGCACGGATGTCGTCATCTCGATCACGATCTTCCTGATCGGAGCGCTACCGATCTCCGTCTTCTTGATTCGATTGCTGCGCAAGCCTATGCAGATCATATCGGACCGGACGAAGCTCAACGAACATAGCATCATCGGGTTTCTGATTAGCAGTATTAGTGTTGTGCCGACCTTCGCGATGATTAAGGACATGGATGAGACAGGTAAGCTGATGAACACGGCCTTCCTCGTATCTGCCGCTAGCACATTGGCTGCGCATACGGCGTTTACGAGTGCGGTAGAGCCGAGACTAACGGCGGCTCTGATTACGAGTAAGCTTGTCGGCGGCACGCTTGCGATGCTGGTGGCAAGAGTGCTAGCCAAGTCCTAAATGTTTATGTTAAACCAGCAGCATCCTGTCACTTATTTCTGCTCATCGACCGGAGGCACCATCTCCGCATATTTCTTGAGCATCTCAGGTGTACTCGTGTAGTATCTTTTATCCTGATTCAGTGCTACGATTTCTGCCATTTCTTCATCCGTCAGAGAGAAATCGAACAACGCGAAATTATCTCGGATATGCGCCGGATTTTTTTGACCCGGGGATCACCACATTTTCGCTTTGGATATGCCATCTGAGAATAATCTGTGCATTGCTCTTTCCATATTTATCAGCCAGTTTCGTAAAAGCAGGTTCTTCCAACAGAGCCTTATCACCGTGGCCCAGCGGATACCATGCCTGGATCACGATCTCTTCTCTGGACAAAAAATCTTTTAATTCTGCTTCCTGTGAATACGGATGCACCTCTGTCTGCAAAATAGTCGGTTTAACCTCACATACATCGAGAATTTCTCTGATCTGCTCGATAGTGAAGTTCGATAAACCAATAGCCTTCACCTTGCCATCCTTAAACGCCTTCTCCATCAGCCGATAACCGGCGATATAATTCCCCGCAGGCTGGTGGATTAACAGCAGGTCGATATAGTCTGTATGGTGCTAGCATGGAAAATGGACAGGTCAAACAAACAGAAGTACCTTAGAATAGACAGAGGTGGTGGAAGTTGTTATGACCAATTACAGTAGAGAGTTTAAGGAAGATGCAGTTGCTTACGTCCAGAATCATCCGGATAAATCGGTCACTCAATGTGCGAAGGATTTGGGTGTGAACCCGAACACGCTACATGGCTGGCTCAATCGGGTGAAAAAGGGCGGTGAGCTCCATCGTGGATCGGGTAATTATGCTTCGGATGAAGCTAAGGAAATCGCTCGCTTAAAAAAGGAGCTGCGCGATACGCAAGATGCGCTTAACATCCTAAAAAAAACTATAAAAATACTGGGCATGTAATACCAACGCTGCACATAGAAGTAGAAGTAGAGCGACAACGCATTCAGGAAGAGGAAGCAAGGTCGTTGAGTATCCAATCAGTGCTAGCGAAACTGGACCTATCAAGCAGCACGCACTATACCTTGCGCAAGCCCAAACCGGCGACAGAGTAAGACAAGAGAAAGAGTACGCTTATGGATGAAATTCGCTTGATCCACCATGAATCACGGTCCATCTATGGTGCGCCCAAAATCACGAAAAAACTAAATGCGCTCGGTTATATCATCGCCGAGAAAACAGTCGGTAAATATATGCGTGAAATGAATCTACGAGCCCACTATATCAGGCCTTATACGGTCACGACGACCGATTCGGACTTCAGCGAATCGCTGACCA
>CAZLEA010000012.1:0-45724 GCA_964558445.1 uncultured Oscillospiraceae bacterium | reverse complement strand
GCATTGTAGAGCCCGTCCAGCGGCATCGTCGTACGAATCTGTCTTGGTGCCCGAACGCTCGATTCAAACATCATGAGCAGTTCTCTGGAATCAAGATCGCGCCGGAAGACTAGATCGGACTTCGGTCTTCCATAATCGCAGTCCGGGCAGTGATAGTCACCCAGATGGCTCATGCTTCGCCCCTTGTAGTCCAGCGTTTGATCGCAGAGCGGACAGTGGGCCGAGTCTCCGCTGTAGAGCGTCTCGTCCGTTTCGAATTGCGCTTCGTCCAGGCCGAAGAAGAGCGCATCCCCGCTAGCCGTCTTCGCGATGGAGGCTACTAGCGGATCGTCCGCGCAGAGCACAAGCTTCGCCTTCGTGCCTGAGTCCTCACAGCCCTTCTTCAACAAGCGAAGCACGGTATCCAATTCACCGTAGCGATCCAATTGGTCGCGAAATATATTGGTCAAGACGATCGTTTCGGGCTCGAGACTGCCCGCGTGCTTGGCGAACGCAGCCTCGTCGCATTCGAGCACAGCGTAATCCCCCGGCTTCGCGGCGAGGAGGGCTGTCATCATGCCGTTGGCCATGTTCGCCCCGTACTCGTTGCTATGTATCTTCGTGCCCGCAGGTAGCGCCTGCTCCAGGAGTCGAACGAGGATCGATGTCGTCGTCGTCTTCCCGTTCGTCCCGCTAACCAAGAGCACGTGTACGCCTCTTGCCTGATCCGCCAGAGCACCCCCCGCAACACGCAAGCTGATTTGACCGGGCAGGGTCGATGCTTGTCGTCCCAAGGCACGCAAGAGCTTGACGCAGAGGCGTCCGAGCCCGACCGCGAGCTTATGTTTCAATTGATTCAATTGTCGATCCTCCTCGATAGACAGTCCATCTGTCAGAAACAGGTGATAGTTATGATTAAGAAATTGTAGCACGGTTTCGATGAATTGGCGCTCTATGGCGTGAACGTGGTTTATTTTGTAGAATAGATAGAAATCCAAGAGCCTGATGAAAGGAACCCCATGATCAAGATCAATACACATTTCCTAGAGCTTGAACCCTCTTATCTCTTCACGGATATCGCGCGCAAGGTCGCGGCCTTCAGTGAGAAGCATCATGATAAGAAGATCCTTCGCATGGGTATCGGTGATGTCACCAGACCCCTGCCCCAAGTTGCCATAGACGCGCTCAAACAGGCGGCAGATGACCTCTCCACAGTCGAGCGTTTCCACGGTTATGGACCGGAACAGGGCTACCCCTGGCTTCGCGAAGCCATCGCCAAGGTCGATTATCAAGAGCGCGGCATCCAAACCGTCGATGCAGGCGATATCTTCGTCGGTGACGGCGCCAAGAGCGATACGGGCAATCTCCTCGATATATTGGGCCAAGATCTCGTGGTCGGTGTGGCCGATCCCGTCTACCCGGTCTATGTCGATACAAATATCATGGCAGGTCGCAAGGAGCAGATCCACCGTCTGCCCGCTTATGCCGCAAACGACTATCTACCCCTACCCGACGAGAATACGCCGGAGCTAGACCTCGTCTACATCTGCTCGCCGAATAACCCGACCGGCTCCGTCGCCACAAGAGAATTCCTCGAAGCTTGGGTCACGTATTGCCTCGAACACAAGGCGCTCCTCCTCTATGACGGCGCTTACGAGGCCTTCGTCAGTGAGGGTAAACCTCGCAGCATCTACGAGATCGACGGTGCCGAGCGCTGTGCGATCGAGATCAGAAGCTATTCGAAGAAGGCCGGATTCACAGGTGTCCGCTGCGGCTATACCGTCGTGCCGAAGACGCTCACGGTAGAGGTCTCAGGTCAAGACGAGCCTGTACAGCTGGCCAAGCTGTGGAGTCGCCGTCAGACGACCAAGTTCAACGGTGTCTCCTACCCCGTACAGCGGGCGGCGGCCGCACTCTATACGGAGGAAGGACAGAAGCAATGCGACCAGCTTATCGCTTATTACAAGCGAAACGCGCGCTTGCTGTTAGATAGCCTCAGTGAGGCGGGGCTTGACGTCTCCGGCGGCGAGGACGCCCCCTATGTCTGGCTTCGCGTACCGGAGGGCCATAGCTCCTGGTCTTACTTCGATTATTTGCTAGAGAAGCTCTACTTGGTGACGACGCCCGGCAGCGGCTTCGGTGACTTCGGCGAGGGTTATATCCGCCTGTCCGCCTTCGGCAGCTACGAAGACTGCCAAGAAGCGGTGGAGCGAATCAAGACACTAGGCTAGACAAGCCATACCCTATTCTTCCGGCAGGAGCGACTCGGTGAAGTAATCCGGATCGAAATCCATCAGATCGTCTGCTTGCTCGCCAAGCCCTGCCAGGTAGATCGGGGTCTTCGTCTCGTAGGCGACCGCGATCGCGACGCCGCCCTTTGAGTTACCGTCCAGCTTCGTGATCGCAAGCCCTGTGACATCTGCCACTTCGGAGAAGACCTTGGCCTGCATGATCGCATTCTGACCCGAGGTCGCATCGATGACGAGCAGCGTCTCTACATTGGCGCCCAGGGCCTCGCGATCGATTATACGACGCATCTTGGCAAGCTCATCCATCAGATTCTTCTTATTATGCAAGCGTCCCGCCGTATCGACGATGAGGACGTCTGCCTTGCGAGCCTTCGCCGCCTGCACCGCATCGAAGACGACAGCGGCCGGATCAGAACCCATCTCGTGGCGAATCATCTCGGTATTCGTACGCTCCGACCAGACCTGCAATTGCTCGATTGCGGCCGCGCGGAAGGTATCGGCAGCAGCGAGAATCACGCGCTTGCCTTCTTGCTTATAGCGAAGTGCGAGCTTGCCGGCGGTTGTGGTTTTGCCTGTACCGTTGACACCGACCATCATGATGATGTTTAGCTTCCCCGGCTGTATCCGAAGCTCTGCCTTCTGTCCCAGAACATCCAGAATCTCTTGTTTCAGATAGCTGCGAACATACGCATGGCTGTCGTTTCGGCTCGTGCGAATCTCATCGCGCAGCTTGCCCATGATCTCATCTGTCGCGGCCGCACCCATGTCGGCCTGGATCAGTATCATCTCCAGCTCGTCTAGTTGCTCTTCGTCGAAGCGTCCGCTGGCGAGGCTAATCTGCTTCATACCGCCCGTTATGAAGTCACGGGTCTTCTGCAATCCCTCTTTGAACTTATTAAACAAACTCATATCTAACCCTCACATCCGTTCTAAGTGGCGTCCGACAAGACCATCGACAAGACCTTGGATACGCCCTTCTCTTGCATCGTTACGCCGTAGATCATATCGGCGGATTCCATCGTTCCCTTACGGTGTGTGACCATGATGAACTGCGACTTCTCCTTGTAGCTGTGGATGTAATCCGTGAAGCGCAAGGTGTTGACATCATCTAGTGCGGCCTCGATCTCATCTAGGACACAAAACGGTGTCGGTCTTAGTTTCAAGATGGCAAAGAGCAACGCAATCGCCGTCAGCGAGCGCTCACCACCGGAGAGGAGCAGCATGTTCTGCAGCTTCTTGCCGGGCGGAGAGGCCTTGATCTCGATCGTGCCCTCCAGGATATCCTCGCCGTCTTCGAGCGTGATATCCGCCTCGCCTCCGCCGAACAACTCTTGGAAGGTCTCTTGGAAGTAGCGGCGAATCAGATCGAAATTCGTCTGGAATTGGCCGCGCATGGCGAGCAGCAAGTCAGTTATGACCTTGCTCAGCTGGTCTCTGGCCTCCGTGATATCGTCTCGCTGGGTGCACAAGAACTCGTAGCGCTCTCCGACCAACTGATAGTCTTCGATCGCGTCTATGTTGACCGGACCGAGTGCCCGAATCTTCGCTCGCAGCGAGGCGATGGATTTGGCCGCCGCTGTACTATCGAAATCTGCCTCGATCGGATGATAGTCCTCTGCTTGCTCCAGCATGTGCATCGTCAGTTCATACTCTTCCCAGAGGCGGCTTCTGGCCGTATCCAGGTCCGAGATGAGTTTCTCGGCCCTAAGCGACAGGCGCTCGGCTTGTGCTTCGAGCGCCATACCGGTCTCGCTCTCTTCTCTGATTTGGACGTACAAACGGTTGATCTTCTCGTCTGCGTCTCGGCGCCTTGCTTCCTCTGCCAAGATGGCTGCATCTTGTTCCTCTATCGCCTGCTTGGCCCCCTGAAGCGTCTTCGCAAGATTCGTCAATTCGCGCTCAAGTTCGCCGATCTCTGCCTCCGCCCGCTCGCGCTGCATGGCCGCATCTTGGGCCTCGCGCTTGCGGCCCGCATGTTCTCGCTCCACATGAGCGAGTACTTCTGCTGCCGAGCGCTTGGCTTCCTCGAGCCTCGTGCGCTCGATATCGGCCGCTGCGAGTGCATCTCTGGCCTCGCTCTGCAGACGGCTGTGCTCCGTAAGTGAGGTTTCGGCTACCGAGATGGCCTCTTCTATCTCGCCTGCCCTACGGCCCAGCGCTGCCATCTCCTCCTGCAGGAGGCTGCTGCCGTCTTGGGTCTGATTCGCCTTGGCCGCAAGTGCGTCTGCCTGCACATGCTTCTGCTTGCTTCTGGTCTCGAGTGCTTCTGCCTGTTCTTGCAGGGCGGATTCGCGTGCTTCCTCACGCGAGCGAAGCTGGGCGAGCTCCATGCCGCGCAGCTGGAGGCGTTCTTGTTTGCGAATCTCTTCGCGCAAGTTTAGCGCGAGGGTCCGGTTAACTTCCTCTACCTTCTTCGCTTCTTGATGTAGCGAGTTGATGGCGGATTCGAGGTCCGTGATCTCGCGGCTTCTGCCGAGCAGGCCCGAACTCTTCTTCTTGTTATAGCCGCCGGTCATGGAGCCGCCGGGATTGAGCACATCGCCCTCCAACGTAACGATACGGAAGCTCTGACGAAACTGCTTGGCAATCGCAAGCGCGTTCTCCATCCGATCGACCACGACGATGCGCCCGAGGAGGTTCTCCATGATGCCATCTAGTTCCGGGTCATAGGTGAGGAGCGAGGAGGCGACACCGATATAGCCGCGATGGCGAAGTCGCTCGAGTTCATCTAGTTCTCGATCGCCCAGATAACGGGGACGAATCGTATCGATCGGTAAGAAGGTTGCTCGCCCGAGTCGCTCTCGCTTCAGAAGCTCGATCATGTCGGCTGCCGTACGGGCCGTGTCGACGACGATGTTCTGGACCGAAGCCCCGAGCGCGATCTCGATCGCAAGCTCATAGCGAGGGTCTACTTGGACGAGGGATCCTAGCGCGCCCTTGACGGATGACCTCAGTCTCGAATCGCCCTCGGCACGCCTCAGGATCCGGCGCACAGGCTCGGCATAACCCTCGAGGTTTCGCTCGAGCTCGCGCAGCGTATCCAAGCGATAGTTCTTGTTTCTGATCTCTTGGGCGAGGCCCTCCTGCGTGCTCTCGGCCGCTTCCGTCTCCAGACGAAGCTTCGCAATCGCATCGCCAAGCTGTTTGCTATCTTCTCTGAGCTCAGTATCGCTTCGCTTGATCTTCTCAAGTGTTTCTTGGCAGTCAGCAAGGCGGTTGTCTATCTCTTCTGCTTGTTTAGTAAGCTCAGTCAGTTCGGCTTGCAGCTCTTGCTCTTGGTTTCGTAGGAGCAGTACTTCGTTCTCTTGTTGCATCTTCCTAGCTTGCAACTTGATCTTGTCGCCGACCAGGCGCAAATCTTCTTGGCGCAGCCCTGTCAATTCGTCTTCGATCAGGCGCACATGCTCTTGGCGCTCGTGCAGCAAGTGTCTGAGGTAGGAGAACTGCTCCCCTGCCTCCATATACTCCGCCTCTACCTTCGCCAATTGCTCTCGCTTGGATTCGAGTTCCGCTGTCAGCTGTGATAAGCGTTGTTCGATCTGCTCGGCCGACTCACCCTGCTCTCCGAGGCGACGCTCGAGCTGCGTCTGTCGCTCCAGAAGCCTGCTCTCTTCGCCGAGCAGCAAACTCTCTTGGCTGCTCATACGGTTTCTGGCTTCGCGCTGTTCCTGCAGCTTCTCGGCAATCAGGGCCAATTGCTCCCTCGTCGCCAGTTGCTCCAGATCCAACTGTTCTTGCTTCTTCCGGCTCTCTTCCAGATCCGCCTGACTGATCGCAATCGTCTCGGCAAGCTCTGTTTGCTTCTCGGCCGCCGTCTGTATCTGATAGCTCAAGAGCTCGATGTCTTCTCGCCTCATCTCGGCATGCAGATTCAAGTAGCGCTTGGCGGTCTCCGACTGCTTCCGAAGCGGCTCCAGTTGTCCCTCGAGCTCGGTTAGGATATCGTTGACACGCGTGAGGTTTTGTTCCGTGTGCTCGAGGCGTCTTGCGGCCTCCGCACGACGCGTCTTGTACTTCTGTATACCGGCTGCTTCCTCGAACACGCGCCGCCTATCCTCGGACTTGGTCGACAAGATCTCGTCGACCTTACCCTGTCCGATGATGGAGTAACTGTCCTTACCCAAGCCCGTATCCATGAAGAGATTGTTGATATCCTTGAGACGAACCTGCTGACCGTTGATCAAGTACTCGCTCTCACCCGAGCGATACAGCCGCCTCGTGATCGCAATCTCGGCATAATCCATGTTCAGCAAGCGGTCGCTGTTGTCGATATTCATCGTTACTTCCGCAAAAGACATGGAGCGCCTCGACGACGTCCCCGAGAAGATGATATCTTGCATCGAGTCGCCGCGAAGCGTCTTGACGGACTGTTCGCCTAGCACCCAGCGTATCGCATCCGTGACGTTGGACTTACCGCTTCCGTTCGGACCCACGATCGCCGTCACCCCCTCGTGGAATTCGAGGAGGGTTCGCTCGGGGAAGGATTTGAATCCATGTATGGCTAATGAAATTAAATGCATATCTACCTCGCAGAATCGGCTCGAAGCGCCGCCAGCGCGGCCTTGGCCGCCTGTTGTTCTGCCTGTTTCTTACTCTTGCCGCTACCCGTTCCGAGCACGCTGTCCTCTTGTCTCACTTCGGCCGTGAAGACTCTGTCGTGCACAGGGCCTGTCTCGCCCGTGATCACAAACGCCAGGGCCGGCAGATCCGGGAAGGCTTGGACGAGTTCCAACAGAGCCGTCTTATAATCCTTGACCAGGATGCCCGCAAGCGCCAGTTCGTAGAACGGTTGCAGAATATCCAGTATAACAGCTTTGGCTGTTTCGTAGCCACCGTCCAGATAGCAGGCAGCGAAGACCGCTTCCATCGCATTCGACAAGTTCGAGTCCTTGTCCCTTCCGCCGCTTCGCTCCTCGCCTCGTCCCAGGCGCAGATAGCTGCCCAGATCGAGTCGTCTGGCCGCATCGCTTAGCGTCTGCTCGCAGACGATAGCCGCACGGATCTTGGACATCTCGCCTTCGGGATAGCTGCTTGCTTCCAGAAATAATTTATCGGCTACACTGAGGCCCAGCACGGCATCCCCCACGAATTCCAGACGCTCGTTATCGAAATGCGTCTCCTCCGGGTGTTCGAAGCGATAGCTGCGGTGCGTTAGCGCCTCCTTGATGTAGCGCTGATCGCGAAACCGATAGCCAAGCTGCTCTTCTAATCGATCCAATCTCACTTCATCCATCAGCGACCGCCCACCTTGATACCGCGCACGATGAGGCTTGGCGAACCGATCCCCCCTCTGCCGCCGAAATAGAGATCGTCTGCGACGTGTGAGATCTGCATCAAGAAATCTCTGTAGTTGCCCGCAATCGTGATCTCCTCAACCGGGCGCACTGCTAGTCCGTCTTGGATCAATTGACCTTTGGCAAGCAAAGAGAACTCCCCGCTCACCGCATTCAAGCCCGCATGCAAGCCGCTGAGCTGATCGATCAAGAGACCGTCACCGAGGATATCGGCCAAGTCTTCTTGCTTCGTCTCGCCTGCCTTGATATAGAGATTCCCGGGGCTGATCCCGACACCCATGGACGAGGCGTGCCCTGTCGTCTTCTGACCGGCCTTGTGCGCCGTCTTCAGATTATGCAAGAAGCTCAAGAAGACGCCGTCTTCGATCACGGTCAGCGCTTCTGCAGGACTACCCTCTCCATCGAACACAATCGGGTTCGTCGCCAAATAGGGATCCGATACCAAGCAGATCGAATCGGCTGCAATCTGCTGCCCCAGGAGACCTGTCAGGAACGATAGGTTCTTCTGGCTCTGTTCGGCACTGAAGATGCTCCAGAAGCCGCCGAGCAGACTCCTGGCCGCTTCCTTGGACAAGATAATATCGTAGACACCGGCCGCAACCGGGCTACCGCCGAAGCGCTTGGCCGCCTTCTCCACGGCTTCACTAACGATTCCGTCGATATCCGTAACTCGTTCGTCGAAGCGAACGACATAAGAATCTTGCAGTTCGCCGTCTCGCTCCAGGATCGGGGCGAGCATGACGGTAGACGATTCGTTCTC
This sequence comes from uncultured Oscillospiraceae bacterium, assembly GCA_964558445.1. Taxonomy (GTDB): domain Bacteria; phylum Bacillota; class Clostridia; order Saccharofermentanales; family Fastidiosipilaceae; genus CAYXVJ01. Next base: position 37,442 of record CAZLEA010000012.1, on the reverse strand, counting down.
GCGCTCGGCATAGAGACCGAGGCTGTTTGCCAGGAGCGAGCGTGAGGATGTACTGCTTACGGAGGCGCCGTGCACACGAGTGACTTCAGGTGCCAGTAGCGCAGCTTCTTCCAAGCGATGGGCGAGGTCGATCTTCTCTTGTTCGCTCCAGCCGGCAAGCGGATCAGTGGGTCTTGTGACCTCACGGTAGACCTGGGCGCCCTGAACGGGATGTATATCCTTGTCCTCGATGACGCTCGCGTTATCGATGGCACGCAAGACCAGCTCCCTGGCGTCATCCATGACCTCGGTATACGCATGGCCTTCCTTCGTCTTATAGTGTACGCGAAGGCTAAGCCCCCTTGTCGTTGCGACTTCGTATTCGTCTATTACATGGTCTTGTACTTGAACGGCAAAACGCTTGCCCTCACCATACGAGATCTCGGCGAATTCCGCCCCAAGTGCTGTTGCTTCACGGAAGATCGCTTCGCGAAATTGATCTATGTTCATTGGATACGCTCTCCTTTACCACCCACGGTGAGTTCGGACACCCGGATACGCGGCTGACCGACGGTCACGGGCAGACTGCCCGAGGATGCACCGCAGACGCCCTCTGCCAGGGTCATCTCCCGACCGACGCGATCGATCTTCATCAAGATCTCGGAGCCCTTACCGATCAATGTCGCACCGCGTACGGGGCTTACGATCTTACCGTTTCGAACCCAGTAGCCCTCGCGCACGTTGAAGTTGAATTGACCGGTCAAGGGGCTGACGGAGCCGCCGCCTAGCGCCTTCGCGTAGAGGCCTTCCTCCATAGAGGCGATCATCTCTTCGTTATCGTCGTCCCCACTCTCGATATAGGTGTTCGTCATACGAGATGTCGGCGCATAGGTATAGTCTTGGCGTCGTCCGGATGCGGTGGACGGCATGTCCATACGCCTCGATCCGAGTTTATCGATCAAGTAAGACGTCAGAATACCGTCCTTGATCAACTGCGTCTTCATCGTCTTCATGCCCTCGTCATCGACATTTAACGAGCCCCAGGAACCGGGGATCGTGCCGTCATCGACCGCCGATACAATCGATGAGGCGATCTGCTCGCCAAGCTTGCCGGAGAATTCGGAGTTCCCCTTAGCTACGCTGCTCGCTTCAAGTGAGTGTCCGCAAGCCTCATGGAAGATGACGCCGCCGAAGCCGCCATCCAGTACGACCGGCACGAAGGCTGCCGGACAATCCGGCGCATGAAGCATCGTCACGGCTTGCTCTGCTGCTTCTCTACCGAGTCGTGCCAGATCGAGTCCATCGTAGAACTCGAAGCCAACGCCGCTACCCGGGCTCACGCTGCCGGTTTGGGTGTCGCTGCCGATCCTAGCGATGGCGGTGATACCGAGTCTTGTGTGATGCCTTGTATCCTCGGCCCATACACCGTCGGAGTTTGCGATCAAGACGCGCTGCTCGCTATCCGAGTAAGAGGCTCTGGTCTGTACGACCTCATCGCTATAGACCCTGGCTGCATCGGTCGCCTCCTTCATCAAGCGGATGCGCTCCTTGTGTAGGAGGCCTCGGAAGCTTCGCTTAGCCGGACTCTGATAGCGTTGCATGGCAAACGTCAGGCTCGCGCCGGGCTCTCCCGTTTGCCGAAGCTTGCCTAGCGCATCGGCCGCACTCGCGGCTGCCTTCAACAAGCCCTCCTCGCTAAGATCGTTCGTATAGGTGTACACGCTTCTCGTACCAAGGAGGATACGGATGCCCGCACCACGACTCCTGGTATAGACCGCTTGTTCCACATCACGGTCAACCAAGGCTAGATTGTTGCCGATGGCTTCTTCAACATATATCTCTGCATAATCGCCTCCGCAAGAGAGGGCTTGATGCAGGGTTCTGATCGCTAGAGCTTGTGCTATCACGGCTGATTCCTTCCCATCCGATATGAACCTATAGGCCCATAGATTTACGTTTCATTGTAGCATATGTCCGTCTCCGGATAACAAAAAGAACCATTCGAACGATCTCGAACGGTTCCTCTTCCGGATGTCAGATTCGGTGCTTAGTTGTTGTTCTTGACGAACTCAACGGCATCACCAACGGTGCGAATACGCTCGGCTTCCTCATCAGGAATCGAGATACCGAATTCCTGCTCCATGGCCATGACAAGCTCTACGATATCGAGCGAGTCGGCGTTCAGCTCATCCGTGAAGTTGGAATCCATATTCACGTCGTCTTCGTCGATACCCAGTTGTTCTACCAGGATATCCTTGATCTTGTCAAAAATTGCATCGTCTTTCATTGCTACCTCCAGCGTTTGTCCGCATATATAAATCACATCACGCTATGGATAGCGGATACGGACTTCTTAATGTATAGAGTTTTAATAGATAGCGGGCGAATTGTCAAGTTCTCCGCATGGTTTCGATTGTGAACAATTGTAGAGATCAGTGCACGACCGACTTATTCTTCTGATAGTAGTCTAGACCGGACACGATCGTCATCAGCACAGAGAACCAGAGAGCTATGGTAGCAAGCACATTAAACACGTGCCAGACTGTGTAGCTGCCAAGCCAGATCTCGGTGCCCATAGCCAATTGAATCATAATAACCGCCACGATCTGTGTGACAGTCTTGAGCTTACCCATCTTGCTGGCTGCAATGACTTGGCCCTTGTTGGCTGCCAGGAGGCGAATCCCTGTTACGGCAAACTCTCTTGTCAATACGATCACGGGAATCACGGTGGATACGCGCCCACGCTCGACGAACGCAATCAAGACGGCGACGATCAAGATCTTGTCCGCAATCGGATCCAAGAACTTGCCCATGTTCGTCACCATATTATGCTTGCGTGCCAGATGACCGTCCAAGAAATCGGTATACGATGCAATCGAGAAGATCAAGAGTGCAATCAACATGCCGGGGCCCAACAAGAATGTGTTCCAGCCCTCTGCCGCCGCAAACGGCAACGGCAACATGAAGATCAGCATCAAAGGGATAAGGAAGATTCTCAAGATGGTTAATTTCGTCGGTAGATTCATGTCTATTCACTAACTCCTGTCAATTCATATGCGTCTGCTTCAATAATTCTAACGCCCACGATGGTTCCCGCTCGGAGCGGCTCAGACTCGGACAAGACCCGAATTCGGCTATCGACTTCCGGTGCTTGCCAGCGACAGCGCCCCAAATAGAATATGCCATCGTCACTTACACCCTCGATCAAGACCGGAACGGTCTGACCGATGAGCTTGCCATGTAGCTCCTCGCTTATCTCATGTTGGGCTGCCATGACGCGCTCTAGACGACTGGCTGCGACATCCGCCGGAATACGATCGGGTAAGCGCTCGCCTGGTGTCCCCTCTTCAGGAGAATACGTGAAACAACCCAGCATATTGAAACGTATTTCTTCCATGAAATCAATTAGTTCGTCTACCTCTTCTTCCGTCTCGCCCGGGAAGGACAAGAGAACGGTTGTACGTAAGACGATATCCGGCATCAAACTTCGTGCCTTGAGGAAGCGCTCTCGCAAACGCTCCTTGCTATCTCGTCTACCCATGCGTCTGAGCACGCGGTTCGAGGCATGTTGAATCGGCAAGTCTAGGTAACGCACGATATTCTCGCGCGAAGCCATCGCCGTCAAGAGCTCATCGGTCAAACCATCCGTATACGCGTAGAGGAAGCGAACCCAAGTGAAGCCCAGGTCCGATACGGCAAGCAAGAGCTCAGCGAAGCGGCGTTCTCCGTAGAGATCCAAGCCATAAGCGGTCGTATCCTGAGCCACCAAGATGATCTCAACATAGCCCTCATCTCTCAAGCGCTTCGCTTCAGAGAGTAAGTCTTCGAACGGTCTGGATTGATACGGGCCGCGAATTGCAGGAATCGCGCAGAAGGTGCAGGTGTTCGAACAGCCTTCCGCTATCTTCAAATAAGCATAGTGAGCGGTCGAGACCTTGCGTCGACCTCGCATGTGATCAAGTGCCTTCGACGAGTCGAATTCGGCAAGCGACAAGATATGAAGATCGGACTTGTCCGGCTCAGTCAAGCTCGTGCCCGCCTCCTTATATAACTGACGAATGACGCTAGCAATCTCACCGTACGAACTGGTACCGAGGACTGCATCGACCTCGGGCAAACTCTCCTCGATATCGGGGGCATAGCGCTGAGCCAAGCAGCCGGTTACGATGAGATAATCGCAAGTACCCGCCTCCTTGTAATCTGCCATCAAGAGTATCGTGTCGATCGCTTCTTGTTTGGCGGGAACGATGAAACCACAGGTGTTCACGATGATGACGTCCGCTGCTTCCGGCCGATCGGTAAGCCTGATGCCGTCTTCTTCCATGATCGAACTCATGAATTCGGCGTCTACCAAATTCTTGGAACAACCCAAACTGATTAATGCTGCTGTCACTTGTTTCGTAACGGACAAACTCTATCACCTCATCTGATTGTAAGCATATAAAACGCTATTTATCATAGCACAATCAAACGAGAAATAGGTGAATTGCGCTTAATCTTCAAACCATGTTCGAAGCAAGCGCGAAACATCCGAGTAGCGAAACCCTCTGCCCTCAGCCGCCCGCATAAGTCGGTTCTCCAAGTCTCGCCGCTCTTCTCGTGAGGGACTGCCATCGCGAAGGCGAAGAAGCTCCTTGCGATACTTCGACTTCAGGAAGCCGGCCAGGAGATGAAGCTCCGGCACGTCCTCTTCCATCTTGGCTACGCTCTCGGCTGCCTGCCAAACGGGTATGCCGGCGGCAATCAGGCGCTGCCTGGCTCGTTGATAGCCCTCGGCCTTGCGCCCCCTGCGCTCGCGAAGCAGCGCTTCCGCGATCAACTTGTCATCTAAGTAGCCGTCTTCTATCAAGCTTCGTAGGACCTGCTCGATTACCTCTGGCTCTAAGTTCTTCTCGGCAAGCTTCGTTCGCACCTTACCCGAGCTTCGCGGACGATAACTCAGATACGCGATCGCAAGCTCACGGCCTCGTCTGTACTCGGGATCCTCTGTCAGAAGCTCTCCGATCAAGGAGGGCTTGCGCAGCGCTTCTTCTACTTGCGACAAGGCATCCTTGACCCGCTCATCGCTTGAGCGGGCCGGGATGCCTTCCGTGTTCGTCTTATTCTCTTCTTCGGAGTCTGGTTTATAGATCATCGAGGTTTAGCAAATCCTCATCGAGATCTGTCTCATCGTCGAAGGCTTCCGTGTCTTCTTCGATATCGTCGTCATCCGTAACAGGCTGCAGATGCTTGCGATTCATGTCGAGTACCGTCTGTGTGATCTCTTCTAACACGTCCGGATTATCCTTCAAGAATTGACTGGCCTTCTCTCTGCCCTGGCCGATACGCTCGTCCTTATAGGAGAACCACGACCCGCTCTTCTTGATCACGTCTTCGTCGACCGCGATATCGAGGACCGAACTGGCCTTCGAGATGCCCTCGCCGAAGATCAAGTCGAACTGTGCCTCTCTAAACGGCGGGGCAACCTTGTTCTTGACTACCTTGACACGCGTACGGTTACCGATAACGTCGGTACCGCTGCGGATCGACTCGACACGACGTACGTCCATACGAACCGACGAGTAGAATTTCAGTGCGCGTCCGCCGGGTGTCGTCTCGGGGTTACCGAACATAACACCGATCTTCTCACGCAGCTGGTTGATGAAGATGACAACGGTACGAGACTTGTTGATCACAGGCGTCAGCTTACGCAGCGCTTGAGACATCAGGCGAGCCTGCATACCCATGACGGAATCGCCCATCTCACCCTCGATCTCGGCCTTGGGCACCAAGGCGGCGACGGAGTCGATGACGACGACGTCGATCGCACCGCTTCGCACGAGTGCCTCGGCGATCTCAAGCGCCTGCTCACCGTTGTCCGGTTGCGAGACGATCAAGTTATCGATGTCGACACCGATACGGGCGGCATAGGTCGGATCCAAGGCGTGCTCGGCATCGATGAAGGCCGCAACGCCGTCTTGGCGCTGTGCCTCCGCAACGATGTGCAGAGCTACCGTGGTCTTACCGGAGGATTCCGGCCCGTAGATCTCGACGACGCGTCCGCGCGGGACACCGCCTATACCGAGCGCCAGGTCAAGCGACAGGGCACCGGTCGGAACCACGGACACGTTGGCAGCCGGCTGGTCACCCATCTTCATCACGGCACCCTTACCGAACTGCTTCTCAATATTGCTAAATGCGGCTTCGAGCGCCTTCGCACGATCACCGGATTCCTTACGTGTTACTTCTTGATTCGCCTTCGAACCCTTACTACTCCTAGCCATGCATACCTCCATAAAGAACATTCGTTCTTATTCATTATATCAAAGACGAAACCCTCGTCAAGCATATTATCCCCTACCGTCTATGGATAAACCGGCAAGCTTACGCCCCAATTCTACCCAATGTACGAATAAGGCCTACTGTCCCTTCTTCTTCAAGAGTCCCAAGCGACTAAGGACTTGTGCCGTCAAGCGATATGCTTCGGGCAGCTGCATCCACAGACAAGCCAGATAGTAGACGATGAAACCGAGTAGGCTCCTCACGGCAAGCCAGGTCAATTGCATCAATTTGCCGGCTTGATCGAAGCGAGTCGGACCGATCAAGCGCTCGAACAAGAAGAGTGCGATCAGCGTAATCAAGGCGGCCAGCGCGGATTTGGTGAAGAAGAGGCCGAGTCTTCTTGGTGCCCCCTTCGTATTGATACGGCGGTAGATCAGCAGTAAGAGGATCGAATTGATCAAGCTTGCTACAGCATAACCCAGCGACAAACCGGCAGCGCCAAGCGGGGTGTGATTCGAGAACAAGTAGCCGAAGCTGCTTGTCAACAGCAGCGACAAGATCGCACTGCCCAGAGGGATGAACGTCATGCGCATCGAATAATAAGCGTTGTTCATAATCGAGACGATCGTATGCGTCACGATCGTCAGGCAGTAGAAGCTCAGTATTCCGGCCGTCAGTGCTACCGCTGTCTCGTCATAGCTATCGACAGACCATTGGAAGACCGCGCGCACCAAGTCTTGGCGCAAAACGAAGAAGATCAAGGCGCAAGGGATCGTGATAAACAGGGCGTTCTTGAGCGATCGACCTAGCAGCTTCTGACCCTCCTTGAAGCGTCCGGCCGCATTCAGAGCCGAGAGATTCGGCAACATGATATTGCCGATCGCGACCGCAAATACACCCCATGGCAGCATCCAGAGCGTATTGGCGTTGCGCAGACTGGTCGTCGTACCGCTGGCGAAACCGCCTGCCGAGATGATCACGTTCAAGATGATATTGTTAAGCTGCGGGATCGCCGCCGACAAGAGCGTCGGTACGGCGACGATGAGCAGGCGGCGGAAGCCTCGATTCTTATAATCGAGGGAGAAGCGGAAGTTTCGCAGTTGCTTATGAGCAAGCCCCGCCTGCATCAAGAAGTAGAGGAATGCCGAGACCGTCACGCCCACCGCGACTTGCAAGACAGCCGATTCCGTACTGGCCCCGAACAAGATCAGGCTCAGGACAACACAGATATTGTAGAAGACAGGTCCGAAGGCCGTCTTATCGAAGCGATTGTACGCGTTCAAGATACCGATCGAGAGCGCAGCGAGCATCATGAAGTAGGTCTGTGGGAACAAGATCCTGGTTACCTTAACGGCCAGATTCATCGTCTCATCGCTGGTCAGGCCACGCATCAAGAGCGGCGCGAAGAAGATGCCGAGGACGGAGACAAGGAGCATAATCACCATCGCAAAGGATATGAAGATACTCACCGAGCGCCAGCCACGTCTCCCCTGACCCTTGGCAAGCGAACCTGAGAGTGTGGGGATCAAGGCGGCAGAGATCGAGCCCCCGATGAGGAGCTCGTAGACGAAGTCGGGAATCAAGAACCCTTGGGTATAAGCGTCGGTCAGATAGCCGTGACCGAACAAATTGACAGATAGGATGTCGCGCAATTGACCGGTGACCTTACTCAATATCAGAGCGATCATCGTCAAGACGGTCATATGCAGCATACGATTACGATTCTGCTTCACTCTTCCAACAGCCTCCTGCGCAACAAATTCATCGACCAGAGCGCGGCATTCTCGCGGATGCGGCGCCGATTCCCGTTGAGAAGATGATGCTCCGTTACCGTGCCGTTTGGCCCCGCAACGGACAGATAGATCGTGCCGACGGGCTTCTCTTCGCTACCGCCACCCGGACCCGCTATACCGGTGATGGCTACCGCGTAGTCGGAACCGCTACGGCGGCGCATGCCCTCGGCCATCGCTTCGGCACACGCGCGGCTGACGGCCCCCTCTTCTTGGAGGAGATCGTGGGGGACGTCTAGGAGTTGTTCTTTGACAAGATTATCGTAAGCAATCACCCCACCGAGGAAGACCGCGGATACACCTGCTATATCGCCAAGATAGCTTGCTAGTAAGCCGCTGGTACAGCTCTCGGCAACACTTAGCGTTTGCCCTCGTCGCATCAACTTCGCCGCTACGACTTCATAGAGGCTCTCCGTGCCAATGTGATAGATATAATTACCCAGGCGCGCCTCGATCAAGTCGATCGTATGGCGAAGCCTCGCCTCTGCTTCCGCGAGCGCAGCATCGTCTCTTAGCGCCGAGGTCGTGACGCGAATCATCACCTCGCCTTGTGAGGCATAAGGGGCGATCGTCGGATCCGTTTGGTTGTGTACGAGATCACGAATCTTCGCCTCCGCCTGCGACTCGCCGATGCCCATCAGGCGCAAAAAGCGAGAGAGGATCACGCGCGAACTTCTCGCTTCCAAGATCGGCTTGAGGTAACGCTCGGTCATCAAGCTGTTCTCGGACGGAGGGCCGGGCAAGAGGGCGACAAAGACATCTCTATCCCCTCGCTTCGCTTGGATAAACGCCCCGGGAGCGGTGCCGTTATCGTTTGGCAGCACCTCTGAACCGATGGGTAGGTAGGCTTGTTTCTTGTTTGATTCGAGCAGCGGGCGTCCGATCCTACGGAAGTACGCTTGGATACGTGCCCATGACGCTTCGTGGAGATCGAGCTCCAGACCGAGCGCCTTGGCCGTTACTGCCATGGAGATATCGTCCTCTGTCGGTCCGAGGCCACCCGTGATCAAGAGCAGATCCGATCGCTCGAGCGCCGTGTCGATCGCATCCAGGATGCGCCCCTCGTTGTCGCCGACAACCGTCTGATACTTGGAATCGATGCCGAGGTCTCTGAGCACGACGGCTAGATAAGCGGCATTGGTATTAATAATCTGGCCCATCAGCAGCTCGGTGCCGATGGCCAGAATCTCAGCAGTTCTGATCTCGTTCATGCGCAGGTTCTAACCTCTGTTTGCTTCTTGTACGCCATAGGCGGTAAGTGTGTTCTCGAGTAACATCGTGATGGTCATGGGGCCGACACCGCCGGGGACCGGCGTGAGGGCTGCCACATGGGCTTCGACTGCATCTTGATCCACATCACCTTGGACCTTACCGTCTACGTGGTGTATGCCCACATCGATGACGACTGCTTCGGGTTTGAAATAGGATGCATCGAAGTAATGGTGTCTGCCGATCGCCGCCACGACGATATCGGCTTGCCTCGCTAGCTCCTTCAAGTCCTTGGTCCTGCTATGCGCGATAGTCACGGTCGCATTCTCTTGGAGCAAGAGCGCGGCGACGGGCTTACCCACGATCTGGCTTCGTCCGACGACGAGCGCATTGGCACCCGAGAGCGGAATGTCGTAGTAGCGCAGGATCTCGATGATACCGGCTGCGGTACACGGGAGCGGACACGACCTGCCCATGTGCAGCGAACCGACGTTTAGCGGATGGAAGCCGTCCACATCCTTGGACGGCATGACGGCGTCCAGGATACGATCTTCATCCATGCCGGCCGGAAGCGGCAACTGACAGAGTATGCCATCAACTGTCGGATCTTCATTTAGAGATTCGATCTGCGAGATGAGCCTGTCTTCCCCAATCGATTCGTCTAGCGTATAGAGCCTCGAGAGTATGCCTATGGCCTCACAAGACCGAACCTTGTTTCTTACGTAGATAGAGGAGGCCGGATCGCTGCCGACCTGGATGACAGCCAGACAAGGCAAGCGCTTCCCCGCCGCCTTCAAGGATTCGACTTCCCGGGCCATCGCCTCTCGTTTGACTGCCGAAACTTCCTTACCGCTCAAGATCTTAGCCATCTATGTCTCCCTCTTCCTCGTCTGCTTGGCCGTGACCGGCCTTGATTGCTTCCCATTCGGGCCTCGTCAGAAGAAGCTTACGCGGCTTACTGCCTTCGAACGGTCCGATATAACCTGCTTGCTCCATAGAATCGATCAGCTTACCCGCACGGGGATAACCCACGTTCAAGCGGCGTTGCAGAATCGATACGGATCCGTAGCCTGCTTCCACGATGATGTCCACAGCCTCGGTGAATAACTCGTCTTGATCGCTCGCATCTGTCGCGTCTTGGCCCTGGCCGAGCGGCTTGGCAGAGACGATCTCCTCTTGGAGGGTCTTGTCGTAGCCTCGTTCGTTCTGCGCCTTACAAAACGATACAACACGTTCCACTTCTTCTTCCGTGATGAACGAGCCCTGACCGCGAAGCGGCTTAGGCAGACTCTGCGGCGCATAGAGCATATCACCCTTACCGAGCAGCTTCTCTGCTCCGCCGGAATCTAGAATCGTGCGCGAGTCGACCGCCGACGAGACCATGAAGGCGACGCGAGACGGAATATTGGCCTTGATCACACCCGTGATGACGTCGACCGAGGGGCGCTGCGTCGCGATGATGAGATGCATGCCGGCGGCTCTGGCCATTGCGGTCAGGCGGGCAATCGAGTCTTCGACCTCGTGCGGCGCCGCCATCATCAAGTCCGCCAATTCATCAATTACGATGACGATCTGCGGGATACGCTCGAAGCCGTCTCGATCGGCAAGTCCGTTATAGGAACTGAGGTCTCTGGCGCTCACCTTCGCAAACAAACCGTAACGGCGATTCATCTCCACCACCGCCCAATTGAGGGTGTTCGATGCCTTCTTCGGATCCGTGACGACAGGCGCCAACAGATGCGGAATCCCGTTGTAGACGCTGAGCTCAACGACCTTGGGGTCTATCATCAGCATCTTGACTTCGTCCGGGTTGCAGCGATAGAGCAGCGACACCAGGATCGAGTTGATACAAACAGACTTACCGGAACCGGTCGCACCTGCAATCAGGAGATGCGGCATGCGAGCCAGATCACAGAGCATGGGTGCACCCGGGATATCGCGCCCGAGCGCCACCGTTAGTTTGGACTTGGCTTCGCGGAAGTCGCGCGATTCGATCAGGGCACGAAGGCCGACCACGCTCGTTTGCTTGTTCGGAATCTCGATACCGATCGCGGACTTACCCGGAATCGGTGCTTCGATACGTACGCCGACGGCTGCCAGATTCAGCGCGATGTCATCGGCCAGATTCGTAATCTTACTGACCTTGACGCCGATACCGGGCGATAATTCAAATCTTGTAATCGACGGACCTGTCGTGATATTGACGACCTTGGCCTCAACGCCGAAGCTCTTGAGTGTCTCCTCTAGCTTATGTCCGAGCCCTGCGATCTGATCTTGGTTCTGGCGGAAGCTCGTGCGATCTTCTTGGTTTAGGAGTGTCGTGCTCGGATAGATATAGGGCCTCGGCGGGAAGTCATCCTCGTCCAAGTCCGCAATCTCCTCTGCCGTTACCGCGCGCACACGACCGGTCGAGATCTCGGCGCCATAACGATTCTGCACCTGACCCTCTTCGGTCTCTGCTTGTTTCTCGGGCAGCTTCGTCGGACGAATCAAGGCGTCGCTCTCTTCGGGCTCCAAATCCCCATCCAAATCATGGAAGACTTGCTGTCTCGAATCGACATCGGTCAAGTCTTCGCTCTCTGCTCTTCGTCTTGGTTTGTTCGCCTCTTGGAGGAATTCAGGTATGGCAAAGGGATCCTCCTCCGCCTCCTTCTGCTCTGTCACACCGAGCGTGATACCCGAAGCTTCTGGCTCCGGATCGTAAGAGAGAATCGGTATACCATCGAAGTAGCCGGACGGCGCCGTCTCCTTCGCAGATTTCGTCACATCGTTGTGCACATCCGTTGTCGCGGTGTAGGCGGCATAGTCCTCACCCGGCTTCCGATCGATTCGTGACGCGCCATCCGGATCGGCACCGCCGACTTGGTGGAAACCGGCTGCTCTCGCCGACAGATTCGGATCTGCTTCCACAGCCTTCGCTTCCGGCGGCTTGTAGGTGGATACATCCAGGCGATACGGCTCGGGATCGGGCTCAGGCGCAGCTTGTGTCGGGGCAGGCTTGGCCTCTTGCGGTGTTCCGGCGGAGGTATCATCGAAGCTTCTTAGCGGATCGGCGTGAAGCGAAGGATCGGCCTCCCAGGCATCCTTCTCTAGTGCATAGTCGTAGCGCAAGTCTTCTTGGTTTCGCAGGCTTGCGCTCTGCACAGTCTGGCTGATCGCCGTCCCCATCTTCTGCCCCGCTTGCTTGACGGCCGAGCCTGTACGGCCCAGTACGCGCGAGAACGAAACATTGAACAAGAGGACAAGTTCGATGATAAACGCCATGACCAGGATCACAATTGCACCCGTGTCGCCCGCAACCGCTTGGAGACCGATCGTCATCAGACCGGGCAGGAAGCCGCCGGGTAGCGCCGAGATACCGAGACGATCGATCGTACCGTGCCTACTGATGTCCCAGAGCAGGCCGATGGCCGATGTCGCCTTCTGTTGATCCGTGTTGCCAAGTGCTGCGGCGAAGGCCTCATGCTCGATCGTAAACGCATGCATCAGGGCAGCTACGATGATAATCAAGATAAACACATGACTGATACGACTCGATGATATCTGTTTGGAGCGAGCGACCAGATACTCTACGGCCATATACAAAAAGAGGGCCGGAATAGCGTACGCCGTGACGCCAAACAAGCCGCGACCCATACCGAGGAAGAATTCGCCCAGAAGACCGGTCGAAGCACTCGGTACGTAATAACTGAATCCCAGGAGTATGCTAACGGCCAAGAAGATGATACCGCTCACTTCTCGCCCCTTAGAAAATCGTTTCTCACTCATCTCGTCTATGCCTCACTTGCTCGGCTTCGAAGATACTCTCTTGCCTTGAACAGGCAGATTATCGTCTTCGCATCTTGGATCTCACCGGACATCACGCGCGCCATCACTTCATCCAGCGGTAACTTGAACGCCGTCAGATGCTCGCCCGGATCCAGATCCATCTCGCCGATCTTGAGGTCTAGGGCCAAGTACAGATGAAGCACCTCGGATGTATAACCCGGCGAGGGCAGACAGGCACCCAAATCGATCAGTTCACCCGGCGTCAAGCCCGTCTCCTCGCGCAGTTCGCGAAGAGCGGCAAGCCTCGGGTCTTCGCCAAGCTCCAGCTTGCCGGCGGGTAGTTCCATCGTCTCACGTTCGACCGCGATACGGTATTGCGTGACCACGTAGACCATGTCGTCTTCTATCGCAGCGATGCAAACGCCACCGTTGTGGTAGACCACATCCCGTCTGGCGGCATGACCGTCTTCCAATTCGACGGCCAAGCGCTCTACGCGGAAGATCGGGCTATCGAATATGATCTCTTGATCTATCGTTCTCTCTTGATGCATCGTCTACCCTCAGTCAATTCTATCTATATACGCCGTGTCTATAATTATGCACCGTGCTCCAGCTTATATGCCTGGACGGCGGCGACGGCAAGCTCATCACAACGATTATTATACTCGTTATCGGCGTGTCCCTTGACCTTGATCCATTCGATCTGATGGGGCTTCGCAAGCTCGAGCAGTTCCTGCCACAGATCCTGATTGGAGACTGGATTGCCCGCGGCATTCGTCCAGCCGCGCGCGAGCCATGCATCGATCCAGCCCTTGACAAACGCGTTTACCACATATGAGCTGTCACTATATAGTTTAACAGCACAGGGCCGCTTGAGTTCGCGCAAGCTCTCGATGACTGCTTGCAATTCCATGCGGTTATTCGTGGTGCTGCCGACAGCGCCCGAGATCTCCTTCTTGTGACCTCCGGCAAATAAGACTGCGGCATAACCGCCCACACCCGGATTCCCGGAGCAGGCGCCGTCCGTGTAGATTTCTACTGTGGTGAGGGCTGTATTCGATCGGTCGGTATTATCTGACATAATTGCTGTCCTCTCTAACATCGGCTAGCCGGTTATCCGGACAGTTTGCCTGTTGTCTCTTCACTTGCGAAGATTTCAATTAAAATCATATCATTTGGCTTGACACTCCGCAATTGTCACGCTATACTCATCAACGTTGCAGATCAAACCATATCTTCTTAGGGGAGTGGCTCAACGGTAGAGCAACGGTCTCCAAAACCGTCGGTTGCGTGTTCGAATCGCGTCTCCCCTGCCAATTGATCTGCATGATCTACGAAGGAGCTGTCTCGGTGATGAGACGGCTCCTTTGCTTATATCTAATAATTCATCTTATTTCTCGTAATATTGCTTATTCGTTTGGGGTAAGTATCAAGAGTGCGCTGCCGGCTTCCATACGTATGGCGAAGCCGTCTTCTTGCTTGTTGGCATAATTGCTGATCGTGAGTGTACGGCCACGCTCTACCCTGGCGTCCTCCAGCGGATACGATAGACCCTCGTAACTGAGCCCCTCCACCTCGGAGCTGATCGGTAGCAAGGAGACGAGATACGGGCGCTCGGGCATCGACTTGAAGTCAAACCGGCGCTCCATCGGTCCTTGTAGGGCATGAACGAAACTCAGACCATCCGTCAGTAGAAACGACACATCCGGTCGGTCTCGCTTCAAGCGCTCAAGCATCAAGAGGTTGGCCAAGAGATGATCCGGCCTCACGGCACCAAACGAGCCGTAGAGTACAAGCTTCTTCGTCCCGCGTAGAAGTGCCTCTTCGATGGCAAGCTCGGTATCCGACTCGTTCTTGCGCTCCGGGTAGACTAGGGTCTCGGTGCCGACTTGCTTCAGATAATCGATTTGTTCCGGCGTGGCGCTATCCATATCTCCGATGAAATAAGTCGGTACACGGCCGATCTCCAGCAAGTGCTTCACACCCGAATCGGCGGCGATCACAAGGTCGAAGGCGCCGGCCTTGAAACCGGACTCGATATACGCATGGTCACGGATCGTGCCACCGATGGCAATCAGCGTTTGCATCTGGCCTTCATCTCCCGAATCTCAGCTGCGGGGTCCGGATGTCCGAAGACAGCGGAACCGGCCACGAAGACGTTGGCGCCCGCCTCATAGAGCGTGGCGACGTTCTCGGACGAGATGCCGCCGTCCACTTCGATATGCACGTTTAGTTCGCGCTCTTCGATCATGTGGCGAAGTCGCCTGATGCGATCGATCGTCTCGGGGATAAACACCTGGCCACCAAATCCCGGGTTCACGCTCATCAAGAGCACCATATCCACATAGGGCAATACGTCTTCCAGCAAGACCAGGGGCGTTGCAGGGTTCAGGCTCACGCCGACACTCACGCCAAGGTCACGGATCTGCTGCAGTGCACGATGCAGGTGCACCGTCGCCTCCGCATGTATCGTGATGTTGTTTGCCCCCGCCATAGCGAAGTCCGCCAGGTAGCGCTCCGGTTCACGAATCATCAGGTGCACATCAAACGCCAGCTTCGTATGCGGACGAAGAGACTTCATCACGGGCGTGCCAAACGAGATGTTGGGCACGAACAGACCATCCATCACATCGATGTGGAGGAGATCGGCATCCGCTTCGATCTGCGAGACCGCCTCACCCAGGCGCGAGAAATCCGCGGCCAAGATGGAGGGAGCGATCAAGACTTGGGCTGTAGGATCATAAACAGGAAACGACAGGGACATAGAATCACGACTCCTTCTTCTTCCAGTGGTGCAGGGGCAGCTGGTCAAGCTCGCTGCGAAACAGGCTGTAGCGCTCGTAGCGCTCGCGATTGGCGTCCGACTTCTTCGCTTGCTCTTGTACCGCACAATCGATCTCACTTAGATGCCTGCAATCGAGGAAGCGGCACTCTTCGGCCGCCCCTTGGAACTCGGGATAACCTAAGATAAGCTCCTCGGGCAGGACACCGAGCTGGTCCATAGCAAGCGACGTGAAGCCCGGTGTATCCACGAGGAAGCCGCCAAGCATCGGGAACAACTCGATGTGCCGGGTCGTATGTCGACCGCGGCTGAGGCGCTCACTGATCTCACCGGTTGCCATCTCTTCTTGTCCGCTGATCTCGTTTAAGAGCGTCGACTTACCGACGCCGGAGGGGCCTGCAAACGCGACGACCTTCCCCGCTATCTCGGAGCGAATCGCTTCGTCGGCCCAATCGTCAACGGACGAGGACAGTACATTGAAACCCGCATCGCGGTACATGCGAACCAAGCGCTCATTCTCATCGGGATTCAAATCCGCCTTGGTGAAGCAGATCAGGCAATCGATGTTATGCTTCGCGGCATAGATCAGAAGCTTGTCGAGCAAGAGCAGGTCCGGGACGGGGTCCATGGTCGCAAAGGTCAAGATCAGCAAATCCAAATTCGCCATCGGCGGCCGGATGAGGGCGTTTCGTCTCGGCTCGATCTCCAGTATTTGGAGCGGGAAATCGCTGTCTCCGCTGGGCTGACAGACAACCAAGTCTCCGGGCAGAGGACTTCGATTCTGCTTACGGAAGATACCGCGCGGCTTACTGTCGAAGCGCGATCCGTCCGTCAAGAGTATCTCGTAGGCACCGCCTACCCCCTTGAGTATTCGTCCTCTACTCCTGCCCTCTGGCGGGTCTATCGGCTTAAGATTTGGCAACTGGATCTCCCTTCATAAGAAATAATTATGGCGCATCGGTGCTGGGGTCCGCCGCCGGCTCGGTCGTCGTAGGTGGGGGCTCCGGTGTGGTCGGCGTCGGTGTGGTCGGCGTCGGTGTGGTCGGCGTCGGCGTAGCAGGTGGCGTCGTCTCTTCCGGCGTAGTCGTAGGTTCGGTCGTCGGCTCAGTTGTAGGTTCGGTTGTAGGCTCCTCTGTCGTCGGTTCGGTCGTCGTCTCTTCCGGCGTCGGCGACGGATGCAAGTAAGCATAATCGCTGAAGACAAGCGAGACGCTATCGCCCTTACGAACCTTCGAACCTACCCCGGGCTCGATGGCTACGAGGTACTGATCGGCAGCCGGCAGGCGTGGGTCCGGTCCGGTGATACTGATACTCTCGATCTTGAGACCGAAATCGAGGATATTGTTATAGACCAAGTCACGTGCTTGTCCGATCCAATTGGACGGAATCTGCATCTCCGTCGGTCCCTGGCTGACATAGAGGATGACCGGCTCGCCGTCTGCAGGAATCTCTCCTGCCCCCGGCTCGGTACGGATGACGGTGTCTGCTTCATACTCATCGTTATCCTCGCGGATGATGCGAACGGAGTAATTCAATTCGTTACGGATCTGCACCTCGGCTTCCAGGAAGTTCATCCCGACGTAATTGCCAAGCTTCAAGCTGCCGTCACCTGTACTGACAAACAGAATCACCTTCTGCAAGCCCGTACGGCTGATTACGGCGCCCTCGACCGGCGTTTGGCTGATGACCTCGTTGGCCGCCACCGTAGCCGACGCCTCCTCGCGGATCTCGTACTCGATATCTTCATCTGTCAAGATCGAGATCGCATCGTCACGTGTCATGCCCACGAAACTCTGCACGATGTAATCGCCCAATTCGGTGGACTCTGTCGGTGTGCCTCCGCCAAGCCTTGACATCACAAACGCTCCGACCGAAATCATCAGGGCCAAGAAGACCAGGATCAAGGCGATGATCACGCCGTTCTCGCGCTGGCGGGACCGTCTTCTGGTATGAATCGATTCTTCTATATCACGGATCTTCTCATAGTCTGCCTGCGGTCTGAGCGCCGAATTGTTGGTGGTGGGATCGTAGATCTTGGAGTCTGGCGCGATCTGGCCATAGACGCCGCTCGGATCGAGCATGAAGGCGTCTAGCTCCTCGATCAGCTCTCTTGCATCTCTGTAGCGCTGTTTCGGGTTCTTCTGTATGCACTTCATGACGATGGCCGCAAGCCCGGCCGGAATCTCGCTGACCTTGGTTCTCGGATCGACTGGCTCCTCTTGCAGGTGCTTGATCGCAACCGCAACGGATGTCTCACCGTCAAACGGCACTTCGCCCGTCAGCATCTCGTAGAGCAAGATGCCAAGCGAATAGATATCTGCGGAGGGGCCCACCATACCGCCTCTGGCCTGTTCTGGCGAGAAGTAGTGTACAGATCCCATCGCGTTGCCGCTGGTGAGCGTGATCGTATTCGCCGTAGAGGCGCGTGCGATGCCGAAGTCCGTGACGAGCGCGGTACGATCTGGCGTGATCATGATATTCTGCGGCTTGATATCGCGGTGGACGACGCCTGCTGCATGTGCATGTTCCAGGGCGAGCGCGATCTGCAGGCCGATCGGTACGGCGATGCGCCAGTCCAGTCCGCCATACGCGTCGATCAAGTCCTTCAGTGTTGTCCCGTCGACAAACTCCTGGACCATGTAGCGTATGCCGCGCTCTTCTCCCACACCGATCACCTTCACGATGTTGGCATGCGAGAGGCTCGATGCAGCCTTCGCCTCGGTATCGAAACGGCGAACGAATTCCTCGTCGTGTGCAATCTCGGGCTTCAACACCTTGATCGCAACCTGACGGCCGGTCTTCTGATCCAGTGCCTGATAGACTAGGGCCATACCGCCCTTGCCGATCATCTTGGCAATCTGATAGCGACCGCCCAGGATCATATTCGGTCTGATATCGTATTGTTGGCTCTCACCATTCATCTCTACTTACCTCAAGCCAGAACATAGCCGCAGATGACGGTTACGTTATCTGCGCCGGCTTCGCTGTTGGCCAAGTCGACCAAACGAGCACAAGCGATTTCCGGGTCTTTTTCATTTCTTAGTATTTCTTTGACATCATTAAGATCTACATAATCATGCAGACCGTCTGTCGAGAAGAGGAACTTGTCCTCTTTCTGTACCTTCACCAAATATATATCGGCAACCGTGAGCTCGGGCGTCCCGAGCGCTCTGGTAATTACGTTTCGTTTCGGATGGACCATGGCTTGTTCCGCCGTGATATCGCCCTTGTCGACCATCGCCTGTACCAGCGTATGATCCTTCGTTATACTTCTAAGCTTATGCCCGCGAAGAAGGAAGACTCGACAATCTCCGACATGCCCGATAATCAGCTGGTCGTGGAGGAATAGGCCGACGGTCAGCGTGGTGCCCATACCGTTATTCTCGGGATTCTCGAGCGATTGCAAATAGACCTTCAAGTTGGTCTTGGCGATGATATCCGAGAGCACTTGTTCGACTTCCTCGATGCTCATGCTCGGATGAATCTGCCGGGCGAGGCGCTCCGAACAGTAGTGAACAGCCGTTGACGAGGCCAATTCGCCTCGTTGATGTCCGCCCATACCGTCTGCGATGACAACCAAATAGGAGAACTCATCGCTCCCCTTCAAAACGGTGAATGAATCCTCATTGTTGGCTCTGGCCAAACCCTGATCGGTCAACGCTGCAAAAGCAATGCGTCTACTCATCTCCCTGTCGTCTCCTTAGCTGTCCACATGCAGCTTGTATATCTCGTCCCAATTCTCTGCGGGTTGTCACTTGAATATGATGGGCTTCGAGCACCTCGCGAAACGCCGTGAGTGCTGTCTGGCTCGAGCGTCTGAAGAGACCGCCCGGGAATTCGTTGGCCGGAATCAAATTGATCAGGCAGTTCATACCCTTGACCAACGCAGCGAGCGCTTCTGCCTGCTCCGGCCTGTCGTTAATACCGGCAAGCAAGATATATTCGAAGGTAAGTCGTCTCGTGCTCTTCTTCAAATAGTAGCGACAGGCATCCATCAACTGATCCATCTTATAAACCTTGGCGATCGGCATCAGTTCTCGGCGAAGCCTATCGTCCGGGGCGTGGAGTGATACGGCGAGGTTGACTTGGTCCTCCTCGTCGGCAAATTTTAGCATCTGAGGCACGATGCCGCAAGTTGAGACCGTGAGGTGACGCTTCCCGATACCGAGCCCTCGCTCATCGTTAACGAGCGAAATGAAGCGCATCAGCTCATCGTAGTTCTCGAGCGGTTCGCCGATGCCCATGACGACGACCGAGTCGATTCGCCTGTCGCGTTCGCGTCCGATATAAGCCACTTGGCCCAGCATCTCGCCTGCCGTCAGGTTACGTCCGAAGCCGGCGTCCGCCGATGCACAGAAGGTGCAGCCCATCTGACAGCCGGCCTGTGACGAGATACACACGGATGTACCGTAGTGATAAACCATGTAGACTGCCTCGACGATATTGCCGTCTGCCAGTCGAAACACGTACTTCGTCGTTTGATCTTCTCCGGAGGCCAATTGATTCACGCAAGTGAAGCTCTCGTCTCTGAAATCTGTGCGAAGCTTATCGCGAAGCGCCTTGGGCAGATTCCCCATCTCATACGGGTTTGTGATGCCCTTGAGAAGCCATGTTTCAAGTTGTTTCGCGCGAAACGCCGGTTGACCGCAGGTCTTCACATAAGCCTGCAATTCTTCCGTGCTCTGATCAAAAAGGCTCGCTTGTGTTTGATTACTCATGTTTGTCTATCCTATCTTACTAACCGATCTTAGTGGTCGTACTTACTTGCCGAATACGGTTCCGGCATGAATATTGTGGCTGATATCCTCTACATGCATACGTCGTGAGCCCTCTTGTTGCACTTCGAGTAGCGCCAAGACACCCTCGCCGCAAGCGACATAGAGGCTGTCCTTGTGTGAGTAGACGACTGTGCCCGGGACAATCTCCGAGCCGAGTTCGGCTGTGTAACGCTCTAGCTCCTCGGCGGGATAATCGACCACGCGGCTCTTGTGAATCTTGAAGCGCTTGCCGTCTCTATACGTATAGGCGCCGGGCCAAGGATAGGTCCCACGCACCAAATTATGAATTTGATTACTACTCTTGTTCCAGTCAATCAGGCCCGTATCCCGGGTGAGTAAGCTGACATAGGTCGCCTGCTCGTGATCCTGCACTTCCGGCACGATCTCGCCCGCGGCATAAGCGCTTAGAGCTTCGGGTAGCCACCTGGCCCCGAGTTCGGCGAGGCGTTCCATCAGTAGATCCGTGGTAATATACTCCGGTATATCGATCGTATGCCTGGCCAGAATATCGCCGTGATCCATCTCGTCATCCATCATCATGATGCTGACACCGGTCTCGCTCTCCCCGTTGATGATACTCCAGTGGACCGGGGATGCGCCGCGATACTTGGGCAGGAGCGAAGCATGCACGTTGACCGCTCCGTATTTCGGCAGAGCCAGTACCATGGATGTCAATAAGCGCCCATATGCGGCGGTCACGATGAAGTCCGCCTCGGTCTCGCGGATACGCTCCAAGAAGACCAGATCACGAACCTTCTCGGGTTGCCACAGCGGAAGTCCGAGCTCCCGAGCCTTGGCGGCTACCGGCGTCGCGATCAATTCGCGCCGTCTGCCCTGTGGACGATCCGGCTGACTGATGACCAAGACGGTCTCGAACAAATCCGTCTGCAGTGCCTCGAGAATCGGGACCGCAAATTCGGGTGTACCCATGAAGACGATTCGCAAACTCACTCTGTGATCAACTCCCCTACCAATTTGTCAATGAAGAGAATCCCGTCCAGATGATCGTTCTCATGCGCGATCACGTTCGCCAGGAGCTCATCCGTGTCCAGTTCGAAGAACTCGCCATCACGGTCTTGTGCCCGCACCTTGAGGCTTACCGGCCTCTCCACATCGCCCCACTTGCCGGGGATGCTAAGACAACCCTCCTGGCAGAGACGAGTCCCTTCGGTCTCTAGGATCTCGGGATTCACAAATACACGGACACCGTCCTCGTCGTGGAGGTCCACGATGAAGATTCTGCGCAACATACCGACTTGAGGGGCCGCCAAACCGATGCCGTTATCCGTCGCATCCAGCGTGTCGATCATGTCATCGATCAATTCTTGTGTCTTGGCTCCGAAGTCGGTTACGGGGCGCGCTACCTTGTGCAGCACGTCATCACCCAATGTCACTATATTCCTAATTGCCACTGTTCTATCACCTCAATTGATATTCTTAAGCTCTTATAACCCTATAATTATAGCATGCACGAGCAATTAAGCGGGATCCAAATCCAGACTGAGTCGGATGTGCTCGCCAAGCTTCATCTTCTGGAGCTGTTCGAAGCAAAACACAATCTGCCTCGCCTCCTCGGCCTTCAGAGTAAACTGCCAGCGATAACGGCGCTTGATCCTCGCAATCGCCGCTCTGGATATCGGCGTGAATTCTACATAGCGGTCCAAGCCACGGCGCCTGAGTTCTCCCTGCAGCTCTGTGCGCAATGTTTCGCATGTCGCTCGGACCTCACGGTCGTCTTGCCCACTGAGCAATACTTGGCCCAAGCTTGAGAACGGCGGGTAGAGCATCGTTTGGCGAAACAGAATCTCATCTCGGTAGAAGGCCTCGTAGTCTTGTGCCAGAGCATGTTTGAGCGCATAATCCTCGCTATCGAAGGCCTGGATGTAGACCCTGCCCGGTCGATCGGCTCGTCCGGCTCTACCGGCAGCCTGCGTAATCAGCTGGAAGGCTCGCTCCTTGGCCCGGAAATCGTTTAGCGCAAGCAATTGATCCGCCGCTAGGATGCCGACAACCGTAACGCGGGGGAAGTCGTGTCCCTTGGCAATCATCTGTGTGCCCAAGAGCACATCTGCCTCTCTGCGACGAAAGGCGTTTACGATCTCATGATGAGAGCCTCGCCCGATCGTCGTATCCTGATCCATGCGAAGGATACGCTGTTCGGGGAAGATCTGTTTGAACTGTTCCTCCAACTGCTCCGTACCGAGGCCAAAAGCTTGCATCCGCTTCCCACCGCAGTTGCGGCACAAGTTAGTGGCCGCTTCGCTAAGCCCGCAGTAGTGGCACTGGAGGCTTGCCGGCCGATTGCGAAACGCCATGTGATACGTCATCGCGACCGAGCAGTGAGGGCATGAAACAGATTTCCCGCAATCCGGACACATCCAGATGCCGGCATACCCGCGCCGATTCAAGAAGAGAATAACTTGTTCTCCTTTTGAGAAGGCCTCTTCCATCGCCACGTGAAGTTCTCTACTAAACGGCGAGAAGTTCCCTGCCCCAAGCTCATCTCGCATATCGACAATCTTCGCTTCCGGTAAGAGTGAGCTGCCCGGTCTGTCACTTAGCTCAAGCAGGTTCGAGCGGCCTGTTTCGGTTCGATGATAGCTCTCTACATCCGGCGTGGCAGAACCAAGGAGCAAGAGCGCTCCTGCACCTCGTACCCGAAGTCTGGCGACTGTACGCGCATGATACTTCGGTTTCATCTCCGAGCGATAGCTACCCTCTTGCTCCTCATCGATGACGATCAAGCCCAGGTTCTCCAGCGGGCTGAAGATGGCCGATCTTGCGCCCACGACAAGCGAGACTTCCTGTCTCAAGATCTTCAGCCACTGGTCATGGCGCTCCCTCTGCGTGAGCCTTGAGTGGATGACTGCCACGCGATCACCGAAGCGCGCTCGGAAGCGGTCCGTCATCTGCGGGGTCAAGGAGATCTCCGGCACCAGGATAATCGCCGTCTTCCCTCGCTCTAGTACTTCGGCTGATAACTGCAAATAGACTTCCGTCTTACCGGAGCCTGTAATGCCGCGTAGCAAATACTCCCTAATTCTGCGCGAGTCGCTATCCAGTGCGGCGACTAGGGTGGTCAGCGCGTTCTTCTGTCCCGGTGTCGGTGCCGGCGGCGTATCCGCTTCTGGCAGCTCATCTTCTGTCGGGACGGCGGCCTCTCGTTCGCCGAAGAGAAGCCAGCCCTTCTTCCTCATCGTATTCAGCGTCGATATCGTGATCTGGCAAGCAGCGAGGACATCCGTCACGGCAGACTCTCCGTAATTCAAGAGGAACTCGAGGACATGAATCTGGTTCATATAATCGACCATGCCCGCGTTCAGCAGTTCGATCGCCTCGGCGGTGTTGGCCAGATAAGCTGTTCGCTCACGACGCTTGGCACTTCGATGACCCGCACCCGGCGGTAACATCAGGCGCGCCGCATCCCCATAAGTACACGAGTAGCGTATGCGAAGTTGCTCAATCAAGTCCAGTTGATCGGCCAGAAGCGCGGCTTCCGTATCCAGTATCGCCGTGATCGACTTATAATTGATGTCGTCTTGTATTTCTCTTGGTTCCACAGAGAAGACGATCGCCTCTTCTGTGCGATCTCCCCTGCCAAACGGCACCGTGACCAGCATACCCGGCCGAAGCAGGGCATGCTCTTCATCTGTCACCTCATAGGTGTAGAGCGCATCGAATGCCACGGTAGCCGTCTTCAGAAATACATCGATATAAGCCATTATCTACCCCATCATATTGAAGAAATCGATCTGCGCCGATTCCGGCATCCCATCCAAGACGCCTGCTTCGGATAACGCTGCAATCGCGGCTTGGCCCAAGCCTGCACGGCTGGCCAGCTCCTCCTTGGATTTGAACGGCTCACCGTTCGCCCTAGCCTCTACTACCTGTTGACCCATCGCCGTAGAGAAGTTTGCGATCGTGTCGAAGGGCGTCTGAATCATACCCTCGCCAACCACTTCGAACTTCGATGCCGACGATTTGTACAAGTCGATCGGCAGCAACTTGATTCCGCGGTACTGCATCTCCTCAACGAGCTCAGTGATGTAATACTGACGCTGCTCGCGCGCGTTGCCATCACGGAGGCTAAACGAGCCGCGCAGGCGCTCACGCTGGCGAATCGTATGCTCCAGGCTACCGCCCATGATCGCATAATCGAACTCATCGGCGCGAACAGTGAAATAGGCGGCATAATAGGCCTCCGGATAGTTCACTTTGAACCAAGCAATACGTAAGGTTGACATGACGTATGCAACAGCGTGCGCCTTCGGGAACATGTATTTAATCTTCTTACACGAGTCGATATACCAGTCCTCAACGTTGTTCTCACGCATCAATTGATCGTATTCCGGGCTTACGCCGCGTCCCTTACGAACCTTCTCCATGATGTCAAATGCTGAGTATGCAGGCAAACCCTTATGAATTAAGGTTGTCATGATGCTATCACGACAGCCGATCACTTCATCAATGGTACACGTGCCGTTGGCGATCAATTCCTGCGCGTTACCCTTCCAGACGTCCGTACCATGCGAGAGACCCATGAGCTGAACCAAGTCATAGAACTTCGACGGCTTCGTCTCTTGGATCATATCCCGAGCCATAAACGTACCCATCTCGGGTAGGCCCAGAGTCGCACAATCCGCAGGCGACGAACCGGGTTCGATCCCCAGCTCCTTAGTCGACTGGAAGAGCGACATGACTCTCGCATCCGGAATAGGGATATCGAGTGGATTGATACCGGTCTCGTCATGTAAGAATTTCAGCATGGTCGGATCATCGTGACCCAAGATGTCGAGCTTCAAGATCGTCTCGTGCATCGCGTTGAAGTCGAAGTGAGTCGTGGTGACCCCTGCATCTGACTTGTCTGCCGGGAACTGCACCGGGGTAAAATCATAGATCTCGCGATCCTTCGGTATAACAACGATGCCGCCCGGATGCTGACCGGTCGTACGCTTGACGCCAACCAGACCTTCGGCCAAACGCTTCTTCTCCGCTTCCGTCGCGAAGCGTTCTCCTTGATCCAAGTAAGCACGAACCAAACCTAGCGCGTTCTTCTCGGCATAGGCACCGATCGTGCCGGCACGGAAGGTATGCTCTTCGCCAAACATCTCCTCGATAAACAGATGTGCACGTGGCTGGTACTCACCCGAGAAGTTCAAGTCGATATCAGGCTGCTTGTCGCCCTTGAACCCGAGGAAGGTCTCAAACGGTATATCTTGTCCGTCTCGAAGCATCGCGGTGTTGCAGAGCGGGCAGTCCTTGTCATCCATATCGAAGCCGGAGCCAAACTCACCGTTCAAGAAGAATTCGCTGTGCTGACAAGACGGGCAGTAGTAGTGGGCAGGTAGCGGGTTCACTTCCGTGATGCCGCAGAACGTTGCGACGACAGATGAACCGACCGAGCCTCTGGAACCTACGATATAGCCATCGTCGTTCGACTTCTTGACGAGCTTATGCGAGATATAATACATGATCGCGAAACCGTTATCGATAATCGAGCGCAGCTCTCGCTCGACGCGTTCGGTTACGACATCGGGGAGCATACCGTCCTTCTCATAACGGGCGCGGGCGGTTCCCCAAGTGAGCTCGGTCACGAAGTCTGCCGCCTCATCGATCACGGGCGGGTAGGTACCCTGCGGGAAAGGCTGTATATCCTCATCGACGAGCGACGCGATATAGTTTGGTACACCGATGACGGCTTCTCTGGCCGCATCCGACCCGAGATAAGAGAATTCGGTCAGCATCTCTTCTGTGTTGCGGAAGTAGAGATTCGCCGGCTCTTCTGTATCCTCAAACCCGATACCCGCCTGCATAACCTGGCGATAGATACCGTCCGATTCGTTTAGGAAGTGCGCATCACAGGTTGCGGCGACCGGTCTGCCTGAGGCCTTGCCCATTTCGAGGATCAGGCGATTCAGATTCATCAGATCGTCTTCGCTGTCGACGCCGCTTCCCTCTTTGCGGAGCATGAAGCGGTTATTGCCAATCGGCTGAATCTCAAGATAATCGTAATAACGTGCAAGTTTCTTGGCCGGCCATGCCTGCATCGCTGCAGCAGTGCGGTCATAGTCTCGATCATTGTCCAAGTAGGATCGATAGACAAACTCGAATACTTCGCCGGCTTCGCATGCGGCTCCCACGATCAGACCGGCTCTCAGATAATCCAGCAGAGAGCGCGGAACACGGGGTCTGCGACGGAAGTACTTCGTATGCGATTCCGAGACTAAGCGATAGAGATTGTAGAGACCCACGTCGTCTTGGACCAAGAAGATAATATGGTTTGGTCTGCGCTTCGCATTGATTATCTCCGCATGCGGTAGCTTACCGAGCATATCGTTTAGTTTGGCAAGCTCGGGCTTCCCCGCTTCCTCGTAGAGCGACAAGAAGATCTGGCCTGCCGTCTTCGCGTCATCCAACGCCCTGTGGTGGCTGCCCATCTCGATGCCGAGCTGACCTGCGACCATATCCAGCTTGTGGCGGCGCATATGCGGCAGCATATGTCTCGCCAGCTCCAAGGTATCGATAACCGTCGGATTAAACTTCAGCCTGGGGCCGTTCTTCTCCGGTGTGCGAAAGCCCTCATAGCGCAAGAAGCCAAGGTCGAACAAGACATTGTGTCCGACCAAGGGGTCGTCACCGAGCCAGCTATGGAAGCTTGAGATAGCGGCCCAGGGCTCCATCTTGCCTGCCAAATCCATATCCGTCAGTCCGGTAAGTTTCACGATCTCATCGCTTAGCGTCCTGCCGGGGTTCACGAGCGTCTCGAAGCGATCGGATGGGACGAAGTCACCCGATGCATCTCGCTCATAACGGACGGCACCGATCTCGATGATTCGTTCCTTGGACGGGTCAAGCCCCGTAGTTTCCAGATCAAACGCCACGAAACGGTCGCCCAAGTGCGGCTCATCGAAGCCATAAACGCAGGCTTGACCGTCGTTGATCAAGTAGCCTTCCGCTCCGTAGATCAACTTGATAAACTGTCCGTCCTTCTCCAGCGCCTTCTTCGCTTCTCTGGCATCGGGGAAGCTCTGCACAACCCCGTGGTCCGTAATCGCGACCGCCGGATGACCAAACGACGCGGCCAGGCGAACGATATTTCCGACATCGCTGATCGCATCTTTGCTACTCATCTTACTATGGCAATGCAGCTCCACCCGCTTCTCCGGCCACAAGTCCTTACGACCTTCGGGTGGTGTTGCCTCTCTTATCCCGCGTACGGTAGCTTGGAGATCCTTGGCAAACTTCGCATCGTAAGCGACTTCTGCTTCGAAGCGATAATACGCCTTCTTCTTACCCAAGATGGCATCCAGCTCCTCCTTCTCGTCTAGTCTCGCGAACAGTATGCAATTGATTGCACCATCGTTGTCGTAAACAGAGAACTTGTAGAGCATACGCGTCCCGTTACTGACGATGCGCCCCTCGAAGTCATGGATGCTCCCCTCCATCTGTACATAGGAAGACTCGGCCGTATACGTCTTGATCGGTGTGACGGCCAGATCGGGGTTTAAGCGACCCCACAGGCGACCCGGAGACGTCTGGCGATACGTACGCTTCGGTGCTTCCTCTGCAGAAGCAGAAGGCACGAACGGTGCCGCAGGCGACTCTGCCGCCTGTCGCTTGGCTTCCAGGCTGGAGGCCAATACCGGTTCCCCGTTCTCATCGAGTACGCGCTTATCCTCGACCTCGGCACTGCTCTCTTGTACACGACGTCTAACCTTCGATATATTCGCTTCTTGGAGAGCCGTCTGGCGGCGCAGCAAGTCCTCGTGATCCAATTCTGTTGCCCGAAGGCCGAAACGAACGTCCAGACCTGCGCGCTCCCACATGAAGCGGCTGCATTCCAAGAAGAATTCTTCCGTGAAACAAGCGATCATCTCGCGCGGTACATAGAGCAAGACCGCGTCCGCCGCAAGCTCGAGGCGAAGATTACTCATCACAACCGCCAAGAAGCCGTGCTTGTAGCGGAAGCGTTCGACAAGCCAGGGGAACAATTCCGTTGCGGCCAGCCTCATCTCACTAGGGTCCAGTTCACGGCTCGGGCGCAGATAGAGCGAAATATTGGGTGCCAAGCCAAGTCTCGCAAGCTCCTCTTCGAGCAGGATCAACTCATCTGCAGACGGTGTCTCAGAAGGCGTCAAGTGAATCTCCAGGCCTTCACCCGTCATCACCAAACGATCGAGTGAAGCGTCTCGTAGATTGGCGCGAAGACGCTCGAAACGGTTTGCACCCGGAAGCGCCGTAAGTAAATGATTCAATTTATTCGGACTCTGCATAGGTCTCCTCGATCAACATCATCAAACGATCTACCGCGTCTGCTTCCGGCACTCTCCCAAGAATCTTGCCATGACGAAACAAGAGATACTCTCCTCGCCCGCCCGCAATACCGAAGTCGGCTTCTCTGGCTTCACCGGGTCCGTTTACACCGCAGCCCATCACGGCCACCGTAATGTTATAGGGCAGCTGCTTAATGCGCTGCTCCACCTCGGCGGCTACCGGGAAGAGATCCACATCCGTACGTCCGCAAGAAGGACAAGAAATCAGGGTCGGTCCATGATGCGCGATATCCAGCGCACTGAGTATGCCCCAGGCTGCCGCGAGCTCTTCTACCGGATCAGCCGTCAGAGACACACGCAGCGTGTCGCCGATCCCCTCGGCCAGAAGTGTGCCGATGCCTACAGCCGAGCGAAGCGCACCGATACCGGCCGTCCCGGCTTCCGTGACGCCCAGATGCAGCGGATAATCGCAGGCACCGGCCAGTAAGCGATAGCAGGCAATCGTCAGGGCGGGATTACTCGCCTTGAGTGAGATGACGATATCGTCGAAATCCTCATCTTCCAGAATCTTCACGGTCTCAAGCGCGCTCGTCACCAGCGCATCGGCAGTCACACCGCCGTGTCCCGCCAGAATCCGCTTGGACAAGGATCCTGCATTGACGCCGACTCGAATCGGCACACCGCGTTCCCTACAGGCGTTCGCAACCGCTCGCACCTTGTCGCTACCGCCGATATTGCCTGGATTGATGCGGATCTTGGCCGCCCCGGCTTCCACAGCTGCGATAGCCAAGCGATAATCGAAGTGGATATCGGCCACGATCGGGATAGGACTCTGCCGTACGATATGTCCCAGTGCCTGAGCTGCCTCCATATCCAATACAGCAAGTCTTGTGAAGTCCGCACCCGCCTCATGCATCTGACGGATCTGCGCCAAGCTTGCCTCTACATCTCTCGTATCCGTATTATTCATCGTCTGTACGAGCGGACGCTCGGCACCGCCCAGGAGGAGATCGCCGACACGAACGCTTCGGCTTACGCGCCTACTACCCAGATGTTTGCTCAGGTGTGCCTGACTACTTAAGAATTCCATACATATACCTCAATAAGGCCGGTGTCTTGACGCCGGCCTCCATATTCTAACAAATATCGCTCGTTTACAGACCGCCTAACGGCCTATCAAACGCAGTACGTCTGCATAGAGTCCAAACGCAAAGAGGAAGATGATAATCGCCAAACCGGCCACCGTAATCACGGTCTGTGCACGAGAAGACAGCTGCTTGCCTCGAATCGCTTCGACCAATAACAAGAGCAGATGATTCCCGTCCAAGAGCGGAATCGGCAGTAAGTTCGTGAAGCCCAAGGAGAGCGAGATAATCGCAACCAGGTTCGCCAGCGTAGCCAGTTTCTCGCCGAAGTTGAAGCTCTGTTCAACCACGACATCCGACATCATGTTGATGATGCCAACCGGTCCCGTCAGTGCCTCTGTCGGTGCAACTTGGCGACGGAAGATGGACAAGAGCGAATTAAACGTCGTCTTCAGCGTCGACCAGGCGTAAGATGCCGCATAGGGCACCGCTGCCAGATCGCCGTCGTGCGCGGTCATGACGATACCGCGATCGGTATATACATCGACTTCTCTTGCGGTCGACTGCACCGTAATCTCCGAACCGTCGCGGCGCACGAGATAATCGGCAGCCGCGCCGCCGAGCGCTGTTAGTTTCTGCACCAGGTTCTCCTGATTCACCGCCTCACCGTTTACCTCGAGGATCTCGTCACCGATGATGAAGGCGGGGTTCCCATCGTTTTGCCACTCGCTGACGGCCAAGACCGTGATCACATCCTTCGAAGCATCCGTGCTGATACCGATCTGATAAACACGCTTGGTCTCCGGCTTCAGAACCACTTCTTCTGTTCTGCCATCAGCCTTCTTGACCGTTAGGGCGAGATCGTCTGCTTGCCCCAGGAAGTTCGTGGAGAAGGCCAGGTCAAGGTTTGTCCGTACAACTTGATCGTTTGACCGAATCACTCGGTCACCGACTTCAAGACCCGCGGCAGCTGCTTGTGAGCCTGCCGGGACGGTAGAGATATCGGGCGTAACATAACCCGTGAAGCCGAAGATAAGTGCAAAAATGATGATACCCGACAGAATATTCGCCATCGAGCCGGCCGCGAGTACGACCGCACGATAACGTTTGGGTCGATTCATGAAGAGGCTCGGATCGTTCTTATCGTAGACGAGTGCAGGGATATCGCCTGAGGTGTCTTGATCCTCTATAGTAGCCTCTTCTTCCTCATCGTCTGCCCCGCTCATCTCGCCGGCGAACTGCACCGCCGCACCGATCGGAAACAGGCGAAGGGAATACTTGATATCGTTCTTCTCCCAAGACCAGAGCACGGGACCCATGAAGATCATGAACTCCTCGATCTTGAAGCCAAGCTTGCGCCCACTGATATAGTGACCGAGCTCGTGTATCGTCATCATGATGCCAAGCGCAAGTAATGCGATGACGATGCCAATTATTCTATCCATCCGATGGTCTCCTTTGTTTTTTGCCTCAACAGGCGATCTGTCTCCATAATAGCATCAAGCGTCGGTCGAAGTATGAACCCCTCTTGAATATGTTGTTCCATCATTGTTTCTACCGTCTGGGCAATCCGGAGAAACGAAATACGACCATCCAAGAAGGCCGCTACGGCCACTTCCCCCGCACTGTTGAAGGCGAGCGGGAGCGTGCCGCCCACACGAAGCGCTTCGTAGGCTAGAGGAATCGAACGAAACACGTCTGTATCCACCGCCTCGAAACTTAGCGTAGCCGCAGCTGGATCAAACGGATTGAATCGACGGTCGGGAGAACTTGCCCGATCCGGCCATGAAAAGGCCAACTGGATAGGTAGCTTCATGTCCGGCATCCCCATCTGAGCGATGAGTGATCCGTCCTGCCACTCAACGAAGGAGTGGATGATACTCTGCGGATGTACCACGACTTCGATTTGATCACCCGTCAGATCGAACAATCTGGCTGCTTCGATCAGTTCAAGCCCCTTGTTCATCAAGGTGGCAGAGTCAATCGTAATCTTCGCACCCATCTGCCATGTGGGGTGTCTGAGCGCATCCGCTACGGTAACTGTCGCAAGATCCTGAAGCGATAAACCGCGAAACGGTCCGCCGGACGCCGTCAAGAAGACCTTGTGCAGTTCTTCTCGTTTACCGCTCATCAGGCACTGCCGGATCGCAGAGTGTTCGCTATCGACCGGATGAATCTCTACTTGATACCGCTTCGCTTCTGCCATGAGCAAGTCGCCTGCGACGACCAAGACCTCCTTGTTTGCCAATGCGATATCGCGGCCGGCCCGTACGGCTGCCAGAATCGGCTCGATACCGACCATGCCAACCATGGCGCCAAGCACCATATCAGTCTCTACACCAGCCGCCAATTCGGTGACGGCACTGTGCCCGGATCGGACAGGACAGCTATAAGCTCCCGGCGTCGATCGGAGGCGCTCAGCTAAACGAGACGAAGCCTCAGGATCCGAAACCGCCACACAGAGAGGGCGATAGGTCTGAATCTGATCATATAAGAGATCGACTTGACTGTGACAGGCCAGCGCTCTGACCTCGATGCCGAACTCTTGGCATACCTCAAGCGCCTGGGTACCGATCGAACCGGTTGAGCCCAGGATAACAAGCGAACGGATCATAAGAACCTCCGACTAAGCAAGGTAGTAGAAGACAGACGCGATCAAGGCGACAGGCAGCGTCAGGATCACACTATCGAAGCGATCGAGCAAACCACCGTGTCCCGGCAGGAGATGGCTGAAGTCCTTGATACGAACCCAGCGCTTCAGAGCCGAAGCGAGCCAATCGCCCATCTGAGAGACAAGACTCAGAATCATACCGATGAGTAGACCAAGCAAGAAGTTCTGCCAACGCACGTTTCGCATCGGTGCACTACCTGCCATGAAGATCATGAAGTAGAGTCCGCTGACCAACATGGAGCCGACGAGTCCGCCTATGAAGCCCTCAAAGGTCTTCTTCGGACTGATACGAGGCAGTATCTTGGTTCTCCCCCATGCCACGCCGCTGAAATACGCAAAGACATCGCTGACCCACGGCAAGAAAATCGCAAGCAGCAGCCAACGATATCCGTTGGGGATAGCATACGAGAACAAGGTTACGACAGAGAACGGCATCGCAATATAGAAGACCGGGATACACTCAACCGCAGCCTTGACAAGGCCCTCCGGTCCGCGCTTCAAGATGACGGCCAATAAGACGGTGAAGATATAGAGCAGCGAGACTGCAGCGGTAGTAGCGGCACCGAGCGCGAGCAGCCAGACCATATCCGTCTGCCAGGCGGCGTCAAGCGGCAAGTCTGAGGCCCGAAGGAAGTGCCATCCGGGTCTGAGATATCCGTACATCGACCAGATATAAGCCGGTACCAACATAATCAGCGAAGCGAGCATCATGGTCCTATACGTAAGGCCGCTCACCTTATGTAACAGCGCTTGATGCAGCTCCAGGGAAGCTCCGAGGGCTACAACGCCAAACAAGACAAGCGGCAGCCAGGCAACTCGATACGCCGGAATGATAAATAACAAGATGGCAATAACAAAAAATACGCCCGTTACAATACGAGTCTTCATACTTACTCCCTCGCCTCAGCGTGCGGCGCATCGAGTGCACCGAAGCGCCTGTCACGTTGACCAAACGCACGAAACGCTTGAGTCAAGTCTTCGGGCCGGAAGTCCGGCCACAAGATATCGGAAACCCACAGTTCCGCATAAGCGCTCTGCCAAATCATGAAGTTCGATAAGCGCATCTCTCCGCTCGAACGAATTATCAAGTCGGCGGGCGGAACGTCCGGCAGATAGAGCTTACGGCTGATGTAAGCCTCATCGATTGAATCGGGATCTACGATTCCGTCCCTCGCTTCGTTTGCAATTCTACGAACCGCTTGTACGAGTTCTGCTTGACCGCCATAGTTGAAGGCGACAATCAGTTGCATACCGGTTCGCCTAAGCGACGTCTCTTCCGCCTCGGTCCAAGTCGCTTGAACCTCAACCGGCAGCACAGACTTCTCACCCATGAAGCGAACTCGCACGTTGTTACGCGCCAAACTCTCATCATACTTAGCAAAAAACTCCGAGAACAAAGCCATCAACGCATGTACTTCGTCATCGGGGCGTTTCCAATTCTCGGTCGAGAAGGCATAGACGGTTAGGTAGCGGACACCGAGACGTCCACAAGCATCCGTGATGTCATGAAGCGTCTCTGCTCCCGCACGGTGGCCGGCTCGTCGGGGCAAGCCTCGAAGCTTGGCCCAACGTCCGTTACCGTCCATGATTATACCTAAATGTTCGGGAACCTTAACTGTGTCGGTCGTATCGGCTTCGGTCTTACGTTTGGAACGCAGGAGCGAGAGCCAAGATCGTTTCGCCTTCACAGCTTACAGCTCCATCAAGTCTTTCTCTTTTGCCTTAATAAGGTCATCGACTCTGGCTACGTACTTGTCTGTCAGTTTCTGGACTTCACCTTCCGAATCACGGAGAATATCCTCACTGATTTCCTTCTTCTTCTGATAGCCCTTGAGTTCGTCGATGCACTCACGGCGAACGTTGCGGATGGCAACCTTCGTCTCTTCACCGATTCGTTGAATCTGCTTGACGAGCTCACGACGACGCTCCTCGGTCGGAATCGGGAAGTTCAGGCGCAGCATCTTACCGTCATTATTCGGGTTGATGCCGAGGTCTGACGACTGAATCGCTCGCTCAATCTCCTTGAGTAGGGTCGGATCCCAAGGCGTAATCGTCATCTGACGTGCCTCCGGTACCTGAATATTGGCTACCTGATTCAAGGGTGTGTCCGCTCCGTAATACTGTACGGTAATCCGATCGAGGACAGCAGGGTTCGCACGCCCTGCACGGACCGTGTTGAGCTCTTCTTGCATGAACTCGATGCTCTTACTCATCTTGCTCTCGTAGGGCTTGTAATATGATTTCGTTATATCAATAGCCATCCTATACCTCCGTATTTATGTAGCATCAGCTACGACGTAGTCAATAATTATTATAGAGAATTACGGTAGTTTAGTAAACCAAGGTGCCCAATTCCGTCTCGCCACCGGCGATTCGGACAATATTCTGAGGATCCTCAAGGCTAAATACGATGATGCGAAGCGCATTGTCTCTGCAGATAGCTGCGGCGTTCGAATCCATGACCTTCAGATTCTTGGTCAGAACCTCGTTATGGCTCACCTCGTTGTACTTGACTGCATCCGGATTCAGCTTGGGATCACAATCGTAGACACCGTCCACGTTTGTCGCCTTGAAGATGATGTCCGCATCGATCTCGGCCGCACGAAGCGCCATCGCCGTATCGGTCGAGAAGAAGGGATTACCGGTTCCGCAAGCGAATATCGTGACTCTTCCCTTCTCCAAGTGATGTAGCGCTCTCTTGCGAATATACGTCTCGGCGATCTGTCTCATCTCGATCGCACTCATCACACGCGTATCGCAACCTGCCTGGTCCATCGCATCCGCGAGAGCCAGCGCGTTCATCGTCGTGGCCAGCATACCCATGTGATCGGCTGTTACGCGATCCATACCCTCACTGGTTCGGCCGCGCCAGAAGTTGCCGCCACCGACAACCACGGCGACCTCGACACCCATCTTGGTCAGATCATACACGGCGCTGCCGATGCTATGCAGGGTCTCGTTGTCCAGACCGCTACCCTTCGCTCCCGCCAGTG
Source organism: uncultured Oscillospiraceae bacterium (assembly GCA_964558445.1). Classification (GTDB taxonomy): domain Bacteria; phylum Bacillota; class Clostridia; order Saccharofermentanales; family Fastidiosipilaceae; genus CAYXVJ01. Next base: position 1,853 of record CAZLEA010000012.1, on the reverse strand, counting down.
CTTCGCCCGATATCTTCAGTAGTACGCGTTTATATATAGCCTTTGACATCTTCGTCTCCTTATTAAAAAGCACGCCCTCAAGTTCATCACAAACTTGTGAGCGTGCATAAAATCAGAACTTAAGTTGATCCATCATCTACGAGATCCTCATATAATCGATTTCTCGTGAAGCTTAGTGCTTCGTGGCGGCCATGACTTCCTCTGCAAAATTCTCTTCCTTCTTCTCGATGCCCTCACCCATTTCAAAGCGAGCGAAACGACGAATGGAGATATTCTCACCGATACGGACAATGGTATCCGTCAACAATTGAGAGATGGTCTTGGAATCGTCCTTGACAAAGGACTGCTCCAGCAAGCAATTCTCGGAATAGAACTTGCTCATGCGGCCTTCGACGATCTTATCAACGATCTTCTCGGGCTTGCCCTCGTTCAATGCCTGGTTGCGAACAATCTCGCGCTCCTTGTCGAGTGCATCGGCCGGTACTTCCTCGCGACGAATCCATCTGGGGTTCATAGCGGCGATCTGCATGGCGATGTCCTTGACGAAGGCCTTGAACTCTTCGTTATTGCTGGCAAAGTCGGTCTCGACGTTTACTTCAACCAAGACACCGACACGGCCGTTACCATGGATATAGGAATCAACGATACCCTCGGCAGCAACACGTCCGGACTTCTTCTCGGCACTGGCGATACCCTTCTCGCGCAGCCAGGCAACAGCCTTCTCGACGTCGCCGCCGGACTCCACAAGCGCCTTCTTACAATCCATCATGCCTGCACCGGTCTTCTCGCGCAGTTCCTTGATCAATGCGATAGATACTTCAGCCATCTATACTCTCCTCTTCTTATAATAATCGTTATTCAAACTAATCTGTTAGTCAGCTTATTCTGCAGCTTCTTCGCTCGCGACAACTTCTTCGATGTCGACGGCAACGTCGTCACTTGCAGCCTGTGTCATCACTTCCTCAACGGAGTCCTGATGACCCTGCTGGCCCTCGATGACGGCATCAGCCATCTTACCGGCGATGAGCTTAACGGCACGAATCGCATCATCGTTACCCGGGATGACATAGTCGATCAATTCCGGATCACAGTTCGTATCAACGATGGCAACGATCGGGATGCCCAGACGATTGGCTTCGGCAACAGCAATATATTCCTTCTTGGGGTCAATGACGAAGAGTGCGTCAGGCAAGCGCTTCATCTCCTTGATACCGCCCAGGTTGGTGTCGAGCTTATCCTTCTCGAGTTGCAACTTGGCGATTTCCTTCTTCGAGAGGAAATCAAAGGTGCCATCGGACTCCATGAGTTCGAGCTCCTTCAAACGCGCAACACGCTTCTTGATGGTCGAGAAGTTGGTCAGAAGACCACCGAGCCAACGAGCGTTGATGTAGTGCATACCACAGCGGACGGCCTCTTCACGGATCGAATCCTGAGCCTGCTTCTTCGTACCGACGAAGAGAATCTGGCCGCCCTCGGCAGCCAAATCGCGGATATACATGTAGGCCTCATCGGCCTTCTTCACCGTCTTCTGCAGATCGATGATATAAATGCCGTTTCTCTCCGTGAAGATGTACTCAGCCATCTTGGGATTCCAACGACGTGTTTGGTGACCGAAGTGGACACCTGCTTCCAGCAATTGTTTCATGCTAATTACGGACATACTAAACCTCCTGTTTGTCCCTCCATAACGCGCCCTTCATCTAATATATGATCAACAGGATAAGCGTTATGTGTGTAGTTGTGTTCAGCGATGCTAAACCTTCAGAATTATATCACAGATAACTGTGGATCACAAGTAATCAATCGTCCGAATATCTTGATCCTTGTTTCACCGCTCTACGCATCGCCTTATC
>CAZLEA010000011.1:32790-45753 GCA_964558445.1 uncultured Oscillospiraceae bacterium | reverse complement strand
CTTGGTCATCTCACTCAGTTTATTCTTGTACTTCCCGGAGTAGTGAATCGTGGTTAGGGATTCAAGCTCCCATAACAGACTGCGCACGGAATAATTTGATTTAGGCAGCTTGCTCTTCATCGTTTGTCGGATCGCAGACAGCAGGATCAGCGCGATGAATTGGATAAAGAGACGGTTCTTCATGCGTTGAGACGTATGTACTCGCAAACGACTGCAGTCTAGTTCATTCTTCAGGTCATCGAAACACTTCTCAACAACATCTTTCTCCCGGTAGACCGTCAATGCTTCTAATGGATCCTTAAACTTCGTGCTCAAAATAGCACTGAAGCCCACATATTTCTTCCTGCCCGCCTGGACGCCATCGTGATTGAATTCGACCTGCAAGCCTCGCTTCGGTGTCGTCTTCCAAATAAAAAACTTCGCATACATCTCTTCATGCTCTGCAACACGACGATCTTCCAGTAACTCGTGACGATACATGGCCAAGTTCTTGTCGAATTGAATTCGATCTTTCGCCATCTTCTCCGGATCAAAATAGAGATGCAGATAACATCGACGCTTACTGTCTCCCCAGGACCGCAGTCGTGTATGAGCATAGATCACTTCTCCATCGCGCTCATGGTAGCCAACGGTTCCATCGATGAGATCTCGGTCTTCATCAATGACTGCTTGAATCCATTTCAGGTGTATAGGTACACCGATCGTAAAGTGCTGTCCTCCCTCTGCCAAAGCATCTAGATTCGCCTTGCTATAGAAGCCTCGATCCATCACCAGGTGTAATTTCGGGTAGTTCAGTTTCAGAAATTGATCCAGTACATGTTTCAATGTAGATACATCGCTAATGCTACCCGCTGTCTCGCGATACAAAACAGGTAACATACTCTGTTGCCCGTAGACCATACCTAGATTCAACTGGGGTAACGCTTCCTTATCTCTGTTGTAGCCCCAACGGATATACTCGTTATGCTCTGCGTAAGAAGAGATCGAGGTGATGTCATAGCAGAGATAATCACGACTGGCTATAGATTTCCCCCAGGTATCGAAGAACGTCTGACGATCGTCTTCCGTTATCGCATCGAGTAACTCGGTGATCCGCTGACTGCTGAAGCGCTTAGGTGAGGGTACCTCATGGCTTTCACACCATGTTTCTGCATGACTTAAGGCAGCATTCGTACCTAAGAGATACCAGGCCAAGGACAGAATCTCTTGCCAGCGGTGGGGACATGCCCGCTTCAAATGCTTGCTTAAGCCAACGCTTCGATCTGCCTGCTTGAGCACAAGGGCAGGTCCGCTGATCGTTGTTCGTGCGGTTACAGCTTCATTCATAGCTGCTCCGGCCTGATCGCCTAAACGCTTCTTGGGAATAATCTTGCCCGTAGCCGGATCTAACTTGCCTACGTAGACCTGTTTTGTACGCGCCTGTTTTTTCTCCTTGTCCCAGTGATGGTCAAGGACTTCATAGACGTAGGTGCTACCATTGGCACGCTTTTGATATAAAAATTTTCTATCTTCACTATCCATAGCTATATTATAGCTATGATCGAGATGGAAATCAAGCCCTAAAAATGCTTGTAACATAAGCGTAACAGTGCTTTCAGGGCTCGGTGGTTTATTCTAGTTATAAAATTTGCGGGAATTTAGGTTCTAAGTGTTAACGGCACTTCGTCAATTCTTCTTATATATGATAAAATGAAAACGGCCAATAAACATGGAAACTACTCCTAATACTAATATGATCGCATAATGAAGAGGATAATTCATGAGATGATCCACAGCAGATAGCGGTGCGATAAATGAGGCCCAAACAGAATGACTGATGCCGCTGTACATCAAAAAGGCCGGTACGAGAAAGACTATACTACTCAGCACGAGCGCAGCCTCTCTGGTTGGAGCATTCTCAGAGACTAGCATCGTTAGAGATGCTAGTGCCATCAGCACGAATATACGAACAAGAAAGATCATTAACATGAATTGACCAATCGAAAGTGTCAATCCAAGTGTCTCAAATCCGCGGAATTGTTGAATTGGCGCATTCAGATAGCGCAGAGAACCATGTACCTGCGTGCTACGAAACAACTCACTGCCATATGTTACCACAGAGATAAGCAGTACAGTCAGCATGGCCACGTATATCTTGTGTCTCCATAATCGATTTCGTCCGTTCAATGTCGCTCGATTGAGATTGGTCATTTTACTATCTTTTTCTATGGTGAAAAGGGTCGACAAGAGCAAGACAGTGACAAGCGTCAAACGCAAGGCTGTCTTGTATTGGTAACCCGTGTCATCAGAATTTGTGTAGGCACGGTATATTGTGTCATCGAAAAGATAGGTTTGCTGTCCGGTCAAGTCAGAGTAATCAAGCAATCTCTCGGCATCTGTTCTCAAGGTAATCATAGCTGCCAATTGGTTTGACAGTGATTCAACTTGCATTGTGAACTCATTTCCTTGTTCTGCCAACAGATCATCCAGCTCGCTTTGCAATTGATCTACTTCAGTCTCTAACTGCATAATTAGATCAGAACTAATAACAGCTTCAAACTCATTGCGATACGATATCACAGTAAACTCTTGATTGGATAGATAAATCGAAGGAATACCCGTGTATGTGAACTCATATACCAGGAAAAGCAATAAAATTATTATTCCTTTTTGTACGACAAATAACTTAAACAGTTCATAGCGAAAGGCTCCACGAGTGACTGTATACTTGTCAAAAATTGCTTTAATACGGTCAAACAATGTCAGCACTATATTAGGAGAAGATATTGGATACTTTCTAACATGAGACAAAATCATCAGAACTGAAAAGAGAATCATGAAAAGCGGTATCGTCATGAGCGTCAAAAATCTACCTGATATTGGATATCCTAGTATATTCATATTTAAATATTTAGCCAGAATGGGTATAGTATTTATGTAAGCAAATATATTGATATATTTGAGTGGAATCAGTCGCGCACTGTCTCGGATTGTAGTATAAGAAATAAACTGAACAACAAAAATGACTGCAGCATAAGCAATGCCTAAATTCAAATTACTGATTGTAGAGATTACGAAATAGCACAGAACCGCTATCAAGAAGGTTGTATAGATTTTTAGACAGAGATATAGCAGCATAAATTGCGTTATACTCAGTGGTAATGTGACATGCTTGAACGCCTCTATTGATTGGATATGCCGGCTCATCTCTCCCCAGCCTCCGAACAAAACGAGAGATAGTACTGTTTGTATTCCTTGAATTAGTAACACAGATTGGATAGAACCGAGAAACAATATAAATAGTCGTTTGTAAGCCAAAACAGACCGCCCTCTAGGACTTACATGGACCAGAGACCAGAGACCTGATTTCCTATCTTGCAGCAGCAGATAGACAAGCAAGAGAATTGACCCGAATACCGCATAATCCGATACACTGCTCTCAAATAATGATGTGATCGCATAGTCCGGACCTAGAGCGATTTTCGTTCTGTCGATCTGTTCAAAATCACTAGCTGTTTTCATTATATTTCGATTGCTGTAACTGTGTTCTTGATTGAAGATACTAAATCGAGTTAAACGCTCAGCATTTTCTTGGATGTGAATCAGTTCATCAGGATAACTAAGTAGATGCTCATATTGATCAATTAGACGCTGAGAATGCTCTTTATGGAGCTCAGCTGTTTGAATGCTCATAGGCATTGCGCCAGCTTCTGCCATGGCAACGATGTCAGCATTGAGTTCAAGATAATGTTCTCTTAGTGATTCGTAGTATTGAGGATTGTTCTCTTTACTCTGGTGCCAGACGCTTATAACGATATAATCGTTCAATTCTTCAATTTCATTGTCTAAAAAAACGAGTGCATCTTCTGGATCCATCTCTTCTGTTTGGTATAGCACATTCAGATAAACAGTAGCCTGTTCTTGAGTTCCTTGAATCGTTCCGTCCGGTGACAGCCGGTCTATGTATAGCCAGCCAATTATCAGTGTTAATACAAGAAGTGAGAATAGCCAGTAACGATTAATGAATGCTCTTTTGTACTCATTCATGAAGATTGTAAACCTCCAACGAATTGAGATAAACTTCCTCAAGTGATCCGAATTGTAGATCATTCATGAGCTCATGTGGTGAACCACTGGCAACTAATTTGCCTTGATTAATAAGAATGATTTGTTTCGCAATTTGCTCAACATCACTAACGATGTGAGTTGACAGTAAGACGATTTTGTCCTTTGCCAATTCTTCAATAAATTGCCGCATTCGATAGCGTTCACCAGGATCCAAACCGGCAGAGGGCTCATCCAAAATCAAGATTTTGGGATCACCTAGGAGGGCCTGGCAGAGGAGTACCCTCTGCCTCATACCACCAGAAAATGTTCCTACTTTTCGGTGTGCCACATGAGTGAGATTAAGGCGCTCTAACAGTTCATCTACTTGTTTTTTTAGTGCGACTCTCGGGATTGCCTTGAGATGTCCAATATAACTCAAGAATTCACGTGCAGTAAACCGCTCATACATGCCTTGCTCTTGAGACATATAGCCAAGCAGCGCTCGATACGGAGAACCTAAATCCAATATGTCTGTATCATTCAAATAAATGTGACCGCGATCGCGTTTGACATTGTCAGTGATTAAATTCATTAATGTACTCTTACCGGCACCATTTGGGCCAAGAATACCGGTAATTCCAATTTGGAATGCGAAATTAATATTATCGAGTGCAACTACGTTCCCGTAGTTTTTACTAAGATTTTCTAATCGTAAGATCATCGTCCACCCTTTCGATTTAGCGATACGTATCTACTTGGTAGATGGGCACAATCTCCTCTAGTAAACTATCAACCGGTATCAAGTAATTGATCAGCTCATAATGATTTCTCGTTGAAGACTCGATGAAGTAGACAGAATCTGAAGTCGTTGCCAGATATTTGGGCTGGACGATACTGAAATCATCCGATTGAACAGTAAATTCATTTAACAACTCATAATCCCAATTGAAAACAAAGATTTTGGGTGCTTCTGGCCGGTACTTAAAACGGAGTTCAATCAGAAGAATATATTGCTCAGTGTAGTAAGCGCCAAATTCTGCATCAGAATCTATGCCTCTATCATCCAGAGGGTCACTTGCCATATGCTGGCTCTGCTTACTCTCAATATCATACTCATAGAAGCCATCACGAGGATGATAATAATAAATTATCTCATCTGTAAATAGATTGCCCCATATACTCCAATCATCAATGAGCTTTGTCATTTGATTTGTGTCTAAATCATGTTCCCATAGATCAAATGCTCCTAGGCCATCGCTACCCACTATATACAGAGAATTTTCATAAAAACTTATGCTCAGTACAGCACTATCTAATAATTGATCTAGGACATTAACATCCAGCACTTTTTCGAGTTCTCCATCACTATCCAGTGAAGTTCGATAGAGTCCGTCACCTGGATATCCCGTCGTGACGGCAGCAATATTCATGTAAGGATAGTAGTAATAACCTTGATGGAAATAACCTGCTAGTTTTACTGTTGAATCTTGTAGCTGAATAACATCCTTTACCTTTTCGTGATGACTACCGTCAAGCTGACGTTTCCATAATTCGATAGTGTGTACGCCATCATTCGTTGATGATTCAAAGTGGTAGATCTCATCATTATATATTGTGAATGATGAAGTGAGGATATATGCATCGCAATCCTCATCCTTGTGCTCACATTCTGGCCGTCCGCATAGTACTGTAAACTCATTACTATTGGCATCAGCATAATATAGAAAGTTGTCGAGTGCGTAATAGATGCCCGTTTCAGATTCAGCGAAGCCACCAGGCAGTGATGTGCTTTGTCTATAAATTGAAGGATCGGTGAATAAATCACGTTGTGAATGAGTATCATCTGTATTTATTGTTTCAGCTACACTGTTGGCAGTATTCGTATTGTCAAGAACGACATCATCTTGAGTGCAGCTGCTCGACACAAGCATTAAGCAGAAACTAATTACTAGCAATTTTGTAAGTCGTGCATGCTCTTTCATACGATTTTATTATACTCCTTAGTATACGTCCATCTAAAAGAAGTAATGGATAACCTAGATGATCTGTAGTACATCGAACCTAAATCTTTATGTACTACAGATCATATTATTCCAGATTTCTGAATGTCTAGCTACATAATGTTAGTTAGTCAAGGCATTCTGATAGACTTGAATTGAACCAATAACATATCTATTAACTGACGAGATAAGAGTCATACCTGCTACTGCAGAATAATCCAGACCAGCAAACCCATTTCGAGTATCATGGGATACAACGTTATTTACCTGTGTGCCTATTTGATACTTAACGTTAATGTGAACAGTTAGGCTTTGGCTACTATTCTGGTGTGATAATGTTGCGCGTGCAAAACTTGGCGACAAACTAGCTCTAGCGATGTAATGATAGCCCTTCCATGAGCTCTCATAAAAATCACTGGCTGCAAAAATGTGTGAAACTGATGACGAAAAAACAAACAAAACAGCGAGAAATCCGGCGAATAAACACTTTAAACTTCGTTTCATAAACACCTCCTATATTCAAACGAATTGATGGTGCACCTCACCTAATCTGTAATATGACCATATCACATGAGTATATTAATGTCAATTTTATATAGAAAGTAGATGGAGTCCATATACTTGATGTAAATCCCTTCTACTTTTGGTCCAGGATTACCACCGCACCCCCAAGTACTGATATTGGTCAGACAGGCACAAAACTAAGCACGAGGAAGTAAGTACGTCCTCTTCTCAATAATTCGCCATAGAATCAACCTTGGTATTCACATATCGATTCTACCAAATCCGTAATTGAAGAACAATTCAATTCCGTCCACTTCCAAGATCTACGAACAAGTCGAAGCCCCATAAGTCTGATACTTACGGGGCCTCTCATCTCACTTAATATGCGTCATCTCTTGCGACATAGATCGATGGAACTTCGACTTAGATCCACTCACCATAGCGCTTCACGTACACGCTCTTGATCCACTGTGAAGAGAGGAAGTACAGCGCCAGGATCAGCACCAACCAGGGCACAAACGCCAAGGTCAGAGGGATCATATCGAGTCCCGATGCCAGATTCGAAAACGACAGAACAAGCGCCAGTACAGCGACGATCGCGGTCGAGATCGTGAGCGGCCTAGAAGCCTTGCTCTGTAGGAACGGTATCTTCTCAGTACGAATCATATGGATGACCAGAACCTGCGAGACGGTACCGAAGACGAACCAACCGGCTTGGAAGAGCGGCGCCATCTCCATCGTATTCGCCTTGATCCCCCACCACATCACCGCAAACAACATGATGTCGAAAATCGAGCTAAGCGGACCCATATACGCCATAAACGTACTGATCGACTTGGTCTCCCAGCGACGCGGCTTCATGATATAGCTCTCGTCAACATGATCGAAGGCCATACCGACTTGTGAGAGGTCACAGAGCAGATTCTGCGCCAGAATCTGCACCGGCAGCATCGGCAAGAAGGGTAAGAAGATACTCGCGACGATAACCGAGATGATATTACCGAAGTTACCGCTGGCCGCCATCTTGATATATTTCATTATGTTGGCAAAGGTCTTGCGGCCCTCCACCACACCCTCTTCTAATACCATCAGGTCCTTCTCGAGCAAGATGATATCAGCCGTCTCCTTCGCGATATCCACCGCACTATCGACCGAGATACCGACGTCCGACTGACGCAGGGCGAGCGCATCGTTGATCCCGTCGCCCATGTAACCGACCGTGTGGCCGTTCTCCTGATAAGCCTTGACCACGCGCTCCTTCTGAGTCGGCGAGAGCTTGGCGAACAGATCGCAAGTCTTGACCGCTTCTCTGAGCGTATCGTCATCCATCGCCTCTACATCCAGCCCGCTGATGAGAACGTCTGTCTTCACACCGACCTTACCACATACCTTGAGCGCAACGCCCTCGCTGTCACCGGTCAAGACGACCGTGCGCACGCCATGATCGGCAAGCGCCGTGATCGCAGCCTTCGCGCTCTCCTTCGGCGGATCCAGGAAGCCGACGAAGCCGATCAAGACCATGTCGCTCTCATCCTTGACACCGAAGCTCTCGCTATCTGGCACTTCGTTCTTCTGCGCAACGGCGATCATGCGAAGGCCGTCAGAGTTATACTTCTCATACGTTTCGATTGCGGTACGACGCGTCTGATCGTCTAGTGGAAGTACCTCGCCATGAATCTCGATATAAGATGAGATATCCAGCATCTCTTCGACAGCACCCTTCGTGATCAACTGGCGCTTGCCCTGCTTGTCTCTCAGCACGACACTCATCCTGCGACGAGCGAAGTCGAAGGGGATCTCGTCCACACGTTCATAATTCGGGAGCAGTTCCGAGAACTCCTTCTTCTCCGCGCGATTGATAATTGCTACGTCGATCAAGTTCTTGAGTCCGGTCTGGAAGTAGCTGTTGAGATACGCATGCCGCAGGATGCGCGAGTCATCATCGCCATGGATGTTCATATAGCGCTCCAAGACAATTCTATCTTCTGTTAGCGTACCCGTCTTGTCTGTGCAGAGTATATCCATCTCGCCAAAGGTCTGGATCGCCCCGAGCGTCCGCACAATGACCTTGTGCTTCGACATCGAGATCGCACCTCGGGCCAGAGTAGACGTCGTGATCACCGGCAGCATCTCGGGCGTCAAGCCGACCGCGACACTGATAGAGAAGAGCAGTGCGGATGCCCAATCACCCTTAACGAAGCCGTTGATCGCAAACACCGCCGGCACCATCACCAGCATCATGCGAAGCAGCAGACCACTGACGGCAGAAACGCCGCGCTCGAAGCTCGTCTGCGCCTTATCACCCGAGAGGGATTCCGCCATACTACCGAAATAACTGTTGTTACCGGTAGCAAGTACTACAGCCGTAGCGCTTCCGCTGACCATGTTCGAACCCATGAAGCCGAGATTACTAAGATCTGTTAGCGAGATATCTTCGCTCTGCTTCAATTCGCTGTACTTCTCAACCGGGTTCGACTCGCCTGTCAGGGCGGCTTGTGCGATAAACGTATCCTTGGATGTCAAGAAGCGTACGTCCGCCGGTAGCAAGTCACCTGCAGACAAGCGCACGATATCGCCCGGCACGACTTCGGTAACCGGTAGCGCGATCAGCTCGTTCTCTCGCTTGACATCCGCCTTGTTCGAAACCATCTGACTGAGGCTGAGCGCAGCCGTGTGCGAACGCTGAGCTTGGATAAACGCCAGCGCACTCGAGATGAATACGAGCGTCAAGATAATCACGAGCGTGAAATACTCGGGTTCTTCTGCGGTCATGATATCCGTGAAGTACGTGACCACGGCAATTACCAATAAGATCAAATTGAAGGGATTGACGACGGCATCAAACAAACGATTCCAGACCGTATTCTTCACACCGGTCGTGATCACGTTCTCGCCAAGTTCGTCGATACGCTCTGCTGCTTCGACGTGCGTAAGCCCGATGTCCTTGGTCTCAAGCTCTTCGTAGAGCTCGTCTAACGGCATCTGGGCATATTGACGCAGCAGGCTCTCTGCTTGCTGCTTATTCTCCTGGATATGTTTCTTAAAATTCCTCTTAAACATGTATATCACCTGTTTACCTTCCTATTTGGTCCTCAGGCGAATTTGGCACAGCATAAGCTGCTCTAAGCAGCACACATTACGGCCCTAATACATGCAATCTCGTAGAGTGGTACGGTGCAATAGCATAGAGCGATAAGGTCTGCCTCTTAGTCCAAGGTTCACGACTGAGGTACTAGCGGTTATCCGTTTACTTCGAGGGTCTTCGTCCATGCGCTCACATCCTTCCACAAAAATATACCGGACATAATTATGACCGGATCTCTATTCTACCTTAATCCCGCCCTCAAGCCAAACGCAGACGTGCCCGAATTTTGTTTGTTCATTCGCAAATTCTTGCGTGTTTTGCCTTGAATCGACGTTTTGCGTTCATATTTGCATTCGTTTCCTGCTTGTACAGCTGTAGAGACGATGATAATATGGTTGAAATATTTCTTTTGTTAAAAGAGATAGAATCTTGAATAAACGTTTCATGTGTAGGAAACACCTGCCGTACGATACGGGCGAACGGGTGTGTAGAATTTGGAGGATTATATGAAACAACTACTACGTCGGGGAGCTATGCTCCTCTCTATTTCGCTACTTGCTCTGACTCTAAGTGCCTGTTCCGGCACAAGCAAGCCATCATCTAATGACGCAAATAAGACAACACTCGGCGCTAAGGAAGATATTGTCGTTGGCATCAGTCAGTATGTCGAACACGCAGCGCTTGATGCCTCTCGCGAGGGTTTCCTAGACTATCTGGCCGAGCACGGCTATGTCGAAGGCGAGAATCTCACCGTGAAGCTGCAGAACGCACAGGGCGAGACCGCCAACGCTCAGACCATCGCACAACAATTCGCCACTTCATCTTATGACTTATTCTTGGCGATTGCCACACCGACTGCTCAAGCGCTCGCGAACGCAGTCAAGGACACTCCGATCCTCGTCACGGCCGTCACCGATCCTGCCGATTCCGAACTCGTACAGAGTAACGAGAGCCCCGGCACAAACGTCACCGGCACCTCCGACTTGAATCCGATCAAGGAGCAAATCGACTTGTTGAAGCGCCTGGTCCCGGATGCCAAGACCGTCGGAATTCTCTACGCATCGTCAGAGCCTAACTCCGTACTCCAGGGCAAACTTGCGATGGAAGCACTAGAAGATGCCGGACTCACGGGTGAGATCACAACCACACCGGACAGCAATAGCTTGCAGTCTGTCATCGAATCCACAGTCGGTAAGGTTGATGCGTGGTATATACCGACGGATAATCTCTTTGCCTCATCTATGGGTATCGTCCGTCAAGTCGCTGTAGACGCGGGTATCCCCGTCATCATCGGCGAGAAGAATATGATGGATGCAGGCGGTCTCGCTACCGTTGCGCTCGACTATTACGAGCTTGGACGCATGACCGGCGAGATGGCCCTCGAGATCATCGAACAGGGCAAGGATCCGGCGGATATGCCGATTCGCTACCAAGATAATCCCAAGATCTATATCAATGAAGACTTCGCCGCAGAAATCGGTTTGGAAATTGACAGCGACCTATTGGCCGAAGTGGCACAAGACTAGCGAGAGCAACCAGAATCGCCAAGCTTCGTGTCCTATTTCGGACAAGCTCATCCTCCTAGATGATTTCCTTGTTCAAACCAAATCGATCGTGCTATCATGATACAAATGCTGCCGGCTAGCTACTACTATGAACCGGCAGCATTTGGTATACACACCCCCAGCGGGTAACAAATGAGCCATACACATGCCGCATCGCGCTTGTCCCACGCTCAGAAAGAGGGGAATATGAAGAAGATTATGAAGAGAACAGCCACCTTGCTGGCAGTACTGCTAGCAGCCACGATGCTTGCCGCATGCTCGCAAACCGGCAGCGGTAGCAGCGAAGCAGTCAAGAGTGGCGAGAAGAAACAGATGCGTATCGCCATCTCACAGTTTGTCGAGCACGACGCACTAGATGAGTCGCGAATCGGTTTCCTCGAGCGCCTAGCCGAACACGGTTATGTGGAAGGCGAGAACCTGACCGTGAATCTGCAGAACGCACAAGGTGAACCGTCAAACGCTCAGACGATCGCGCAGAACATCACATCTGTAAGCAAGGACTTGGATCTCATCTTGGGTATCGCAACCCCGTCTGCCGAAGCGCTCGTCAACTTGATCGATGATGTGCCGATCCTGATCACGGCCGTCACGGATCCTGCCACCTCGCACCTTGTGGCTTCAAACGAACAACCGGGCAACAACGTCACCGGTACCTCCGACTTGAATCCGATCAAGGAGCAGATCGACTTACTCATGCGCTTGGCTCCCGATGTCAAGAGCGTCGCCGTCATCTATGCAGCCTCCGAATCGAACTCCGTCTACCAGGGTGAGCTGGCCATGGACTATCTGGCAGAGGTCGGCCTCGAGGGTACGATCTACGCGACACCCAGCAGCAACGACTTGCAATCCGTCATCGAATCCAGCGTCGGTAAGGTTGACGCATGGTACATCCCGACCGATAACGTCATCGCCTCTGCGATGGGCATCATCCGCCAAGTTGCGGTCGATAACAAGATCCCTGTTATCGCAGGCGAAGTCAACGCGATGAATAACGGCGCGCTGGCTACCGTCAGCCTCGATTACTACACACTCGGATCTATGGCAGCAGACATGGCAGTCGAGATCTTCGAAGACGGTAAGGACCCGGCAGAGATGGCGATCCGCTATCAGACGGATCCCAAGATCCATGTCAACGAAGCATTCGCCGCCGAGATCGGTCTGGAGATTCCGGATGATATTCTGGCAGAAGCAGGAGCAAGCAAATGAGCGGACTATTCATGGCCCTGGGCAGCGGTGTTGTACAGGGCCTCCTCTGGGGCGTGATGGCCTTGGGCCTATACATCAGCTTCCGACTATTACAGATATCAGACCTCACAGTCGATGGCAGCTTCACCACAGGTGGAGCTGTTACGGCCGTCTGCATCATGAGCGGTTGGAACCCGTTTCTGGCGATTATCGCCTCGACCATCGCCGGCATGATCGCAGGCTCGGTCACGGGTATACTCCATACGAAGATGAAGATACCTGCTCTGCTTAGCGGTATCCTCACCCAGATCGCACTCTACACGATCAATCTGCGTATCATGGGTAAGCCCAATACACCGCTACTGCAAGTCACAACGATCTTCTCGGGTTCCAAGGACTCGATCTTGTCCCGTAACATGTACGGTTTCCTCATCGCGCTCCCCGTCCTCATCACGGTCGTCCTCTTGATGTACTGGTTCTTCGGTACCGAGATCGGCACCGCGGTTCGTGCAACCGGCGATAATCCGAAGATGGTTCGTGCCCTCGGCGTCAATACGGCGACCACAAACATGCTCGGCCTCGCCCTCGGAAACGGGCT
>CAZLEA010000011.1:23099-32690 GCA_964558445.1 uncultured Oscillospiraceae bacterium | reverse complement strand
TGAAGTCCGGTCGTCAACGCCGACAGAATGCCAAGGCTCTGAACAACGGAGGCGACCACAATGCTTAAGATCCACAATCTACACATCACCTTCAACCCAGGCACGGTGAACGCCAACCCTGTATTCGAAGGCATCGACCTCGAGATCAAACAAGGTGAATTCGTCACTGTCATCGGCGGTAACGGCTCGGGCAAGTCTACGCTTATGAATCTGATTGCCGGTGTCTACATGCCGGATAACGGGCAGATCCTGATCAACAACCAAGACGTGACCTACGTACCGGAGCACAAACGTGCGGCGCTACTCGGACGCGTCTTCCAGGATCCGCTGCAGGGTACGGCAGGTGACATGGAGATCGCAGAGAACCTCGCGATGGCAGCCCTGCGTGGTAAGAAGCGGGGGCTTGGCTGGAATACCAAGAAGCACGAGCTGAAGAATTATCAAGCGCTGCTTCGAACTCTGGATCTGGGCCTCGAAGATCGACTGCATCAGCGCGTCAAGCTGCTCTCCGGCGGTCAGCGACAAGCCCTTACGCTCTTGATGGCGACCATGAATCAGCCCAAGATGCTGCTACTCGACGAACACACGGCAGCCCTCGATCCCAAGACAGCAGCCAAGGTCATGGACGTGACGGAGCGGGTCGTCTCTGAGAATAAACTCACCACGCTCATGATCACGCACAACATGCAACAAGCAATCACCTATGGCGACCGCCTCCTCATGATGAGCAGTGGCAAGCTCGTCTTGGATATATCAGGCGAAGAGAAGAGGCGCCTCACCGTCGAAGACTTGCTTCGTCGATTCAGCGCCAAGGAGCCCGGAGCAGTCGGCGATCTAGGCGACCGCATGCTCCTCTCCTAACTTCAAATACTCATACCTAATTACAGATTATTCTAGACCGTGAATCATGTCCTCGGGACGAACCCAGGCATCATACTCCTCTTCGGTCAGATACGATAATTCGAGGCCTGCTTCCTTTAGGGACAGGCCTTTGGTATATGCCAATTTGGCGATCGCCGCGGCCTTGTCATAACCGATGTGCGGATTCAAGGCGGTAACCAGCATCAAGGAACGGTCCAAGTGATCCTTGATCTCTGCTTCTCTGGCCACGATGCCATCGACACACTTCTCGGCGAAGTTCACACAGCCATCTGCCAATAAGCGAATCGACTGGATCACCGTATCGGCTAGCAGCGGCAGGAATACGTTGAGCTGCAGGTGCCCGGATGACGCGGCAATCGAGACCGTCGTCTGGTTACCCATAACGCGAGCGGCAAGCATCGTCAGTGCTTCGGATTGTGTGGGGTTCACCTTACCCGGCATAATCGAGCTACCCGGCTCGTTCGCCGGTAACTCGAGCTCGCCGATACCGCTCCTAGGTCCGCTACCCAGTAAGCGAATATCGTTTGCAATCTTCATCAGATTCGCCGCGAGGGCATCTAGGCTCCCGTGGAAGAAGTGGACTGCATCTCGGCTCGAGAGCGCCCGAAACTTGTTCTCTTCCGACGTGAAGCTTGTACCGCAGAGGCGACTTAGCTCCTCGGCCACTTCCGTGCCGAAGCGAACATGCGTGTTCAGGCCGGTGCCGACTGCCGTACCGCCGAGTGCGAGCGGACGCAGGTAATCTGCTGCCTGGACGATCATCTGTCTGTTCGTCTCGAGCATCGCGACATAAGCGCTGAATTCCTGACCGACGCTAAGCGGCGTTGCATCCTGCAGATGTGTACGACCCACCTTGATCAGATCCGCGTAACGCGACTCCAGTACCGAGAAGGCAGCGGCCAAGCGATCAATTGCCGGCAGAAGCGTCGTCTCCGTCAAGCGCAAGAACGTAATGTGCAGAGCCGAGGGAAATACATCGTTTGAGCTCTGACCGCGGTTCACGTGATCGTTTGGATGCACGTCGAGCCCCGGTGCAAGCTGTCTTGCACGATGTGCGATGACCTCGTTTGCGTTCATGTTGCTCTGTGTACCGCTCCCCGTCTGCCATACAGACAGTGGGAAGTGCTCATCCCATTGTCCCGTCGAGACCTCTTCTGCCGCTTCCCCGATCGCCTCCGCAATCGCCGGATCCAAGAGTCCCAGCCTCGCGTTGACAATCGCGGCGGCCTGCTTGATTCGGGCCAGATTATGGACGAGATCTGTCGGGATCTTCTCGGTCCCGATCTTGAAGTTTTGGCGGCTACGCTCGGTCTGAGCGCCCCATAGCTTGGAAGCTTCCACCTCAATCTCTCCCATTGAATCGTTTTCGATGCGATGATCCATGTATCTAACTCCTCCAAATATATTGATAACAAAATCAAACCAGCGAGGCTCCATCACCCCGAGCAACGCTATACGATGCAAATCGATTCGCTCTAGGCCATAGCCGCCAAGCGCTCCAAGCGCGGTATGGCATGGCCGTAGAATTGCTTGAACGATTCGCAGAAGTAATTCAGGCTCATCTCCCCGTCCAATTCGGGCTCGCGATCACGGCGACAACCACCGCGGCACAGGGGTAGGTAGCGACAGCTCTTGCACTTCTCGGCAACCGGTCTAGACATATCGATGAATTCGAGCTCGTCTCGGCGCAACTCGATCTCATCCCAGCCTGCGCTGTTGATGTTCCCAAGCTTCCAGCGATCCAGCACATAGAAGTCACAGGGGTAGATCTCGCCATCGGCCTCAACGACCAATTGTCTGGCACAAACGCCTGCCATCCCGCATGCCTCCGGCGGATAGCCGCGCAGCATCCCGACCAGGTTCTCGAAGAAACGGATATAGACGAAGTTACGCCTGCTGACATCCTCATACCAGCGGTCGAACAGATCGCAGAGGAATTGACCGTAGTCCTTCGGTGTCAGGGCCCAGGGGTCCTCCCCCCGCTCTTCGCCGAGCGGGTCGATACAAGGGATGAACTGCATATAACGCAGATTATGTGAGAGATAGAAGTCGTAGACACGTCCCGCGTTCTGCGCGATCTCCTTGGTCACGACAGTCAAGATGTTGAAGGGCACCTCGTATTCTTCGAGCAGCTTCGCTGTCGCCCACACATCCTTGAAGCTCCCCTCGCCGCCGACATGAACACGGTTTCGATCGTGGCTGCCGCGCGTACCGTCGAGGGACAAGCCCACCAGGAAGTCGTGCTTCTTCAAGAAGGCGGCCCACTTCTCCGTGATGAGAATACCGTTGGTCTGAATCGCGTGATTCACCTTCAGCCCCTTCTTGTTATAGCGCTCTTCGAACTCGATCAGCTTCTCATAGAAGGCGAGTCCGGCCATCGTCGGCTCCCCCCCTTGGAACGCGAAGGTCACGGAATCCTCCGCACCCGAGAAGGCCTTCTCCACCATCGTCTCGAGTGTCTCATAACTCATACGTCCGTAGGATGGGACCTCTCGCTTCGAGGATACATCGGCATAGAAACAATAGCGGCAAGCGAGATTACACGCGCTCGACGCAGGTTTAATCAAGAGATTTATCGGTGGCATCTATTCAATTCCTTCTATATCACTGCCGCCGGTCTCCGGCGGTTCGGGCGCTGTTGCGCTGCTGTATGTATTGCGCCAAGTAGTCAGGTAGGGACTATCCGGCAGGAGCTCTAACGCATCTTCCAAGTAGCCAAGCGCCTGCGCTTGATCACCCTCGGCCCAAGCGCTCTTCGCCCTGGTGATAGCCAGACGCTCGATCAAGGCTTGTATATCCAGATGCGCCTTCACAATCGTGGCATCGTCCGGATAGAGACGCACGGCTCGTGCCAGATGCTTCAGGGCTTGTTCATATGATTCATTCTCTATGAGTGTGACGCTTCGGTCAAGGACCGCCTGACGATCTTGCTTAGCCCTGGCGACATCCAGATAAGTCCGCAGCTCCGTCCAGGTCCGCTCACCCGGAATCAATTCGTCTGCTTCTATCAGCGCGGCTTCCGCGTCCTCGTACTTGCCGCGATCGATTGAGGAGCGAACTTCCTCTTCTGTCACGCGAATATAGCGTCCCCTCAGATCGCCCAAACGCACCTCTGTCTCATCGTAATTCGGATCCAAGAGCTGCACTTGCGTATACAAGCGAATCGCCTCACCGAAGTCACCGAGCAATTCCGCACGCCTGCCGGCTCCGAAGGCCTCGCGCGAGAGCGTCAAGACAGTGATATCCTCTTCGGCCAGATCAATCAACATCGTATCCGTCAACAAGCGATTCTCGCGCATCTGGTCGAGTGCCGCCCGCATCTCCTCTTCGCTAAGTTCTTGTTCGACATAAGCTTCCTTCAACACTTCGATTTGGCGAACAACCAGGCCCTGTGCGTATTGTTCCAGTTCCAGGTCTCCACGTATATCATCGGCAAAGTACTTCCCCGCCATCACATAATCCCCGTCTAATAACGCGCCGCGATAGCGCCCGATCTGGGGATCGAAGGCGTCGTAATTCAGCAAACTGAGAACAGTAGCACCGAGGACGAACAGAATCAATAGCAGAACGATCCACATCTGATGCTGTTTGAGGCGGCTTAATATAGCAGAGAATCGACCCTTCATGGTGCCACCTCCGCATCCAGAACAAACGACCAATTGCTCTCGACTCTATCGTCCGAGACCAGCACTACAGAGAATTCATCAGCGTCAAACGGGAGCACGATCTCCAACTCATCGGATAGACGCTCCGCATCGAGCAGGAGCGTGGCAAGCGGCACAGAATCGGCGAATACGACAAGCCGAAGCCTCGTAGCCGTGTCATAAGCACTCGGCACCGCTGCGGTCTCCTCTGCGAAGAGTTGTTGCAGCAGGCCTGTCGATACCGATGTCTTATCTAGCCAAGCGATGCGTACACGGAGCGCGCGAAACGAATCCGCAGACGCCCAGCCGAGCGTCTGCTCGGTTTGGCTGCTAAACAGATAGACATCTCTGTGTCGCTCTCCGACCAGGTCCGTCGCTTGCGGGATCAAGAGGGCGTGCGACTCATCGGTCAGCGTGTCACTCGGTAGCAGAGACAAGTCGATCAACCCTCGCCAATCGCTGTGCGTACTCTCCTTTTGACGCTCGGCAAGCTCGGCTTGATAAGCGCGATAGTCGTCTACGCTGTTTAGCTCTCCATCGTTTACGAATGCGCTGTCGACCAAGAAGAGCCTGACTGCGCGATGTGACCGAATCAGCTGCTCATCTTCCGAGTCGAGCCTCTCACCATCCAGAAGCAGCTTGGCCTCTATACGAAACGGCTCACTGCGCACAAGGTCTAGTGTCAGGGCCGAACGAATCGTATCCGAATCCAAGGAGACCATAAGCTCTCGGTCGGCCGAAGTAGCCCTAACCTCAAGCGTCAAATTACCCGGATCTATACCCAGTTCCTGCAAACGCTCCTGGTCGAACTCCCACTCCAGATTCGTCTCGAAGCGATTCGCAGCGGGTAAGAGGTATTGTATCGCGAGCGCTTCCGCTCCGAAGCCTGTCGGCGCCGGATAGAGCTCCATAATCTGATCACCGAAGTTCGCCCGCCAATCGACTAGCAGTGCGATACCCGGATCCTGCTCGGCAAGCTCGGCTGCCAGATCGATATAGGTACCGAAGGTATAGCGAAGCTTAGACGACAGTTCCGCTTCCTTCGCCTTCAAGGCTGAAGAATCAGGCAACAGACTAGTCGCTTCATCGAGCGATGCCAAGGCCTGTAGATATTGGCCGGCTGCCAGATAGCTATCGACGTCTGTTGCCGCATCGTTCTGAATCATCGCTCGAATGCGCGAGGCCTCCGTCGTAAGCAAGCGTATATCCGTCTGGAGGTTCGCTTGTCGAAGCGCATGTTCGGCCGGGATATCGCCGGACTCCTCTAGCAAATCTTCCAAGTAGCTACGTGCCGTGTTGAGTATATGAAGAGAGAAGGTCAGATCACCCGTATCCGCCGCCTGCCTCGCTTGCTCGATCATGGACTGGCGATAGCGGTCGTCGGTCAGCGAGAGACCCTCGCCATAAGCATCGACCAAGGCCTCGTCCTCGGGCAATCGTAATAGACCGGCTTCTAGTATCTGAACGCTGCCGAGATATTCGCCGGCATCGGACAGGGCCTTCGCTTCGGCAATCAGTACGTCGCGATACGCACCGAGGCTTCGCTTCATCCCCTCTTGCGCCATGGTGTAGTATGGATCGGTTCGCTCCACCCTCGCATAGGCATCCGCGGACTTCAGGTAGTCACCCTCGGCCCATGCCGTTCGTCCCGCTTCGTAACTCAGCTTCGATTCGTTGGACTTCGCTATCTTCTTATAAGCTTCTTCGATCTTCTTACCGGGGATATAGATGCCGCTCTGTTCGAGCGCACGAATCGCACCCTCCGCCTGCTCGTAGCTAATACGGATCTGGCGAAATTCCTCTTGGATCGTATCCAGCGCATCGATGGCGAGCGCCTCAGCTTCATCTTGTAATTGGATATCGCCAAACAGCTCCTCATAATAGACGCTGCGGGCAAGCTTAATCTGATTCTGTTCCAGGTAATAGGCATAACGCTCGATCGCGGAGAAACTCTCTTGTCCTCGGCGACCAAAAAACAGACTCGTGCCGCCCGCAATCAGGAGCAATACGAATATAAAGAGCAAGACTCGCCATAGAGACAGTCCCTTCCCTCGTAGGTTCGCGTTCATGTTCTTCCCTTCACTCTAGTCAGAGTCGATCTATCTTCATAAATAGTGGCAAAGATAGTATTCTGCTACCATTATACTCTATCTCGACAAGGGACATCTGCCAAAGTCCCAAATTTCTACCGGACCGCGCGATCAACACCGGCAATCGCCGTTTAATGGTGTACAATCAGAGCAGCTTAACAATGCACAATCAGTATTGCAGTTTGAAAGAAGGTCATTTCATGAAGAAATCAGCTAACGAAATCACGCTCTACGAAGCCAAGGACAAATATATCCCTCGCGTCGCCGCTGTACACGACATCTGCGGTTACGGTAAGTGTAGCCTGACCGTCGCGATCCCGGTCCTCTCTGTCGCAGGTATCGATGTCTGCCCCGTTCCGACGGCGATCTTCTCTTCGCACACTATGTACCCGACTTATACCATGCGAGACACCACGGAAGATCTGCAGAATTACATCGATTCTTGGTCCGAGATCAACGTGGACATCGATGCGATCTATAGCGGTTTCCTCGGCTCCAAGGACCAAATCGATATCATCTTGGAGCTTCGCCGTCGCTACCCACATGCCCTGATGATCATCGACCCGGTCATGGCCGATCACGGTAAGATGTACCCGACTTATACCCAAGAGCTCTGTGACGAGATGAAGCGCTTGGCCGCCGTCGCCGATGTATTGACACCAAACCTCACGGAAGCTGCCTTCCTCACCGGCTTGCCCTACACGGGTCAGAGCCCGAATCAAGAGCAGATCGACGAGCTGATGGCCGCCCTCTTGGCTATGGGCGCGAAGTATGTCATCTTGAAGGGCATCACCAACCAAGAGGGGCTCGTGACGAACGTCATCTCTGGCCACGACATCGGCAGCACGTCTGTCAGCGGTCCGCTCTACCCCGTCGCCTTGCATGGCACCGGCGATCTATTCGCCAGCTCGCTCGCCGCGATTCTCCTGTCGGGGAAGGATCTGGAGCAGGCCACGGCCTTTGCCACAGAATTCGTCTACCGCTCCATCGAGATCTCCGTGCATCAACCGGACTTCGAGCGCCGCGGGGTGAACTTCGAGCCCCTCCTGGGCGATATCGCGCGTTACATCTACGATAACTAAGCCAATTGGGCATAGAAGAAGCGACAAACACCGCCGTGTAGGATCAATCCACATGGCGGTGCTTCTATCTGTATGTAACTTCGCTTGCGTCTAGAACAGAACAGGACTACGGGCGAGATCGATGGTACGGCGCGTCTCCAGCGACACTCTGGTAATCTCAGACCAGTTACCCGAATCCAGCCACTCGTCCTTGATCATGAAGCTGCCGCCGCATGCCAAGACGGTTGGTAGGGCGATATAACGACCCAAGTTGTCGAGATTGACACCGCCGGTCGGCACGATCTTCACGTTCGCGTAGGGACCGCTCAGCGCCTTCAGCGTATTCAGACCACCGTACTGCTCGGCGGGGAAGAACTTCACAGCCGTGAGGCCAAGTCGCAGCGCTGCTTGAATCTCCGTCGGTGTAACGACGCCGGGCAGAACCAGAACGCCTTCTCCCTTGGCATAACGGACGATCTCCTCGTCGAGGCCGGGGCTGATCAAGAACATGGCGCCCGCGTCGATTGCGGCCTTGGCCTGTTCCATCGTCAAGACGGTACCGGCACCAACCAGCATATCCGGGTAAGCTTCGCGCATGAGGCGAATCGCCAGATCTGCACCGGCTGCACGGAAGGTCACTTCGGCAGCGGGTATACCGCCCTCGATCAGGGCAGCCGCAAGCTTCACGGCGTCTCGCTCGGGGTGTTCCAGCCTAATTACCGGCAAGAAGCCGACTTCTTCTATCTTCTGCATCAGTTCCAACATGACAATCTCCTTCGTTTCTGAAGTATGGGTCAAATTTACTCTATTCATTGTAGGCGATGGCGTGTCTCTCATCAAGACAACGATTGGTGCTAGCTTAGATTATGGACGGTTCAAACAGACAGAAATATCTTAGATTAGCTAGATTTGTTATTAGTCCAAGACTGATAGCCAGAGCTGTTCCGATTCAATAACTAATTCCGCTACCAAATTTATGAAAGGTTCATAGTTCATCGTTGTATGAGCTAGATCTAAGACCTCATAGTATTTGGCCTTAGTTTCATTTTTGATAATAATCGGAGTATATCCATTTTTGATTAATTCAAAGTTTAATAGAAGCCTAGCGGTTCTACCATTCCCATCTATAAATGGATGGATTTTGACAAATTCTCCATGCAAAAGTGTGGCTCTTAATACGGGGTGATAATCCTCCCAGTTATGATAGTATTCTTCAATAAGTTCTTGCATTAAATCTCCGACGTCATAAGATTTGGGTGGAATATGTTCTGCTCCACTTATCAGTACATTTTCTGTTCGGTATCTTCCAGCATTTTTATTGTCTATCTCTTTTAGTATTAAGGAGTGTATATTTCTAATATTCCATTCTGAAATCGATTCATGACTAGACACCAAATCTTCTATATACAAAATAGCATCACGATGGTTGATAGCCTCTAAATGTTCCACCATTGTCTTGCCACCAATAGTGAACCCTTCAAGCACAACCTTCGTTTCAGAAACAGTTAACGTATTTCCTTCAATAGCATTAGAATTATAGGTCCATTCTACAAGAAGTTTTTGTTGAAGAGATTCTGCAAGTTGCTTCGAAAATGGCCTGTGATTATCAATCTTCTCCTTCAAAGAATCAATAAGAGTAAAATCATATGCCAAGCCAGAGTAGTTCTTCTTAATTTTTTCTCTTCCATCTATTGGCTTAACTGCATCAAAAGGAATAGTCCAATTTCTACCTATTTTGATAGCTCCTTCGATTCTTCCTTCTCTACATAATAGTCGTATTCTACTATCACTTATTCCCCACTTCTCACTTGCTTGTTTTATACTCATATATTTCATATTGCCACCTGCCTGCAAATAGAATATACCGATATCGGAATGATGTCAACTCGAAATATGTACAGTTTCGTCCTACGA
>CAZLEA010000011.1:21324-23089 GCA_964558445.1 uncultured Oscillospiraceae bacterium | reverse complement strand
CTACGATCTATATAATCTACTCATATTTCTTAGCGAATATCTATTCATATTTTTAGAGGTGTACCACGAGGCGAGAACAGGCGTAAACGCCTTAGATTCAAGGCAAATGCACAAAATTGCAAAGGCGGTTCCCATGCTACTTCTATTCTTGGCAAGCTAACGTTAGAATAAGGGAAGTAAGATGCTTGGGAGTGAGGTATTTATGATTATTAGCGATTTTGTACAAGGGCATGAGAAGGTATTGATTCTCGATTTTGGCGGTCAATATGCTCAGCTGATCGGACGCCGGGTACGTGATCTAAACGTGTATTGCGAGGTTCTACCCTATCGAACACCGTTTGAACAAATCAAGGATGGCAACTACAAGGCCATCATCTTCACCGGCGGACCCAAGAGCGTCTACGCCGAGAACAGCCCCAGCTACAATCCCGAGATCTTCAATCTCGGTGTGCCGATCCTCGGCATCTGCTATGGTGCCCAGCTCATGGCTCATCTCCTCGGCGGCCTGGTCCGCGAGGCAGAAGGAAGTAAGGAGTACGGGAACACCAGCATCACAATCCAAGACAATCAGAATCTACTGATGGACGGTGTCTCCCCCAGGACCATCGCATGGATGAGTCACGGCGATCAGATCGTCCGTATGCCTGAGGGCTTCACGCAGCTCGCCTCCTCGAACGCCTGTCCCGTAGCCGCGATGGCCCATCCCGTAAGAGGCTTCTATGCCACGCAATTCCATCCGGAAGTGAATCATACGGCAGACGGCCAGCAGATCCTCTCAAACTTCCTCTTCAAGATTGCGAAGCTATCGGGCGATTGGAAGATGAAGACCTTCGTTAAACAAACCATCAGCGATCTGGAAGAACGCCTGGCAGGTAAGAAGGTCTTGTTGGCCTTCAGCGGCGGTGTCGACTCTGCGGTTGCAGCCCTCCTCGTACACCGTGCGATCGGTCAGAATCTCCACTGTATTTTCGTCGATCACGGCCTACTGCGTAAGGACGAAGCCAAGCAAGTCGAGGAAGTCTTCGGTCATACTTATCAGATGAATCTGACCCGCGTGGATGCGGGAGCTCGCTTCCTGGGCCGCCTCGCAGGCGTCACCGATCCGGAGGAGAAGCGTAAGATCATCGGCGAAGAATTCATCCGAGTCTTCGAAGAAGAAGCCAAGAAGATCGGAGCGGTTGACGTGCTCGTCCAGGGCACCATCTACCCCGACGTCATCGAGAGCGGTACGGACGATGCGACAGTGATCAAGAGCCATCACAATGTCGGCGGCCTACCTGACAAGGTTGATTTCAAAGAGCTCGTGGAGCCCCTCCGCGACCTCTTCAAGGATGAAGTCCGTCGTGCAGGCGAGGAACTCGGGCTCCCGGAGGATCTCGTCTGGCGCCAGCCCTTCCCCGGTCCCGGACTTGCGGTTCGCATCATCGGCGAGATCACAGCCGAGAAGGTCCGCATATTACAAGATGCCGATGCAATCTACCGCGACGAGATCGCCAAGGCCGGTCTCAACAGGAACATCTCGCAGTACTTCGCCGTCTTGACGAACATGCGCTCGGTCGGTGTCATGGGCGATACGAGAACGTACGACTATACCGTTGCACTACGTGCCGTCACGACCAGCGACTTCATGACCGCAGATTGGGCGAGAATCCCCTACGATGTGCTGGAGCGCGCATCCGTTCGCATCGTAAACGAAGTCGGACATATCAACCGCATCGTCTACGATATCACGAGCAAACCGCCGAGCACGATTGAGTGGGAATAA
>CAZLEA010000011.1:17314-21224 GCA_964558445.1 uncultured Oscillospiraceae bacterium | reverse complement strand
ACCGTCGCCTTTAGTCATGACATGCATTCATACATAGATACAAATACATATGAGCTTGATGGCAAACAATATGAAGTTGGTGGCTTTGCCAAGATAATGACGATACTGGACGAGATCAGGGCTGAGAATAACACACTGGTTATCGATAGCGGCGACTTCTCCATGGGAACGCTTTATCAGACAGTTTTTTCAGAGCATGCCATTGAACTGAGGATGCTAGGTTACATGGGCTATGATGCTACAACCTTGGGCAATCACGAGTTTGACTATGGCAGCCAAGGGCTGGCACAAATGCTGGAGTCCGCCTTGGCCAGCGGCGACCGCCTACCCGCCCTTCTAGCGACAAACATTGATTTCCAGAATTCTAAGGGCGAAGACGCCAAGCTTCTGCAGGCGGCCATGATGGACTATGGTGTCGAAGACTATATAATTCTAGACAAAGAAGATGTGAAGATCGCCATCTTTGGCCTCCTCGGGGATGATGCCGACAAGAGCGCGCCGAACAGCGGACTTAGCTTCACTGACATCGTCACGCAGGCCAAATCCACCGTGAGTGAAATCAAGGCCAAAGAAGATCCTGATATAATCATCTGCCTCTCGCACTCCGGCACCTGGGATGATCCAAAAAACTCCGAGGATGATATTCTGGCCAAGGAAGTCCCGGATATCGACCTGATTATAAGTGGGCACACCCATTCGACCTTGACAGAGCCGATCGCTCACGATCAGACCTATATCGTCAGCTGCGGTGAATACGGCCAGAACCTAGGTAGAATCGACCTCGTACAAAAGCCAAACGGCAGATGGGAAGTCGAAGACTATCAGCTGATTGCAGTCGATGAAACAATTGAAGCTGACGCCGACACTCTAACCCTGATTAACCAATACAGAGAGTATATCAACGAATTCTTGAGCGGCTATGGTTTCCAGTCTTATGATCAAGTAATTGCTTACAGCCCTTATACCTTCACCGGTCTACGGGAAATGTACATAAACCACACGGACCAGGCCATTGGCAACCTCATATCCGATGCACTTAAGTACAGTACAGAAATCGCCGAAGGAGATAAATATGTCCCGATTGACGTCTCTGTGGTTCCCGTCGGAATTATCAGAGCCTATTTCAATGAAGGGCCTATTACTATCTCAGATATTTACGAAGTGATGTCCCTAGGCATCGGCCCTGATGGTATTCCCGGCTATCCTCTGGCCAGTGTCTATCTCAGTGGCAAAGAGCTTAGAACCCTGGCAGAAATCGACTCCTCCATCACTCCGCTCTTTGAATCGGCACAACTGTATTTCTCCGGCCTGTCCTATACTTTTAACCCGAACAGGATAATCTTCAATAGAGCTACTGATGTCAAGCTTATCGGCGAAGACGGTGAGTTCATAGAGATCGATGACAATAAGCTCTATAGAGTTGTAGCTGACCTCTATTCCGCTCAGATGTTAGGAGAGGTTACCGGTATGTCAAAAGGTATTTTATCTCTCGAGTTAAAGGATGTAGAGGGCAAAATAGTTGAAGAGATCAATGACCTAATTTTGTATGATACAGCGGGCATGGAAATCAAAGAATGGTATGCCCTGGCTTCATATATGCAATCCTTTGACAAAATTGATGGAGTGCCGACGATCCCGGCCAGATACGCCGAGGCGCAGAATCGCAAAGTTCGTGATGAGAGCAATAACATCGGCAAAATATTAACGCAGCTTAATCTGACCAGCTACATCATCTTGGGCGTGATCGTGCTGCTTATCATTTGGCTCATCTTGTTAATCAGATTCCTTGTCAGATGGATCAAGCGTAGGCGACATAGGGCATAAGCAGATAAACTGCAGCAGAAGCTTGTGGTCCCTCCGCTGCAGTCTATCTAACGATATCAGGCGTTCGAGTTTGTTATCTTGTCGCCATAATCGCGCATAATCTTCTTAGACGTGTTCTTCGTGAATTCCGTCTCACGGATCGTAACTTGGCGAATTGCCTGGTACGGTTGGAGCGTCTGGTTGAGTGTCTTCACAAGTTCGTTCATGAGAGCCAAGATCTCCTCATGCGACGAATCCTTCTTACCCAGCTTGGCAGCTACACCGTCTGCATCCGGATAGATCTCGACTGCGATGATCTGCTCACCGTTCTTGGCCGTCGCGGCAGATACGACCGATTCAGCCACTTCCGGATTACGATTCAAGAGCGCTTCCAGCTCCTCCGGATAGACGTTCTTCCCGCCCTTGGTGACGATCAAGTTCTTCTTGCGGCCCGTGATAATCAGGAAACCGTCATCGGTGATATAGCCCATGTCTCCCGTGTGATACCAGCCATCCACGATGGAACGCGCGGTCAGTTCGGGGGCCTCGTAATAACCGAGCATCAGGTTTGGTCCGCGGGCGATGAATTCGCCTACACCCTGCTCGTCTGGATCCAGCACCTTGGCCTCTACACTCGGGAGCGGCAAGCCGGCCGAATCGTAGCGGAAGAGCTTCTCGCGATTGAGCGCCAGAATCGGCGCGAATTCCGTCAGACCGTAGCCCTGAACGGCGACGAAGCCCCAGTCATCGAAGTCTCGGAGAATCTCCGGGTCGATTGCCGCACCCCCGGCGATAAACGTCTGCATACGACCGCCGAATGCCTCGTGGACGGATCCAAACACCTTGCGTCTGAGGTCGATGCCGACCTTGCGCAGGCCTCGCGTGATCTTCATCATGCGGCGAACCAGTTTCTCTTTTCCCTGTTTACGGATATTACGCCATACACTCTTATGCACGGCTTCCAAGAGTAGCGGCACACAGAGTATCGTGGTTACCTGAGCTTCCTTCATGTTGTCCGTAATATAGCGCAGTCCCTCGACTTGGGCGATCGTGTCCCCCTTGTAGATCTGGTAGAGGAAGCCGCAGGTGCACTCGTAGGTATGGTGCAGAGGTAAGACGGAGAGCACCGTGTCATCGTTGTTGATACCGATGAAGAGGAGCTGGCCCATCTCATTGATGTTCGCGGTAATCGTGGCATGGCTGTGCATGACGCACTTAGACTTGTCCGTCGTCCCCGATGTGAAGAGGAGAATCCGGCACGCTTCCCGATCGATCTTGACGTCTTGGAAGCGCGTATCGCCGGAAGCGACCAAGGCACGGCCGGCACGATACACATCATTCCAAGCATGAACCTCGACATCAGCACCGCCTGCCAAACGAATCTGCGTGGGCCCCGCATAGGCTTCTGCCGGATCGTCTTGTTCTGTCAATCCCGTCGCGAATAAGACATCGTTCATACGAATCAGGTGCTTCAGCGTGGGTACATCCGACGCTACCGACTCAACTCGTTCTGCCATGCCCTGCGAGTAGATAATCGCATCGCATCTCGAGCGATTGAACAAGGAGAGCATCTCGCTTGCGGACAGTTCCTTGTCGATCGGGACGACGATTGCCTCACCGTTCGTGATGGCCAGATAGGAGACGTACCACTCATAGCGCGTCTCGGCGACGATCGCAACACGGCTATCCTCACCTAGACCCAGCTCGAGAAGCGCCGTACCCAGCGACTCGATATCATGGTAATACTTCTTGTACGTCACGGGGTGATACGGCTTGCCTCTGACCGGTTTCGTCAAGAAGGCCGTGTGTTCGGGGAATTCTCTATACGAATTCTCCATCAATTCCTTGAGATCCAATACCTCGGTGTAAGGATGTAACGGGTATTTGTAATCGGTCATAATCGCTCCTCTTCTCAAACTTGTCTGCTGTGAGCTAAACGTACTAATATCATCCATTCTACTCTAGCGGTGATCGTTCGACAATCAAAGTTTAATGTAAGAAGACCTCGAAATCGCAATCTGCGACCTCAAGGTCTTCTTGTATCGGCGAATCTATAATCCGCAACTAATCGTTCCAGTAGTTATTGGCCGCCGCTACGGTCTGGAAA
>CAZLEA010000011.1:0-17214 GCA_964558445.1 uncultured Oscillospiraceae bacterium | reverse complement strand
CCAAATGCGCTATGCCTCGTAGACAGATACGACCACTCTTAGTATCATGGGGTACATCGCGTGAAACGCATAGTAAGGATTATGGGTATAGTATGAACAAAAAAGCATCGACCAAAGAAATCATCCTCATCGGCTCCATGCTCTTCGGCCTGTTCTTCGGCGCGGGGAATCTGATCTTCCCGATTCAGTTGGGACAGAATCTGGGTAATAACTTCTTCTCGGGTACGGTAGGCTTCCTCTTGACCGCCGTCGGCTTCCCGTTCCTCGGCATCATCGCCATCGCACTCTCCGGTGCCACAGGCGTCTTCGAGCTTGCCGGTCGTGTGAACCAGAGATTCGCCTATCTGCTCACAATTCTGCTCTACCTCACGATCGGGCCGATCTTCGCCCTACCCAGACTTGCTGCGGTATCCTTTGAGATTGCCTTCTCCCCTTATATCTCCGAATCCTTCGGCGGAATCGCCCTCCTGGTCTTCTCCATCTTGTTCTATGCCGTCGCTCTCTACTACAGTTTCTCGAAGTCGGGCCTGATGAACGTCGTCGGCAAGCGGATCAATCCTCTCTTCTTGCTCCTGCTGTTCGTCTTGATGCTGGCGGCACTCTGGAAGCCGATGGGCCGAATTGCGGATTTCGCGCCCCAAGCCAAGTATGACGACCGCGCGTTTACTATGAGCTTCATCGACGGCTATCAGACGATGGATGCGCTGGCAGCGTTGGCGTTCGGAATTATAATCATCAATGCACTGGACAAGATCGGCATAGAAGATAAGCGAGAGCGCGCCATCAACATCATCAAGGCAGGTGCGATCAGTGTCACGCTGATGACGATTGTCTATACAGGCCTGATCTTCCTCGGTGCCTCAAGCCTCGGTAAACTGATTCTCTATGACAACGGTGGTGTCGCACTGGCCAATATCGTCCTCTACTACTTCCGCTGGTTCGGGCATATCCTGGTTGCATTGATCGTCGTCATCGGCTGTCTGAAGACGGCAATCGGCCTGATCAATGCGTGCTCGGAGAGCTTCTCCGAGCTTATGCAACACAAGTATCCGACGAAGCGGATCGCCATCATCGTGGCTTCTGTCTCCTGCTTGGTCGCAAACTTCGGGCTCAGCACGCTCATCTCCTTATCCGTCCCGGTCTTGATGTTCATCTATCCGCTGGTGATCGCCCTGATCTTCCTCGGGATCTTGTCGCCTCTCTACCGAAACTCGCCCTATGTCTATCAGGCTGTCATCTACCTGACCATGGTCGCAAGCGTCGGCGAACTCATCAACGCGCTCCCGGACCAATTCAAATCTCTTCGTGCTATAGACGCCATACTAAACGTCTATCATCGCTACGTTCCTCTGTTCGATATGCAAATGGGCTGGGTTAGCTTCCTTGTTATCGGCTTCGTAATCGGTATCGTCCTCTACAGATACAAGGGGCAAGCGAACTAGAAACGGATTAGCCCTTGACCGCACCGATCGCGATACCCTTGACGAAGTACTTCTGGAAGAAGGGGTAGATGACCATGATCGGTAGCACACCGATGACCGCAATCGCCATCTTGATGCCGACACTTGGCATGTTGGCCGCAATCTCGGCTGCCGCCGCAGAGTCCATACCGCTTCTGAGCGCCTGGACGTCACGAAGCATGTCGTTTAGCAGAACCTGGATGCTGTAGAGTCGCTTGTCGCTCAGGTAGTACAGGCCGTTCTTCCAGTCGTTCCAGTATGAGAGCCCGATCAGGAGCGCCATGGTGGCGATCATCGGCAAGCTCATCGGTAAGACGATGGTGAAGAGGATGCGGTACTCACCGGCACCGTCGATCCTGGCGGCCTCGATGACGGCATCCGGGATATTCGTATTGAAGTAAGTTCTCATCATGATGACATAGAACGCGTTGACCAAGAGGGCCGGGATCAAGAGCGCCCAGAGCGTATTTCGCACGCTGAGGTAGCGAGTATACATGATATAGGTCGGGACCAGGCCACCGTTGAAGAGCATCGTGAAGAACACGAAAAAGGCCATGGCGTTGCGGCCGAGCAGCTCTCTTCTGGACAGCGGATAGGCCATGAGTATGGTCATGAGCAGGCCCATGATGGTACCGACGACCGTCGTGACGATCGTAATCGTGTAAGCGCTCAGGATGCGCTGGCTGTTCTGGAACATGTAGGCGTAGGACTTGAAGCCGAACTTGCTCGGGAACAGGGAGTAACCCTCACGAATCAGTGTACCCTCATCCGTAATCGAGGACATAACAAGCAGTGCAAAGGGGAATAAGCAGCACAGCACCAAGAAGATCATGACGATGTGTGCGGCGACTTGGAAACCTTTCTTATTGTCTACCATTTCTCTCTTCCTCCTTCCTTAGAACAGGGCGTTCTCTTCGCCCGCGAACTTACGCACGCTGCCGTTAGCCAATAAGACCAGTACGAAACCGACAACACTCTGGTAGAAACCGGCTGCCGATGACATACCCACGTCGTTAAGACGGACAAGACCGCGATACACATAGGTATCGATCGTGTTGGTCACATCATAGAGCGGACCGGAGTCCATGGGTACCTGGAAGAACAAGCCGAAGTCGGAGTAGAAGATGCGTCCGATGGACATCAAGGTCAGAGTGATAATCGTCGGCATCAAAGATGGTAGAGTGATGTGCACGACTTGCTGCCAACGGTTCGCACCGTCGATGACGGCCGCCTCGTAGAAGCCTCTGTCGATACCGACCAGTGTCGCGTAGTAGAGGATACAGCTGTAACCGAAGGTCTTCCAGGTCTGGACAATAATCAAGATAGCCGGCCAGTACTTGGGTTCGGTGTACCAGGCGATGCCTTCTTTGCCCATCATCTTGAGCACCGTGTGATTCATGAAGCCTGTCTCGCTGCTGAGTAGAGCGAAGACCAGGTAGCTGACAACAACGATCGAGATCAAGTATGGCAACAAGATGACTGTCTGATAGATCTGCTTGGCACGCTTGGCACGGATCTCGTTTAGTAGAATCGCAACCGTAATCGAGAGCACCGTACCGATCACGATAAACGCGAGGTTATACATCAGCGTGTTACGGGTGATGGTCCAAGCCTCATTGGTCTTGAACAGGTAGGTGAAGTTCTTCAGGCCGGCCCAATCGCTGCCCCAGATTCCCTTGTTCCAATTCACGCGCTTGAACGCGATGATCAGACCGCTCATCGGCAGGTAGTTGTTGATCAATAGATAGATCGCGCCGGGCAGAAACATCACATAGAGCGGTATGCCCTGTTTGAACCGCTGCCACGTGTTCTTCTTAACCTTATTCTTCTTCGTTTCCATGGTTCCCTCCTTGGTTAACCCTTCTTCATCCCTTGGTATAACCCTTCTTCATCAAGTAGATCGCTGGCATGAGATAAGACAGAAAAGCTTGCGGTCTTCTGTCCCATCTCATGCCATCCCGCCGGGCGGGATGGCAAGCTATTCTTGTATCAAGGATACTTATCTGTGTTTAGTCACCGTACTCGGCAAGCCATGCATCAAGCTGGGCCTGCTTCTCGGCTACGATCTCGTCGATGCCCGCGTTCTTGAGCTCAGAGTTGAACTTCGGCAGGGTCTCTGCAGGATCGAGCGCACCGCACATCAGTGCCTTGTGGTACTTGGCGACAACGTTCGTTGCTGCGGTTACTTCGTTGTTGACGTTCAGCGAGTCATAGGTGAAGCCAAACGCCTTGGACTTGATAGCGTCCTCGTTAAACTCACGTGTGACATCCCAGTAGTCAGGTGCGTTGCCGTTCCAGACATGACCGATGAACTGGTTTGGCATCAGCCATGTACCGCTTCTGCGGTAACCTGTTGTGGTGGAATCCAGACCGTTTGCGAAGTCGATGATGTCCTGACCGTTGGTCACGCCACCCTTGTCGACGACCTCATAGTGGACGCCTTCGATACCGTACATGTAGAGGTTCGAGAGCTCGGGGTTCGTGTAGAGCTCGTTTAGTGTCTTCATGGCTGCTTCAGGGTGCTTGGTGCCGCTGGAGATTGTCCATGTGGCTCTCGAAACGAGGTTCGTGGTAGCAAGCGGCTCGAGCATCTCGGCAACGACGATTTCGATACCCAGAGCACTGGTGTTCTCTTCTGCGTAGCCGGGCTTCAAGTTGGTCAGGTAACCGAAGGCGGTACCGTTCTGAAGCAGTGTGGTGGCAACTTCTGTCGAGTTGACGGCGTCGGCCTGGATCAGACCCTCTTGCATCCACTCATACATGGTCTCGGCAACAGCCTTGTACTCTTCTGTTTCGAACAAGTTGACGACGGTGGTGTTCTGGCCGTTGTCCATCAGGACGCCGAGGTTGACCATGTCATCGCCGAGCGGATCCCAGCCCCAGTTACGGATGTTCTCGCCTGCGGAAACGGCTAGCGGCCAGACATTGTCTTCGCCTTCCTTTACCTTGACAAGCGCTTCCTTCAACTGATCGAAGGTCTTGATGTTCTCATAGTCGATGTCGTACTTGTCCGCGAGGTCCTTGCGCATAGCGAAGCCCTGGGAAGCGGCGAGGTCACGACCGGTGGTCACACCGTAGATCTCATCACCGACGCGGCCGGTGTCGGCATAAGCGCCGAGTTCCTTGACGATGCCCTGGCCGTACTTGGCGAGCAGATCATCTAGGGGGAGGATCTGGCCGGCGTTGGCGGCTGTCGGCAGCGGGATCATGTAGACGGGCAGCAAGTCTGCACCCTGACCCGAGGAGAGCATCAGCGTGGTCTGCTCTGCATAGGTGGCAAAGGGGAGGAAGGTCAGCTTCACGTTAACGTTGAACTTCTCCTCCAATATCTTGTTCATCTCAGCTTCGACAAGCTCTGTATCGGACGGCTCCTTACCGGATGCCATGGTTACGATATCCAGTGTGACGAGATTCGGTTCCTTCAAATCTCCTTCGGTGGGAGTCTCAGTCTCGCTGCTACTGCCGGAGTCGGTACCGCTGCTACCGTTGGTCTCCGATCCTGTGGGCTTCGTATCCGCACCGCAAGCTGCGACGCCAAGCGCCAGAGTCAGAGCCAGAAGGGCACTTAGTATTCTCTTCTTCATTTCTACTACCTCTCTTACCTTACTTCTCCCAAGTGGCAGTGTACCAATCGGGTTATGAGAGGAATCATAGCACGGCAAGAATCCACGGTCTGCGAAAATTGTGATATCGATTGTTCAAAACGTGACTTCCTTGCAAGATCATGGGCTTACTAATGCAAATCGTTCGCCATAAGCGGGTAAAATCGCTTGAATTTGACGTGCCCGAACAGTTTTGCAAGCAAATTTGCAAGTTGCATCACTCGATATTGCAATAACGAAACACCGCCCGCATAGACGGACGGCGTCAAATCATGGAACAGCTAGGTGATCAAGAGCGCTTCTTCATCCGATATTCCAGCGGCGAGAGCCCTGTGTGCTTCTTGAACACCTGAGAGAAATAAGAGAAGTTTGTATAACCGACCTTGGACGCGATGATGCTCACCTGTATATTCGTATCGGCTAAGAGCGACTGTGCGGCGCGCATACGCTCGGTCAGGATATAGTCGCTTAGCGAGTGACCGGTCTCCTTGGTAAACAAACGCGAGAGATACTCCGGACTCAAGAAGATAGCTTCGGCAATCTCCGTTCTGGTCAGATCTCGGTTGATGTTGCGCTTGATATAGTCCATCGCGCGCTGCAGCGGTGAGCGAAGATCCTCACTCTGAGACAAGTCGTCTTCACCCCTGAAGTTCTCGTAATCGTAGTAGCGCTTGAGCGTCTCGGACTCTCTAACGCGCAGAATTGCGTTTGCGATCGCGGCCTCGATCTCGTCGTAGGGTGCCGGTTGCAAGATGTAATCGAAGCTGCCGAGCTTGACTGCCTCCTGCGCATAGCTGAATTCGGCATGCGCCGAGAGGAAGATCGAAGCGATATCGGGCTTACGCTCCTTGGCCCAGCGAAGCAGTGCGAAGCCGTCCGTCGGTGGCATCTCGATATCGCAGAGCAAGATGTCGATCTCTTCTTCTTCGAACACGAGCTTGGCATCCTTCACGCTATAAGCGTGGAAGACACCGTCTATATTCAAGTGCTTCCAGTTGACTCCGCTGATCACGCCCGAAACAACTTCCGGTTGATCATCGACAATTAAGATATTCATGAACGTCCTCCCTTCATCGAAACGTTCGCTTCATCGATCGGTATGATGATATCCGATACCGATCCGTTGTTGTTATAGAACGCAAACTGCACGTCTCCCCCATAGATCAGCTGCAGTCGCTGCTTGACGTTATTCAAGCCGACATGATGTTCCTCATAGACCGAGTCTGACGGCAAGTTAATCTCCTCGAGCACTTCCGTAGGGAAGCCATGGCCGTTGTCGGACACGATGATGTTGACATAGCGGCTCGTCTCGGTGCGAAGCAGCTGTACATCCACATCGATCTCCAGCGACTTATCCGGATCCGTCTCATGCTTGACTGCATTCTCCACGAAGGTCTGCACGAGCAGCGGCGGGATCGGCAGTTTGAGCAGCGACTCCTCGGCACGAATCCGCAGAATTGGCGGGTGGACCGCACTGATCGCTTGTATATCTATATAATTGCGCACATGATCGAGCTCCAGGCCCAACGGTACGAAATCGAAGTTATCCTTGAAGATATAGCGGATATGCCTCGAGAACGAGAGGATCATCTTCTGGAGTTTGTCGTACTCCTTTTGTTGGGCAAAGGCATAGATGCTCTTCAAACAATTCAAGAAGAAGTGCGGGCGAATCTGCAGCTGCAGATACCGAAGCTGCGCCTTCTGCGTATCGATCTCATGTTCGTAAGACTCGATGCGAAGGCTCTTGATCTCAGTCATCATCTGATTGAAGGTCTCGCCCATCTCCCGAAACTCTCTGACCTGTCCCTCGGTCGACACCTGTGCTTCCAGGTCGCCTCGCCGAATCCTCGTCATCGTACCGGTCAGGTTTGCAATCGGCAGGATAATCAAACGATTCGCCCAATAGATCAATAACGGCAGGAGGATCACCACCGTAAACGACAAGATCAGCATCGTGATCTGCGTCATATTGAGGAAGGCGAAGAAGCCGACATCGCTGATCAAGAAGATAAGCCTGGCATCCGTATTCGCTATATCGCGACCGACGCTCAGGTAGCGCTGTCGATCCCCGGTGATGAAGTAATTGCTCTGATCTCCATCGAGTCGGATCTCGTTCTCTTCGATCCAGGCGCGCTGCGTGAGCGGTTGATTCATCTGGTCAGAGAAGAGCGGGACCGCCGTCCCATCAATCTGCCACTCATGCTGGTTCAGATAGGTATCCAGCGGGAACATCGCTGCGATATAGGTGCCGCGACCGCCGAAGAAGCGAAACAAGTAGTATTGTCCGCCAATCTCGACAGAACGCCAACGCATCGCGTAGGTAATTTGATCCTCCGCGACTGCCTCACGGACAAACGCCCGAATCGAGCGCTTCTCCTCGAAGCTATACTCCTTGAGAAACGTGTCGCGTTCGGCAGCACTCGGCTTACTATAGACGAAGAACGCTCCGACGGATGGATGAGCCGGCGAGAGCGATTTCACTCGATCGAGCAGAGCAAGTGACGATAGATGCGCTTGTAGTTGGCCCGTACCGCTCGACAAGGTGATGAAGTCCGCGCTGCCCGCAATCAAGCCGGACAGCGTCTGGTCGACTGCCTCCAGTTCACTCTCGAGGAGGTCGACCGAGAAGTCCAGCGTGCGACGGTTGGACTCTGCGATCTTGTCGTTGAACAGGTTCACAGAATAGAGATTCCCCGCGATGAGCAGAGCTGCAAGCGGTATCGTGATCGTAAGCAGGAGCGTCATCAGGCGGCGCCGAAGTGATGTCTCATGTCGAACCATACCCTATTACGCCTCCTCTCCACTGCCTGTCCATATCCATAGCCGATTCATACAGAATGGATCTAGTATAGCAAATCCGCCACTAATTCTGCTGATCCATCTGACTGAGCACCGCTTCAGGCACCAAATCTCTAGAGATTACTTCTTCCTTCAGCACCAGTTGTTCGCTTTAGGGTCCAAAAAGGCCCCTTCCGCGAAGAAGAGGCCGATTCGTGAGCCGATATGCCGGATTGAGTGTGACGGGAGCCGAGCGGTTTGATTCGTGACTTCCCTTAGCCCTTAACTCCTGCACTCGCTATACCCTCAACGAAATATCGTTGGGCGAAGACATACACCATGACCGTGGGCAGAATCGTAAGGGCGGATCCCGCCATCTGCAGACCGAAGTCCTTGAATTCCGGGTGACCCTGAAGCACAAGGAGGGCGAGGACCAGCGTGCGCTGCTTCTCCTTGGCCAGGTAGAGGAGCGGGCCAATCGTGTTGTTCCACGAACCCATGAAGGCGAAGACCGAAACCGCAGCGACAACAGGGCCGCTTAGCGGCAGATAGATCTGCGAGTAGATACGCACCGGATGCGCTCCATCGATCAGAGCCGATTCAAACAGGGCGTTTGGCATCGAGCGATAGTTCTGCAAGAACAAATAGATATTCATCACGCCGCCACCAAGGAAGGCCGGTATGATAAGCGGCCAGTAAGATGGCACGAGGCCAAGCTTCACCCAGATGAAGTAGACCGGAATCATCGTGACCTGAGACGGAAGCATCATCGTCGCGAGCATCAAGCCCGTGATCTGCTTCCTCCCCGGATAGTAGAGCTTAGCCAGAGCAAACGCGACCATGGAGGAACTGAGCACCGTGCCGCCGATCTGAACCACGGCTAGCCAGATGCTGTTGAAGAGGTAGCGACCGAAGTTCATCTTGGCGAAGATATAGACATACTTCTCCGTTGTAATCGGATTCGGCCAGAAGGTCGGCGGCAAGACGTTGACCTGATCCGACGGCTTCAAGGAGGTGAGGATCATCCAAGCAAAGGGGAAGAGCATGAGCGCCCCCAAACCCAAGACGATCGCAAACGAAATCCAGTCGAAACGAAGTCTGTCTCGCAAGCGCTTCGCCGGCAGAGGATTCTCTTGTATGACTGCTGCATTATGACTCATAGTGGACCCACCTCTCTTCATATTTGCGCTGTAGGCCCGTGATGATGAGGATAATCACGAACAGCACCCAGGCAGCGGACGAGCCGAGGCCATAGCTTCCCTTGACGAAGGCTTCGCTATAGATAAACAGATTCGGGACCAATTGCTCTGCCCGAAGCGCGTTGATATCGAAGATCGCGAGGAAGCCATCGAACGCGGTGAACGCAGAGATCGTCGACATAATCATGACGAGGAACAGCATCGGCGTGATCAATGGGGTAATAATCTTGAAGAAGATCTGATTATTGTTCGCACCATCGACTCGTGCCGCCTCGATGACATCCGCCGAGACGTTCTGCATACCCGCCAGAAGCAGAATCATGGATTGACCTACACCCTTCCAGACTTGGATTAGGGCAACTGAGGCGATGACGATATACCAGCTTCGGCTACCGAGCCAATCAATCGGCGCGATGCCGAATAGGCCGAGGCCATAGTTTAGAATGCCGAAGTTCTTGGCGAAGATGAATTTGAAGATCAGGGCCACCGCCACCCAAGGTGTGACCGAAGGCAAGAAGAAGACGGCACGAAAAAAACCTCTGGCAGGGATCGACCGATTCAACAAGTAAGCGAAGATCAAGGCCAGAAACGTCTGCAGAGGAACGAAGATCAAGGCGAAGTACAAGACGTTTCGTATGGACCCGATGAAGTTCTTGTTACTCAAGAGATTGATCCAGTTTCTGAGGCCTGTGAAGCGCGGTGGGTTAAACAGATTCCAGGATGTAAACGATACATATCCTGAGAAAATGACGGGAAACAAGAAGAATACAGCCAGCTGAATAATCAGCGGCAGGCTCATAATGACTCCCCATCGTGCGAGGCTTTTTTTCATGTGAATTCCTCCCGATTACGATCAGTCGGGCAGGGTAGCGGCATATGCTGCTACCCTGCCCCCTGATAAGCCAAACTTACTCTTAGTCTAAGATGTTCTCTTCATTCCAGGTGTCGATTGCATCTTGGACGTTGTCACGCGTCTCGGTCTTCAGATCATCCGTCACTTCTACGATGCCGTTGGTAACATCCAGTGCAGGAGCTTGGACCTGACCACGCCATGCGTTCCATGAGGGGTTCTCATCTAGTGTGACCGCATAGTTCAGACCGTCTGTGAAGGCGGTGAGATCTTGGGTCGTGAGCGACTGAAGCAAGGTCTCTTGAGCTGAGATCAAGTCCGGGATCGATGTGCCGGTCTCGGCGATGATCGTCTGCGACTCCTCACTCAGGTAGTGCTTCAAGAAGGCCCAAGCGTTGTCCTTGTTCTGCTGATCCGCACGCGAGTAGATCATCCAGCTGTTCGTGACGGCCGGTACGATGCGATCGCCGTTGAAGTCCTTGGGGATCATCGCGACGTCCCAGTTCAGATCCGGGAACTCCGAGTTGATCAAGTTGACCAGTGAGAATTGGATATAGAGCATACCCGCCTTCTCGTTACCGAAGATCACGCGAGCGCCGCCGAGCTCACCCATCAGGGTGCTGTCGGGCGAGAAGCCCTCTGCTACGAAGCTGTTTGCAAACTCGAGGCCCTTCCAGAAGTTGTCGTCCAGGACGGCTTCGGTCTTGTCATCGTTTAGGATCTGACCTCCGTATACTCTGCCAAAGGGGTACCAACCGGTCGTGATGCTACCCTGGTAGAGGTAACCGTAGACCTTCTCATCGATCGCACCTTCCGTGGTCAGGGCTTCTGCGGCTTCGTACATATCCTGGTAGGTCCAGTCCTCATCCGGATAGTTGAGTCCGGCTTCATCGAACAGATCCTTGTTATAAGCGAGGCCGATGTTGTTGACGTCATGCGGTACGCCGAAGATCTTGTCGCCTGCCGTAGCGGCAAACAACGAATTCGAATACAGCGATGTATCGAGATCACGCTCGATCAAGGCACTGAGGTCCTCTGCTGCGCCCTTGGCTCCGTTACCGAGGATAACAGCGTTCTCCTGGAACCAAACGTCAGGAGCAATACCGGCAGCGAGCTGTGTGGCAATCTTCTGTACGTAATCACCCCAGGGACCGGAGTCGACTTCGACGTCCAGATCAGGATTAGAGTCGATGAAGTTCTGAACAACATCCTCGTTTGTGACTTCGTACGCACCGGGCAGGCCGATCATCAGCTTGCCGCTAAGCGAGTCCGTGCCGGGGTCTTCCGTCTCATCGGGTGCATCCGTGTCCGACGGCTCTTCTGTCTCTGTACTGGGTGCAACTTCACTCGTGCCACCCTCGGTCTTCGCGGGTGTGCTTCCGGCTGTGCTACTGGGTGTCGTCCCCCCGCCACAGGCGGCGAGCAGTGTAGCGGATAGAATCAAACTGAGCGCTAACGAAAAAATCTTTTTCATATAGATTCCTCTCTGTTCTGTATAAGCTAAATGCGATGGATGTATATCTCTAACCGATCCACTGGAAATCGGGTTGAAATCAATTGGTTTCGATTGCGATGCGTCTACCGGTACGCACGGATTCCTCTGCGGCGAACGCCATCAGATGACTCTGCAGCGATAGTCTCGCCGAGGACTTGCTATCCGTAAGCTCACCTCGACAGAGTTGAACGAAGTCTCGGTACAAGCGGGCATCGCCGCCGCCGTGACCGGACTGTACGCTTGCGACCGTGTCATAGTGTACTTGTTCTCTTGTCCCGGTCTTGAAATCGGCCAAGATCAGCTCGTTTCGTTCCAAGTGACCGGTCAGGTCACCCTTCGTCCCGAAGATGCGCAGGATTCTCGTATTCTCGCTCGAGAGGCCGCTCATGTTGAAGCTTGCCGTCGAACCGTCCTCCATCGTGAAGATAGCGGATTGATGATCGTTTACGTTGTTATCGCTGTGATAGACGCAGCGTCCGTAGCGGCCGGTCTTCAGCGCTTCGAGCCGACTGTTGTAGTCTGTTTCCACGCTAATCGTGTTGCTCGGCCAACCAACCGGATCGATCTGAGCGAGATATCGCTTCGGTGCGAAGTACGGACATGTCTTCTCCGCCGGGCAGCCATCCAGGCAGAACTTCGGCGCACCCTCCGGTGCGTTCTCCGGTTTGAAGTGGAAGAGCCCGCCCTCG
Source organism: uncultured Oscillospiraceae bacterium (assembly GCA_964558445.1). GTDB lineage: Bacteria > Bacillota > Clostridia > Saccharofermentanales > Fastidiosipilaceae > CAYXVJ01. The sequence goes on along the minus strand of CAZLEA010000011.1, from coordinate 5,141 downwards.
GAGACGACTGAGACAGCTCTTTTGCCCGTGATATAGGCGATGATATCCAGATCATGACAGGACTTGGCCAAGATGAACGGTGCCGAATGCTCCGTGTTGCTGAAGATGCCACGGACGTAGGAGTGAGCGTAATGCCAGTAAGCGACGTTCTCCGTCAACTGGAAGTTCATAATCTCGCCCAGAGCCCCGCTATCGACAATCTCCTTGATCTTCTCGAAGAAGGGCGCATAACGCAGCACGTGACAAACCATCAAGTGACGATCACGCTTCTCTGCTTCTTCGACCAAGCCGCGACAATGGGCTTCCGAGAGCGCGAGCGGCTTCTCGATCAATACGTGATAACCAAGTTCCAGTGCACGCATCCCATAATCGTAGTGGAGCGTATCCGGTAGCGCGATCACACAAGCATCTGCTTCCGGTGCGGCTGCAAGCAGTGCCTCCGCATCATCGTAGAGCACCGTGCCATGAAGATTCAGGTCTGTTGCAATCTTCTTCATTCGCTCGGTATTGCTATCGGCAATCGCCACAACCTCTACGCCTTCGTCCAGCGAGAAGCGAATATAGTGTCCTCCGCGACCACCTGTTCCGAGTACAACAACTCTCATCTGTTTGGTTCCTCCCTCTCCAGTTCGGGTCTAGAAATCGGATCGGTTTAAATTGGCGAAGTCTCTTCGCCCGTACACAGGCACGCCTGCTACCATCGTCATCTGAATCTCTATATCGGAGTCGAACAAGATCAGATCAGCATCCTTGCCGATTTCGATCGAGCCCTTCTTCTGATCCATGCCATTGAAGCGAGCCGGATTCAAGCTGGCGAGGCGAACGGCCTCCACCAAGTCACTGTCCGTGTGCTTCAGCCAGGTACGTACCGCACGATCCATCGTGGCGATACTGCCGGCCATAGCTGTTCGATTCGGCAGCTTGGCCACACCATCTTCGATGATGACCCGCTGGCCGCGTTCCAGGCTTCCGAGTATGCTCTCTTCGGTGTCTTCTCCTGCCGCGCGCATCGCATCTGTGATCAAGGCGATCGTATCGCTTGGCTTAACCTTGCGAATCAAGCGCAAGAGCTCTTGTGGTAAGTGCACGCCGTCCGCGATGAGCTCCACACGAATCTCATCGCTGAGGTAGCCTGCTTCGACGATGCCTCCGCTTCTTACACCGTTGATGTAGTGTGTGGCTGACATGCCGGAGTAGAAATGCGTCAACTGATCGAAGCCATGTGTCACGGCCTCCAGCATCTGCTTCGCGGTCGCCGCGCTATGACCGGCTGCAATCTGTATGCCTCGTTCGCGAAGGCGCCTGGCCATCTCGTATGCGCCGGGACGCTCGGGTGCGATCGTCCAGCGCTTGATCTCGTCTGTTATGTCGAGCCATGCTTCATACTCTCCGGGATTCGGGTCTCGGATATAGGCAGGGTCTTGTGCGCCTGCATATTGCTGCGAGAAGTAGGGCCCTTCCATATGTATACCGAGCAGGGCTGCTCCGGGGCGGCCCGCTCCCTGGAGCACATAGGTTTGATATGTCTCGAGGAAGGCAGTGGTCTCTTCTGTCGTCCCGCTAAGTGCGGTTGCCAGAAGCCCTGTCGTGCCGTGGCTTGCGTGTGCTGCACGGATCTTGTCGAAGGCTTCAGGCGTTGCATCCATGAAGTCCGCACCGCCACCGCCGTGCACATGCTGATCGATGAAGCCGGGTGCCAGGTAGAGTCCCCTCGCATCGATTCGCGGAATCGAACGGTCGCCGGACTCGACGGGCGAGCCTGCCAGAGGGCCGACATACGAGATGACGGCGTCCGTGACAAGCACGATTGCATCATCTAGGATGGAATCTGGTCTAATAATCTTACAATGTTCGATTATCCACTTCATAGCTTCTTCGTGCCCCCGCGGTTTAGGCTAGATACGTCGGATCTACCTTGGCTGCTGACTCTTCGTCCAAGAAGAGTGTGAAATTCTTGTGTGTCTTCAGGATCGATGCCGGAATCAACGGCGTCGGCTGTTCGGCATTCAACATATCATGAATCGCATCCGCCTTAACGGCATAGGGGACACAAGATAAGATCTCTTGGCTCTCCATAATCTGATGGACCGTCATCGAGATCGCCTGGTTCGGCACATCGGCAATACTCGGGAACCAACCCTCATCCACCTGCTGACGCTTGCAGCGATCATCGAGGTTAACGATGTGGAAACTGGCCTTGGTCTCGAAGTCTGCCGGCGGGTCGTTGAAGGCGATGTGTGCGTTCGCGCCGATACCGATCAGTGCGATATCGATCGGAGCCTTACGAATTGCCTCATCGAGTCGTTTAATCTCAGCCTCTGTATCACCGTTACCTTGTACGAAGTAGGCCTCACCGATACCGCCGATTTGATCGATGAAGCGCTCTTGCAGGTACTTCTGGAAACTGGCCTTGTGCGTAAGCGGGAGGTCGACGTATTCGTCGAGGTGGAACATCGTAACACGGCTCCAATCGACGGTCTCATGGACGAGCGCTTCAAATGTGCTCAGCTGTGATGCGCCGGTCGAGAGCAGTAGTCTAGCCTCCCCGCGCGCCTCAATTGCTTCATTGAGTCTAGCTGCTGTGTACTTCGCAGCTTCGAGGCCCAGCTCATCTGCACTTTTAAACACTTCAATCTTCATACGTAATTACCTTCCCTTTGTATATGGTCATCTGAGCAGATATCCCAAGTAACTTGCCGATATAACTCTGTCTGTCTATAATTATGACAGAGCGAATCGTAGCATGTTTTCTTTATGTTGCTATTGATCCACTCCCGAATCACATAATATTGTCAATTTGACTGTATCTATAGAAGAAAGAGGCATATCCTTGGCAGATCCATATATCGACCAAACCTTCACACAAGACATCATCGTCAGCCACATCAGAGGCGGTGACCGGACCGATGTCGGCGGCGATCACTTCCACGATTTCTACGAGATCTACTACTATCTGGGCAACAGTATGAATTACTTCATCGATGAGAAACGACACACCGTTCAGAACAACGATGTCATCTTGATCGATCCCTATTTGATCCATCGCACGCTCTATACACCGGAGCAGAAGAGAGATCGCCTACTCATCTTATTTCGACCGGCACTCCTCGATAAGATCGAAGATACCGAGGTCAGGCAGATGACGAAGGAGATGTTTCGCATGCACCGTAAGCTTACGATCACGACGCACACGAAGCACAAGGCCTTCGAGAATCTAATCTTCACCATCGCGGAGACAGAAGAACTGAAGCGTAACAAGGTCCATGGCTTGCAGTTGGAGCACGAACTCATCGCCCTCCTCCTCATGATGCTGGGTCTCGACGAAGAGGATCGAATCTACGACAACGAACCGCTCGAGCTAAGCCAGCCGGAGCAGCTTGTCCAGCAGGTAATCATCTACATCAACAACAATTACAGCCGCAATATCAACTTAGAGGAGATTGCAGGCGAACTGTTCGTCAGCAAGTACTATCTTAGCCGAGTGTTTAACGAAGTCACCTCTACTAGCATCACCAAGTACATCAATACCAAGCGCTTGTCGGAAGCGGAGCGACTCATACGCTACAGTAATCTGAGCATCACTCAGATCTGCACCGAGGTCGGCTTCTCTAGTAGCAGCTACTTCATCTCGCTGTTCAAGGCCAAGTATAATTGCACACCGCTCGCCTTCCGCGATATGGTGCCGAAGCAAACGGAGGGCAAGCAAGCTTAACCCTCCGCTGTCGATTATTGTTTCAGGAACGATTCGATATCGATACTCTTGTTGGTCCGAATCGATTCGTTGGCCGCTGCCCCGATAATCAGCGAATAGACACCGTCTCTGGAGCTCGCCTTGCGGCCTAGGTCATCTACGCTTGTCACGCCTGCTTCGTCTTGGAGCATATCCATCAAGAGCAGATCGTCACCGCCGCCGTGCGAGCCTTCCTTCTTCTCTACCGAAATTGTCTCGGTCTCCTCACCGACTCTGGTCAATTCGATCTTGTTATCCGCTTCACCCATCCTCGATCCGGAGAGGTATTCCTTGACTTCGATACGACCCCTACTACCGTTGATGCTTAGGTGCCAGCCCTCGTACGGACTGTATGCAACCAGCGAATAATTGAGGAGCGCGCCCTGCTGATACTTCACTTGGACGTGCATGGTATCGTAGATATCGATCTCATCGCGGAACACGCAGGCATCGCGTACATAGCCGTCCTCGTGCTCGGCATCGGCATACATCGACTTGTAGATATCGGACTCTTCGATATCCCAGTAGAATTCACACGTGTCCTTGTAGGCACACGATCTGCAGTTCGTGCCTCGCTCCTCACGATTCGCGCCATAGAGATTCAAGGCGGCATATGCATGGACATCTGCCGGTGTATCGCCTAGCCACCAATTGATCAGATCGAAGTGGTGTGTGGACTTGTGAATCAGGAGGCCACCGCTATTGGCCATCTCGGCATGCCAACGACGGAAGTAGTCTGCACCATGCGTACGATCCAGATACCACTCGAGATTCACGTTGTAGATCTCGCCGATCTCACCTGCCAGAATCAATTCCTTGATTCTCTGTTGGAGCGGCATATAGCGCATGTTGAAGACGACCTTGACCTGCTTGCCGGCACGCTTCTCGGCGTCTTGGATCAACCTGGCCTTCTTCGGATCGGTCGTCATCGGTTTCTCCGAGATGACATCGCAGCCGTAATCGAGTGCTTGGACGATATAGCGATCATGGGTCGCATCCGGTGTCGTAACGATGACGATGTCAGGCTTCGCCTCATCTAGCATCTTAGCGAAATCCGTGTAGACCGCAAGGCCGCCGCAAGTATCCGAGAAATACTTGGCTCTCGTCAGATTATGGTCGCATACGGCCACCAGAGAAACGAGCTCGTTGTACGGCTTCATAACCAAGCGCTGACCAAACATGAACAAGCCGCGATAGCCTGCTCCGATAATTGCACATGTCTTCATTTGAATCTCCTCTTCGTGTCAGAACAGTTCATCTCTAACTGTTTGCTCTTCTTAATATCCCCGGAAGAATATACTCCGGTAAGCGATCCGGCCGATAACGCTGTGGCGGACACAGTCGATCCACCCAAGCTTCTATCGATTCCGCATCCGATCGATTCGTTCTCGTTGTTCTCGTTGTTCTCGTT
>CAZLEA010000010.1:0-46681 GCA_964558445.1 uncultured Oscillospiraceae bacterium | reverse complement strand
GACATCTACGCAGCTCCGCTTACGTGTTAGAATCTTCTTAACGAGAGGGGCTTGCTATGGATTCTTATCAATACCGGAACAACAATGACTTATATAGACGATTAATCTTGAGGGGAATCCTGACTATTGTCGGTGTTCTCTTTTTGATCTTCGTGCTGCCGAAGCTGCTGACGCTTCTCTATCCGTTTGTGATTGCATCGATTGTTGCGGTCATCTTGAACCCGGCCGTGAACCGCATGACGCGGAGGGGACGCTTGTCCAGGCGCCTTGTCGCCGCGATCTTCAGCGTCTTATTCTTCGTTATCGTCTTCTTGATCTTGGGCTTAACGGTCTATGGTATTGGTAAGGAGACCATCTCGCTCGCCTACTCCATCCAACAGAACTGGGACTCGATCTACAGGACACTTAGTAATCTGGAGCAGATTCTGGCCGAGCAATTCAACTTCTTGCCGATTGAGTTTATTCGCCTATTCTCCGGCTTCGAGGACACGGTCATGACCTTCTTACAGAACGCGAGTAAGACCGTATTAAACTCAGCCGTGCTGGTTACGACCTCGATTACGACACGTACCGGCGTCTTCTTGATTAATTTCGTTATAACGGTGATGGGTACTTACTTCATCATGGCGGAGTACAATAGTATCGCAGCCTTCGTCAAGAAGTATCTGGGTGATCGCGCCAGCGGTTTCATGATCTTGATGAAGCAATCTGTCGTACGCTCGCTTGGCGGCTTCCTGAAGTCGTCGCTTCTCTTGGCACTGTTCGCCTTCCTCTTCATGCTGATCTCGTTCCTGATCGTGAGACAGCCCTATGCGCTATTACTTGGCCTCTTGCTCGGCTTCATCGACTTGCTGCCGATTGTCGGTACGATCGCGGTCTTGCTGCCGTGGAGTATTATCGAGTGGATCACGGGCGATATCAAGAAGGGTCTGTTCTTGATTATCCTCGGTGTAGTCTTCTTCATGCTACGCAAGGTCGTGGAACCGAAGGTGGTAGGCAGCCAGACGGGCCTACACCCGCTCGCGGCACTCGTTAGCACCTACGTCGGCTTACAGTTCTCCGGCCTCTTGGGCGCGATCCTGGGACCGATGTTCATGATGATTATCATCAGCATGCTGAAGACGGATCTACTCGATAATACAGCAGCCGATGTCAAGGCCTTGGTACGGCATATCTCGTTTGTGCTAAGCAGAAGTGCGGTCGAAGTTACGATCCAGGCAGAATCGGAAGAAGATGAGCTGCTATAGCCTATAAGGTGCTATAGAGTACAAAAAAATCATGCAGTGGAGCGTATCCATCTACATGATTTCTTCTGGTGCGGGAAACAGGACTTGAACCTGCATGAAGAGTCTTCACTAATACCTGAAACTAGCGCGTCTGCCAATTCCGCCATTCCCGCGGCACAAGAGGTATAATAACCGATCCTGGTGAGAATTGCAAGCACAAAAAAAGGGAATTGCCTCGTTTGAAGCAACTCCCGATTTCTATGTTGTATTTGGTTCGATTTAGAGTGAATTTGCCTTGAGCCAGGGCAGAATCTCGTCGATCGTGGTGAACGCAAGACCAGTGACGGTATCTGCGCAACCGTAGTAGATGGCGATTCTACCGGTATCGTCGTCCGTGAGCGCTGCACAGGGGAAGGTTACGTTCGGAACGTCACCGACACACTCGTAGTACTCGGAAGGGGTGATGAGGTAGTCCTTCGAGCGGTAGAGCACCTTCGAGGGATCCTCGAGATCCAATAGAGCGGCACCATAGGCATAGACGAAGCCGTTACAGCTGTTTAGTACGCCGTGGTAGATGACCAGCCAGCCTTCGTCGGTCTCGATCGGAATCGGGCCTGCACCGATCTTGGTGGACTGCCATGCGGAGTCGTTACCCTTGACGGTGGACATGACGTGACGGTGACGTCCCCAGAACTCCATATCGGGGCTCTGGCTGACGAAGATGTCGCCGAAGGGTGTGTGACCCGTATCGGAAGGACGCGAGAGCATGTGGTACATGCCGTTGATCTTGCGCGGGAACATGACGCCGTTACGGTTGTAGGGGAGGAAGGCGTTCTCGACCTGGTGGTAGGTCTTGAAGTCGTAGGTATAAGCTACACCGATGGTCGGACCATGGTAGCCGTTACACCAAGTGACCCAATAACGATCCTCGATCCAGCAGACGCGGGGATCGTAGCGGTATTCCTTCTTCGTGACGACGTCTTCGCCTTCAAACACGATCGGATCGTGCTCGATGGTCCAGTTGATGCCATCATCACTGAAACCGGTAAAGATGTCCATCGAACGAGACTTGGAATCACAGCGGAAAACACCTGCGAATTTACCTTCAAACGGGACGACAGCACTATTGAAGATGCTGTTGGAACTGGGGATCGCATTGCGGGGGATGACAGGATTATTGTCATAGCGCCAGATGGGATCGATCACGTGAGCCGGTTTGTCCTGCCAAGGAATATTCGGCAGCGAACCTGTTTTCATTTTAGCCATGGGAATCTCCTTCAATATAGTTCCTTGCTTACAAATCATTCCATGAAATGAATTGTTTGGCAGAAGAACAATGATTAATTAGAGTTTACCATAGAATCCCGAAATGTAAATAAAGCGTTACATAATTCTTTTAAATCGTTGTTTATGCATCCATATGTTAAATATTTAACCTAGTTCCGAGGTTTGCTTGATGAATTTATGCTGTGAATAGATACATTGATATTGATTTAGTGAAATTTCATAAGAAGCACTTACGTGTTTATTGCAAGCTGACAAATATCGCACGCTTTACAACTGTAAAGATTAAGGCTAAGATTGAGGGAGAGTATTTTTACAGTTATGAAGGGATTGTCTCAAGATGAAAAAAGTCACATTACAAGAGATTGCCGACGAAATAGGCGTATCCAGAATCACTATTTCCAAGGTAATCAATAACAGGCCGGGCGTATCCGAACGGACACGCAAGCGGATTGTTAATGCCCTAATCGAACACAACTACAAGAATATCAGCCGATATGCCGACAACGTAGCTCAGCAAGCCCCGTCCGATATGAAGCAGACGATCGGCGTCGTGTCCATATCACCCGATTTCTCCGCCTTCTGGTTAGAGATTATCCAAGCCATCTCCGGCGAACTTAATTTCTATTCGCAAGATGTAGTATTCTTCTTCTTATCCAGAAATAAGCAGGGTGTCTACGAGTTGCCGCAGGGTGTCGAGCGCAATCGCTTGACGGGCCTCGTCGTCATCAACGTATATGACGATGCCTTGATCGATCAGATCGAAGAGACCGGAATCCCGTCCGTCTACTTCGACTTGCCGCCGAATATCGTGGAGAACGAATTGCCGGGTGATGTCTTGTTCATCGAGGGCTTCCATAGCTTCCGCAAGATCACGGAATCCCTGATCGACGACGGTTACACCAATTTGGCCTACATCGGCGAAGTCCACTACGCTCAGACGATGCAGGATCGTTGGTCCGGTTTCAACGCTGCACATCGTAACAAGGGCCTCACGGTCAATAAGCAGCTGTGCTTCACGGAGAGTAAGGATTATCTCTTCTATAACCAAGAGGAAGTCGATACGATTATCGAGGGGATCAAGACGCTGCCTGATGCGTTTGTTTGCGGAAACGACGATATTGCGAAGCACGTCATCACAGCTCTGAAGAAGCAGGGTCGCCTAGAGGGCTCCGGCATCGTCGTAACAGGCTTCGACGATCTTGGCGAAGAAGAGGTCAAGGACTACCTCTACGCCACCGTGCAGGTCGATACGAAGGCGCTCGGCCTCAGACTCGTTCGCCAGATCCTGCAGCGCGTGAAGTACATCGATGATGTACCCGAGCAGATCTTCTTACAGCCGGTTCTCCAGATGCACGCCGAGAACTTCCGTAAGACGAAGGAAGAAGCGCTGGTGAACTAAGCACCGCACTTAATATGAACAGTAACAGAAGCCATCTCTCACAGCCGAGAGATGGCTTCTGTTACTTATTTGAAGTAATTCTCCTATCAGGTCAAATCAGCGCATTCGAGCTTAGATCGAATTCCCGTATTCGAGCGAGATCTTGTTGAACTGATCCAAGATGTCGTCCATGACGAGCCTGTCCTTGGCCTCGCCGCTCGCATCCAAGATGACCTCACCCTCGTGCATCATCAAGAGGCGATTGCCGTATTCGAGCGCGAACTTCAGATTGTGCGTGACCATCAGCGTCTTGACACCAAGCCTCTCTACAATCTCGTTGGTCAGTCGCATGATACCCTCCGATACTCGCGGGTCGAGGGCTGCCGTGTGCTCGTCCAAGATGAGCAGCTGCGGCTTATCGAGGGTTGCCATCAGGAGGGAGAGAGCTTGTCGCTGGCCGCCCGAGAGCGTACCGCAGACTTGATCCATACGGTTCTCTAGGCCCATGCCGAGGCGCTCTAATTGTGTGCGAAACTCGTCTGTTCGCTTCTTATCGATACCGGGCAGCAAGTTGAAGCGTCTGTGCTTGTTCGCGGCGATCGACAGGTTCTCGAGAATTGTCATATCCGGCGCAGTGCCCTTGGATGGATCCTGGAAGACCCTGGCGATCTTCTGCTGGCGTTTATGCTCGTGTGCTTGTGTGATGTCTTTGCCATCCAAAACTACATGGCCCGCATCAAGATTGATGCTGCCGCAGATGATGTTTAGCATCGATGTCTTACCGGAGCCGTTGGAGCCGATGATGGAGACGTATTCGCCGTCAGCTACCTCGAGGCTGAAATCGCGGAACAAGACATGCTCGTTTACCGTACCGCCCAGATAGACCTTATTCAACTGTTGAAGCTGTAGCATGACGCGCCTCCTTATCGAAGAGATTTGAACTTATGAGGACCGCCAAGAAGAGTATGCCCTGTGCAAGTTTGAGGTAGTTGGCACCGAGTCCGAGGTTAATCGCCATCGTGATCAGCCCCTTGTAGATGACGGAGCCGATGATCGCCTGTGTCGTTGTTTTGATAAACGGCAGTCTGCGGAACAAGATCGTGCCGATGATGACCGACGCGATGCCGTTGACCATCTGTCCCGTACCCATCGTGAGCTCGAAGAAGCCCTGCTGCTGGGTCAAGATGCCGCCGCTGAGCGCGACTAGACCGTTACCGATGACGAAGCCGAGGACACGAACCATGCCCGGGTCTCTGGCAACCGAGACGGCGACCTGGCGGTTACTGCCCACAGAGCGAAGCAGGAGTCCCGAGCGGGTACGTAGGTAGAAATCGATGAAGAGCTTGGCCAAGATTACGAGAACCAAGGACACGATAAACGTCCTAAGCCTATACCCACCGATTAACTCAGGTATCCACAGCGCCGGCCCCGAGTTGAAGACCGTATTTATCTCGAAGAGGGCCAGATTGGAACGCCCGACGATCACCAAGTTGATCGAGTAGAGCATGGTCATGACGACGATACCCGACAAGAGATACGAGATCTTGAGTTTGACGTTTAGTAAGCCCGTTGTGAGGCCGGCGAGCATACCGGCAGCCATGGCCGCCAGGAGCGCCAGCCAGGGATTCACGCCTCTGCTGAGGAGTACGGCCGAGACGGCCGCGCCGAGCGGGAAGGAGCCGTCTACAGTCAAGTCCGGTATGTTTAGGATTCTGTAACTGATCAAGATGCCGAGTACGACGACACCGTAGATGAAGCCTTGTTCACCGATATCGATCAGTATGCTAATAAGTCGTTCCATGCCTCTACCTGTTTCCTATCCTAATTGCCGCTCATGTCGGTACTGTTCTCGTATCCGGCAGGCAAAGTAACGTCAAATGTCTCCATAACCTTCGTGTTGTGGAAGGGGAGGGACTCGTCGATCGTTTGGATCGCCACATCCTTGGCGGCCGTACCGCCCAGCACCTTGGCGCCCATCTGGCCCGTGATGCGGCCAAGTTCAACATAATCCAATCCCTCGGCTGCGATCGCGCCGTTCTTGACTTGCTCTTCTTCGGAGCCGAAGAGAGGGATACCAAGTTCGTTTGCCTTCTTCAAGACGACGGGCATGTTATCGACGACCATGTTATCGGTCAGGTTCGTCAGCACGTCTACCTTCTGTAGTAGAGAATCGGTGGCTGCCGGGATGATCGAGGCTTCGCTTACGCCTTCGGTTACGATCGTGAAGTCGTACTTGGCAGCGAGTTCCTTATAGGTTTCGATCGAAGAGAGCGAATTGCTCTCGCTGAGGCTGTAGAGGATACCGACGTTCTTCGCTTCGGGGAAGAAGGCGCGCATGAGCTGCAGTTGTGCGTCGACAGGGAGCGCGTCGGAAGTGCCGGTGACACCGTCTAAATTGCTGCCGTCTTCTTGCTGCAGACCCGCGAGGATCGGATCGGTTACGGCGGTGAAGAGGGTTGGTATCCCTTGGTCTTTGGCCGCGTTATAGGCCGCTTGCGCCGCAGGGGTTGCGATGCCGACGATGAGGTCGACCTTGCGACTGGCCATGTTCTTGGCGATCTGGTTTGCGACACCCGGGTCTGCGTTTGCGATCTGGTGATCGATGCTTAGATTCTCACCCTCCTTATAACCGGCTTCGGCGAGTCCCTGGATCAGGCCGTCGTAGCAGTTGTCGAGGGATGCGTGGTGGGCGAATTGGATGACGCCGATGGTGAGACCGTCTTGTTTACTGCCGGACGGATCTGTCGGCTTGGCCGTTTCGGAACTGCAGGCGACAAGGCCTGTCGTGAGGATCAGTGCGCCCAGTAAGAGCGAGAACAAGCGTGTGACTTGTTTGGCGTTTGAACGAATCTTCTTCATATACTTCATTTGCGAACCTCCTTCGCTGTTTGGGTGGACAGAATACAAAAAAGACTCCTGTCCCAATCAAGGGACAGAAGTCTCAAAATTACACTTCTGCGGTACCACCCAAGTTGACCGGTTAAACCGATCCTCTCTCTTAGTTGTACTATCATACAACTGCCATGGATAACGGGTGGCCGTCCGTCAGAGCCTACTGGTCAGTGCTTCCGGGGAAGTGTATCTGACGTTGGGCTATGAGCTCTCGAGTCCATTCAACTTGCTTGCACCAATTGCATCTCACCTACTGCAACTCTCTGGATGGATCTAAACAAATCTACTACTCTCGATCAACGCTTTTGCTGATTACAAGCATCATAAGAGGTTAGTCGGCGCTTGTCAAGGCGCAAATTATCGCGAATTAGATGCTAAACTGAACATATATCACACTATTTGGCAATATGTTTGGATTTCTGCTTAGCGCTCTGACACAAGGGGGCTGCCGCACAGCCGCTGCATGAGCCACAGCCGGAGCTTCGCTCGCGATACATCCGAAGTAGGATACGCCACACGATGGCGAGTAGGGCCGCGGCTACGAGGATCGTTGCCAGGTTTGATCTGAAGAATTCAAGCATACTAGGCTCCTTCTCCGCTGCGAAGCGGTACGGTCTGCATGAGGCCCTCCGGCTTGCGACGGAAGAGCAGGTAGAGGATGGTGAATACGGCGATGAAGCCACAGGCGGTACCCACGGTGAAGGGGCTGCCACTAAGCCACGAGGCCAGCTGATAGTAGATCATGGAAACGACGTAGGCGAGTCCACATTGGTAAACAATAGCAAAGGTCGTCCAGCGCATATCCGCCATCTCTCTTCTGATCGCTGCGATCGCCGCGAAGCAGGGAGCACAGAGCAGATTGAAGAGCAGGAAGCTGAAGCCGCCGATGGTACCAAACGATGCGGCCAGGGTAGACCAGATCTCAACACCGTCTTCGCTTACTTCACCGAAGCCGTAGAGCACGCCTAGCGTACCGACGATGTTCTCCTTGGCGACAAGGCCCGTAATCGAGGCGACGGCTGCGCGCCAGTGGCCGAAGCCAAGCGGTGCGAAGATGAAGGCGAAGCTGTTACCGATCACCGCTAGGAAGCCGTTGTTGACGTCGTCGACCATAGCGATGCGACCGCCTGAGACGCCGAAGTTTGACAAGAACCAGATGATGATCGAAGAGAGCATGATGACGCTGGCTGCGCGCTTGGCGTAGTCCCAGCTTCGCTCACCGACACGGCGCAAGACGTTGTCGCGACGCGGCATGTGATATGCGGGGAGCTCCATGACGAAGGGGGCGGGTTCGCCTGCAAACATCTTCGTCTTCTTCAAGATGATGCCCGAGATGATGACCGCCGCGATACCGATGAAATAGGCGAGGGGGGCGACCCACCAAGTGCCGCCGAAGAGGGCACCGGCGATGAGGGCGATGACCGGGAGCTTCGCGCCACAGGGCATGAAGCTTGCCGTCATGATCGTCATGCGTCGATCGCTCTCACTCTCGATGGTTCTGGTCGACATGATACCCGGCACCGCGCAGCCCGTGCTGATGAGCATCGGGATGAAGGACTTGCCGGAGAGACCGAAGCGACGGAAGATCTTGTCCATGATAAACGCGATACGAGACATATAGCCGCAATCTTCTAGTACGGATAGGAGCAAGAAGAGGACCGCGATCTGCGGCAGGAAGCCGAGGACCGCGCCGACGCCTGCGATCACGCCGTCGACGATGAGGTTTGTGAGCCAGGCGGCCGTACCGATCTTCTCCAGGAACATCGCAGTCAGATCCGGGATGGAGGGGACGAACCATGCTTCTCGCCCGAGGAAGTTCCAACCTTCGCCGAACACACTGTCGTTGACCCAGTCGGTTAGCCAGGTACCGACGGTCGAGATCGAGATGAAGTAGACGATGGCCATCACGGCGACGAAGATCGGCAGAGCCAGAATCCGGTTCGTGACGACACGGTCGATGCGGTCGGAGAGGGTATGGATGCTGTCGTTTGCCCTCACGAGTGCATAGTCCAAGCTTGACGTCACGAAGTTGAATCGCTCGTTTGTCATGATGCTGTCGGACTCATCATCGTGCTTCGTTTCTACTGCCTCAATCCATGCTTCGATGTCGAGACGGCCGGCATATTCTATGGTCAAATCGATATCTCGTTCGAAGAGCTTGATGGCTCTGTAGCGCAGATCATGGCGCTCACCGAGCTCGTAGAGGGCACGCTCGATTCGATCGATGACAGCGTCGGTTTCCGGGTCAAGCAGAAGCTTCAGTGTCGTGGTCTTCTGTTGCTGCTCTGTACGCACTGCATCCATCAGTGAGTCGAAGCCATCGCTTCGGAGTGCGGAGATAGCGACACAGGGGCAGGAGAAGCGCTCGCTGAGGCGTTCTAGATCAAGCTTGTCACCATTCTTCTCCACGATGTCCATCATGTTAACGGCGATGACGACCGGGAGGTCTAGTTCCAGGAGCTGCGTGCTGAGATAGAGATTTCGCTCGATATTCGAGCCGTCCACGATATTGATGATGCAATCGGGACGATTCGAGATGAGGTAGTCTCTCGTGATGCGCTCTTCGGGGGAATAAGGGGAGAGGGAGTAGACGCCCGGGAGGTCGACGAGGTTTAGATCGTCGTGTCCCTTGATCTTGCCTTCCTTCTTGGCGACGGTGACGCCTGGCCAGTTGCCGACGTATTGATTCGAACCTGTCAGTGCGTTGAACAGGGTCGTCTTACCGCTATTGGGGTTGCCGACCAAACCGATATTTAGTGACATGATACATACTCCTCGCTCTTGGGTGCAGTAACTTCGATGAGTGCCGCATCTGCCTTGCGGATGCTGAGTTCATAACCGCGAAGATTGATCTCGATGGGGTCTCCTAGCGGGGCGACCTTGCGCAAGTAGATCTTGCAATGCTTCGTTATACCCATATCGAGGATTCGACGCCTGATCGCATCCTTGGCATAGAGCCTGACTACTTCTACGGTTTCGCCAACCGGTACATCCTTGAGTGTGTACATGGATTAACCCTCTCTTCGTGCTTCGTGAGTTAGCTTGATCTAACTTAGCTCATATTATGCCTCGAAATATCGAATGTCAATACCAAATCGTAATAAAAAGATAAAATTGAAATAAATCGTCAAAATGTTGTTTTTGGACAAGAAAAAAGACCGAAACATGTTTCGATCTTCTTCATCTGGTGGGGGAAAGTGGATTCGAACCACTGAAGTCGTTGACAACAGATTTACAGTCTGCCCCCTTTGGCCGCTCGGGAACTCCCCCAGATATTAAGTTGTTGTGGTGGGCCTTCAGGGACTCGAACCCGGGACCGACCGGTTATGAGCCGGTTGCTCTAACCAACTGAGCTAAAGGCCCTTGGCACCTTCACAAGTAGGTGTGCCGCGTGGCAACAAAGTGAATTATAGACGATAGGCAGATTAACTGTCAAGCCGTTATTTGGAAAAGAGCCAATTAAAATGCTAAATTGGCTCTTTGGCAAATTTGCTCAACATAAGAATGCGCGTATTCACAAAAGCGCTAAGTGCATTTATCAATAGAAGTCCAGCTGTAGGTTTGGGCGTCTGGGGAAGAGGACTGTCAGAATTTGTGTGTCGCCCTCATAATCGATGGACTGTAAATCTCTTAGATCCGAAAACGATTGTGCCCCACAAACCAGCACGGATAGCTCCTTGATCCGAAGTGTCAGCTTCGCATCCCAAGCTTCGGTGTCCTGATCGCTGTCCTCGTCATAACGAGATACCCTCACCTTGGCTTCGCCGGTCAGGAGCTCGATTCGGTAGCAGCCGCTGTTTCCCGGGAGTTCAGGGTCCGTTAGCTCTAGCTTGATCTTGGCACTGAGCTTCTTGAACGGGTTATCCAGGCAAGCGAGCGCATCCTCCGCACGAATGATACGGATCATGCCCTGATGCAAGTCCATGCTCGGTATAGTCGTGACGAGATTCATCAGCATATGGTTCTCGGGGAGTGGGAGGCTAAGCCACTCGTAATCGGAGCGAAACCGCCTAGCGAATTCGAGCACCGCCAAGAGCGCCTCTGTGTCACGGTAGGCGAGGTCTAGCATGCGATAGGTGTTCCGCGCCTCGTCTCTTGTCTCGAACGTGAAGTAAGCCGCAGCTTCGCCCGACATGTCGCGAAACAGATAACTTGCTTGTTTACCCTTATATGGATCTACAGATTGATACTTCGCCCAGCGTTTATCTTCTCGTTTGACCATCAAGTTACAAGTTGTTGCATAGGATTCATAAACTTGCTTAACCTCTGCCCAAGCGGGATCATCCGGCCCTTGTAACATGACCCAAGTGCCCTCCCGGGCAGGATAGCTAGTCTCGAACTCCTTGATATTCAATTGATAGTGACAAACGTTCGTGTGTGTCTCGTAGGAGAACTTGCGATAGAATTCGTGGTTAAACGGATAGAGATAAGAGAGGGTATAACGCTCTCGGTAGAGCGTCTCCAGGACTTGCTGCATCAAGTGACGGACGTAGCCGCCTCGTCTGTACTCCGCGTAAGTCGCCACACCGCCGATGCCGGCGAGCGTCACGTCGGTATCGTTTAGCCGGCTGTGAAGCGGCAGGTAACTGACCTTGGCCATCAGCTTGTCGTCGTCGGTCCATGCCATGAAGTGGGTCCGGAGTTCGTCCGCCGAGTCGTCCGGATATTCGGCCAGGAATTCGGCCACGATCTCCTCATCTGTCTTACCGCCGCGCCAATCGTCACGGTAGGCCACGTTGCTAAGCTTGATGATTTCTGCATATTCCTCGGGTCTGGGATGACGGTATTGCATGCGATTACTCCTTTGTGTTCAAAAAGGGTTTGGTATTCCCACTTATTCTCCCGATTATCTTAGATTTAGCGGCTTAGAATGTAAAGCTTGGCGTACGGTTCTGTGTATAGAGTACAAATCATGTATAATGTCTTGGATGCTTACGGCATCATTTGTATTGGGAGGATAATCTATGTTAAATACCAAGAATATGGCTTCTAGGCTTGATACCCTGATTCGTGCCGAATCCGGTCGACATGCCGACAAGGCCTCCGACCGCACGATGTGGAAGGGCCTGGCTGCCGAGATCGTCGATCTGATCGCAGATAACTGGGATGAGACGCGCCGCACCTATAACGAGGGACGTGTACAGCACTATCTCTCCGCGGAGTTCCTGGTCGGACGGTCGATGCTGAATAACTTAATTAATTTGGGGATCTACGATGAGGTGAAGGCACTACTTGCCGAGCGCGGTCGCGATCTCGATGTGATTTTGGATGAGGAATACGATGCGGCACTGGGTAACGGAGGACTCGGTCGCTTGGCCGCTTGCTTCATGGACTCGGCTGCTACGCACGACCTGCCTGTTATCGGTCAGGGTATCTTGTATCGCTACGGCCTCTTCCGCCAAGCCTTCGAGAACGGCTTCCAGGTCGAGTATCCGGATAGCTGGATGGAGGACGGCTACCCCTTCATGGTCAAGCGTGACGATCTGGCCGTTCGCATCCACTATAACGATATGGATGTTATCGCGACGCCGTTCGATCTGCCGATCACGGGTTTCGGCACGGATAACGTGAATACGCTTCGCCTGTGGCGTGCGGACCCGGCCAAGGAGTTTGACTTCAACTTGTTTAGCAGTCAGCGTTTCGATGAGGCGGTGACCGAGCGCAACAAGACAGAGGATATCTGGCGCGTGCTCTACCCGAACGACTCGTCTTACGACGGTAAGGTCCTTCGCGTCAGACAGCAGTACTTCTTCGTCTCTGCCGCCCTGCAATCTGCGATCC
Organism: uncultured Oscillospiraceae bacterium; assembly: GCA_964558445.1. Lineage (GTDB taxonomy): Bacteria > Bacillota > Clostridia > Saccharofermentanales > Fastidiosipilaceae > CAYXVJ01. The sequence continues at coordinate 34,117 of CAZLEA010000010.1, read as the reverse complement.
AAACATATAAGAAGGTGCACGGGGACGACCTCAGTCGCTTCGCCGACTATAACTGCTTCCAGATGAACGATACGCACCCTGTTATCGCCATCCCCGAGCTGATGCGTCTTCTGGTCGATGAGAACCAGATGAGCTGGGAGCAGGCTTGGTCGATTACGAGCAGTTGCTTTGCTTATACGAACCACACGATCCTAGCCGAGGCGCTCGAGCGTTGGGATACCAGCATCTTCAACTTCTTGTTCCCGAGAATTATGGAGATTGTCTCGAGAATCGATTCGCAGTTCAGAAGCGAGCTCGAAGAGCGCGGCGTGATGCGAGACCTGATCAATTATCTGTCACCGATCGGTGGTGGCCAGGTGCGCATGGCTTGGATAGCCTGCTACGCTGCTCAGTCGATCAACGGCGTTGCGGCGCTGCACACGGAGATCTTGAAGTCCGAGACGCTTCGCGATTGGTATATGCTCTGGCCCGAGAAGTTTAGCAACAAGACGAACGGTGTCACACCCCGTCGCTGGCTGCGCAGCACGAATCCCCGCTTGGCCGCTCTCATCACCGAGAAGCTCGGCAGCGAGGACTGGGTCAAGGACTTGCCGCTGATTCGTGAACTCGAGCCGCTGGCAACCGACAAGGATTTGCAGAAGGAATTGATTGCCATCAAGCGCGAGAACAAGCTGCGTCTGACGAAGTATGTCAAGGAGTGGACGGGTATCGATATCAATCCGGATGCAATCTTCGATATACAGATCAAGCGCCTGCATGAGTACAAGCGCCAACTCCTGAACGCGTTCTACGTGCTCGATCTCTACTTCCGCATCAAGGATAATCCGGACATGGAGGTCGTACCTCGCGTGTTCTTCTTCGGTGCGAAGTCGGCACCCGGCTATGTACGCGCCAAGTCGATCATCAAGTTCATCAACGAGGTCGCCCGCGTGGTCAACAACGATCCTGTGATCGGCGACAAGATCAAGGTCGTGTTCGTCCCGAACTACAACGTGACGAAGGCGGAGATCTTGATTCCCGCTGCCGACATCTCGGAGCAGATCTCGACAGCCGGCAAGGAAGCCTCCGGTACCGGTAACATGAAGTTCATGATGAACGGTGCGCTGACGCTCGGTACCTATGACGGTGCGAACGTGGAGATTGCGGGTGAAGTCGGTGAGGAGAACATCTACATCTTCGGTGTGAGAGTCGAGGATCTGCCGGCTACCTTGTCCTATTACAACCCGCGCTGGCAGTACGAGAACATCCCGGGGCTTCGCCGCGTGATCGATTCGATGACAAACGGCTTCCTGGACGACAATCACTCGGGCGCGTTCTCGGATCTCATCAACGGCCTGCTCTACGGCAGCAGCTGGGAGCCTGCGGATCCGTACTATGTGCTAGGTGAGTTCGATTCGTATCGTGCCTGCAGAGACAAGATGGCAGAGGATTACCTCGATCAGGAGACCTGGGCGAAGAAGGCCTGGATCAACATCACGAGATCCGGTATCTTCAGCTCGGATCGCACGGTGCGTAACTACGCGGATGAGATCTGGAAGATCGAGAGTAAGCCGATCAACGGCAAGGCCTAAGGAAGACAGTCTCCTTATAGACCATATATGACAAGAAGCCATCCGGCTTACGGTAGACTCGCTACTGTAGTGCTCGGGTGGCTTCGTTGTTTGGCTGCCATATGTTTCGGCTGTCTTGAGCGAATCAGAAGCCTCGTCGATAGGCTTCGGGGATAGACTCGCGATCGATCTTCGCACTGTGACGAAGGGGCCAGTAGGGGTCTCGGAGGAGTAGGCGACCGAGGCCGATGAGGTCCGCGGCTCCGGTTTCTAGTATGGCTACTGCTTGTTCTTCGTCTGTGACGAGGCCGACGGCGATGGTTCGTACGCCGCAGCGTTCTTTGATTATCTTCGAGAAGTCAACTTGGTACCCCGGATACGTATCGATCTTAGCCGGCAGGAGACCGCCGGAGCTAATATGGAAGAGGTCGATTCGATCCTTGGTCTCATCTACTACCCGGGTGATGCTGTCTATATCGATACCGCCGGGGAGATAATCGGTAGCAGAGAGTCGGAGCAAGAGCGCCTTGTCCGCCGGCCAGACACTGCGGATCGCATCGATGACTTCGTTTAGGAAGCGCAGTCGGTTCCGGAAGCTGCCGCCATAGTGATCCGTCCGATGATTCGAGAGCGGGGAGAGGAATTGGTGGATCAGATAGCCGTGTGCACCGTGGATCTCGATCGTGTCGTAGCCGGCATCGCTTGCCCGCCTGGCTGCATCACGGAAAGCGAGGACAGTTGACCGAATCTCGTCTTCCGTAAGTGCGTCCGGTACTAGATAGTCGGTGCTGAAGTCGATGCTGCTCGGTGCGACGGTACGGCTGTCTTCGGTCTCATACTTGCGCCCCGCATGTGCGAGCTGGATGCCGGCCATCGCTCCACCGTCTTGCATCAGGCGGACGAGGTCTTGGTGCCCCGGCACTTGTTCGTCCGACCAGAGGCCCAAATCGTTGTCGCTGATGCGGCCTAGTGGCAGGACTGCGGTAGCCTCGACCAGAATCAACCCCGCACCGCCGACTGCACGGCTGCCGTAGTGTATTCGGTGGAAGTCTTGAACCATGCCACTTGTATCCGTACTATACATGCACATCGGTGCCATGACTACGCGGTTTTGGAGCTCCAAATTCTTCAGATGATAGGGTTTAAATAAGATAGACATAGTGCCTCCGCTGAGTCTTTTGGACTATTCTAACAGAGGCGAAGCTAATGTTTAGTAACTAACGTCGACGAGCCTCGCGATGACGATCATGCGCTGCTTCCAGGTCGGTATCGGATGACAGGTGACCAGCATCACGTATGAGTCGTCGTTGTAACTGCCGAACACATATTCAAGCACTTCGGCCGGTTCGACCACGATGTTCTCTTCGACTAGATAGTGGTAGGTCTTGTTGTCACGGACGATTTGGAAGCTGTCTCCGGGCAGCACCTCGTTAAGACGGTTCAGGTCTCGGCCGTGGTCGGGCGAGCGATGCGCGAAGATGGCACTCATACCTGTCTCTCCGGGCAGGGGTGTGATCTCGTAGTGTGCCACGGCGTAGCGCAGGTGGACGCGCGTGAGGCCGGTGACCATCGGGCTGTTCACTGCGATCTTGTCGATCACGAGGCGCCCCATACTCTGCAGACCGACTTGACCCTGATCGTTTGTTATCTCAACCGGCCCGGTTGACGAGCCGCCCGCTTCGCCGCCGGAGCTGTTTGAGTCCCCGCTGCCGTCTGTATTGCTTGGTAGATTCTCTGTCGATGTCCCTGCAGGTTCGCTCGTATCCGTATTGGTAGAGCTGTTATTAGCGCTACTGCTTGTAGCCGGTGTCGGCGTGACTTGTATGTACTTGAGCGGATCGTCCGGATCCGGGATGAAGTAATCGACTTCTTCGTCGGCTAGAATATTTGCGTTCGGATCAACCCAGATGTAACCGTCATCACCTGCAACACCCTCCGGATTATCCAGTTGGTCGAGCAGTTGCTGCTTGATCTGATCTTGTTTATGACGGACGTAACGGGGGAGGAAGAGCATATAGAGACCTGCCGCGATGAGGACCAGGGCTAATATCGTCAGGAGTTTGTTGATCGGGCCTCCTTGGCGCATCTGTACGTTTCGCTTCGCCATCTGCTGTACCTCCAGCGTTCTGTATTGCTTCCTATAGCTCTATTATATAAGCAACACGGGTGCTTGATTTATTTTATGTTACCATGAATTTCGATGATTTTGCGAATGAGGAGGCCTGGAATATGGAGATCCAATCACCGAAGGACTTGCTGCGTAAGCAGACCTATCAAGCTCTGGGGCAGCTGGGCCCCGAACGAATCGAACATGAGAGCCTTGCGATTTGTCGGCATGTGAAGCAGTACTTGCTTACTTGGTCGAAGCAGCTGGAGTCTGAATCTGAGTACGAGTCGGGGAAGCCTACGCTACTTCGAGTAGCCGCTTACCATGCGATGCAGTTCGAGGCGAATTTGCATGCTCTACTTATCGATCCGGAGCTCTCGGGGCTTGTCGATTTCTACTTGCCGAGAAGCGTGCGTGATACGGCCGATCTCGAGCTACACTTCGCGAAGTGGCCCCGGGAGGAAGAGGGTTTGATTCCCGAGGGCTGGGTTCGTTCTTGGTATGGTGCAATCGAGCCGCCGCCACATCTGGCGAAGCCCGGCCTAAACTTCGACTTGGTGCTGGTACCTTGTGTTGCCGCCTCGCCTTACGGTGAGCGTTTAGGCCATGGTAAGGGCTACTACGATCGCTTCCTCACTACCCAATCCGTAGATACCAAGAAGTATGCGATCTGTTTATCGCCGCAGGCGGTAAACGAAGCACTGCCGACAGAGGCGCACGACCATATACTGGACGGACGCGTGACGGCAGCGGAGGGCTTCGAAGAAGCCATTTAGCTATTCTATTCGCTTAATCAAGTTATTCTCAACGAAAAATCTGCTCTGTAGACTACAGCGCTTGCAGCTTCTCGCGAACGAGGCCAAGGTCTTGGCGCACGGCTTCGGGAGCCGGACCACCTGTTACACTACGGCGTAAGACGATCGTATCGAGGTCCAAGGCCTCATAGACATCGTCTTGGATTCTGGCATCCAGCGCTTGGTAAGCTTCGAGCGGAGCGTTCTCCAGCGTCAGGCCGTTGTCGGTACAGTACTTGACCATGGAGCCTGCGACGTGGTGAGCGTCGCGGAAGGCGAGGCCCCTGCCGACCAGATAGTCGGCGAGGTCTGTTGCGGCGAGGAAACCCTCGGCACAAGATTGTCGCATACGCTGTACGTTCCACGTGCAAGTGGCGAGCATACCCTGGAAGGCGGGGAGGCAGAGCATGACCGTATCGATACTGTCGAAGATTGCTTCCTTGTCTTCTTGCATATCCTTGTTATAGGCGAGCGGCAGGCCCTTCATCATGATGAGCAGCGTATTTAGATTCGCGATGCTCCTGGCCGACTTGCCTCTCGTGAGCTCGGCGATGTCCGGGTTCTTCTTCTGCGGCATGATCGATGAGCCGGTGCTGTAGGCGTCATCCAGATTCAAGAAGCCATACTCCTTACTCGCCCACAAGATGACCTCCTCGCTGAAGCGAGACAGGTGCATCATGAAGAGCGCCAGGCAGCTTGCCAGCTCGATCGCAAAGTCTCGGTCGGAGACGGCATCGAGGCTGTTTGTCGCCACTTCCCTGAAACCGAGTAGCTCGGCTGTTAGCTCACGATTGATGGGATAGGTGCTGGTTGCCAAGGCGCCTGCACCGAGCGGAGAGGTCGATGTGCGAGCACTCCAGTCATTTAGCCGGTCCAGATCGCGAAGCAGCATATGCGCATATGCGAGCAGATGATGCGCGAGTGTAATCGGTTGGGCGCGCTGGAGGTGCGTGTAGCCCGGCATAATCGTGTGCGTATGTTCGTCGCAGATAGCGAGTATGGTTTCGATCAAACCCTTGATGCCCGACTTGATCTCTTCTGCTTGGTTCAGTAGATGCAGCTTCAAGTCAACGGCGACTTGATCGTTTCGGGAGCGGGCCGTATGTAGGCGCTTGCCCGCCTCACCGATGCGCTCGGTGAGGACGGACTCGATGAACATATGGATGTCTTCTGCCGTATCGTCGAAGTCTAGTTTACCGCTATCCAGATCGGATCCGATTCCGAGCAGACCTGCCTCGATCGCAGCTTGATCCTCATCAGTCAGCAAGCCGACGGAGGCAAGCATCTTGCTATGTGCTATGCTGCCAGTGATGTCTTCTCTATACATACGCCTATCGAAACCGATCGAGCTGTTGTATGCATCGAGGCTTGCTGCTTGCGCGCTACTGAATCTGCCTGCCCACAATTTGTTCTTCATTACTGCAATCCGTTTCTCTGTTTCATCTGAGCGACAACCTTCATCGGGAGGCCGAACAAGTTGATGAAGCCTTCGGCGTCCTTCTGATTGTAGACGTCGTCCTCGTCGAAGGTTGAGAGCTCTTCGCTGTAGAGCGAGTAGGGGGAAGTGCTGCCGGCAGGGCTCACGTTACCCTTGTAGAGTTTGAGCTTCACCTTACCGCTTACGGTCTTTTGTGTCTCGTCGACGAATGCGGCGAGCGCCTCGCGAAGCGGATGGTACCATTGCCCGTTATACACCATTTCTGCATATTTATGAGAAATTATATCCTTGTAATGCAGCGTGTCCTTATCTAGGCAGAGCAGCTCTAGCTCGCGATGTGCTGCATAGAGCACTGTTCCGCCGGGGGTCTCGTAGACGCCGCGGCTCTTCATGCCGACGAGGCGATTCTCGACGATGTCGATCACGCCGACGCCGTTCTCGCCTGCGACCTTGTTCAGGTAGGTCAGGATCTCGACGGGGCCCGTAACGCCGTCAACGGAGACGGGGATGCCGGATTCGAACTCGAGCTCGACATAGGTGGGTGTATCCGGCGCCTGCTCGGGCGTCTTCATCAGTTGCAGGAGTTTCTCGTACTGCGGTTCGTTGGCGGGGCTCTCGAGGTCCATGCCCTCGTGCGAGAGGTGCCAGAGATTCTGGTCTCTAGAGTAGTTATCTTCCTTGCTCACAGGTACGGGGATGCCGCGGCTCTCTGCATATTCGAGCTCTTCCGTACGCGACTTGATATCCCAGATTCTCCAGGGGGCGATAATCTTCATGTCGGGCGCGAGCGCCTTGATGGTCAGCTCGAAGCGAACTTGATCGTTTCCTTTGCCCGTGCAACCGTGTGCGATAGCAGTACAGTTCTCCTGCTTGGCGATCTCGACCATATGCTTGGCGATGACCGGTCTGGCGAACGATGTGCCGAGGAGGTACGTGCCCTCGTACTTCGCGCCTGCCTTCAAGGTGGGGTAGATGAAGTCTGTGATGAATTCTTCGCCCATGTCGACGACATAGCACTTCTCGGCGCCGCACTTCAGTGCCTTGGCGATCAGTGCCTCGCGGTCGACGCCGATGCCGACTTCGCCTGCCATCGCGATAACGTCGCAGTCGTAGTGCTCCTTCAGCCACGGAATGATGATCGACGTATCGAGTCCGCCGGAGTATGCCAGTAAGATTCTCTCTCTAGCCATTTATAAAATCCTCCAAATATACGCTATTGATGAATAGCATTATGCGCTATTACATGTTAAATGGCAAGTGTTAAATTTCGTGCTATAATTATTTCATTGTTTATTTCTATGTAGAAGGGATGTTTGGCAGTTTATGGAACGCAAAACAGGTCAAATTAACGTCAGCACAGAGAACATATTCCCGATTATTCGGAAGTGGCTCTATTCGGATCAAGACATCTTCTTGCGCGAGCTCGTCTCGAACGCAAGTGATGCCATCAAGAAGTACACGCTTCTCGGACAAATGGGAGAGATCGATGTACCAGAAGATTATGTCGGCGAGATTCACGTCACGTACGACAGCGAGCACAACACCTTGACGATCTCGGATAACGGTCTGGGCATGACAGCCGAAGACATCGATAATTATATCAATCAGATCGCCTTCTCGGGCGCGATGGACTTCGTGAACAAGTACAAGGATAAGGGTGCATCCGATGGTATCATCGGCCACTTCGGTCTGGGCTTCTATTCCGCCTTCATGGTAGCGAAGCAAGTGGAGATTCAGAGTCTGTATGCAGCTGAAGGCAGCAGCGCCGCGCACTGGACATCGACGGAGGGGACGGAGTACGTCCTGGAGCCCGGTTCGAGAACAGCGCACGGTTCGGATATCATCCTCACGCTAAACGAGGAAGCACAAGAAGAGCTCGACGCGATGAAGCTGCGCGAGATTCTGCACAAGTATTGCGACTTCATGCCCAATCCGATCTATTTCCACGACATCGTAGGCGATAGAGAAGCGAAGGCAGATCGTGAGAAGCGTCACGCCGATGCCCACGACAAGTGGAACGAGGAGAAGCGGGAAGCCGAAGAGAAGGGCGAAGCGTTCACGAAGGACGAGCCTGTACTCGGCGAGGAACCGGCAGAGAGCCAGATCAATGACACTCAGCCGCTCTGGCTGAAGTCGCCGCGCGAGGTAACGGACGAAGAATACAAGGAATTCTACCGCAATACCTTCAACGACTTCCGCGAGCCTCTGTTCTGGGTCCACCTCAACATGGATTACCCGAGCAGAGTGCAGGGTATACTGTATTTCCCACAAGCGGAGAACGCTTACGAGACACTGGACGGTCGAGTGAAGATCTACAACAATCAGGTCTTCGTCGCCGATAACATCAAGGAAGTGATTCCGGATTTCCTCTTCTTATTGAAGGGAGCACTGGATTGTCCGGATCTGCCGCTGAACGTCTCTCGTTCCTTCCTCCAGAATGACGCCTATGTGCGCAAGCTCTCCGAGCACATCGTTCGCAAGGTTGCGGATCGTCTGACGAAGATGTTTGAGAACGAGCGCCCCGAGTACGAGAAGTACTGGAAGGATATCAAGCTGTTCGTGAAGTACGGTAGCTTGAAGGATGAGAAGTTCTATGATCGCGTCAAGGATGCCATCTTGTTTGAGACCACCGATGGTGAACAGAAGACGATGGAAGAGCTTGGCGACAAGATCCGTTATACCACGGACCCGCATGCCCAGGTCGCATACGTCCAGCGTGTGAAGGCCAAGGGTCATGAAGTCGTTGTGATGGATCACGAGCTCGATAACTCCTTCATGTCTATGCTTGAGTACAAGCATCAGGGCACAAGCTTCCTTCGTATCGATGCGGAAGTTGAGGGCGAAGCAGGTATCGTCGAGCATCAAGAGAGCCTACAGAAGCTCTTCTCTCGCGCGACCAAGAACGAGAAGCTGAAGCTCGAAGTCCGCGCGCTCGGCGAGGATGAGCAGGCCGTTATCTTGTCCGAGACCGAGGAGTCCCGTCGTATGCAGGAGATGCGCAAGCAATTCGAGATGATGCAGGGCGCAGGAGGCGGCATGGACATGGATGACTTGTTCCCGGTAGACCAGCTCGTCATCGTGAACACCGATAGCCCGCTCGTCAGTCGCTTGGCCGCTCTGGCCGATCTTCCGAACAAGGAAGAGGAGGCAGACCTCCTGGCACTTCAAGCCTATGATCTTGCTCGCTTGGCACACGGTTCGCTAACAGGCGAGGATCTGGCCCAGTATCTGGCCCGTAGCACGAAGCTCCTAAACGAGCAGTAGGCGAAACCTGTAGGATAGAATAAATCAATAACAAACGAAACGAATGGCTGCTTCAGAAGAGGCAGCCATTTGATCATTGTTAATGCTATTACGATGCCCTATATCAATAAGCATTGTAAATGTCATTACGATGCCCTATATCTATAAGAAAAATAATAATATTCTTCTCCTCGAATGTGCAAATAACGCGATAGTCGCCAACTCTAATTCTCCATAACCCGACTAAGTTTCCAGATAAAGGTTTTGCTTGACCTTGAGGATAATCGAGATTGGCAATAAACATGAGTTTTGCTTGTATTCGCTTTCTGGTCACTGGGTCAAGCTTTTTGATCTTTTTGGCTGCTCTCTCTGAAATCTCAATCTTCCAAATCATTATCCGAGAACACCTCATCCATACTATAAGTCTTCAGCTGCCCTGCCCGATAAGCTTCTAAGTCTTCTTGAAGACAATACTGGTATTCCAGACGAGATAAACCTTCTTCGATTAATTTCTTCACGTAATAAGTTTTAGTACGACCGGTTTTTTTCGCCAGTTCATTTAATCTTTGTTCATCTTCCGCATTAAGTCGAACTGAAATTGCCATGGTTTCCCCTCCTTTCTCTTGTGTAGTTATTGTAACACGTGTCATACCTGTAATACGTATCGGGATTGCGAATTTTTGGTTAATAGAGGATTTCATCTAACAATTACTTTCAGTTCAAATGATTTTATTCTCGTAAACATTATTTGCTGTCCTAATGCCTTTATCAAATATTGTAGTACTATAGCCATGTAGTAAGTAACAGTAGTATACACGCTGCTTATTTGATCGAGACAGCGGATGAATGAAGGGGAGTTTCGTTTATGTATAGCTATCAGTTTAGTTCTCAGAAGCTCGTGCCACAAACAGAGGCACTAGAGCTTAGCGAGGATCGTGCCCGACTCCTTGTGCCCGGAGAGGGTGGAGGACTCGTATTAACAGAACTTGCTGCGGCAAGTGGCCGCTACCTTGGTTTCTATGTGACGGTCATGGCAGATCACAGCCTACCGCTAAACTTCCATGTGTATCGGCGTGGTAATAAGGCGGAGCCTCGCCTTACGATTCGCTTCGGTGTACTCGATCGGGTCCGTACGTTTGTGCGTTTGGATCTAGATTGGCTTGGTGCCGGACAATTGTTCCCCGAGCCGACCGTCGGCGGTCTCAAGATCGTCTGTCATGGCGGCCGGGTGGAGCGAGAAGAGATCGAGCGCATCGAGCTCGTCACATTGCCGAGTCACCACGAACTCCAAATCGAGTTCGAATCGATTCGCCTATATGATTCGTATCCGGAATCCGAACCACTTGCGGATCTCGTGATGGTGGATCGTTTCGGTCAGAACGCGAGACGCGATTGGCCGGGTAAGATCCGAGATGAGGAGACACTAGGTGAGAGGCTTCGTGAGCAAGCGAAGGACGCTATGCCGACCTATCCGACTGAGGATTGGACGCCCTATGGCGGTTGGCAGAAGAAGCGCTTGACCCAGGGTAGCGGTTACTTCGCTACATACAAGGAGGGGGACAAGTGGTGGCTTGTCGACCCGGACGGTTATGCCTTCTTCAGTGTGGGACCCAATTGCGTCAATGTCATAACGGATTGCAGAGTCGATGCTGTCTCAGACTGGCTCGAGTGGCTGCCAAGCGAAGACGATCCGATCTATGGCTCGTTTTACGATACGAGGGTTCGTCGCCAACAGGTATATCGCGAGTTCAAATCCTTTGATTATCGTGGTGCGAACCTCTACAAGGTCTTCGGTCAGGATTGGTACAAGTCCTGGCAGAAGCTTATCGCAGCACAGCTCAAGAGCAGTGGTATGAATACGATTGCCAACTGGAGCGACACGAATCTCTATGGTACGGCGAAGCTGCCATATGTGTCGCAGTTGCCCCAGTTCCCGACAACAACCGAGCTGATCTTCCGCGACTTCCCGGACGTGTTCAGCCCCGAATATGAGGAGAACGCAGCACTTGCCGCCAAGGCACTGGAGCCCTACAGGGACGATCCCTACATGATCGGCTACTTCCTTAGAAACGAGCCGGAGTGGGCGTTTGTCGACAATTTGATCTTGGCCGAAGAGGTTCTCTACAACGAGACGCGTACGGTGACCAAGGAGCGATTAATCTTGTCGCTTCAAGAACAATACGAGACGATCGATCGCCTAAACGATGCATGGCATACGACTTACGCTGACTTCTCAGCACTCTATAGTAGACAGAGGCAACTGGCTGAGCGCAGCCCACAGGCGAAGACGGATCTGATTCGCTTCTCGAGACAGATGCTGCAGGCCTATATCGATATCCCGGCGAAGCACTGCCGCGAAGTGGACCCGAATCACATGATACTTGGCATGCGCTGGGCGTGGATCTCGGACAAGGAGCTAATCACCGGCTGGGAGAACTTCGACGTCTTCTCGATCAATTGTTATGCAGTGGATCCGACCTCTGCGATTCAGAACGTAATCGACCTAGGCGTAGACCTGCCCGTTATGATCGGTGAGTTCCACTTCGGTGCGCTCGATCGCGGCTTGACGGCGACAGGGCTTGAAGGCGTGGAGACTGAGGCCGATCGCGGCATCGCCTATCAGTACTACACGGAGCGGGTAGCGGCCCACACGCATGGCGTCGGCTGCCACTATTTCCAGTGCTATGACCAGTTCTACCTGGGGCGCTTCGATGGTGAGAATTACAATATCGGCATGTTTGATATCTGTTCGCTGCCACACAGTGAGATGCTAAGTTATTTCGAGGCTTGTAGCGAGAGGATCTACGATGTGGCGAACGGCACTCTCTTGCCGACTAATCGCTTAGCAAGATCTATTCCGATGATAGCCTACTAAGTGTTGACTCAAACCCGAAATGGCTGTAAACAGTGATGTCTACAGCCATTTCGATTGGATTGAAACAATGATGGGAATCAGAACAAATCAGGGTCGAAACTTGCTCTAGGGCCGCCTGAGTAGGGGGCTCTGACGCGAGCGGCTACGATGGTCGCGGCTCCGATCTTGTCTCTTGTGAGTCTGACGGGCACGGCGACATGCTTCAAGTGCATGCCGATCAGGGTGAGGCCGATGTCGAGACCGGCATCTGCTCGGACCTTAGATACGAGGACAGGCTCCATCATCCGTTCGTAGGCCACGGTGGCAAAGGACCCACCCGCATCCGCCTTCGGCACCGCGTTCACGATGCGCTCGCGATCGAAGACGGCTTCCCGCTCGATGACGAGGGCACGGTTCAGATGCTCACAGCACTGGGCCGCCAGATAGATGCCGCTACCGTCTAGCGCTTGTGTAGCTCCCTCATAGATGGCTTCTGCGAGCTCTCTGCTCGACGCTGAGCCAATCGCACGACCTGCTGCTTCGCTAGACGAGCAGCCGATAACCAGGAGGTCACCCCTCCGAAGCTTCGCCAAGCGGATTAATTCGGATACCGCTTCCTTGGTCTCGGCTCTGACCGCGTCTGCTTGGATGTTTCTGTCAATCTTATCTGTCATGGTTAATTCGTTCTCCCGATCTACTTGCTACCCGTAAGTGTAAGCGATTTGTGCCCGGGGTCAAATCAGGTAGCGGAGGCTGCTGCGATCGCATCGATGGCGGATCCGAGGCCGGCGTTGAATTCCTCGTCGCTCTGAGCATCGCTTAGCCCTTCGACAAGGGCTCTGGAGAAGCTTGCAATGAGGCCGTGGTTCTTGGCTAGCAGTTCGTTTGCCTTGTCGCGGTCGTAGCCGCCGGAGAGGGCGACGACGCGCATGATGCGCGGATGCTCGATCAGTTCGCTGTAGAAGTTATCGACGGTCGGGATGCTGAGCTTAAGCATGAAGTCGACCGAATTATCGAGCTTGTTGAGCGCGGCTAGCAGCTGGTCCTTCAAGATGGCTTCTGCCTCTGCCTTGTCTGGGATGTTGATATCGACTTCGGGTTCGAGAATCGGTATGAGGCCTGCCTCGTGGATCTTGAGGCCGAATTCGACTTGCTGGTCGACGATCTTGCGAATCCCCTCGGGATTGGCCGCGTGGATGACCGAACGCATCTTGGTGCCGAAGATGTGGCGCTCTACTGCGCGGGCGAGGAGCTCATCCATACCCTTGATCTCCTTCATCAAGGTGACGCCGTCTTCTTCCGGGAGCATGCCCTGATCGACCTTGAGGAAGGGGACGATGCCCTTGTCTTCCCAGAGGAAGTCTGCGGTGAGCTTGCCGTCGATCTTGCGGTCCATGGTCTGTTCGAAGAGGATGGCGGCAAGTATCTTGTCTGAGTTAAACGCAGGACTCTTGATGATGCGAGTTCTCATCTGATGGACCAGGTCGAACATGGTCTCGTCATCGTTATAACGGTCGGCGGCAATACCGTAGGCGGCCAGTGCCTTGGGTGTCGAACCACCGCTCTGGTCGAGGGCTGCCACGAAGGCGTGGGCGCTGCGGATGCGCTCTGCTTGCTGTTTGTTCATTTCTGCTACCTCATCAGTTTCTAATGGCAGAAGCATAAGCTCTGTCGGCTTATCGTTGTATCAAAACTGTAGCACTATGTAAGACTTCGAGCCGTGATTGTGGATACGTCGGGGGACTTGTATGGTATTTTGCCGAATTTGTAGCGAATCGAGGCTGGCTATACTCAGTTCCGAGAATTTGCGGTAAACTAACGATATCAGTTGCCCGAAATCAAAGATTAAATGTATGGGAGTAGATGAATGACCTTAGATGCCTGTAAACGCCTCTATGTAAGCAAGAAGGACATGTACGCGGTCGAAGCCGCCCGCCTCCGTGATGAGCTCGAGGAGAGCTACTCGGTCGAAGGATTAAGCTCCGTTCGTATCCTGAATCGCTACGATGTCGCCGGTTTAAATGAAGCGCAGTGGGCTTCGGCTATCTGGACTGTCTTCGCGGAGAGACCGCTGGACGATGTGACAGAAGGCGAACAAGATTTCGCGGATGCCGATTATGTATTAGCAGTCGAGGCACTGCCGGGTCAGTACGAGCAGCGTGAGGATTCCGCCGAGCAAGCGCTCATGATCTTGACCGAAGGGGAGAGACCCAAGGTCCATGCTGCCAGAGTCTACTTATTTAACGGCGATCTTAGCGAAGAGCGTCGTGCCGTTATCCGCAAGCGCCTGATCAATCCCGTAGAGAGCCGTGAGGCATCCCTCTTACCCCTTAGCAGTCTCAATATTGCCTATGAAGAAGCGAAGCCTGTCGAAGTGCTCAATTTCTTCAACGAGCTGGACGATTCGGGCCTCCTCGGTTTCCGGGAGGACTACGGACTTGCGATGAGCGTGGCGGATCTGAAGATGGCCAGGGATTATTTCGCATCCGTGAAGCGCGAACCGACCATCACAGAGATTCGCGTGCTGGATACTTACTGGTCCGACCACTGTCGTCATACAACGTTTAATACGGTGCTCGATAGCATTGAGATCACGGAAGCAGAGAACTCGGATCCGAAGAGCCTCCGGATGAAGGCGCATCTGGAGGCAAGTCTCGCCCGCTACCACGCCCTGCGCGAGAAGAATCACGGTGCGAGAATCGAGCAGAAGCCGCGTACGCTGATGGATCTCGCCACGATGGGCATGCGAGACCTCAAGGCCAGAGGGTTGCTTAGCCAGCTCGATGAATCCGAGGAGATCAATGCCTGTTCGATCAAGGTGTCCGTGCCGACCGAGACAGGCGACGAAGACTACCTCATCATGTTCAAGAACGAGACGCATAACCATCCGACAGAGATCGAACCGTTTGGCGGTGCCGCAACCTGTCTTGGCGGTGCGATCCGTGACCCTCTGTCCGGTCGATCCTATGTCTATCAGGCGATGCGTGTGACGGGTAGTGCGGATCCGACGGTTCCTGTCCAAGAGACCTTGGAGGGTAAGCTGCCGCAGCGTACGATCACGACGACGGCTGCCGCAGGTTACAGTTCATATGGCAATCAGATTGGGTTGGCTACGGGTCAGGTCTCCGAGATCTATCACCCGGGTTATGTCGCCAAGCGTATGGAAGTCGGCGCGGTCATCGCCGCAACCCCTGCCGCGGATGTGGTCCGCGAAGTACCGGAGCCGGGTGACGTTGTCATCTTGCTAGGCGGCCGTACGGGTCGCGACGGTGTGGGTGGTGCTACAGGCTCGTCCAAGAAGCACGACGAGAGCTCGCTCACCGTATCCGGATCGGAAGTACAGAAGGGTAATCCGCTAATCGAGCGTAACTTGCAGCGCTTCTTCCGCATCCCCGAGGCTTCCCGCATGATCCGTCGCTGTAACGACTTCGGTGCCGGCGGTGTCGCGGTTGCAATCGGTGAGCTTGCCGACGGTATTCGTATCAACCTCGACCGCGTTCCGAAGAAGTATGACGGACTGGACGGCACGGAGCTTGCGATCTCGGAATCTCAGGAGCGTATGGCCTGTGTCGTTGCTGCCGAGGATGCCCCTGCCTTCATGCATATGGCAGAGCTTGAGAATCTCGAGGCTACGATTGTCGCCGAGATCACAGAGGAAGCGAAGATGGTCATGCTCTGGCAGGGCGATGTCATTGTCGATATCGACCGCTCCTTCCTCGATACCAACGGTGCGCCGCAGTCGACCGGAGCCGTAGTCGTGACACCGAACATGGCTGACGTGACGGCCGTAGAGACGAGCGACTTGCCGTTTGGGAAGCAGCTCACAGAGCGTTTGGCGAAGCTTCGTTTCGCATCACAAAAGGGCTTGGTCGAGCGTTTCGATGCGACGGTCGGCGCCAATACCGTGCTCTATCCTCTGGGCGGCAGACGTCAGATGACACCCGAAGAGGGTATGGCAGCCCGCGTGCCGCTGCGCTACGGTGAGACCGAACTCACGACCTTGATGAGTCATGCGTACGATCCCTACATGAGTAGCTATAGTCCGTATCACGGAGCTTATTATGCCGTGCTCGAGTCGATCAGCAAGCTCGTCGCTATGGGCAGCGCGCCCGATGCGATCCACTTGACCTTCCAAGAGTATTTCCCGACGACGAGCACTGCCGAGAAGTGGGGCTTGCCGCTGGCCGCCCTGCTCGGCGCTCTGGATGCACAGCTCGACTTCGAGACGGCGTCGATCGGCGGTAAGGACAGTATGTCCGGAACCTTCGAACAATTGGATGTGCCGCCGACCCTGATCTCGTTTGCTGTCGGAACAGCGATGAGCGAAGATGTACACAGCGCAACGCTTGGCGAGGCAGGCCGTGCACTCTACTTCCTGGCCGTGCCCAAGAACGAACTCGGCCTACCCGAGATCGAGACATGGCGCAAGCACTTGGCTGCCGTGCATCAACTGCAGCAAGACGGCCAGATCGGTGCGTCCGCTACAGCCAAGGCTCAGGGTGTCGCCGCGACCGTCAGTCAGATGCTGATGGGCGAGGAGCTTGGCTTCACGTACGAAGAGGGCCTCCGCCAAGAAGACTTGTTCGCGGCCGAACACGGTAGCTTCATCTTGGAAGCATTGACGGAGAAGGCAGCTGCCGCTCTGGAGGCTATCGGTGCCATGCGACTTGGCAAGACGACTGCAGAACCCGTGGTTCGCTGGGCCGGTGAGGTGCTGGAACTTGGCACACTCGAGCAAGCCTGGACGAAGACGCTCGCCGATGTGTTCCCGACCGAATCGGGGGTTGAGAGTTTGACCGATGATGTGCCGACCCTGTCCTACGACCAGCGACAGACGAAGCGCGGCGCGATTCGTACGTCGAAACCGCTGGTGGTCATGCCGGTATTCCCGGGCACGAACTGCGACTACGACAGCGAGCGCGCCTGGCTCAAGGCGGGTGCTGAAGTAGAGACCGTCTTGATCCGAAACCTGACGGCAGAGATGCTACAAGAATCGCTTCAGGACCTAGCCTCTGCGATCGACAGAGCTCAGATTATCATGCTCGCGGGCGGATTCTCGGCAGGTGACGAGCCGGACGGTTCGGCGAAGTTCATCGCAACCGTCTTCCGTAATCCGATGGTCAAGGCCGCGGTCGAACGCTTCCTGGACGAGCGAGACGGACTGATGCTCGGTATTTGTAACGGCTTCCAGGCGCTGATCAAGCTAGGCTTATTACCCTATGGCAAGATCACCGATCTAACAGAAGATTCGCCGACCTTGACGTATAATAATTTGGCCAGACATCAATCGCTCTACGTCGAGACGAAGATCGCTTCCCTGAATTCTCCTTGGATGGCCAATTGTGAGCTCGGGGATATTCATCGCTTGCCGATTTCGCACGGCGAGGGGCGCTTGGTGGCTACAGAAGAGATATTAAACGACTTGGCCGCCGGCGGTCAGCTTGTCGCTCAATACGTTGATCCCAACGGTGATCCGACGATGGACGAGCCTTATAACCCGAACGGTGCCGCTTGGGCGGTGGAAGCCATGTGCTCTGCCGATGGTCGCATCTTGGGTAAGATGGCTCACTCCGAGCGTGTCGGCCAGACGCTGGTGAAGAACCAGAAGGGGCTGATGGATCAACGCCTGTTCGAGGCAGCGGTCGCATACTTCCGTTAATATCTCATATCTAGATTGATCTATATGAGAGGAGGGTAGATGTGAGACAGAAACTCGATTTACCCGGCAGATTCGAATTAAGTACACGGCTGACACCTACGGGTGATCAGCCGGAGGCCATCCGGCAGCTCGCGGACGGTATCCGGGAGGGCGAGAAGTATCAAACCCTCCTTGGCGTCACCGGCTCCGGTAAGACCTTTACGATGGCCAACGTGATCCAAGAAGTACAGAAGCCGACCCTCGTGATTGCGCCGAACAAGACCCTGGCGGGTCAGCTCTGTGAGGAGTTTCGCGCCTTCTTCCCGAACAATCGGGTCGAGTATTTCGTATCCTACTACGACTATTACCAACCGGAAGCCTATATTCCGTCCACAGACACCTTCATCGAGAAGGACTCGGCGATCAACGATGAGATCGACCGCCTGCGCCATGCGGCGACCAGTTCGCTACTGGAGCGGCGAGACGTTATCGTGGTCGCTTCCGTGTCTTGTATCTACGGACTTGGCGATCCGGAGGACTATGAGCACCTGATGGTACACCTGCGCCCCGGCCAGATGAAGGACCGAGATGAGGTGATCGCCGATCTGGTGCGTATTCAGTATGTGCGAAACGACTTCGAGCTCAAGCGCGGAAGCTTCCGTGTGCGCGGCGATACAATCGATGTATGGCCGGCCGATTCGGAGAACGTGCTGCTTCGCATCTCGCTCTTCGGAGACGAGATCGAGCGCATCTTGGAGCTAGACCGCCTGAGCGGTAAGCCGATCGCCTCCAGGACTTATATCTCGATTTATCCCGCCAGTCACTATACGACGACCGATACGAAGCTCGAATCTGCGATACTTCGCATCGAAGAGGAGCTCGAAGAGCGCCTCGAAGTCTTCCGCGAAGAGGGGAAGATCGTTGAGGCCTACAGGCTGGAGCAGCGGACCCGCTATGATCTTGAGATGCTTCGCGAGACAGGCTTCACGAAGGGCATCGAGAACTACTCTCGCCACTTGGCGGGCAGAGGAGCGGGCGAGGCGCCGTTTACGCTGATCGACTTCTTCCCGGAAGATTATCTGCTGATGATCGACGAGTCGCATATCACGATCCCGCAGATCGGAGCGATGTATGCAGGAGACCGCTCGCGCAAGACGTCGCTTGTGGACTTTGGCTTCCGGCTGCCGTCCGCGTTTGATAACCGCCCGCTAAACTTCCTGGAGTTCGAGGAGAGGATGCGCCAGACGATCTTTGTCAGTGCGACGCCGTCTACCTACGAAGCGGAGCATGCCGAGCGCATCGTTGAGCAGATCATCCGGCCGACGGGACTTGTGGATCCTGTTATTGCGATCCATCCGATAGAAGGCCAGATCGAAGATATCTTGACGCAGGCCAGAGAGACGATCGCCAAGGACGAGCGCGTCTTGATCCTGACGCTGACCAAGCGCATGGCCGAGGACCTAACGGACTTCCTCGCCGGCGAAGGGCTCAAGGTCAAGTATCTGCACAGCACGATCGAGACGGCGGAGCGGCTCAAGATCTTGCGCGAGCTGCGACACGGTCAGTTCGATATACTGGTCGGTATCAACTTGCTTCGTGAGGGTCTGGACCTGCCCGAGGTCTCCTTGATCTGTATCCTCGATGCGGATATGCAGGGCTTCTTGCGCTCGACTCGCTCACTGATTCAGATCATCGGGCGCGCGGCCAGAAACGCCAACGGTAAGGTGATTATGTACGCGGATCAGGTGACGGATGCGATGCTGACGTCGATCACGGAGACGAACCGACGCCGCGGTATACAGATGGCGTACAACGAGGAGCACAACATCACCCCCGTTACGATTCGCAAAGACATCCGCGACACCCTCGACACCTTCGAGGAGATCGTGGACGAGGAGGGCCTCTTGATTGCCGAAGACAAGGAGCAAGAGGAGTCGGCGGAGAGCAGAATCAAGCGGATGTCGATCCCCGAGATCGAGAAGCTTGTCAAACGTCTCGAGCGCGAGATGCGTGAGGCAGCCAAGGAATTGAACTTCGAAGAAGCCGCGAGACTTCGCGATCTGGTGATCTACGCCAAGGGTCGGATGCGCATTTGATATGCTATAATTTCGTAAGTTATTGAGTCATGAATTGGGAGGAAAAGTACCATGTCCAGAAGCAGCGAATTGTTCAAATTATGGTCGACGGATCCGTATTTCGATAGAGAAACACAAGAGGAATTGTTGGCGATACAAGACAACCCAAGAGAGATCGAGGAGCGATTCTACCGCGATCTCGAGTTCGGAACGGGCGGCCTGCGCGGCATACTCGGCGCCGGCACGAATCGGATGAATAAGTACACGATCGCTCATGCGGCAGCAGGCTTCGCGCGCCTAGTCGAATCACAAGGCGAAGAGGCGAAGAAGAAGGGGATTGTGATCTCCTATGACTGTCGCCACTTCTCCGATTCGTTTGCCGAGATCGCAGCCCTGGTGTTCGCCACCCACGGGATCAAGGTCTACCTCTACGACGAACTTCGTCCGACACCGATGCTCTCTTACGGCGTGCGCTACTATGGCGCTGCAGGCGGCGTGATGATCACCGCCTCGCACAACCCACCCCAGTACAACGGCTTCAAGGCTTATGGAAGCGATGGCGGACAGATGCCGCCCGAGGAAGCAGACATCGTCTTGGCCGAGATCGCGAAGATTACGGACCTGCGCACGATCAACTGGATCAGCCGCGAAGAAGCGGACACCAAGGGCCTGATCGAGGTCGTCGGCCCCGAGATCGACGATGCGTATACGAAGATGCTGGAGAAGCTTGCGATCAACCTGGATCAAGTAGCAGAACATGCGGACATGAAGATCGTTTACACGCCGCTTCACGGTACGGGTAATAAGCCTGTCCGCCGTATTCTGCAGGAGATCGGCTTCAAGAACGTGCTGGTCGTACCGGAACAAGAACTGCCCGACGGTGCCTTCCCGACAGTAGAATCGCCCAATCCCGAGGAGCGCTCTGCGCTTCAGATGGCGATAGATCTGGCCTCGAAGGAGGAGGCGGATCTTGTCATCGCGACAGACCCCGATGCGGACCGCACGGGTGTAGCTGTAAGACTTGCCGACGGCAGCTTCGATGTGCTCAGCGGCAACCAGATCGGCTTGCTCTTGATGGAGTATATCTTGTCGGCCAAACAGGCGAGGGAGATGCTGGTTGATGGATCCTTTGCCGTAACGACGATCGTCTCAACCAAGCTGTGCAGACGCGTGGCGGATGCTTATGGCATTCGTCTCTTCGAGACCCTGACCGGTTTCAAGTTCATCGGCGAAATCATCAAGGACTATGACGAGGACGGTGACCTCCACTTCCAGTTCGCCTTCGAGGAGAGCTTCGGTTACCTGGCCGGTACCGATGTGCGTGACAAGGACGCCGTAGTGGCTGCGATGCTGCTCGGCGAGATGGCAGCGACTGCCAGAAGCGAGGGCAAGACGATTGCAGATTACCTCGATGCACTCTACGAGAAGTATGGCTTCGGTGTCGAGAAGACGGTATCGATCTCGAGAAGCGGCATGGCCGGTGCGGAGCAGATCAAGAATGCGATGGCTTCGCTTCGTGAGAACAAGGCTGCGGGTCTCACGGGCTTCCCCGTGAAGACTGTCAAGGACTATCTGACCGGCGATTGGGTCAATCTGGAGGACGGACAGACCGGTACGCTAGACCTCGCCCGCTCCAACGTCTTGCTCTATGAGCTGGACGGCCTGGATTGGATCTGTGTTCGCCCGTCCGGTACAGAGCCCAAGATCAAGATCTACTTCGGTGTCTACGACCTGGATGAGGCCGAGGCCAAGAGTCTGATCGAAGCACGCAGCGACATGTTCGTGCGGGAGATCGAAGCGCGCTTGACCTAAATCTAATATATACATCAATAGGAGTTGTTTCGTGAATTTCGTCCACTTGCATCTACATACCGAATTCAGTCTCTTAGACGGCGCCAATCGCATCAAGACCTTACCCAAACGGATCAAGGAACTTGGCATGGACGCGTGCGCCGTCACGGATCACGGATCGATGTACGGTGCGGTGGACTTCTACGAGGCATGCAAGCGAGAGGGGATCAAGCCCATCATCGGCGCAGAGGTCTATCTGGCCGCGAGCAGTCGCTTCTCGAAGGACAAGGTGGAGGACAAACGGTCTTACCACCTTGTTCTATTGGCGAGAAACAATGAGGGGCTCAAGAACCTCAATCGCTTGGTCTCGCTTGCCCATATCGAGGGTTTCTACTACAGGCCGAGAGTCGATCACGAGCTGCTTCGTCGTCACAGCGAGGGCTTGATCTGTCTGTCCGCCTGTCTTAGCGGTGAGATCCCAAGGGCGCTCTTGAACGGCGACTATGAGGGGGCGAAGCGACTTGCCCTCTGGTACGAAGAGACCTTCGGCGAAGGCAATTTCTACCTCGAACTGCAATCCAACGGCCTGTCCGAACAATTGCTCGTGAACCAAGACTTGATTCGCCTCTCCGAGGAGACCGGTATCCCGCTTGTCGCAACGAACGACTGTCACTACACGCGCCAAGAAGATGCGAAGGCACACGAGATCTTGCTCTGCATGCAGACCGGCAAGCGCATGTCCGATCCGGACCGTATGCGCCTTGGCACCGACGCCTTCTACGTGAAGTCGCCCGAAGAGATGATCGAGGCCTTCTTGGATGTGCCCGAGGCGATTCGAAATACCGTCAGGATTGCGGAGCGCTGTGAGGCCGAGTTCGACTTCAAGACGCTGCATCTACCCGAGTTCGAGGTGCCGGAGGGGGAGACTGCGAAGTCTTATCTGGCTGCAATCTCGTTTGCGGGTCTCGAACGGCGCTTGGCCGTGCACCAAGCTTATCCGAGAGAAGATTACGTCGAACGGCTCGAATATGAACTCGGCGTCATCGACCGCATGGGCTACAACGACTACTATCTCATCGTCTGGGACTTCATCGATTATGCGAAGAGGCTTGAGATCATGGTGGGGCCGGGGCGAGGCTCAGGTGCAGCCTCGCTGGTCGCCTACGCGCTTGGTATCACGAATCTCGATCCGCTGGAGTATGCGCTGCTCTTCGAGCGCTTCTTGAATCCCGAACGCGTCAGTATGCCGGACTTCGATATCGACTTCTGCTACGAGCGCCGCGGCGAAGTGATCGATTATGTCTACAAGAAGTATGGCATCGATCACGTAGCTCAGGTCATCACCTTCGGCACGCTCGCGGCGAAGCAAGCCGTGCGCGACGTCGCCCGTGCGCTGGATCTGTCCTATGCGGATACGGATCGGATAGCGAAGCTGATACCCTTTGCGCTTGGTATGACGCTCGATCTGGCCCTCGAACGCTCCCCGGAGCTGAAGGAGGCCTACGAGAACGAGCCGCTTGTGCGCCAGGTGATCGATTACGCCAAGCTCTTCGAGGGGATGCCCCGTCATGCATCTACGCATGCCGCAGGCGTAGTCATCTCGAAGGAGCCGCTGACGGATATCGCGCCGCTTGCCCGTAACGACGACAATATCGTTGTCCAATATGCCAAGAATAATATCGAGAAGGTCGGGCTACTGAAGTTTGACTTCCTGGGCCTTAGAACCCTGACCGTGCTGCGCGACACGCGCGACATGGTGTTGGCGGATCACGGTGTGAGAATCGACTTCGATACGATGAAGATGGACGATCCCGAGGTATTCAAGATGATATCGCGCGGTGAGACCGAGGGCGTCTTCCAGCTGGAATCGGGCGGGATGACCTCGTTTATGAAGGAGCTCAAACCGGACTCCCTGGAGGATATCATCGCCGGTGTGGCCCTCTATAGACCGGGTCCGATGGAGCAGATCCCGCGCTACGTCGCCTCAAGACACGATGCATCCAAGATCCGCTACGACCACGAGCTCCTGGAGCCGATTCTGGACGTCAGTTACGGCTGTATCGTCTATCAGGAGCAGGTCATGCAGATCGTGCGCGATCTGGCCGGCTTCACGATGGGCCAATCCGATAACGTCAGGCGCGCGATGTCCAAGAAGCAGCCGGAGGAACTTGCTCGCTATCGCGATCTGTTTATCCGAGGTGGCTCGTCCGACACCGGTCAGACGGTCGACGGTGCCTTGACGCGTGGTGTGCCTCTGAAGGTCGCGGAGTCGATCTGGGACGAGGTTATGGCGTTTGCAGGCTACGCGTTTAACAAGGCGCATGCGGCGTGTTATGCGGTCGTCGCCTACAATACGGCTTGGCTCAAGACTTACTATCCGGTTGCCTTCATGGCGGCGATGCTAAACAGCTTCCTGGGCCAATTAGGTCAGGCGGCGCACTACGTACGCGTCTGTCAGGATATGAAGATCGGTATACTGCCGCCCGATATTAATCGCAGCCAGGTTCGCTTCACGACGGAGGATGGGAAGATTCGTTTCGCCCTCGCCGCGGTGAAGAACGTCGGTACGGGCGTGCTCGAAGCACTGATTTGCGACCGCGAGACAAACGGTACATTCAAGACCTTCGGTGACTTCCTGAGGCGTGTACATGCCCTCGGTATGAATCGCAAAATGATCGAGAGTCTCATCAAGTCGTCCGCCCTCGATTCCTTCGGTATTCCGAGGAATCAGCTGATTGCGGCGACCGACCCGTACCTGGCCATCTTGTCGAGTACCAAATCCGTGATGGACGGTCAGTTATCGCTGTTTGACTTCGGTGTGCCCGAGGAGGCGCCGGTCGAACCGACTTACCCCGAGCTACCGAAGCTCGGCATGGACCAGATTCTGACGATGGAACAAGAGATGCTCGGACTCTATATCTCCGGTCACCCGCTGGACCGCTACCGTCATTCGCTTCTGGGCTCAACGGACATGAGCAGTGGTCAGCTCCAGGCCCCGCCGATCGAAGCAGAGCTGCTGCAAGACGAGCTAGTTGCAGCGGAATACACGCAGGCGCTAAACGGGAAGTTTGCCGTCATGGCGGGCCTCGTGGTCAGGCGCAAGAACTTGACTACGAAGAAGGGCGAGATGATGAGCTTCGTGGAATTGGAGGATCTCGATGGACGTTTCGAAACCATCGTGTTCCCGAAGACGCTCAGTACATATCGCGACATGATTCGCGAGGGCGAGGTCCTCTTGATCTCGGGTCGCATCAGCGCGAGGGAAGATGAGGAGCCCAAGCTCTTGGCGGACAAGATCGCTTATCTGCCGGACGACGAAGCGTATGCGAGAGAGGATTACCTAGCACCCTTCACCAGACCCAAGGCAATCGACCAACATATGGCTGTTGTCGCCAAGGAGATGGTGGCCAAGGAAGATCCCGATCTCTACGACGAACCGGGGACAAACGACTTACCGTTCACGGCAGAAGACAGGCTTGCCATTGAAGATCTCGAGGCACAGCAAGCCCTCATGGCTGCAAACATGAGCCTGTTGATTCGCTGCCCGCTGACCCGGGGTAGTCGCAAGTGGAAGGCGCTGCTTGCATCGCTTCGCTTCTTCCCGGGAGATCTACCGGTGCTTATTCGCCTCGATAAGGAGGGCGGTGTGCTCTGGGGCGAGGGGCATAGTTATAAGATCGTGCCAAATCACACACTCTTGGCCTATCTGGCGGAGTTGTGCGGACAAGACGCGATCTCGTTTCTGTCGGAATCCGATTGAGACGGTTTATTTGTCTGGTAATTCGACGAAATTACGATAGAATATATAAAGTTGGGATCGATCGCCCATCCTGGGCGTAGGCTAGTAACGAGAGGACTGAGATATGAGCGAGCAGACGAAGTCGAGAGAAGAGAATACAAGTTTGGGTATGAAGCAGCACAGGCAGATGGCCGCGGATATCAAGACGATTGCGGTCTTGACCTCCGGCGGGGATGCCCCCGGCATGAACGCGGCGATTCGCGCCGTGACCCGTGCCGGCCTGAACAAGGGCTATCGTATGCTCGGTGTCAGACGCGGCTTCCACGGCTTGTGGCGCGGTGACATCATCGAACTCAACGGCCGCTCCGTCTCGGAGAAGCTGCAGCGCGGCGGTACCTTCTTGATGACAGCCCGTTCGGCCACCTTCAATACGCCGGATGGCGTGAAACAGGCATTTGATATGTGCAAGGTGTTTAATATCGATGCACTCGTTGTGATCGGTGGCGACGGATCCTTCCGCGGTGCGCTCGATCTGGCACGCATGGGCCTACCGGTTGTCGGTATCCCGGGTACAATCGACAACGATATCTCCAGCACGGAGTATACGATCGGCTACGATACCGCTATGAATACGGCGATGGAGGCCATCGATAAGCTTCGCGACACGGCGAGCAGTCACGAACGCTGCTCGGTCATCGAAGTGATGGGCCGCAAGGCGGGATACATCGCCCTCAACGTCGGTGTATCGACCGGTGCGGAAGTCATCTTGATCCCTGAGATCGAACATGATTTCAACCACGATGTCGTCAAGCGCCTCCTCGAGTGCCGGAACACCGGCAAGCATCACTACATTGTCGTGGTGGCAGAGGGCGCAGGCTCCGCGATCGATATCGCCGAGCGTATCGAGAAGATGACCGGCATCGAATCCAGACCGACGATACTAGGCCACTTGCAGCGCGGCGGCAGTCCTACGCTTCGCGATCGCCAGATGGCAAGCCAGATGGGCGTGGAGGCGGTCTCCTGCATCGACTTGGGCCGCAGCAATCGGGTCATCGTCTACCGTGAGGGTAAGATCACGGATATAGATATGGAAGAAGCCTTGGCGATGAAGAAGACGATTGATGTCGAAGACTACATGGATTCGAAATTGATCGCGCTCTAGCCTGATGGCATGGAAGAGAAGGTATAGATGAAACTGAGAGATCTGGATTGGAAGAAGCAACTGACGATACCGAACGGGCTATCCTTGGTTCGCCTCGCCATGATTCCCCTCATGGCAAGCTACATATTGAACCGAGAACAAATCCGTACGACGGGCTTCGTCCTCTTCCTCTTGATCTGGATGACGGATGCACTGGACGGTTTCATCGCCCGCACCTTCGATCAGGTGTCCGATCTTGGCAAGGTCTTGGATCCCTTAGTCGACAAGATCTTCCAGATTACAACGAGCGTTTGTCTCTTCCTGGTGCATCGCCTGCCGCTCTGGGTGCCGCTGATTATGCTGGCCAAGGAACTACTCTTAGTGCTTGGCGGTGCGATCTTGTTTCGCAGACGGGATGTCGTCGTCGGTGCGCAGTGGTTCGGGAAGCTGACCACGATACTGCTTGTGATCGCCTTCTCCTTTGCGATGTTACTACGCGAAGAATATATTTACTTGATACCGTACATCTTTATTGTTCCGGTATCGTTTTCGATCTTTAGTTTGCTGTCTTATGTCAAATACTATTTGGACGCCGATAAGAAGGATGAACAGACAGCGGACCAGACTTAATTGAGGTTCTTGTCTATGGAAATGCATACCGATACATTGGAATTCCCCAAAATAGTCCGGCAACTCACCGGGCTATCTTTTTCTGCTCCCGGGCGCGAGCGCTGCGAAGCCTTGGCCCCGACAAACGATCTGACTGAAGCCAGAACATGGCTCAAGGAGACGAGTGACGCGGTCGCAATCCTCCTCGCCAAGGGCACACCGCCTCTCCACGGCATCTCGGATATCCGTGCCACGGTCGTACGTGCTTCTCGCGGATCTGACCTATCGATGGCAGAGCTCCTGCGTATCGCGGGCGTGCTTCGTGCTGCGTCCAGGCTTACGAGGCTCGTGCCTGAAGACGGTCCAGGCGACAACAGTGTCTACTTGCTGATGGATCGTCTGAATCGCTACGACCGCCTCGAGAAGGATATCGATAGCGCGATTATCTCCGAAGAGGAGATGGCCGACAACGCATCCGTGAAGCTTGCGGAGATCCGTCGCCGCATCAAGGGACAGCAGTCATCGATTCGAGAAGCGCTCGATCGAATCATACGCGGTCAGGGCAAGTACCTGATGGAAGCGCTGATCACGCAGCGAAACGGCCGCTACGTCGTGCCGGTCAAGGCGGAGCATAAGGGTCAAGTGCCCGGCATCGTCCACGATGCATCCGGCTCCGGTCAGACGCTCTTCGTCGAGCCGATGGCGGTCGTCTCCGCAAACAACAAGATTAGAGAATTGATGAGCGAAGAGCGAGACGAGATCGCGGCTATCTTGCGCGATTTCTCCGAGCGAGTCGCCGAGGAAGTCGACGGCATCTTGGCGAACTCTGAGCTTCTGGCCCAAATCGATTTCGCGATCGCCAAGGGCAGGTTGGCCCTCCAGATGAAGGCGATGCCACCGATCTTAAACGATCAAGGACGCATACACCTGAAGCAGGCGCGCCACCCGCTGATACCGGCGAATGAAGTCGTGCCGATCGATCTGTGGATCGGAGACACGTACAGCACGCTGCTCGTGACGGGGCCGAACACGGGTGGTAAGACGGTCGCGCTCAAGACCTGCGGTCTCCTGACCCTGATGGGTATGTCCGGCCTCGAGATACCGGCCAAGGAGCAATCGGAGATCTCCGTCTTCGATAACGTGTTGGCCGACATCGGCGACGAGCAGAGCATCGAGCAGAGCCTATCGACCTTCTCCGGTCACATGACGAATCTGGTTCGTATCTGCGAGATGGTGGGGCCATCAAGCCTCGTTCTGACGGACGAGCTCGGCTCCGGCACGGACCCGTCCGAGGGTGCGGCGCTCGCGATGGCGATCCTCGACCACCTGAAGCGCTCGGGTGCGATCACGATGGCGACGACACACTACAAGGAACTCAAGGCATATGCGCTCGAGACAGAAGGCGTCGAGAACGCATCTGTCGAGTTCGACACCGATACTCTGAAGCCGACGTACCGCTTGATGATCGGCGTGCCTGGCGTATCCAATGCGTTTATCATCTCGCAGAAGCTGGGTCTAGACGAGACGATCATCGGCCGTGCAAGAGAGCTCTTGACAGATGAGGGGCGCCACTTCGAGGATTTGCTCCGCGATCTGGACAAGCGTGGTCGCGATGCCGCGAGGCTTCGTGACGAGGCGGTCCGCGAACGAAACGAGATCCGCAGCGAGCGCCGTCAATTGGAACGAGACCAACAGGCGATCGAATCCAGGAAGAGCGACATACTCGCCAAGGCCCGTGAGGAGTCGCGCCAGACGCTGCAAGAGCAAGTCGAGATCGTCGATCAGTTACTAAACGATATTCGCGAGGCCTTCGAAGGCGGCGACCTCGATCGGGCGATGAAGTCCGGTCAGAATCTCAGAGGCGAGCTTCGCGGCCGTCTAAACCAAATCGAAGGGGAGATCGGCAGAGAGACGCTCAGTCGCAAGGTCGCGGCTGCAGGGGAGAAGCCTCGATTGATCGAGGTCGGGAAGACTTACTTCTCGCCGCTTCTGAATCAGAACGGGCGCGTCGTTAGTGAGCCGGATAACAAGGGCATGCTGATGCTCCAAGTCGGCGCGATGAAGATCTCGGTTTCTGCCGCAAGCCTCGTCGTAGCAGAAGAGAAACCGGTGGATACGGGCGGCCGTGATCGAGCTGCGGCCCGCCTACGCAAGGGACAGTCGAAGACTGTTTCGAAGGCACAGAGCTTCAGGCCGGAATTGAAGCTGCTCGGGCAGACGAGCGATGAGGCGCTGGTGAATCTCGATCACTTCATGGACGATGCGGTGCTTGCGGGCGCCAGGTCACTTCGCGTCGTGCATGGCAAGGGCTCGGGCGTCCTTCGCCAAGCCGTCCACCAAGCCTTGAAGAAGGATCGACGGGTTAGTGCCTATCGCTTAGCAGCTTATGGTGAGGGCGACACGGGCGTAACGATTGTAGAATTGAAGTAAACACGGATTTAAGTTAAGATTAGTACAGTCAAAAGCTAGTTAGCATGGAGGAAATAGAGATGGTTATACAAGTGTTCGAGAATGAACAGCAGGTGGCTAAGGCCGGTGCGGCTCTGGTCGCCGCTCAGTTGCTGGCGGAACCGCAGTCGGTCCTGGGCCTCGCGACGGGAAGCACCCCGCTCGGTATCTACGATGAACTCGTCAATCTCTATGATGATGGCGTGATCTCCTTTGCCGAAGTAACAAGCTTCAACTTAGATGAGTATCTGGGTTTGGATCGTCACCACGAGCAGAGCTACTTCCGCTACATGGTGGATCACCTCTTCGGTAAGATTAATATCCTGCCCGATGCGATCAACATCCCGGATGGTACGGCTGCCGATCCCGAGGCCGAGTGCGAGCGCTTCGAGGAATTGATTGCCGCCGCAAACTACATTGATTTACAGATCTTGGGTCTAGGTCGCAACGGCCACATCGGCTTCAACGAGCCCAATACCTATTTCCCCAAGGCGACGCATGTCGTGGATCTGACCGAGGATACGATTCAGGCCAACGCCCGCTTCTTCGATAATTTCGAGGACGTGCCGAAGCAAGCGATTAGCATGGGTATCGGAACGATTATGGAGGCAGGTCGCATCATCTTGATCGCAACCGGCAGCTCCAAGGCCGAAGCCGTCAAGGCCATGATCGAGGGTCACATCGATCCTGTCTGCCAGGCATCCATCCTGCAGATTCACCCCGATGTCACGATCCTCCTGGACCAGGACGCCGCATCGCTCCTGAGCTAAGTGGCGATACGTAATCACAAACAAACGCGTTAGCGGATCGGATAGGCGAGGCACACACCTTGCCTATTTCTGCGTAGCAGGGGCCGCATCACGTAGGCGTTAAGAGAAACAATAGAGGTTATTTATGGTTAAGATCGACCAAATCAGCAAGGCCTTCGAGCCCTTGGAAGCCGAAGCGCGAATCTACGAGAATTGGTTACAGGAGAAGTACTTCTCGGCACATGTGAATCCCAAGAAGAAGCCGTATACCATCGTGATGCCGCCGCCGAATATCACGGGGCAGCTGCACATGGGCCACGCGCTCGACAACACGCTACAAGACAGCTTGACTCGCTGGCGCCGCATGCAGGGTTATGAAGCGCTCTGGCTGCCCGGTACCGACCATGCTTCGATTGCAACCGAGGCTCGCATCGTCGAGACATTGAAGCAAGAGGGTGTGTCAAAGGAGGAGCTCGGACGCGAGGGATTCTTGGAGCGTGCCTGGGAGTGGAAGGAGCGCTACGGTAACCGCATCATCTTACAGTTGCAACGCATGGGTTCGTCTTGTGATTGGGACCGTACGCGCTTCACGATGGACGAGGGTCTGTCCGAGGCCGTCACCGAGGTCTTCATCAAGCTCTACGAGAAGGGCTTGATCTACCGCGGCGAGCGCCTGATTAACTGGTGCCCGGATTGCAAGACTTCGATCTCTGATATCGAGGTCATCTATGAGGAGCAGCAGAGCTCGCTCTGGCATATTCGCTATCCCTTGACCGATGGTTCCGGCTACCTCGTAGTCGCTACGACCAGGCCCGAGACCATGCTGGGCGATACCGCTGTCGCCGTACATCCGGACGATGTGCGCTATAAGCATTTGGTCGGCAAGACCGTTCGTCTGCCGCTCAGAAACGTTGATATCCCGATCGTTGCGGATGATTATGTCGAGTCCGAGTTCGGTACGGGTGTGGTCAAGATCACGCCAGCTCACGATCCGAACGACTTCGAGCTTGGGAAGCGACATGATCTCCCCGTCCTCAATATAATGACGGACGATGCCCTGATTGCCGAGGGTTTCGAGCCGTATTCCGGCATGACGAGAGAAGCTGCACGCAAGCAGATCGTCCGAGACTTGGAAGCACAAGACCTCATCGAGAAGATCGAAGCGTACAAGCACAACGTCGGTACCTGCCAGCGCTGCAAGACTGTAGTCGAGCCTAGACTCTCCACGCAGTGGTTCGTGAAGATGGATGCGCTTGCCGATCCCGCGATCAAGGCGGTGGAGAACGAGGAAGTCCGCTTCGTGCCCGAGCGCTTCGAGAAGACTTACTTCAACTGGATGAACAACATCCGAGATTGGAATATCTCGCGCCAGCTCTGGTGGGGACACCGTATCCCGGCCTACTACTGCGATGCCTGCGGCGAAGTGATCGTCTCCAGGGAGCATCCTGCTGCTTGCCCCGCTTGCAGCGACACGAATCTAAGAGCGGACGAAGACACCTTGGATACCTGGTTTAGCTCAGCTCTGTGGCCGTTCTCGACGCTTGGTTGGCCCGAGAAGACCGCGGATCTGGATTACTTCTATCCGACGGACGTCCTTGTCACCGGCTACGATATCATCTTCTTCTGGGTTGCCCGCATGATCTTCTCCGCCATCGAGCACACGGGCGAGGTGCCCTTCCATACCGTCTACATGCACGGCATCGTGCGTGCGGCAGACGGACGCAAGATGTCGAAGAGCTTGGATAACGGTGTTGACCCGCTCGAGGTGATCGATCGCGTCGGCGCGGATGCGCTGCGTTATTCTCTGATCACCGGTACCGGTCCCGGCAGCGACCAACGCTTCCAAGAGCAGGTGGTGGAGAGCGGTAGATCCTTTGTTAACAAGATTTGGAATGCCTTCCGCTTCGTCTTGATGAACCTGGACGATGATATCGATTTCGGCGAGGTCCAAGAGAGCGAGTTCCAGACGGAAGACCACTGGATCCTCGCGCGCCTGAATCAGGTCACGAAGGAAGTGACACAGAATCTCGAGAAGTTCGAGCTTGGCATCGCGCTGCAGAAGATTTATGAGTTCATCTGGGAGGAGTACTGCGACTGGTACATCGAGATGGTGAAGCCGCGCCTGTACGGCGATAACCCCGCAGGTGAGCTTGAAGCCCGTTATGTGCTCGTCACCGTGCTTCGTCGTGCGATGCAGTTGCTGCACCCCTTCATGCCGTTTGTCACCGAAGAGATTTATTTGAATCTGCCCGCGACCTTGGCTGCCCCTGCTTCGGCTTCGATCATGATCTCGGATTGGCCCGACCGCAGACCCGAGTGGCGAAACGACGCTGTTATCCGTCAGATGGAGCTCGTCATGGATGCGACTAGACAGATTCGAAACATCCGCGTACAGATGGACGTCGCTCCCTCACGCAAGGTAGGCTTGATTGTCTACACCGAAGATGAGGCAATGGCGAAGCTCTTCCGTTCCGGACAAGCCTATCTGAATCATCTGGCAGGTATCGAATCCATCGATATCAGAGACAGCAAGACGGATATCGCCTCCTCGGCGGTGACCGCTGTTATCCCTGGTGCCGAACTCTTCATCCCGCTCGAAGACTTGGTGGACCTAGATAAGGAGCGCGAGCGTATCGCCAAGGAACTTACCAAGGCAGAAGACGAGATCAATCGCGTCCATCAGAAGCTTGCCAACGAGTCCTTCGTGTCGCGCGCCCCTGAGGCAGTGGTACAAAAGGAGAAGGATAAGCTCGCCTCCAACTTGCAGGTCCGTGAGGCACTTGCCGCACGCCTGGCCGAATTGAACGCCCTGTAGGGATTGCTTGCTTGTACTTTTGTCTATAAACGGCAGAAGGGATCGATCAAACACGTTGTAATCGTAGAATGAGGCGCCAAGAGCCCCAAACAATTGACTAAAAGTCACATGATTATTACAATTACTTAAGATCACATATTTCAATCACGGACGGGCTGTGGCCACGAACGTAATGAGTAATAAGGAGAATTAGAATGCCGTTAGTAACATCTAAAGAAATGTTTCAGAAGGCTTATGAAGGCGGCTATGCCATCGGTGCCTTCAACGTGAACAACATGGAGATCATCCAGGGTATCACGGAAGCTTGTAAGGAGCTCAATGCTCCGGTCATCCTGCAGGTATCTGCCGGTGCCCGTAAGTATGCCAACCACACCTACCTGACCAAATTGGTCGAGGCCGCCGAGAAGGAGACCGGTCTGCCGATCGTTCTTCACTTGGACCATGGTGACAGCTTCGAGCTCTGTAAGGAATGTATCGACGGCGGTTTCACCTCCGTTATGATCGACGGTTCCCATCTGCCTTATGAAGAGAACGTAGCCCTGACCCGTCAGGTCGTCGAGTACGCTCATGCACGCGGTGTCGTGGTTGAGGGTGAGCTCGGTCGCTTGGCCGGTGTCGAAGATGACGTCAACGTCTCGGACGAAGACGCCAGCTACACCCAGCCCGATGAGGTCGAAGACTTCGTCACACGTACCGGTGTCGACAGCCTCGCTATCGCAATCGGAACCAGCCACGGTGCTTACAAATTCAAGCCCGGTCAGAAGCCCCAGCTGCGCTTCGACATCCTAGAGGAGATCAGCAGACGTCTGCCCGGTTTCCCCATCGTCTTGCACGGTGCTTCGAGCGTCATGCCCGAGTATGTCAAGATGATCAACGACAACGGCGGCGCGATGCCCGATGCGATCGGTATCCCCGAGGACATGCTTCGTCAGGCAGCCGGTATGGCCGTTTGTAAGATCAACATCGACTCCGACCTGCGTCTGGCCATGACGGGTACCATCCGCGAGTACTTCGCCGAGAACCCGAGCCACTTCGATCCTCGCCAGTACCTCAAGCCGGCACGCGAGAACATCAAGAAGATGGTCGAGCACAAGATTGTGAACGTGCTTGGTTGTAACGACAAGGC
>CAZLEA010000009.1:49877-51270 GCA_964558445.1 uncultured Oscillospiraceae bacterium | reverse complement strand
GATGAATCCGTGGAGAGGATGTACCCTCATCAGCTATCCGGCGGTATGGCGCGCCGCGTGCTGATTGCGACTGCGGTCACGATCTCGCCCAAGTTGATTATCGCTGACGAGCCGACACCCGGTCTGACCGTTGAACTTGCCATGGAGACACTGAAACATTTCCGGGAGCTAGCTGACAACGGAACGGCGGTCCTCCTCATAACGCACGATATCGATCTAGCGCTTCGAGTAGCGGACCGGATTGCCGTGTTCTATGCCGGCACCACGGTGGAAATTGCAGACGCCGATGACTTCGCTAGGGGCCGAGAAGCACTGAGACATCCGTATAGCAAGGCGTTTCTGGATGCGCTGCCACAGAACCTGTTCGAGCCGATAGCCGGGTCTCAGCCATATGCAGGTGATCTGCCGACGGGTTGCTTGTTTGCCGATCGATGTCCCATGCGTACCGCGGCATGCAGTGGCGAGATAGAGATGCGCGAGCTTCGCGGAGGGGAGGTGCTCTGTGTCCATGCAACTTGAGGCGAAGAACATAGTCTTCCGTTATACCAAGCGGGGCGAACCGGTGCTGAACAACATCAGTTTCAAGATAGAGGCAGGAGAGCGTGTTGCGCTGCTCGGCCCCTCAGGCAGTGGTAAGAGTACACTGGCCAAGATCCTATCCGGCTACCTCACTCCGAACGAAGGCGAGGTATTGCTTGACGGGAATCCGCTAGCGAAGAGGGGCTTCTGTCCTGTGCAGATGATCGCCCAGCACCCGGAGCTATCCGTCAATCCCAGGCACAAGATGGCAACCATACTGAACGAAGCTTGGACGCCCGATCAGGCCCTGCTCGAGGAGATGGGGATACGAAACGAGTGGCTCTCTCGCTGGCCAAGCGAGTTATCCGGTGGTGAATTGCAGCGGTTCTGCATCGCTCGTGTACTGGGACCGGATACCAAATTCCTGATCTGTGATGAGATCAGCACCATGCTCGATGTGATTACCCAGGCACAGATCTGGAAGATTGTGCTGGAGGTAGCGAAGAAGAACGGACTGGGACTGGTCGTCGTGACGCACAATAGGGAACTGGCTGCCAGAGTGTGCCAGAGGACAGTGGAATTGCAAGCCTAAATAGAGGGACTGCATTTATCGAATCAATGGAGGATATCAAATGAGAACGCTATATATTGAGTGTAATATGGGCGCTGCCGGAGATATGCTGATGGCGGCACTGTTGGAATTGCATCCGGATCCCGATGCGTTTATCACTAGGATGAATGCACTGGGTATCCCGGGTGTCACAATTAGTCGTGAAGCATCGGTCAAGTGCGGGATCACAGGCACCCATGTGTCTGTTCGAATTGCAGGGGAAGAAGAGGAGAGCCTCGATATCCCTGCCGGTCACACACACGC
>CAZLEA010000009.1:46401-49777 GCA_964558445.1 uncultured Oscillospiraceae bacterium | reverse complement strand
CATAGCCATGACCATGATCACGAGCATCGCCACCACGATCATCATCACCATCACCACACCGGTATGGCGGAGATCGAGACGATTCTGAATGCGCTAGAGATTTCGGATAAGGTCAAGGCAGACGCACTGGCTGTGTATGGCCTGATTGCCGAAGCAGAGAGCAAGGCGCATGGTCAAGCGGTGAGCGAAGTACACTTCCACGAGGTTGGCATGATGGATGCCGTCGCCGATATTGTAGGTGTATGCCAACTGATGGAAGAATTGGCACCCGAGAGGGTGTTTGTGTCACCCGTGCATGTGGGCAGTGGGCAAGTGAAGTGTGCTCACGGCATACTGCCGGTGCCTGCACCTGCTACGGCTTATATCCTCCGGGGTGTACCTACTTACGGCGGCCAGATTAGAGGAGAGCTGTGCACGCCTACCGGGGCTGCTCTGCTGAAACACTATGCCGATACATTTGGTGACCGCCCCTTGATGGCGACAGTCGGAGTTGGTTATGGTATGGGTAAGAAGGACTTCCCCGTTGCTAACTGCGTACGCACATTTCTTGGTGAGAGTGAGACTGAGCGTGGCGATATCGTGGAGATTGTTTGCAATCTGGATGATATGACCGGTGAGGAAATGGGGTTTGCTCTGGAAGTGCTTATGGAGCATGGTGCGCTGGATGTTTATATCGTGCCGATTCAAATGAAGAAGAGTAGGCCAGGCCACCAACTCGTGTGCCTCTGCAAGCCGCAAGACGAAGATCAGATGGCTGTACTGATCCTGAAGCATACGACTACTCTGGGGGTTCGTAGCAGCAATTGGCGGAGGTATACGCTAGATCGCTCGGTTGAGGTAGTCGATAGCAAATACGGCCCGCTGCGTGTCAAAACCGCTACAGGATTCGGCGTGACGAAGAGCAAGGCTGAATATGAGGACTTGGCGAAGATAGCCAGAGAGAACGGTATTAGTGTTATGGAGGCGAGGGCGTTTGCTAGCGAAGAGAATGCAGATTGATGCCTACGACAGCTGGTCGAATTGCAATCCTCCAAATATCTTGTTCTAAATGCTCGAATCGTACAGATTAACCGCACGATAATTCGCTTGACGAAGCAGTCCGTTGTTGCTAGATTGGATATAATAAGCCTGATTATGAAGTTTATTCCAACAAACTTCGTATACCTTAGGCGTATCTGGATCAATGAACCGACCCGGCAGCTTCGGGTTAGCTATGTGTTATGGAGTGAATTATGAGTCAGTTACCCCGTAGTGAGTATCCTCGTCCGCAATTCGTGCGAGATAGTTATTTGTCCCTGAACGGTGAGTGGGAATTCTCGTTTGATGAGCCTGCTTTTGATCAGAAGATTATTGTACCCTACGCTTACCAAACCAAGCTATCGGGTATCCACTCGAATGAAGCCCACGATACGGTCTGGTATCAGAAGCGTTTCGACTTGCCCGAGGAGATGGAGGGGAAGCGTATCCTCTTGCACTTCGGTGCCGTCGACTATCAGGCGAAGCTCTGGGTTAACGATCAGTTTGTCACCGAGCATATCGGCGGTCATATCGGCTTCGAGGTTGAGATCACGGATCTGGTCGCAACAGGTGAGAATGAGATTCGCCTCGAAGTCTACGATCCGGTTACGGATCTCGAGATGCCGCGTGGCAAGCAGTATTGGAAGCCGGAATCGGCAAGTATCTTCTACACGCGGACGACCGGTATCTGGCAGAGCGTCTGGCTGGAGGCCGTCTCCGAGACCTATCTGCGCAAGGTATGGCTGACGCCAGACCTTGATACGCGTTCGATCGGTATTCGTTATGAGCTAGACCGCATTGATAGCAGGATGAATCCGGAACCAAATGCGAAACTGGGTATAGAGATCTCCTACGAGGGGACGACCGTTGTTTCGCAAGTGGTGGACCTGCTCTGTGATGAGAGCGAACTCAGTGTACAGCTCGATCAACAGCGCTTGCTGAAGTGGCAGGCCCAAGAGGAGATGATCTGGACCCCCGAGAAGCCGCGACTCTTCGATATTCGCTTCGCTGTAACAGAAGATGGGGAGACGGTTGACGAAGTGGATTCTTACTTCGGTCTTCGTAAGATCTCGATTGAGAATGGTAAACTTCTCTTGAACAATAGACCCTACTACCAGAAGCTACTGCTAGACCAGGGCTACTGGCGTGACGGCCTCTTGACCGCTCCGACGGACGAGGACTTCGTAACCGATATTCGTCTCTCGAAGGAGATGGGCTTCAACGGCGTACGTAAGCATCAGAAGATCGAAGACCCCAGGTTCTTGTACCATGCGGACAAGATGGGCTTCCTCGTCTGGGGTGAGCTGCCGGCGGCCTATGTCTATTCGCGCAAGTACGTGAAGCGTATCACGGATGAGTGGATCGATGCGATCTTCCGTGATTACAACCACCCGAGTATTGTGGCTTGGACCCCGATCAATGAGTCGTGGGGTGTAGTTGAAGTGGCGAACGATGAGATGCAGCAGTACCACACGGCTGCGATGGTGAGCATCGCCAAGTCCCTCGATCGCACAAGACCTGTCATCTCAAACGATGGCTGGGAGCATACGATGACTGACCTCCTTACCATCCACGATTACGAAGGGAAGAAGGATGTGCTCCTCGACCGCTACAAGGATCTGGATACCATATTGGATGCGACACCTGCAGGCAGAATGCTCTATGCCAACGGGTGGAGCTACAACGGTGAGCCGATCCTCGTCACCGAGTTCGGCGGTATCTCGTACCAGAAGGATGAGCAAGAGGGCTGGGGTTATACGTCTGCAAGTTCGGACGAAGACTTCGCGAAGCGCTATAACGCGGTTATCTCCGCGATGCTGGAATCTCCCTTGATCCAGGGCTTCTGCTATACGCAGATCACGGATGTAGAACAGGAGATCAACGGCCTTCTGACCTATGACCGAGAGCCGAAGATCGACCCTGCAATTATCAAGGCGATCAACGAGGGTCGCTACGAGGAGTAACGCTTGAAGAAACGGATTCTGTTGGATTTAGATAAGGACGTAGAGACGGTGCGAGTGGCCAAGGCCCTCGCATCGCCCGAGCGTCTTGCTATCTTGAGACAACTCATCGAACGTAGTTACAACATCAGCGAGATCGCAAGTGAGCTGGATCTACCACTATCCTCTGCCTCGCACCACATCCGAATCCTAGAGGATGCGGGCATGATCATCACGACGGAGCGTCCCGGTCTTCGCGGCGCGCAGAAGATCTGCGGTATCGCCTTCGAGGATGTCTATCTCAGTGCGTTCAAGGAAGAGGAGTTGGAGGAGGACACGTCCTTCTTCTATCAGATGGGCGTCGGCCAGTACTTCGATGCCGAGATTCATGCACCCTGCGGTATCGCGTCTGAGATGGC
>CAZLEA010000009.1:16524-46301 GCA_964558445.1 uncultured Oscillospiraceae bacterium | reverse complement strand
AGCTTCGTAGATGCCTTGAAGCACAGCGATGTAACGATTGCGGATATTGATCCGGACTTGCCGTATGTCTCGCTTCGCATCGGTGTACATGAGGATGCGGAGAACTGTGGCGGAATCAATTTATTCGGAGATCAATTCGGGAATCACCCACAGAGTATACAACTTGAGATTGTGGCCAAGGACAGAGATGATATGTAGTCTCTGTTTTTTTATGCCTCTTGGAACTGGCTCGGCGGCACCTTCATGATGCGCTTGAAGGCGCGGCGGAAGCTGTGGTCCGATGTGTAGCCGACCATCATGGCGACGTCCTTGACCAGTACCTGCTCACGGAGCAAGTCAAACGCCTTGTTGATACGGCACTGTTCGAGGTATGAGGAGAAGCTCTGACCGAAGTAGTTCTTGAAGTTTCGGTAGAGGACGTTCTCCGGGATGCCGACCTCATCGGCCAGCATGCTGAGATTGAAGCTGCTATCCGAGAGCCTGCGGTCGATGACTTCCTGAAGTCGCTGCTTGGTTCGCTCGGTCTCGGCATCGTCGCTCTGTGCGTTACACTCATTGAGCAGATACATAGCCTGCTCGGCGTAGTTGTAGAGAACTTGGATTGACTTCGTATTCTGAATCTTCTGCGCCAGTTTCTGATATTGCGATTCGTCCAGTGATTCGCTGAGTGCTCGCATGATACTGAGACGGAGGCGGTCACGCAGCTCGACTAGCATCTCCACGCGCAGCTTACGGTGCAGGATATTCTCTTGGAGCATGCGATACCAGAAGTCTTCTAGCTCGTCGATCGTACCGCTATTCAGGATGCGCTGGAGCTGCATCTCCTCCGTGATAGGGAAGTAGAGCGTGTCGTTCGTCTGGGGCAAGTCGTTGATGGTGAAGACGCCAAGCGTATCCGTACAGGCGAGGTATTCGTCGATGATTTCTAGTTGCGGCATGAGCTTCACGACGTCGATTACGGCGTCGCAGCTGTCCGTGATGACGAAGCTCGGTGCGAACCAATCCATCTCCTCTAATTCGCGGTACAGGCTCATGCACTGCGCCTTCAAGTCTTCTGTCGAGTGTGCCTCGTCGAGGAGCAGCAGCACGAGGAAGCTGTTGTTGTCGAGGTCGAAGATGTGATTACGTACGCCAAGACGCTCCTGGAGGAACTGCTTCAAGAAGATGCGATAGGGAAGCAGCTGCTGCTTGTCGCTGTTGCTCTCGTCCGGGTGGACGGGGATGACTTGTATTAAGTTATAGTATGCGGCATCCAGCACGAGACCGCTACCTTCGAGTTCTCTATTTAGCTCATAGTCGCTCTCGAAGCCGTGCGAGACGAGTTTGCGCAGTAGTGTATCTGTTAGGATGTCACGTTGTTGCTTCACTTCTTCTTGGAGCGAGGCCATGGTATCGGTCAGGGCGTTTAGCGTTCGCTCGAGTAATTGATTCTCGCTGCGCGGTGGGGCAGAGAGGATGCCGAGGTTTTGTGCCGTGCGCTGTACGTTCAGAATCATGTGACGACGTCTTGACCACAGCATGGTGACGAGCACGATACCGAGGATGAAGGCAACGGAAGCAATCGCGATGATGACGTACTTGATCGACGAGATCTTGGCAGTCAGGTAGTGCTTCTCGGTCAGCGAGATATAGGTCAGACCGCGGTAGGGGTAGACATAGCTGAGATAGGTATCGCCGTTGATCTCGATCTCACTGTAGCTGTTTTCTTTATTACTTGCCAGCTGATGTAACTGTTCCTTGGGGACAGCTACATCACCACTATACGCCAAGACGTCATGTTGACTGTTCAAGATGAAGGTGCTGCCTTGTTCACCCGTATCATTTGTCTCTAGAATGCTGATAAGTGCCGGCATGTTGATCTGGATGACGATGACGGTGTCACTATCACTGACCTTGCGCATCAAGAG
The DNA here is from genome assembly GCA_964558445.1 of uncultured Oscillospiraceae bacterium. GTDB lineage: Bacteria > Bacillota > Clostridia > Saccharofermentanales > Fastidiosipilaceae > CAYXVJ01. The sequence goes on along the minus strand of CAZLEA010000009.1, from coordinate 44,394 downwards.
GAGATCTCGCCCCTCGCCGTTGCCGGTCACGAGTAGCAGGTTACTGAAATTCATATCGCACAGTGCGTTGAACGCGTCGTATGAGAGCCCGTGGAAGTTCACGTTGCTGTTATAAGCGTTCTCGTTGTCGACGAAGGCTGCCGGGAGTTTGGCCGTATACTCGATCTCTCTGAAGAAGATATAGGTATCCTTGATCAAGATGTTCGTCAGATTATAGGATGGGAAGCTCTCGAGGGCTGAGCGCACCATGAAGATATCGCGTTTGTCGGTAGGCGCCAGATGCTTGTTTCGTTTCGCGTGATTGATAATCGAGTTCACGCTCGGGTTGGAGTGTATATAGGAATTGATGTTCTGTAATTCTTCTAACTGAACTTGGACGAGCTCCGCCGTCTTCTCGAGCCCATACATCGTCTGCTCCTCTTGGTGTACGAGGAGGGCGTTGATCGAGGTGTTGTAGATGATGAGAATCGCGATTAGCGGGATCAAGAGGATGGAGAAATAGGTGAGGAGGATGCGAAACGACAAGCCGTGCACGGCATCCGAGAAGCGTTTGATTGGGTTTGTGGGTTTGTCGGGCTGTCTATTGTGCATGCGTCTATCCTCCGTCTCATCATTCTATCAATTGCCCTGCCGCTTGCAAATCCCCGTCATTATAGTTGGTGTATAGGGGTTTGACTATTGGTTTGCGTTCAGAATAATTACGCTTAGCGAAATCTGTACGTATAAATCGAGATATGTCCGCTTCTGAATTGTGGCGAAATTGCAAACTTGTACGCAGGGTTTGAAATTGACCGTTTGCATAGACCTTGTCTTCCGTTATGTTTGGAGTAGACCGAGTGCAGGCTCTAGGGCTTGTCATTCGAACAATTACTAGGAGGTAAGGAAATGAAAAAGGTGATTCGCAAAAGCGTAGCCTTCGCCATGAGCTTGATGCTCGGCGTCGGTCTCTTGGCCGGCTGTACAGGTGGCGGTGACACCGGTAAGACGGATGGTTCCAAGACAGAGAAGCCTACGTCAAGCCAAGGCGACGAAACGGACAAGGAAACGGATCCGGCAGATCTGGAGAAGTATACCCCCGTAGGTGAGTACCCCATTTCGAACGAAGTGATCGAGATGGAGATGTTTAGCATGAGTGCGCCGAACATCATCGATTGGGCGACCAACGACTTCACACTCTATATGGAAGAGAAGACCAACGTACATTGGAGCTTCGTACAGGCACCCGCAGATGGTACCGGTGAGATGATCACGATCCTCATGGCCAGTGATGCATACCCGGACGCCTTCATGTTCTCCACGCCGAACATCCCTCAGTACGGCGTCAAGGAGCAGATGCTTCTGCCTCTAGATGAGCTCATCCCCCAGTACATGCCGAACTACTACGGTTTCATGGAAGAGAATCCGGCATACTGGAATCAGCAGAAACAGACAGACGGTCACATCTACGGTGTCGCATCGGTCAACGTCTGCTACCACTGCTCACACTTCAATAAGCTCTGGGTCAACATGGACTACATCGAAGAGATCGGCCTCGGCGTACCCGAGACAACCGAAGAATTCACCGAAGTCGTCAAGGCCTACATGGACCTCTACCCGAACGGCGTGCCGATCACCGGTTCGACCAACGGTTGGGGCGAGCAGTTCATCAACTTCCTCTCCGGCTCCTTCATCACCAACCCCGGCCGTCGTTCCTCCCCGAGCGGCTCCGGTAACGGCGACCGTCTCTTGGTCAGCCCCGACGGCGAGATCGTCACACAGGCTGCTCAGGACGAGTGGCGCGAATTCCTGAAGTTCATGCGTGATCTCTACGATCTGGGCGCAATCTATGACGGCGGCTTCACACAGAACCCCGACCAGTACAGAGCGCTTGTGAACCAAGAGGATTCTCCGGCTCTCTTCATCGCCTCCGGTGCGATCTCGAACAGCGTCAGCGCTGATGAGAACCCGGATCTCTACAAGGCCTTCCGTGCCGTGGCTCCCTTCGAAGGACCCGACGGAACCAAGATCAGCACACACTTCAAGTACAACGACCTGCAAGAGAACAAGTTCGTCTTGACGGACGTCTGTAAGGATCCTCAGGCAGCACTTCGCTGGGCAGACCACTTCTACACTCTGGAAGGCTACCTGCAGTACCAGTACGGTGACAACACCGACGGTAACGACTGGGTCCTCGAGCCCGAGGGAGCTGTCGGCCTCGACGGTACACCTGCTCTCTACGAAGTCTTGAACCATTACTCTGCAGAAGCACAGAATCATGACTGGCAGGATTGCGGTCTGATCTTCGCACCCGAGTGGGTCCGCTTCGGCGAAGCCACGGACGCCAACGTCGACATCGGCTCCTCTGCCGGTCTCGAGAAGCTTCTCATGATGGAAACAAGAGAGAAGTATGAGCCCTACGCTCAAGATCCTGCCACGCAGTTCGACGTCATCCCGAGCGGTATGAAGCTGACGACCGAAGAGTCCGACAGCATCCAGACCATCGCCGTTGAGCTCGAGTCCTACATCGACACGAACACGGTTGCCTTCATCACAGGTGAGCGCGACGTCAACAGTGACTCCGAGTGGGATGCCTACATCGCCGGCTTCGATAGCCTCGGCATGGCCGACTACCTCAAGGTCTTCCAGGATGCCTGGAACCGCATGACGGCTAACTAATCTAGTCAGTAGACTCGATCGCACGTATACGCCGGGGAGAGATTTGTCACCGCATGTGGCGGATCTCTCCTCGCTCGTTGCAGCCGATCTTGCAGAAGGAAAGGACGGACTACAAATGGCCCAGAAGTCAAAAGCCGTGAAGACGAAGAAGCAGAATCGTATCAAGGCGAATAATCTTCAATTCTGGCTGATCATCGCAATTCCCTTACTCTATGTATTGATCTTCCATTATGCGCCGATGGGCGGTATCGTGATGGCGTTCAAGAACTTCAGCCCGCGCCTCGGTATCTGGAAGAGCCCCTGGCACGGATTCAAGTGGTTCGAACAGTTCTTCACGAGTCCCTCGGGTATAAGGACCGTCGTCAATACGCTGCGTATCGGCATCTATAATCTCTTGGCCGGTTTCCCGATTCCGATCCTGCTTGCCATCGGTATCAATGAGATTCGTAACGTCTACTTCAAGAAGACGTTGCAGATGGTGACCTTTGCCCCTTATTTCATCTCCGTTGTCGTCATGGTCGGTATGCTCATGCAGATGACTGACCTACGTATCGGTATCATCAACCGCCTGATCGGCCTCTTCGGCCAGAAGCCCGTGAACTTCTTCGGTAGTGCGAGCCTCTTCCCGCATCTCTATGTGTGGAGCGGTATCTGGCAGAGCATGGGGTATAACTCGATTATCTATATAGCAGCACTTGCGGGTGTCAACAAGGAACTGCAAGAAGCTGCCTACGTGGACGGCGCGACGCGCTTGAAGCGTATCTGGCACGTCGATCTGCCGGCGATCACACCCACGATCGTTATCTTGCTGATCTTCAACAGCGGTAACATCATGAGCGTTGGCTTCGAGAAGGTCTTCTTGATGCAGACAGCCATGAACCTACAGACCTCCGAGGTCATCTCGACCTTCGTGTACAAGGTAGGTCTTCAAAACGGTAACTACAGCTTCTCGACCGCGGTCGGGCTGTTCAACTCGATCGTTGCCTTTGTCATGCTGATGCTGGTCAACCAGATATCCAAACGAATCAGCGGCACCAGTGTGTTGTAAGGAGAGGGATCATGTTTAAATCAAATAAGAATAATCTGATCAAGGACTCTGCCGCAGACAAGACGTTTATGTTGACGGTTTACTTCGTCCTCATCGCAGTCTTCGTGCTTGTCGTCTTCCCCCTGATCTATGTCGTCTCGGCGTCGTTCTCGTCGTCGGCTGCCGTCGTGCGCGGTGACGTCTGGCTGTTGCCGGTCGATCCGACGCTGCGCGGTTACCAAGCCGTCTTCAAGAATCCGAAGATCGGCATGGGTTTCTACAACTCGTTCTACTACATGATTATCGGTACGATCGTGAACCTCGTGATGACGCTGCTGTGCGCCTATCCCTTGACCCGCAAGGAGTTTAGAGGGCGCCATTTCATCGCCCCGATCCTCGTGTTTACCATGTATTTCAGCGGTGGTATGATCCCGACCTACATGGTCGTGCAGAAGCTCGGTCTCATCAATACGCGCGGTGCTATGATCATCCCCGTGGCGATGAGTGTGTGGAACGTGATCTTGTGCCGTACGTTTATCCAGAGCACGATTCCGGATGAGATGTACGAGGCAGCATCGCTCGATGGCTGCGGCCCGTTCAAATTCATGGTCAAGATCGTATTCCCACTGTCTGCCCCGATCCTGGCGGTGCTGGCGCTCTACTACGGTACGAGTCACTGGAATACCTACTTCAATGCGCTGATTTATTTGCAGAAGACAGCTCTTCAACCCCTACAGCTCGTCCTTCGTGAGATCCTCGTACAGAACAAGATCGACCCCACGATGATGGTCGACGTTCGCGAACTCTCCGAGAGACAGGGTCTGACCGATCTCCTGAAGTATTCGGTTATCGTGGTCGCCTCGGCCCCGATGATGATGCTCTACCCCTTCGTCCAGAAACACTTCGTCAAGGGTGTCATGGTCGGTGCGGTCAAGGGCTAAACACACGAACACGGTTCACAGGCTACCCGCTATACTTAGCCTGCAATCATCTTGATTTCTTAAGTTCGGAAAGGAACAAACACTATGCATAAGAACATTCTGGATCGCATGGAGCGCACCGCTTGGTTTAACGAAGCGCGCTTCGGTATGTTTATCCACTGGGGTCTCTACGCCATTCCGGCCAGAGGCGAGTGGCTCAGATCTCGTGAGCGCATGAGTCATGAAGATTACATGACCTACTTCGACGAGTTCACGGCAGATCACTACGATCCGCGTGAGTGGGCGAGACTCGCCAAGAAGGCGGGCATGCGCTACGCCGTCTTGACGGCCAAGCACCACGATGGTTTCTGCCTCTGGGATACGAAGCTCACCGATTTCAAGTCGACCAATTCGCCGGCGAAGCGTGACCTCGTCCAAGAGTTCCTCGATGCCTTCCGCGCAGAGGGGATCAAGGTCGGTTTATACTTCTCGATCATCGACTGGAAGCATGAGGATTTCCCGCACTACGGTGATCGTCAGCATCCCCACAGAGACGACGAGAACCAGAAGAACGATCACAGAGACTTCGACCGCTACCTCGAGTACATGCATGGCCAGGTCCGTGAGCTCTTGACCGATTACGGTCACCTCGACATCATGTGGTACGACTTCTCCTACGGTGACATGTCCGGTGCGAAGTGGAAGTCCGAAGAGCTGATGGCTATGGTCAGAAGCCTGCAGCCCCATCTCATCGTCGACAACCGTCTAGAGGGCTCCGGCGAGCACTCCGGCACAATCTTATCCGATGCACCGTCGAACTATGCGGGCGACTTCGCCTGTCCCGAGCAGATGATACCCCCGGAGGGCATCACAAACGTCCACGGCGACTATGTGCCCTGGGAAGCTTGCATCACACTCAACAACAACTGGGGCTATGCCGCAGAGGACCTGCACTACAAGGACGCCAAGCTCGTCATCCGTATGCTGGTCGAGTGTGTCTCGAAGAACGGTAACCTGCTGCTAAACGTTGGACCGGATGCCACGGGTCGCATCCCGAAGGAATCGGTACAGATTCTGGAGGAAGTCGGCGAGTGGATGGAGCTAAACGGCGACAGCATCTACGGCTGCGGTATCTCCGAATTCCCGAAGCCCGAGTGGGGCCGCTTCACGCAGAAGGGCAACAAGCTCTACGCGCACATCTTCGAGCCTCAGGTTGGCGGTATCTGCCTGCCCGATATGGCCGATCGCGTCCAGAAGATTCGTCGTGTGGCGGACAGGAGCGAAGTGCTCATCAGCAATTACTGGAACCTGGCGGAGTACGGGCAGCATGCCTACTTCCACTTGAACCAGAAGAGCTTCGACAATTACCCGCTTCCTGATGACCGCAACACGGTCGTGGAAGTGACCTTGAAGGACAAGGAATAAGAGGAGAGATTCATGCCTACATTCGGTGTTAGCATCTATAGTATCAGCAGACTGTTCCACACCGGCGAGATGACGCCGGAGGAGGGGATCAAGTGGCTTGCCGAGCAGGGGGCAGAGGCGATCGAGATGGTGCCGTTTGGCATCGACTTCATCGGCGACCCCTCCATGATCGACAAGTGCCGCACGGCTGCCGAGGAGGCAGGCGTCAAGATCGACAACTTCTCGCTCAACGCAAACTTCCTCCAGATCGACAAGGAGGCCTACGACGCCGAGGTGGCGCGTGTGAAGTCCTTCGTCGATGTGGCACACAAGCTTGGTTGTGAATCGATTCGCGTCGACTGTTCGGCGTTTCGCCGTCCGATCGAGACGAACACGACCGCGCACTTCATCTTGGAGCTGCCGACCGTAGTCGAAACGTACAAGGTGCTCTGTGATTACGCGAAGCAGTACGACATGGACGTCTTGCTCGAGAACCATGGTTTCCACATCAACGGTTCGGAGCGCACGGCGCACATCTTCGAAGCGATGAAGGGTTACAACTTCGGCGCACAAATCGACTGCGGTAACTTCATCTGCGTCGACGAGCCTGCAGAAGTTGCGGTCAAGAAGAGCCTGCCCTACATCAAGACGGTACATATGAAGGACTTCTATGTTCGTCCGGCCGATCGCGATCCGGGTGATGCGAGCGACTTCAATTGTTCGAACTCGTGGTTTCGCTCCGTTCAGGGCAAGTTCCTGCGCGGTTCGATCCTCGCTCAGGGCGACCTCGACATCCCGGGTATCATCAAGGATATCAAGGATAGCGGGTTTGACGGCCGCATCTACATCGAGTACGAGGGCATGGAGGACTGCCTCTACGGTACCAAGGTCTCGCTCGATAACCTGAAGCGGATCTGGAACAACGTCTAGAATCGTGTAGAATAGAATAACTTACTATAGTAGAAGCCGAGAGGCGAGCAAGGAGGATCATCCATGGCCATGAACGAGGACGTTCGTATCGCGAGATTGACGAGGAGGCTGGGGTGGCGAGAGCTCGCATGCTCGGCTTTTGCTATGCTTATGCTGCTCACACTGAGTGCTTGCGGGGTAGGGGGAACGGGTACACAGACCGGTACCCAAGACGGCGGTGCCGGCACCACAGGGACAGCAGACGGGGCGGATCCAAGCAGCGGGCAGACCTGGATCGACTATGAGGGAGAGGAGACGACGGAGCTTCCGATCGTCTTCTACTACGACGGAATCTGTGCGGCCTGCGAGACAGAAGCCGAATTCCGTACACTGTTGGACCGTGAGCTTCGCGGGTTCCAGCAGGGTACGTATCGCTACCGGGGCATCGACGGCTTCCAGGTCGGCGATTGGAGGGAGAGTCTGGTCGACTACACGGACGATGTGTCGAAGCTACAGCTCCCTGTCCTTCGCATCGGTAACCGCCTGATCGAGGGCGAGGCTGCCATCGAGGCGTCGCTTCGCCTCGGTGTACACGAGGAACTTGGCCTCTCATACAAGGTCTACACCTACTATTACCGTCCCGATTGCCCCGATTGTGTGGAGATCGAAGATGAGTATGAAGCATGGAAATCTCAGACTGGTATAATCGTAGAGGAAGCAAACGTCAAGGAAGAAGCGCAGCTTGATACCATCCGCTCGCTCTTCGACGATCTGGAGCTCGAACAGGACTTGCGGCAGATCCCCTTCTTCATCGAGTACGAGACGATGGACTATTGGACCATCGACCGTGTGTCGGAGCTGCTGACTGAGAAGCCCTAGTTCACGGCCGCTTGCGGCTACGGATATACATGAGGTAGACCCATGAATCGAATCGTAGTTCTTGGCAGTATGAATCTGGATATCGTGACACGCGTACCCCGTTTCCCCGAACCGGGTGAGACGATAGCTGCGCTGCATTATGCTGAGATTCCGGGGGGCAAAGGCGCAAACCAAGCCTACGCCGCAGCCCTCCTCGGCTCCGAGGTGGTGATGCTGGGGAAGGTCGCGGCAGATGCAGCCGGCGATCGCCTCATCTCGAGCCTCGCCTCGGTCGGCGTCGATACCGCGCATATCGAGCGCGTCGAGGGGCAGCGGGCGTCAACAGGCAGAGCCGTCATCACGGTCAACACGGAAGGGGAGAACACGATCCTCCATGTACCGGGGACGAACGGTATGGTCGACCAGGCCTACATCGAGCGTCATCTGGACGTGATCGACGACTGCGATATCCTCTTACTGCAACTTGAGATTCCGCTTGCTGCCGTGGTCTATGCGGCGATCTATGCCCATGGACTCGGGAAGCGAGTTATCTTGGATCCCGCACCGGCTAGGACGGATCTGCCGGATGAGCTGCTGGACGCCCTCTACTTGATCAAGCCCAATGAGACGGAGATCGCGAGGCTTGTCGCAGAAGCGGATGAGTCTAAGCTCGATGTGGAGCTTGCGGCCAAGGCCGTGCAGGCCAGAGGCGCCGCGAACGTCATCGTGACACTGGGAGCCGAGGGCGCTTACTTGCTCTCTGCTGATGGTACGAGTCACAAGGTGTGTGCCAAGCAAGTGGATGTGGTGGATACGACGGCGGCAGGAGATGCCTTTGCCGGTGCTATTGCGAGCATACTTGCCGGTGGCAGTAGCCTCGAAACCGCGATCGAGTACGCAAGTCTGGTCTCAGCCCTCACGATCACGAAGGAGGGGGCGCAGGGCTCGATGCCGACGCCGGATGAGGTCGCCTTGTATCGGGAGATCGCATTCTAAGGAAACTAGATTGGAGAAGAATATGAACCAAGAGAAGCAAGCAGATCAATCAAGTAAGAAGGTCATCTACGTCATGGTCGACACGCAGCGCTGGGATATGCTGGGCTGTTACGGGCGACCGGAGATGCATACGCCGGCACTGGACAAGCTGGCAGAGGAGGGCATGCGCTTCGAGCGAGCCTATGACGTGCAGCCGGTCTGCGGGCCTGCGCGCTCCGGTATCTTCACCGGGACCTTCCCCCACAGTAACGGTAGCTGGACGAACAGCATGGCGTTATCGGCGAACTGGAAGCATATCGGCCAGCGCCTGACGGATAACGGCATCCATAGCGCCTATATCGGTAAGTGGCATCTGGACGGCGGCGACTACTTCGGACTGGGCACTTGTCCCGAGGGCTTCGATCCGGACTACTGGTACGATATGAAGAACTATCTAGATGAGCTCGAGAGCGACGAGTGTCGCGTAGCTTCACGTCAGGAGAAGACGGCGATTGATCCGGGCGTCAAATCGGAAGATTGTTATGCGCATCGTTGTACGGACCGGGCCATCGACTTCCTGGAACGTTACCATGACCAAGATTCATATTTCCTGGCATTGAGTTACGATGAGCCGCATGGACCATGCCTTTGCCCCGAACCGTATGCCAGTATGTTCAAGGATTATGAATTCCCGAAGTCGCCCAATATCTGGGATGATCTGGAGGATAAACCGGAACACTTGCGCACTTGGTCGAAACTGCAAGAAGATTATGATCCCGATGACTTGGTGATTAACGCAAGACTCTTCTTCGGCAGTAATGCCTACGTGGATAGTCAGATCGGCCGCTTCATGGAGACGGTCAATCGCTTGGCACCGGATGCACTCATCATCTACACATCGGATCATGGCGATGCACTCAATTCACATCATATATATGGCAAAGGCCCCTCCATGTACGACGAGATCGCCCGCGTTCCCTTCCTCGTGCGTATGCCGGGCACACCCGCAGGATCGGTCTGTCCGCATCCGATCTCGCACGTTGATATCACGCCGACGATCATGGATTACATGGGCTTGCCGATCCCGAAGCTGCTAGAGGGGAAGTCTCTGCTCCCATGTTTCCGAGACCCAGAGCTTCGCATCAACGAATACGTCTTCACGGAATTTAATCGCTATGAAGTCGATCACGACGGCTTCGGCGGCTTCCAGCCGATGCGCGGCACCTTCGACGGTCGCTACAAGCTGACGATCCACCTGCTGTCGGGCGATGAGCTCTACGATATGGAGGAGGATCCGCATGAGATGCATAATCTCTTATTGGATCCTGCGATGCGTGAGGTGCGAAATCGCCTGCATGATGCGATCCTCGATTGGATGAACGAGACTCGTGATCCCTTCCGCGGATACTACTGGGAGCGCCGCCCGTGGCGAGACGATGCCCGCGAGGCCAGCTGGGATTATACCGGCATGACCCGCCAGCGTGAGAACGAAGAGTATGAGCACAGGCAACTAGACTATGGAACCGGCTTACCGATGAAGGAAGCGACGAGACTGAAGGGTTAAACTGATCTCTGAATCGCGATATGACTATTGGATTAACGGCACTTCAATTCATTTTGAAGTGCCGTTTTTTGTCCCGTTTCATTTGTATTTTGTCCCAAATCTGTTAAAATGTAATTGGAGATCGCATAGATGGGGATATCGAGATGAAGAAGAGAAATATACTGAATTTGATCAAATATCATGCAGAGAACAACGACTCTGCGTTTCGCACCGAAGCTTATGAGATTGCCAGGTATTTCGATTCCATCGGTGATCTCGAATTAGCCGAGTATATCATGTCGCTGATGTCTAAGGTGAGTACGCTATCTCCTCAAATTGATGATTCATCTTTTGAATACCTGGAGCCCTTGGATACAGCTACGAGTACACTACCTCTCCCTGACAAGATTATGCAGAACATTGTTGGGCTAATTAATGCGGTAGGACACAACATAGGTGTGAACAAATTTTTGTTTGAGGGACCACCCGGGACCGGGAAGACCGAAACCTGTAAACAAATCGCTCGCATTCTAGATCGTCAGTTGTACGTGGTTAATTTCGAGCTATTGGTTGACAGTCGGCTGGGCCAAACTGCGAAGAATATTGCGAGCTTATTCGATGAGATCAATCGCATTAGTGTTCCGGAGAAGGTTATTATTCTGTTTGATGAGATTGATGCAATTGCGATTCACCGAATACATGGGAATGATATCAGGGAAATGGGTAGAGCTACGTCGGCAATTCTCAAGGGGATTGACCATTTGAATGATCGTATTGTCGTAATTGCAACAACCAATTTGTACTCATCTTTTGATCGTGCACTGATCCGTAGATTTGATTCAGTTATTGATTTTGATGCTTATACGAGAGAGGATTTACAACTTGTTGCGGAGTCGATTTTGGATCATTATCTAGTACAGTTCAAATATGCCTCACGAAACATTCGCTTGTTTCGCAAAATTCTACTGTCGGCAGAAACTCTACCCTATCCCGGTGAACTTAAGAACATGATTCGAACATCGCTTGCGTTTGGCAGTGATGAAGATGAATTTGATTATTTGAAGCGTCTGTATACCTCTTTGCACCAGAGAGAGATCAACTTGAACCAGTTGAAACTTGATGGATTCACCGTTCGTGAGACCGAGATTCTGACCGGAGTTTCGAAGAGCCAGGTTGCCAGAGAATGGAAAGGGGCATAATGAATCAATTATTGCACCTAAAAGGTGAGTTTACTCAAGCCCCAAATACTTTTAGAGGGGGAAGTCCTAGCATACCAAAGGGACAAAGCGTGAATGCCGAGAAGATGCATAAGCTTCGTAGAGAGCTTGAAGGCTTGTACGATTATTGGCTACGTGAAGATCTGATTCCCGGAGCTTTAATCAGTGTGTTCTATAGCCGATTGGTTGCTAAGAGTAATCGTATCAGCGTACTATTGGGGAGAAGGAGTGAAGACGCAAGCGAGTCGATTGTTGGTGCCAGGTTCATTGGTGAGCCCAATAGAAAACATGTAATTACTCATTATATTTCTTTGGAAACACTGCGTGAGTCTATTCGTAAATTAGATGCTGCTATCGACATTATCAGTCAATATTATGATGGGGTCGTGGACCACGCCAAAATGTCTGAAATCAGTACTCCTAAATACAAATTTCAACCACAGACAATGGCTAAAACTGTTTTTCAGAAGATCATACATAATTCATTCTATGTGGATCGATTTGATATTCTCCTTGACGAATTGGATGTTCATAAGAATTTGCTCGTATCCATATATGACACAGGCGTCTCTACAAGAGAACTACTTACTAAGATTGGTTTAGAGATTAGAGCAGATCGTATTATCAATGGCACTACCGTATTAATGTATCCTAATGATTTAGAGATACTGAAGCTGCGAGCACCATATCTGATATCAACCTCCGTAAGAGATTTGAATGATATGACGATCGACGATTTTGAGCTTGATTCAGATGGAGTACTACGAATACCGGAGCCGACTATTGAGCCTACGATCGGTGTTATCGATACCCTGTTTGATAAGAGCATATATCTGTCGAACTGGGTAGACTATCATCAGATGATCGCAAGCGATATACCCGTAGATAAGAATGATTATTTCCATGGCACTGCAGTCACATCGCTTATTGTCGATGGCCCTACATTTAATCCGGAACTTGATGACGGTTGTGGGCGTTTTCGTGTTCGTCATTTTGGTGTTGCTGTCGGTAGGCAGTTTAGCTCGTTTTCTATTCTGAAAAACATTCAAGAGATTGTTCTTCAGAACCAGGATATCAAGGTATGGAATATTTCCTTAGGATCAAGCCTTGAGATTAACAGCAGTTTCATTTCGCCTGAAGCAGCTATTTTGGATCAAATTCAAAGCAAATACGATGTAATATTTGTTGTTTCGGGCACGAATAAAGCCGTTGGAGATACATCTATCGAGCTAATTGGAGCCCCTGCTGATTCGATTAATTCTTTAGTTGTTAATTCAATTGACCGAAACAAACAGCCGACTCGCTACTCGCGGCGGGGACCGGTATTGTCTTTTTTTGTTAAACCGGATGTCGCTTATTATGGCGGAGATCATGAGTATAAGATGAGAGTTTGCAGCCCCGAAGGTGAAGCTTATGTATCCGGTACTTCATTTGCAGCCCCTTGGGTAGCAAGGAAACTTAGCTATTTGATCGATATTCTAGGTATGAGTAGAGAAGTTGCCAAAGCTCTGATTATCGATTCAACACTTAGTTGGGAAGAGACCGATGTAACCACCACCTCTATTATTAGCTCAATGTTTTACATAGGTCACGGCGTAGTACCAATTCATATTGAAGACATAGTGAAATCTAAGGATGATGAGATCCAATTTGTTCTATCAGGACAAAAAAACAAGTATATGACCTATAACTACAATATACCTGTTCCAGTTCATCAAGATAAACATCCGTTTATTGCAAGAGCGACATTATGCTATTTTCCGGTGTGTTCCAGGAACCAAGGTGTAGATTATACGAATACAGAGATATTGCTTAAATTCGGTAGAGTAGATAGTGAGGGCAAAAGCCTGAAATCTATAGACGATAAGTATCAGCAATCGTTTGACAACAAATATCTATACGAAGCAGAAGCAAGGAATCAATACCGCAAATGGGATAATGTCAAGATCGTCAAAGAGAATTACTCACGACGTCTACGACCAAAAAAAAATTATGGAACTGGCTTATGGGGCCTTGAACTTAAGACTATGGAACGACTCAAGACGAAATATGGAAACGGAATAAATTTTGGTTTAGTTATTACTCTAAAAGAGCAGCATGGTGTAAACCGAATTGATGAATTTATTAAGCTGTGCATGCTTAGAGGTTGGATTGTTAATACAGTTGATATTCAGGCGAGAGTAAATCTATATAATCTCGCAGAAGAAACAATCGAGTTTGATCTAGAATAGTCCTAGACCTCATCCTAATATTAGATCTTCTGATTTGATAGTAAGTTCTATCGCATCATTCATATCTTGACCGCTAAACAGCATATGCGCCTCATAGCCGCCGTCATCCGTGCGATAGAGCTCGTTGTAGAGCCAAGCGCTTCCGATGATGGAAGAGAGCTTACCGCTTAGAATTCTGGCGTTGGTGAAGCGGATCTCCTCGTGTTCGCCGAAGCTGTTATCCAGATCGAGCTTGAGGACGATATCTGTGCCAGGGATCGCCTCGATGACGATAGCGTCATGTGCACCGAAGCCCTCCGCCAGATGCATGGGGATGGCCTCCTTGCTCTGTGCGCTCTCGAAGGCGGCGAGCACACGCCTTACTACCTGATCGTTTCTATTACAGAAGCTTACGATCTTATCGTAGCTTGCCTGATCTACAAGTCCGAGCGTATAGAGTCTAAGATCAGTGATTTGCTCCAGGATCTCTTCGGAGAGATCTGTCTCTGAACGGCGGAGACGCTCATCGTAGAGCCTCCGAAATTGTTTCTTCGCGGCATCTATGTCGAAGGGGGGACGCGCGTCATAGGCACGGATTTGCTCTTCTAATTCGGCTTCTTCATCTTGACGCAATTGCTCCAATACCTCGGTCGGCGCGATCGGTGGCATGCTCATGCTGAAGAGTTCTAGTTCATCCTCGTCCAGCCCGTCGAATAATTCCTGAAACAGATTCAAGGGGGATAAGCCTTCTTGTTCTTGTAGTGTTCTGGGATCCAGATCGTAGAGCTCTTGTTGTTCATCTACGAAGGCGCTCTCTTCTTCTTGGTAAGTCCTAGCAAACAGAGCCTCGTCCATCTTATCCGGTAGCGAAGTTACCGCTAGATCGTAGTGCAAATCGGTTAACCCGCAGAGTTTGTACCAATCCTTGGTGAGATAACGCATGGCTTCTTGCTCCTTCTTGTTTGTGCCTATTTGGGAATCTCATCATAACAGATCTTGTGGTTTGATAAATTCGTTTTTTGTCTGTTTTTACACTAAATTCAAGCTTTCTTAATAGCGCTGATACCCTCGGATTGCTATAGTAATAGTATTGAGTATATTCAGGTGATATCGAAGAGGAGAGTAGAGCTATATGACAGAAGCAGTCGGGAGATTCATCCGGTCAACGGCATGGGAGATGTTTGAGGTGAAGCCGTATGATCACTTCCATCTTGCGTTGTTTGCCATCGGGCTAATCTTGATTCATTTCCTGACCGAGAAGCTTCGGTCTTGTTCTCGGGAGACGAGTGATCGTATCTTGTTTGGCTCCGCACTCTTCCTCTTGGTCATCGAGATCTATAAGCAGCTCTTCTACTGGTTTGTGGTGACGCCGGGCGAATACTCCTGGTGGATCCTGCCCTTCCAGATCTGCAGTACACCGATGTACTTCCTGCTGATTCTACCGTTTGTGAAGCGTGAATCGGTGCGAGAGGCGATCCTCCATTATTCCTTTGCCTTCGGGCTCTTCGGAGGACTTGCCACCTACTTGGTGCCGTCGGGTATGATGCATAAATACTGGACCTTGACGCTGCATTCGTTTGTTTGGCACTGGGTGCTGATGTTCATCGGTGTGCATATCTTGAAGAATCGGAGCAGAGGCTTCGGATCGTTTGAGCCGGTGCGCCGTATGTTCTTGTCACTGGCTGCAATTGCTCTTATGATCAACATAGTAGTGAAGCAGACGACGGGCGCGTATATCAACATGTTCTTCGTCGGACCGGAGCGTAGTTCGGTCATCTTCTTGGGTGAGATTCACGATCGTTTCGGTTGGTTGATTTGTCTTGCTGTGGTCTTGGTGTTTGTGGTCTTGGCGGTCGGTTTGGCAAGCCGATTCGTCCTCGATCTGTATCACCGCCGCGAGGATAGGCGCTTAGCCGAAGCAGAGCTTCGTGAACAGGTAAGCGAGCTCGAGTAGAAGCTCGACAATAGGGGAGGTTTGGATGACATACAGAGCGAAGTCTGATCGCTACGATCAGATGCAGTACAACAAGACGGGCAACAGCGGCCTTAGGCTGCCGGCCCTGAGCTTCGGCTTATGGCAGAACTTCGGTAGTGAGGCATCTTATCAGAACAGTAGAGAGATGCTCCTGGGCGCCTTCGATCTGGGGATCACTCACTTCGATCTGGCCAATAACTATGGGCCGGAAGCGGGTACGGCCGAGGAGACCTTCGGTAAGGTGATGGCACAGGAGCTTCGCCCGTATCGAGACGAGCTGGTTATCTCGACCAAGGCAGGCTACTACATGTGGCCGGGTCCGTATGGCGATTGGGGCAGTAAGAAGTATCTGGTCTCCAGTCTCGACCAGAGCCTAAGCCGTATGGGTCTGGATTACGTCGATATCTTCTACCATCACAGAGAGGATCCGGACACACCGCTAGAAGAGACGATGGATGCACTGGCGGGTATTGTCGCCTCTGGAAAAGCTCTGTACGTAGGACTTAGTAACTATTCCGAATCGCGGCTGCGAGAGGCTCATGCACTACTCGAGAGTATGGGCACGAAGCTCTTGATCTTGCAGCCTCGCTAC
Source organism: uncultured Oscillospiraceae bacterium (assembly GCA_964558445.1). Taxonomy (GTDB): domain Bacteria; phylum Bacillota; class Clostridia; order Saccharofermentanales; family Fastidiosipilaceae; genus CAYXVJ01. The sequence continues at coordinate 28,109 of CAZLEA010000009.1, read as the reverse complement.
TCGATCTTCGACCAAGCGTCAGACCCCGCGATCGTGGCGGCAGGAGAGCTTGGCGTCGGTACGATCACGTATTCGCCGCTAGCCCAGGGCTTATTGACAAACCGCTATCTCGACGGTATCCCGCAGGATTCGAGGGCGGCAGGAGCAAGCGTGAGCCTGCATGAGCAGAACATCACGGAGGAGAGAGTCCGTCAGGCACAGAAGCTAAACGAGCTGGCCAAGGAGCGCGGGCAGAGTCTGTCGCAGATGGCCCTCGCCTGGATCCTGCGCAAGCGAGAGGATGCCGAGTCCGTGACGTCGGTCCTGATCGGTGCGAGCCGCTTGTCCCAGGTTACAGAGAACGTCGGTATGCTCGGGAACATGGACTTCACGGCAGACGAGCTGGAGTTAATCCGGAAGATCGCAGCCAAGTAAGTTTCCGGCAGCCATGCGAATTGATTGGATTGGCGATTTCGGGTATCTGTTTGTTTCGCTTCGCTTGGCGAATTGCCCGATTTCGCCGATTTGACGGATTGAGGCTTGCAGAAATCCGTAATCTGGTATACTATTTGTCAGTGTTCAATCGAACTGGTGATCGTAGAGATCATGTCCGATGAGACACTGATGATGCAGGTGTAGTTTAATGGTAGAACATCAGCCTTCCAAGCTGACCGTGAGGGTTCGATTCCCTTCACCTGCTCCATATCATTTTTTGGGTCTATAGCTCAGCTGGATAGAGCAACAGCCTTCTAAGCTGTGGGTCGCAGGTTCGAATCCTGCTAGGCTCACCACCCGCAAACACCTGGTACGACGCAGTATCGGGTGTTTTGCTATTTTTGGATAAATTGTGCTTGTCCCCCTTTTTGTCCCCACTAACTTATTTCCCCCCACAGTTCAAGCCTGTGGAGTCCCGTTTGTTAAACAGAGGGTGCGGCTTTTGCTGCTTGCCAAATCGAACAAACGTTCTATAATAAGAGTGTAAATCGAACGAAGCGTGGAGGTGTGAGCATGGAGACAATGATACCGAGGACATATGAGCATGCGGGTAAGCGCTATGTGGAGGTGACCGTCTACTTCCGCGAGGACGGGAAGATGATCCCCCGTTCGTTTATGTGGCACGGTCAGTCGTTTGACGTGGATCGGCTGCTGGAGGTGCGGCCGGAGGCGAGCCGGATTGCGGGTGCGTTTGGGATGCGTTATATTTGTCGAGTCCTGGGCAGACAGCTCTCGCTCTGGTATGAGGAGGGGCGCTGGTTCGTCGAGATTCGGCCGAAGGAGCGGCCGACTATGGGCGCCTAATCCACTGTGGGGGCGGGCTATGATATAATTATGGGTGATATGCGTGCCAAACGCCCGATGCTTGCTGTATCGGCATTTGGCACGAACCATTAAGCGAATATAGGAGAGAGCATGGCGGTCAAACAACGTTACGATAATGAGAGTATTTCATCCCTGAAGGGGGCGGACCGTGTCCGTCTGAGACCCGGGGTCATATTTGGTTCGGATGGAATAGAGGGCTGCCAGCATTCGTTCTTTGAGATCTTGTCGAACTCGATCGATGAGGCCCGCGAGGGGCACGGCGACAAGATCTGTGTGCGCAGATTCAAGGATCACTCACTGGAAGTCCAGGATCAGGGGCGCGGTGTCCCGGTCGACTATAACCAGAACGAGAAGCGCTTCAACTGGGAGCTTGTCTACTGCGAGCTCTATGCCGGCGGCAAGTACAAGAATACGGACAGCGAGAACTATGAGTTCAGCCTCGGCCTGAACGGCCTGGGTGCCTGTGCGACGCAGTATGCCTCCCGCTGGTTCAAGGCGCGTGTGGTGCGCGACGGCTTCGAATACAATCTCTCGTTTGAGAAGGGGAACAACGTCGGCGGTCTGGACAAGAAGCCGACGCGCAGCAAGCAGACGGGCACGACTCAGAGCTGGCTGCCGGATCGCGAGGTCTTCACCGATATCGAGATTCCGCTCGAGTTCTTCTTGGATACCCTGAAGCGACAGGCCGTCGTCAATGCGGGCATCGTATTCGAATTCACCGATGAAGTGACGGGGACCGAGGAGACCTTCCACTACCCGGAGGGCATACTCGGTTATGTCAAGGAACTAGATGACGGCAGGGGATTGATCGAGCCGTTTCGTTTCTCTTCGGAGGGCAGGGGCCGCGACCGTGCGGACAAGGACGACTACCGCGTCAAGGTGGATGTAGCCCTCTCGTTTAACAACGAGATCAATCGCCTGGAGTACTACCACAACTCAAGTTTCCTGGAGTATGGCGGCTCGCCGGACAAGGCGGTGCGGTCGGCGTTTGTCTCGTCCTTTGATAAACTTGCCAAGGAACGAAATAAGTACAAGGCCAATGAGTCTAAGATCACCTTCGCCGATATCGAGGACAGCTTGCTGCTCGTGATTAACTCGGCGTCGACACAGACGAGCTACGAGAATCAGACGAAGAAGGCGATTAATAATAAGTTTATTCAGCAGTTCATGACAGACCTCCTCAAGCAGCAGCTAGAGGTTTGGGCGATCGAGAACTTCCAGCAGGCGGATCGTGTGCTCGAGCAGATGATGGTCAACAAGCGAAGCCGCGAGAGTGCGGAGCGCCAGCGCCTGAACATCCGCAAGAACCTGATGGGTAAGATGGATCTCGTGAACCGCGTCCAATCGCTCGTCGAGTGCAGATCGAAGGACGTCTCCAAGCGTGAGCTCTACATCGTTGAGGGTAAGTCGGCGCTCGGTTCGACGAAGCTCGGCCGGGATGCGGAGTTCCAAGCGATTATCGCGATCCGAGGTAAGATCCTCAATTGTCTGAAGGCAGACTTCGTCCAGATCTTCAAGAGCGACATCATCACGGACCTCATCAAGGTCTTGGGTTGCGGTGTCGAGATCAAGTCCAAGCATAACAAGGAGATTGCGGCGTTCGACCTCGAGGCTCTGCGCTGGGACAAGGTCATCATCTGTACGGATGCGGACGTCGACGGCTTCCAGATTCGAACCCTGCTCCTGGCGATGTTCTACCGCTTGATGCCAACCCTCCTCGAAGAGGGGAAGGTCTATATTGCGGAGTCCCCGCTCTATGAGATCACGCATAACCCGGGTAGGAGTAATGAGCAAGAGTATTTCGCTTATGATGAGGTCGAGAAGAACCAGATTCTCGCTAAGCTCGGCAACGGTAACGTGAAGCTGCAGCGCTCGAAGGGACTCGGTGAGAACGATCCCGAGATGATGTGGCACACGACCATGAACCCGCAGACGAGGCGCCTGATTCGCGTGAACCCTGGTGAAGATAAGCAGCACACAGCCGATACCTTCGACATCTTGCTGGGCGATAACCTCGCCGGTCGTAAGAAGCATATCGAAGAGGACGGGCATCTCTACCTGGACAATCTGGATGTCGGCTAAGCGCTTGACGCAATCGACAGCTTCTTATATATAGCAAGGATAGAAGACTAAATGGCTAAACGTAAGAGCGGCGCTTCTGCCGCAAACAAAGGCAAACAAACATCCAAGAAGACAAACGGCCCGGAAGGCCGTTTGGACGTTGAGGCACCACACGCCGAGATCGTCCAGCAAGTCATCACGGACACGCTGGAGACGAATTATATGCCGTATGCGATGAGCGTCATCGTATCGCGTGCGATCCCGGAGATCGACGGTTTTAAGCCGTCGCACCGCAAGTTACTCTATACGATGTACAAGATGGGGCTGCTGACGGGCGCGAGGACGAAGTCGGCGAATATCGTCGGTCAGACGATGAAGCTAAACCCGCACGGTGACCAGGCAATCTACGAGACGATGGTGCGCCTGACCGAGGGTAACGCCTCCTTACTGCACCCATATGTGGATTCCAAGGGTAACTTCGGTAAGCAGTACTCCAGAGATATGCAATACGCCGCCGCCCGTTATACCGAGGCGCGCTTGGCGAAGATCTGCGATGAGCTCTTCCGCCATATCGATCACGATACGGTGGACTTCGTGGATAACTACGACGGCACGATGCAAGAGCCGACCCTGCTGCCGGCGACCTATCCGTCTGTTCTGGTGAATCAGAATCAGGGTATCGCTGTCGGTATGGCGAGCAATATCGCGCCGTTCAACCTGCGCGAGGTCTGTCTTGCGACGAAGCAGTATATCGACGATCCGGGTGCGGATCTCCAGGAGATCCTGCCTGCACCGGACTTCCCCGGCGGGGCGATGCTGATCTATGACGAGGATCAGGCGAGGCAGATTCTGCGTAGCGGCCGCGGCACGTTCAAGATGAGAGCCGTCTACAACATCGACCGCAAGAACAACATGATCGAGATCACCGAGATCCCGTACTCGACGACGGTTGAGCAGATTATGGACGACGTCACGAATCTGGTGAAGAGCTCTAAGATCAAGGAAATCTCCGACATGCGAGACGAGACGGACCTGGACGGCTTGCGCCTGACGATCGATTACAAGCGTTCGACCGACCCCGAGGCCTTGATGACCAAGCTCTTCATGATGACGAATCTCGAGTGCGGTTTCTCCTGTAACTTCAATATCTTGGTCAACGGTACGCCGCGCGTCATGGGCGTCAAGCAGATTCTGGGCGAGTGGCTCTCGTTTCGGCGCAATTGCGTGCGTCGCGAAGTAGCGTTCGAGCTGCAACGCAAACAAGAGAGGCTGCACCTGCTCCAGGGCTTGGAGAAGATCCTGCTTGATATCGACAAGGCAATTGCGATCATCCGAGGTACCGAGAAGGAAGCAGATGTCGTGCCGAACCTCTGTGCGGGCTTCGATATAGATGAGATTCAGGCCGATTATGTGGCGGAGATCAAGCTACGTAATCTAAACCGCCAGTATATCTTGAACCGTGTGGCGGATATCAAGAAGCTCAAGGGCGATATCCGTGACCTGAAGAAGCTGCTGGGCGATTCTCGCCTGATTGATGAGCGCATCAAGTCCGACCTAGACCGTGTCATCGAGAAGTACGGCAAGGACCGCAAGACGAAGCTGATCCACGAAGAGAAGATCGAGCGTATCACGAAGGAAGACTTGATTCCGGACTACCGCCTCCGCCTCTTCTTGACAAATGAGAACTATCTCAAGAAGCTTGCCTATACTTCGCTTCGCTCGGCAGGTGACCTCAAGACCAAGGAGGGTGACTATATCACGCTCGACATCGAGGGCACGAACAAGGACGAGTTGCTGCTCTTCAGCAACAGAGCGAATCTCTATAAGTATCAGATCCACGAGATTGAGGATCACAAACCGTCCGAGTTCGGTGAGTATCTGACCAATTTGCTTGAATTGGAAGAAGACGAGCGCATCGTCTACATCCGCATCGCGGGCGACTATACCGGCGAGATGATCTTCGCCTATGAGAACGGCAAGTGCTCCAGAGTCGATATGCAAACCTACGTCACCAAGACCAGGAGGCGTAAACTCGTCAACGCCTATAGTGACCGATCGCCGCTTGTTGATCTATACTATCAACAAGAGCCGGGTGACTTCATCTTGAAGTCCTCGGACGGTAAGGTCTGTCTCTTCGATTCTTCGCTTGTACCGATGCTGGCCAGCAGGCAGAATCAAGGTGTGCAGGTCTTACGCCTAAATGCCAAGCGGGGACAGAAGCTCGATTCGTTCAAGCGAGCCTCTGCCGTCACGCTCAGTGAACCGGAGCGATACCGGATCCGCACTCTGCCGGGGCGAGGCCTCTTCATGAAGGAGGAGCTGCTCGATACCAGGCAACTGGATCTCGGGGAGGTAATTGACGAATGAGTAAAGCCGTATATATCAACCGCCACGACTCGGGTCGATCCGGCGGGGGAGGCCTCCGGCGCATCTTAGCCGTACTTCTGATAGTGGTGCTGATGGCGGTAGCGCTTGTGCTCTTCTTCGTTCAGAAGCAGAACAAGGAAGCCGATAGCGTGATGGAGCGCTTCGAGGCGGCGCTGGAAGCCGGTGAGTACGAGACCGTGCTCGATATCCATACGCAGGCACAGGAGCGCTCGCTGTCCAAGAGTCAGAGCGAGAAGAATCAAGGCATCTATGCCGAGTCTCTGATCGAGATGGAGAACAAACTCTTCGGACGAATCGATTCGATTACGGCGAAGCTTCTGGCAAGCGAGCAGGCTACACTTACGGCAGATGATCTCGAGTATCTGACGGGTCTCGAGGAATTCTCGGGTTCGAAACTCTCCGAGATGATCTCATCGCTTGGGCTTCGCGTGCTGTCGGGTGAGATGAGCTCGAGTCGAGCCAGGCGCATCCTGACGCAACTGGCAGATGTAGAGATGGTCGCCGATGAAGCGGCGGCGATGCGCGGTGAACTCGCGGCGCTAGACGAGGCCGCAGAGCTCTATCAGGCGGCGATGAAGCTGTTTGAGAATGAGAGTTATATCGCGGCGGCAACGGCGCTCGATACGGCGCTTAGTTCGCCCGAGGTCAAGGCAGATACGCTTGCGGCCAGATTGTTTGCCAGCGAATTGGTGCGTGTGCGCCAGACGATGCGGCCGATCCTGATCGAGCAACTTGAGAGTCTGATGGAGCGACACCGATACATCTCTGCCGAGCGATTGATGGATGATCTCCTGAAGTTCTTCCCGGATGATAACGAGATCATCGTGCTCTATGAGGAGATCAGGCAGAACGTGCCGACGGACCTCGTGCAGTACTCGGGCACGCTGGAGCATCTGACGCTTCGCCCCCTGATTGTGAACACGAAGCTTGGCTTCGGTGAGACAGACGTGGCTAAGACCGCGGACAGCACCATGATCTCCAGCCATGAATTCAAGAAGATTCTGGAAGTGCTTCATGCAAGCGATTATGTGTTGATCGATATCGAGAGCCTGCTAAACGAGCAGGGGAATTTCGAGCCGATCTACTTACCACCCGGTAAGAAGCCGCTGCTCTTGACGCTGGAAGGTTATAACTACTATCCGGCCAGGAGATTGTCGGGTAACGTCGAGAATCTCGTAGTTGATGAGAACGGCGATGTTGCGGGTGTCTACACGAACGAAGCGGGCATGCGAGTGACGGAGCAAGAGAGCGAAGCGATCGGAATTCTCGATGCCTTCGTGGAGCGAAATCCGGACTTCTCGTTTGACGGCGCGAAGGGCACGATTACCCTCACCGGCAATATGGGTATCTTCGGCTACGTGACAAATGACGAGCAGCTGCTGAATCGAAACGTGCAGGCAGCAGCCTTCGGTCTTGTCGGCGAATCCTATACTGCGGCTGAGATGCTCCAGCAGAAGAGTGAGGCGCAGGCCGTCGTTGATGCGCTGAAGTACAACGGTTGGACGTTTGGCTCACAGACCTATTCGGGCTCCGAGCTTACCGCTATGAGCCTGGAGCAGGTACAGCAGGATATAGCTGCTTGGAAGGAGAGCATCGGTTCTCTGGTCGGCGAAGTCTCGGTACTTGCCTTCCCGAACGGTGCACTGCTTAGCGCGGATGATCAGAAGACGGTCTACCTCAAGGAGGAGGGCATGAAGTTCTTCCTCGGGATCGGTCCCACGCCCTATGCAGTTGCGGCTCAGAACTACCTCTACATGGATAGACTCTATGTGGGTGGTTATGCGATTCGAAACAACATCACCGCACGGCTCTTCGAGTCTGCGGCGGTCTACGATCCGGCGAGGACGATTCCGCTTAGCCAATAATTAATAGGCTGAATTACAATAACTGATGAAGTGATAAGTAGAGAAGAAGCGACCTGTGATGGGCCGCTTCTTTTGAGATTCGTACGATTTGGTTCAATCGTAGGGTCTAGCAGAATTCGTTATAGAGCTCTCTTACCGCATAATTCACGAATTCCTCACGGATACCGAAGACGACACTGATCTCGGATGCGCCCTGAGAGATGAGCTCCAAGTTGATGCCGGCTCTGGCGAGCGCGTTGGTCGCACGGGCGGTCACACCGACCGTCTTGGCCATGGCGTCACCGACGATCATGACGATGCCGAGATTATGGTCGACCTCCAGGACGTCCACCTCGAGCTCTTCGCGCAGTCGCTTACAGACCAATTCCTCCTTGTCGGGTGGGAAGACGTTCTGCTTGAAGACGATGGAGAGCGAGTCGATACCGGACGGCATGTGGTCGAAAGGGATGTCATAGTCTGCAAGGATCTGCAGCACCTTCATCGCGAAACCGACTTCTCTATTCATCAAGAACTTCGAGACATGCAGCAGGCTGAAGCCCTTTTGTCCTGCAATACCCGTGATGACGCTGTCGATGTCCTCGTGGGCACGGACGATCCTCGTGCCGGGTGCATCCGGATTATTGGTGTTACGGATATGGATCGGGATATCGTGTTTGAAGGTGGGGGTGACCGCTTCCTCGTGCAGTACGGAGAAGCCGGCGTAAGCGAGTTCTCGCATCTCGTGGTAGGTGATCTCGCGGATCGCTCTGGGGTTCGCGACGAGGTTTGGATTCACGACGAAGACGGAATCGACGTCGGTCCAGTTCTCGTAGATGTCTGCCTTCAGCGCAACAGAAACGATCGCGCCGCTGATGTCGGAGCCGCCACGGGAGAAGGTCAGGATGCCGCCATCTCTGGTCCCGCCGAAGAAACCGGGGAAGACCAGGAGGCTGTCCTTGGTGTTTAGTTTGGCCAGGTTCTCGTAGGATTCCTCGAGGAGGACGGTCTGACCGTGTCGCGTCTCGAGCAGTAGTCCTGCTTCGGCCGGATTGACATAAGTTGCACGCTCACCGATCGAATTGATGTAATCAGAGATGAGCTTCGCATGGTTATCTTCGCCCGCCGCCTTGAGCGCGTCCGTGAGGTGCTTGGAATTGTGCTTGTAGGTATCGATTCTGCACCGGAGGTCGTCCATAACGATGTCCAAATAACCGCTGCCCAATCCGAGATCTTGCGCGATCTGGTCATAGCGCTTGGCAATTCGCTCCATCTCGCCTTGGCCGTCGTAACCGGCTTGGATCGCAGAACCGAGGGCAATCAGGAGGTCTGTCACCTTGATATCGGTAGAGAAACGCTTGCCGGGGGCAGAGAGTACCAGCACCCTGCGCGACTTATCGCTCAGGACGATGTCGATGACACGCCGAATCTGGTTAGCATCGGCCAGTGAAGTACCGCCGAATTTCGCAACCTTCATGTAGAAACCCTCCTCTTGATGCATGGAATTAAGAAATACGTTCATTATAGAGAAGTGACCTATCCATAGCAAGTTACGGTCACAGCTTCGGGTTTACTTGTGATACAATTTTGACAGTGATTTTGGGAGGCTTGCTGCTACTGTAGCGGCCTTTGAGGAGGAAACGGTTTGCTTAAATCAATCTTCGGTAAGAAGAAATATCTACCGGATGCATACTATAAGAATATCAACGAGATCGATTGGGAAGCCATCAAGATGCTGGGTTATCGCTTGATCTTGGTGGACGCGGATAACACGATTATCATACACGGGAATCGCGAGAAGACCCCGTTCTCGAAGACCGCCTTGAAGCGCATCGCCGATGCGGGACTGAAGATGGCGATCTTGTCGAATGCGAGTGCGAAGCGAGCCGAAGCGCTCGGCCTTGCGCTCGGTGTCGATGCCGTCGGTATGGCGAATAAGCCGGGTGCCAAGGGAATTCATCGCGCTTCCGAGAAGTATGATGTGCCAGTGGAGCAGATCATCTTGGTGGGGGATCAGTACTTCACGGATATGCTTGCGGGTCGCAATGCAGGCTGCAGAACCATCCTCGTCGATCCGCTCACAGACGACGAGCCCTGGTACATCAAGCTCAAGCGTTGGCAGGAGGGGCGGGTCTATCGCTGCCTCGATCGCAAGTCTTATTACGATAAGCTGCCGGACGTGTCTACCGTATAGGATTATGTATTTAGATTATTAGGAAGAAGGATTCATCTTATGACCAATCAGAGTGAATTACAGGCAGCACTTGAGGCACGCTATATGCGTATCCAAGAGAAGATGGAGAGGCAAGAGCTTGACGCGATCCTCATCTCGTCGAGGCAGAACTCTCGCTATAGCGCGGCCTTCACGGGTACGACGTCGCAGATTCTGCTGAGCAAGTCGAAGCGCGAGATCTTCGTCGATAGCCGCTACACGGAGCAGGCCAAGGAGCAGTGCCTCGGCTTCGAGGTGCGAGAAGTACCCTCCTTGTTTGCCGCGGCGATCGAGAGCATGAAGCTGCAGGGTGTGAAGCGACTTGGCTTAGAAGAGCGTGATCTCACTTGGGCAGCAGTTCGAAGCCTCGAGAATCTGCTTAGCGGTAGCGGGATTGAGCTGGTACCATGTAGTCAGTTGTTTGCGGATATTCGCACGATCAAAGACGAGCTTGAGCTCAAGTACATTCGCGAGGCTGTCCGTATTGCGGACGAAGCCTGGGAGAAGACGCTTCCTGTGATCCAGGTGGGGGTGAAGGAGTCCTATGTCGCTGCCGTGCTGGAGCACAATATGCGTTTACTGGGGGCGGAGGGCCCGTCCTTTGAGACGATTATCGCCTCCGGTTACCGCTCGGCTATGCCGCATGGCGTCGCATCCGATAAGCTGATCGAAGACGGGGATACCATCGTGATGGACTTCGGTGCGATCTACAACGGCTATTGTTCCGATATTACAAGAACCGTATTCGTCGGACATGCAGATCCTACGATGCAGAAGGTCTATGAGATCGTGCTCGAAGCACAGCTTGCTTGCGAGGCAGGATTGAAGGCGAACATGACGGGTCAGGCAGGGGACGCGCTTGCCAGAGATGTGATCAAGGCCGCGGGCTACGGCGCGGAATTCAGTCACAGCACGGGTCACAGCATCGGCCTCGACGTCCATGAGACGCCGGGCTTGTCCAGTCTCTACGATAAGCCGCTGCCGGAGAATTGCTTGATGACGATCGAACCGGGTGTGTACCTGGCGGGTCTCGGCGGTGTTCGTATCGAAGACCTCGTGATCGTCAAGGCCGATGGTATCGAGATCTTGACGCAGGCAGATAAGCGTATGCGTATTCTATGAGTATAGAGATTGGCCGTTTCATCTGGTAAACTAGAGGAAATGGTGTTATAGTTAGCAGCGCTTTTTGATTCAATTTTGAGATGTAAGTATGTGGAGGTAGCAGATGATTTCAGCAAGTGAGTTTAGGAACGGTTCACTCTTCGTTATGGAAGGTGTGGTTTATCAGGTCGTAGAATTCCAGCATGTGAAGCCCGGTAAGGGTTCGGCCTTTGTCCGTACCAAGTATCGTAACGTGAAGAGTGGGGCGACCGTCGAGCACTCGTTTAGCCCGAACGATAAGTTCGAAGAGGCATATCTCGAGCGTCGCGACATGCAGTTCTTGTATCTGGATGGCGATCTCTACTACTTCATGGATGTTGAGACCTACGATCAGCTGCCCTTTATGGCGTCTGTCATCGGAGATGCGGTTGAGTTCCTGAAGGAAGGGACGATCTGTAAGGTTGTCACACATAAGGGCGAGGTCTTCAGTGTTGAACTGCCGATCTTCGTCGAGCTCTTGATTACACAGACCGAACCCGGCGTGAAGGGCGATACCGCTCAGAACGCAACCAAGCTTGCGACCGTTGAGACAGGTGCAACTATTAAGGTGCCGCTGTTTGTGAACGAAGGTGAGATGGTGAAGATTGATACGCGGTCGGGTGAGTATATGGAGAGAGCCTAAA
>CAZLEA010000009.1:8034-16424 GCA_964558445.1 uncultured Oscillospiraceae bacterium | reverse complement strand
GAACTATGAGTAACATTGCGGAGCAAGTCATCTTTGGAAGTGTTCTTAGTCGACAGGGAGGAAACTTCCGGACAGAGATTATGAGGGTATATGCCAGATCAGAATCAAACTGCGGCGCGTGGTCAGCGGTCCATGTCGCAGGGCTTTATCGCTCAATATGCCGCGGAGGCGACACTCCAAACACCGGGTGTCGCCCGCCTCGATGCGGGCGGTGCCGCTGCGATTAAGGCGGCTTTTGGCTTAGAGCATGAGGGTTTGGGTGTGCAGGTCTTCTTCGAAGAGGGCTCGGACAACATCATAACCATAACCGTTTATCCGGTGATCTACTTCGGTCAGATCATCCCGGAGATCGCCTGGGACATCCAGGAGAATGTGAAGTCGGACGTTGAAAAATACACGGGACTCGTGGTGGATGCCGTCGATGTCTATGTCAAGGATATTATATTGCAGGAGGAGCAATAATGCGCAGGCTGGTACGATTTTTTCTCATCATATTTTCGGGACTGGTTGCCATTGGCTCGCTCCTGCTTTTCTTTCAAGTTGTGAACCCCAGTTGGGGTGCCGACTTCGTTGTCTTGTTGCAGCGTATCTCCTTGAATCCGATTGCGCGCCTCGTGGTTGCGACAGGCTTGGTGTTGCTGGTTATCTTATCGGTCATCAACATCATCTATGCGCTGATGAGCGGGCGCATCGCGAAGTCTCGTATCGTGGAGACCGAGATCGGACAGATCGATATCGGCATCGAGGCGCTCGAGAACATCGCGCTGAACAGTTCGATGGCGGCGCAAGCTGGCGTGAAATCTGCCAAGGCGCGTATTTCACAGACCAAGGATGACAAGCTTGTCATCACGCTGGTCGCGATTCTCTATTCGGATGTTGAGATTCCCACACAGATGGCGAAGATCCAAGAGCGCGTCAAGAAGGATATCGAGCGTTATACCGGTATCGCCGTGGGTGAGGTTCAGGTGAAGGTCAGTCGCGTCGAATTACTCGGTACGAAGGTGGAGCGCTAATCATGAAGCAGTTATTTGGGCCGATCGTACAGATGCTAAAGGGCAGAGACGCAGCGCTTGTAGGTGCGGGTGTGGGCTTCGTGCTGGCTCTTTTGCTTGTGATATTCGGCCTGATCAAGACCTTGTTTATCTTGATCATGACCGTGGGCGGCTATATCTTGGCTGCCAAATTTATTGGAAACAAGGAGCAATTCCATCAATTGCTCGACCGTATCTTCCCGCCGGGACGATACAGATAGAACCTTGATTATTAAACGGTTGATACCCTGGCGGGGTAGAGCCGACGGAGGCATAAATGAGTCGTAGAGATGCACGAGAGCGAGCGTTTCAGCTCTTGTATCAATTGAGTGTACAAACAGAGGATCAAGATCAGCAAGTCGGGGAGTTCATGTCTAACATGGGCGATTACCATGGCTCGGAGCGTATGATCGCATACGATGACGAGGATCTGGCGTATATACAGAAGATAGCGGGTTGCTATCGCTTCTATAGTGAGCGTTTGGATCAAGCGTTCGAGGCACATCTGAAGGATTGGACCGTCGAGCGTCTGCCGAAGGTGGATCTGGCGATTCTTCGCCTGGCGACGGCGGAGATTCTCTTCATGCCGGATGTGCCGCTGTCGGTGAGTATCAACGAAGCAGTGCTACTCGCCAGAGCGTATGCGGCGCCGTCTTCTCGCGCCTATATCAATGCGGTATTGGGGCGCCTCGAGAAGCCGGACGGCGATATTTTGATGGATGAGATCTTCAAGGGCGAGGGAGAGGAGGCCTGAGATGGCAGAGCTTGATCTGGTCACGGTAAGTCGGTTGAACACTTATGTCAACCGCGTTGTTCGGAGCCTGGAACCTCTGAAGAACGTCCACGTGATCGGCGAGTTATCCAACTTCAAGCGTTATAGCTCCGGTCATTGTTATTTCTCCTTGAAGGACTCGGGCGCACAGGTGAGCTGTGTGATGTTCGGGTCTTTTGCCAATCGTATGGACTTCGAACCGAAGAACGGTCAATCCGTCGTGGTGGTGGCGAGTGCCGACTACTATACGAAGACGGGTAACTTCCAGCTGCAGGTCACATCGATGTACCTGGAGGGGATGGGCCAGCTCTATCAGCAGTATGAAGCGCTGAAGGAGAAGCTTGCCGGCGAGGGGCTCTTCGGTGAGGAACTGAAGCGGCCGCTGCCGTACATGCCGAAGAAGATCGGTGTGATTACGAGCCCGAGCGGTGCCGTGATAAGAGATATTATCCATGTGCTTCGTCGGAGAAATCCGCATTTCGAACTCTTGTTGATTCCTGCCGCAGTACAGGGAGATCAGGCGGCGCCGAGTCTCGTGCGTGCGCTGGAGCTGATGAATCGGCGAGAGGATATTGATGTGATCATCATCGGGCGCGGCGGCGGTTCGCTAGAGGACCTCTGGCCGTTCAACGAGGAGGCCGTGGCTCGTGCCGTGGCGGGCAGTCGGATTCCGATTGTCTCTGCCGTGGGGCATGAAACGGACTTCACGATCTGTGACTTCGTCGCGGACTATAGGGCGCCCACACCATCTGCTGCGGCAGAGGTCGTGATGCCGGAGTATGACGGACTTGTGCGCCTGATCGAGACGGAAGAGCAGCGACTGGCTGCGTTGTTGAAGCGCAAGCTTGATATGGCAGAGCTTCGTTTGACCTCGCTTACAGAGAACAGGCAGCTTCGTGATCCACAAGAACTTGTGCGTATGCGCCGAGAGCGTCTGGTGCGTCTGGCCGAGAGTCGAAGCCTCACGAATCCTCTATACATCGTTGAATCGCGCACGCAGTATCTGGATCTGTTGGAATCGAAACTTGCCAGAACATCGGCGAGCCTCTTGGCGACGCTAGAGAATCGTTTGAGCCGTGCCGCGTCGAAGCTTGATGCACTCAGTCCGCTGAAGGTGCTGGGGCGAGGTTATGCGCTGGTTCTAGACGATAGTGGCCAAGCGGTCCAGTCTGTTTCTCAGACCAAGGAAGACGAAGTACTAGATCTCCACTTACAAGACGGTCGTTTGGCCGTGCGCGTGGAAACGGTGGAAGCCGTGAAGAGAGAAGGAGTATCCTATGACGGAGATGAATAAGGCGACGGGTTCGGAGCCAGCAGAGCTTAGCTTCGAGGAAGCAATCGATAAATTGGAGCAAGTAGTGCGCCAGCTCGAGAACAGCGAGCTTAGCCTGGATGCTTCGCTCGATGCATTTCGTGAGGGCACGGAACTGGCTCGCTTGTGTCGCAAGAAACTAGATGAGGTTCAGCAGAGCATCAAGCAATTGGTGAGTGCGGAGAACGGCGAATTAGTCGAAGAAGTCTTCCCGGAGCCCGAGGCATGAGTGGACCAAGTGCCGCGTTTGACCTCTATCGCTCTCGCATCGAAGCTGATCTGGAGCGCTTCTTGGACCCGACGGCTACTGTCGAACCGAAGCTTACGGAGGCGATGCGTTATTCGCTACTAGCCGGTGGGAAGCGTATTCGACCGATGCTGTTGTTGGCGACGGTCGATGCGTTCGGTGCGGATAGTAGGCTGTCCGAGGAAGCTTCCATGCTGGCTTCGGCGCTCGAGATGATTCATACCTACTCGCTGATCCACGACGATCTGCCGAGCATGGATAACGATATGCTTCGCCGCGGTAAACCGACCAATCACATACGCTTCGGTGAAGCGACCGCGATACTAGCCGGTGATGCGCTCTTGAATCGAGCTTATGAGCTGCTGCTCGAAGCGGTGGTGTCCGGTGGAGAGGCCGTGGCCCTGGCAGGAGCGAAGATCGCTCTGTATGCCGGTGCCCGCGGTATGATCGGCGGCCAGATTATCGATCTTGCGAGCGAGGGGCAGTCGATCACGCTCCGGCGTTTGGAGGAATTGCAGCGCTTGAAGACAGGCGGTCTGCTCCGAGCAGCGATGTGCGCCGGTGGCCTGCTTCGAGGCGCACACCCCGAGGTCTTGGACCTCCTCGATTCGTATGGCGAGACGCTGGGACTTGCGTTTCAGATCAAGGACGATATCCTGGACTTCACCTCCGATGCCGAGAGTATGGGCAAGACGGTAGGTAAGGATCTTAGAGATACGAAGTCGACGTTCGTGACGATGCTCGGTCTGGATACTGCGCGAGAACGCTTGGTAGCAGAACACAAACGAGCCGATGCTATTTGTGACTTGTTGCAAAGGCAGGGACTCGACACCCAATTCTTATTATGGCTCGGGAAGTGGCTTAGCAGCCGCGATTCCTGATATGTATAGTAGATTGCCGGAGAGGAGAAGAGATGACTGATCTAATCGATAAGTTAAACGATGCAAGCGAGATCAAGCAATTGACAGGCGCTGAACTGGAAGCGCTCGCAGGAGAGCTTCGCACGCGCATCATCGAGACGGTGTCGACAAACGGCGGTCATCTTGCATCGAATCTCGGTACGGTGGAATTGACGCTTGCGCTCCTACGTCAATTCGATAGCGTGACGGACCGTGTGGTCTGGGACGTCGGTCACCAGAGTTATAGCTGGAAGCTCTTGACGGGGCGAGCCAAGGCGTTTCGTACGCTTCGCCAAGAGGGCGGCTTGTCCGGCTTCCCGAAGCGAGAGGAGAGTCCGGCCGATGCGTTCGATACCGGGCACTCGAGTACGTCGATTTCTGCCGCCCTCGGTATAGCGAGAGGATTGAAGGCCCAGGGGAAGCCGGGACAGGCGATCGCGGTCATCGGCGACGGTGCGCTGACAGCTGGTCTCGCATATGAGGCACTGAATAACACGGAACCGACGGATAACCTGATTGTGATTATCAACGACAATCAGATGAGTATCGATTCGAATGTCGGGTCGCTGGCGAGGCACTTGGGTCATGTGCGTGTCGATCGGCGCTATCTTCGGGCGAAGTCCGGTGTGGAGCGCATGCTGGCCTATGTGCCGCTAATCGGTGAACCACTGACCAGACTGATGCGCTGGGCCAAGACACAGATTCGTCGCGCGACCTCGAAGAAACAGAGCTTCTTCGAGACGCTGGGTTATGAGTACTACGGTCCGATCGACGGTCATAATCTAGAGGAGCTGCAGCGCTATCTGAAGGTGATTTCGCAGATCGAGGGTCCCGTGATTCTCCACGTCTTGACGCAGAAGGGCAGAGGCTACAAGCCAGCGGAGAATCTGCCGAGTTTGTATCACGGCGTCGCGCCGTTCGAGATCGACCTCGGTGTGATCCAGCGAGCGAAGTCCGGGACAGCTGTGTTCCCGGCTAATTGTCAATCGTTTACGGCCGCGTTTACCGAGAGTCTGATGGAGCTTGCGAGTCGCGATTCATCGATCGTGGCGATCACGGCGGCGATGGCCGCGGGGACGGGACTCAGTTCGTTTAGCGAGCGCTATCCGGATCGCTTCTATGATGTCGGGATCGCGGAGCAGCATGCGGTGACGCTTGCGGCAGGGCTTGCGACGACGGGGATGAAGCCCGTTGTGGCGATGTATGCCAGTTTCTTGCAGCGCGCGCTCGATCAGGTGATGCACGACGTGGTCTTGCAGCAATTGCCGGTCGTCTTCTGCATCGATCGGGCGGGGATTGTGGGCGATGACGGCGAGACGCATCAAGGGCTCTATGACCTGTCGTTCCTGACAGCGATGCCGGGGCTTACGGTCTTGATGCCAAGCGATTATTGTAGTTTGTATGAGATGCTGCGCTATGCGCTGCAGGACTGCAGCGGTCCTGTTGTGATTCGCTATCCGCGTGGTGCCGCGACGGTCGATACCAGTTTGTGCCACGGTGCCAGAGAGCTTCTGCCGCTACCCAAGGCGAGAGTTGTCAGAACAGGCGGTGAGCTCGTGATCGCAGCCCTCGGATCCATGACAGCGGTGGCGCTCGAGGCGGCAGACCTGCTGCAAGAAGACGGGATACTAGCGACAGTAATCGACGTGCGGGCGATCAAGCCGCTGGATAGCGAGCGGATATTGGCCGAGGCGATGGACTCCGGTCAACTGATTACGATTGAGGAAGTTTCGGTTAGCGGCGGGCTTGCCCAGCAGCTGGCGCTTCGGATTGCAGAGCTTGGGCTCGAGATAGAATTGTCTGCTCACTATGTGGGCGATCACCCGGTCTTGCAGGCGCCACAGGCTAGAGCGCGCGAGATCGAGGGCTTGTCAGCTCCGGATATCGTCCATTCGATCCAGAAACATGCAATTCGCGTCCATAATAGCGTACAATAGCGTACAATCGCGTAGAATAGCGGAGTTTCCGAGGTTTAGGTGGGAAATTAGCTTTGCTGTGTTGTATTATGCTATATAATATTAATGATGGTCGTACGTGACTGAAACTGGAGGATGTTCGTTTGAGAATCGGTTTAGTGTCCAACGTCTATAAGGATCCTGGTTATCAGATTCTATATCAAGTGGCGGAAGCGATTACGAAGCTTGGCGGTGAACCGGTTTATACCGTGACCGCGACAGGCGAACGGGCGGATGAGGCGACGATGGCGTCGTCCTTTGCTTGCTGTGATGTCATCATCAGTATGGGTGGTGACGGCACCTTCTTGAATGCTGTGCACGGGAGCCCGGAACCCGGTATCCCGATACTCGGTATGAATCTCGGGAGTCTGGGCTTCATGGCCGAGGTACAACGAGACGAGATTCGTCCCGCGCTCGATCGCATCATCAAGGGTGATTATCAGATCGAAGAGCGCATGATGTTAGATGTTCGGTCCGTGAATCGTTTCGGCGAAGAGACCTTCCACGGTTTCGCGCTAAACGAAGTACTGTTATCCAGGGGAGGTAACAGCCGGATCGTGCCGATCGAGCTGAGCCTCGACGGGCGTTACATCGAATTGATCTCGGCAGACGGCCTGATGGTCAGTACGCCGACCGGTTCGACAGGATATGCGATGGCGGCCGGGGGGCCGATCGTCCATCCGTCGATGAACCTGATGCAGATTACACCGGTTTGTCCGCACTCGCTGCACAACCGGACATACATCGTACCGCCGACGGGCGTTGTGAAGCTGAACCTGAGACAATATCCGTATATGGCTATGCTATCTGCGGATGGGAGAGAAGAGATACCGTTTGCCGATACCGACGAGGTGGAGATCAAACAAGCCGAGCGTAAGCTGCGTTTGATTCGCCTCCAAGACCATAATTTCTATCAGGAACTTCCCGGTAAGCTTCGGGGTAGGGCTTATCCGAAGAGCATATAATAGACAAGAGATTGGATTACAAGGCACAGCCTATGTGCCAGAGGGGCAAGTATTATGGGTAAAAACGGTAGACAGGACCGTATCTTGGACATCATTTTGCAACGGGTCGTATCGACCCAAGAAGAATTGGTTGACGTCCTTCGTTCCGAGAACATCGATGTGACGCAGGCGACGATATCGCGCGATATCAAGGAGCTCAATATTGTGAAGGTCACTCTGGCTGACGGCAGGCAGAAGTATGTTTCTATGTCGCGAGATAAGGACATGCTAAACGACCGCCTGATTAAGGTCTTCACACATGCGGCAACCTACCTTCGCGTGGCGGACTCGATCGTGGTGATTCGCACGCTGCCGGGTATGGCACAAGCGGCCGCGGCTGCGGTGGATGCGATGAAGATACCGGAGATTGTCGGCACGCTCGCCGGCGATGACACGATCTTCGTGGCGACCGGCGGACATGAGATGGCGCTTCGCTTGGAAGAACAACTGATTCCCCTGATCGATACGGACTAAGCCACACTAGACGGGATGGTTTGTCATGCTGCAGTATCTTGAATTATCGCATTTTGCCTTACTCGATCATATCGTATTCAAGCCGGCTTCTGCCTTCAATATCCTGACCGGTGAGACCGGTGCGGGTAAGTCTCTGCTGCTGGATGCACTCGGTGCCGTCAGCGGCAGTCGTGTCTCCAGGGAGGTCATCCGTACGGGGCACGATCAGGCGAGGGTGGAGGCCGTCTTCGACTTCCTGCCCGAGGCCTTCGACCCCGAACTTCGCTCGGCACTCTTCTCGGATGAGGAGATTTGCGGCGAGGACCCGGTTATCATCTTATCGCGCGAGATCAATCGCAGCGGCAGGAGTATCTGCCGTATCAACGGACGCATCGTCCCGCAGGCCCGCCTCCGAGAGGTCGGGTCTTGTTTGCTTGATATCCACGGCCAACATGAGTCCCAGCAGATCTTCCAGGCGTCCACGCATCTGGGGATACTGGATCGCTATGGTGCAGACGAGCTCGCACCGCTGCAGGCGGCATACAGCGCAGCTTATCGACATGTCAAGCGTCTTCAGGAACAAATGAGGGCATATGGTGGCAGTGAGCAGGAGCGGGCGCGTCAACTTGACTTGTTGACCTATCAGTTAGATGAGATTCAGAGCCTCAAGCCGCGTTCGAACGAGGACTTGCTTCTGCAGAAGAAGCGTATGCAGCT
>CAZLEA010000009.1:0-7934 GCA_964558445.1 uncultured Oscillospiraceae bacterium | reverse complement strand
GAGATCGAAGAGGAGGTCTCGCGCCTCCAGGCGGCAGAAGAGGAGATGACAAGACTCTCACAGGAGCACGATTCGGCGCTGGAAGCGCTCGAGCGTGCAGGGAGAGCGCTCGGGGAGACGCGTCGCGAGGTTGCCAAGCGCTTATCGCAGGCTATCGGGCATGAGCTCATGGCGCTTGGTATGAAGCATGCTCGCTTCGATGCAAGCTTCACCGGTTTGGATGTATCGCAGGCACGCAGCAGCGGTATGGATCAGGTGGAATTCTTGTTCTCGGCCAACCTCGGTGAGGATCTGAAGCCGCTCGCTAGGATTGCGTCGGGCGGTGAGGCGTCACGTATTATGCTTGCGATCAAGCTGATCTTGTCCAAGGCCGCGCCGCTTCAACTGTTGATCTTCGATGAGGTGGACAGTGGGGTCAGCGGCGAGACGGCGGACCTCGTCGGACAGAAGCTCATGGAGCTTGCCCGCACGAGCCAGGTGATGTGCGTCACGCATACGGCACAGGTGGCGGCGATGGCGGATGCTCACTTCTTCTTACAGAAGGATGTCAGCGACAACAGCACGGTGACACAGATCACGAAGCTGGATGCCAAGTCGCATCTGGTAGCGGTCGCCAAGCTCTTGTCCGGTGCGACGGATCCCGAGACTTCGATCAAACTGGCTACAGCTCTGACCGAACGGGCGGATGCGCTAAGAGAGCGCTTAGATGCCGTCTAGACTACCCGACAAGAGGGTGCTTCTCGTCAAGAATAATTGTAGATCCGGACGCAGTTTCGCATGGAGCGAGACTGCGTTCTTCGTTAGCGGATGAACGAAGCCGAGTGTCGCGGCATGGAGGGCTTGGCGGCCGAGCGCGAGGTCTGAGGCGTCTAGTTCGTCTTCCAGATAGAGGCTGTCGCCGATCAGCGGATGTCCGAGATACTTGGCGTGGACGCGAATCTGGTGGGTGCGGCCGGTCTCGAGCCGAAACGAGACGACTTGGTAGAGGCTACCGTCTTCGTAGCGAAGTTCGGCGAGCACACGATAGTAGGTCCGAGAGGCTTGACCGCTCGGGTGGACTTCTCTTGTGATGATAGAGCCGGGGCTGCGAGCGATCGGTGCGTCGATTACCCCTTGCGATTCCGGCATACAGCCGTGGACGAAGCCGATGTAGAGCTTGTGCATCTGTTCCTTGACCAGTTGGTCATGACCAAAGGCATTCTTCGCCAACACAATCAGTCCGGAGGTGTTGCGATCGAGGCGACTGACGGGGTGCAGCGTCTTATCGGTCAGTAGTGTGGTCAGTGCACGGGTCTCGCCGAGGAAGCTCGGATGGGTCAGAAGATAAGCCGGCTTGTCCGCGACAAGCAGCCACTCATCTTGATAGACGATATGTATATCGTTGGTGTCTGTGAGTACGGTCTTCGGATCCAGTTCGTCTTCTGCCAAATAGGAGATAAGGAGGCTGCTGCCGGCGGGGACGGGATCGATCATGCGATGGGGGATGCCGTCACAGAGCAGGCTGCCGTAGAGACGGACCCTCTTACAGAGTTGGCCGGAGAAACCAAGGCGATTGCGCAGGATCTCGACTGCCTTCGCCATGTGATCGGCTTCAATTGTTGTATAGCTAATTTCCATGTATACCATTGTAGCAGATGTCGAATTCCGGGTGAGCATTCGCTCGGTCTTCTGCCAGAATATAAGAGAAATCCTCACACCCGCGCTTGTAGAATGTGTTATACTTGTTAGCATAGTCATGAGACCGCAAGGTTTATAACACTATAACTTCTACTTTTAACTGACATATAGAAGAAATAATTTGAAACTTGCAACTTGACAACAGAATATTATTGGAGGTGATTGCCATACCTTGGCCAGAAATTATCATCAGCTTAATCGTCGGCTTAGCCGTCGGTGCAGGCTTGATCGTACTGTACTATCGTAAGGGATATGCCAAATCCGTTCAGGACTTGGCCGAACGCACAACCAAGCAAGAACAGGAAGCGAAGGATCTACTGACCGAAGCCCAGCGACAAGGCGAGCAGCGTAAGCGCGAGCTCTTGTTGCAAGCGAAGGACGAGATTCGCAATTCCAAACTTGAATTGGACAAGGATGCCCGCGAGAAGCGCAGTGAGCTCAGCCGCGAGCGTAACAGACTGGAACAGAAGGAAGGGATGATCGACCGCAAACTCGAGCAGCAGGAGCGTACACAGCAGAAGTTGGATGCGCGCCTAGTCGAAGCAGAGGAAGCAGTCAGTCGTGCCGAGCAACTGGTAGCCGAACAACAAGTCGCCCTCGAGCGCGTCTCCGGCATGACAAGCGAGGAAGCCAAACACATGGTTCTCGAGCATGCCAGGAAGGAATACCGTCATGACATGGGCTTGATGCTCCGTCAGATGGAAGAGGACGCGAAGGAAACGGCAGAGCAGAAGGCGAAGGATATCATCGTCACGGCCATACAGCGCTATGCAGGCGAGTATGTGGCCGAGACAACCGTGTCCGTCGTCAACTTACCAAACGATGAGATGAAGGGACGTATTATCGGTCGCGAAGGCCGTAATATCCGGGCTCTGGAGACGATTACCGGCGTGGACGTCATCATTGACGATACACCGGAAGCCGTCGTGCTCTCTTGCTTCGATCCGATTCGACGCGAGACGGCACGCCTAACCTTGGAGAAGCTGATTCAGGACGGACGTATCCATCCTGCGCGCATCGAAGAGATGCATCAGAAGTCTTCGCGCGAACTCGATGCCCGCATCAAGGCAGAAGGTGAGAAGGCAAGCTTTGACACCGGCGTAATCGGATTGCATCCTGAGATCATCAAGATGCTCGGTCGCCTGAAGTTTCGTACCAGCTACGGTCAGAATGCGCTGCAGCACTCGATTGAAGTGTCGGCTCTGACCGGCATGATGGCGACGGAACTCGGACTGGATCCGACGATTGCCAGACGCGCAGGTCTCTTGCACGATATCGGTAAGGCTACCGACTTCGAACAAGACGGCACGCACGTGGAGCTTGGCGCCAACCTAGCACGCAAGTACAAGGAAGGCCCGGAAGTCATCAACGCGATTACGTCACACCACGGAGATACCGAGGCTACGTCCTTGATTTCCGTCTTGGTTGCCGCAGCCGATGCGTTATCGGCCGCAAGACCGGGTGCCCGTCGCGAGAACATGGAGACTTACATCAAGCGAATCCAACGCCTCGAAGAGATTGCCAACTCGATGGATGGTGTGGAGAAGTCTTATGCCATTCAAGCCGGACGTGAAGTTCGTGTCATGGTGGTTCCCGATAAGGTCAGTGATGCCGAGATGGCTGTAATTGCTCGTGAGATCTGCAGACAGATCGAAGAGGAACTCAGCTACCCCGGTCAGATCAAGATCAACGTGATCCGTGAGACACGTGTCAGTGACATCGCGAAGTAAGCTTAACGAAGTATGTGAACAACAAGGAAGATACTGCCTTTGCAGCCTAAGTGCTGTGAGGGCAGTTTTTCTATATCTTTTTGTGTGCTAAAATTAGCTAACGTTAGCCGGATTGTTGAGGAGTATAAACCGTGTTAAGAATACTATTCATAGGCGATGTCGTCGGTTCCGGCGGGGTGAAGTACATCAAATCCGTACTTCCCGAGATGAGAATCGACCTTGGCATCGACCTGGTGATCGCCAACGCCGAGAATGCCGCGGGCGGACTCGGTCTGACGCCCAGTCTGGCCAAGGGGCTGCACGAAGCAGGCGTCCAAGCGATGACGCTCGGCAACCACACGTGGTCGAAACAAGAGGTGGTAGCGCTCTTGGAAGCGGATCAGACGGTCTGCCGCCCCGCCAACGGACATCCGAATTGGCCCGGCAGAGGCTATGCGATCGTGGAGTGCAAGGGGATGACGATAGCGGTGATCAACTTGCTGGGGCAGTACGCGCTGAATGCGCCGATGTCGCCGTTTCTCGTGATCAAGGACTTGATGGAAGAGATTAGGGACATGCACCCGGATGCGAAGTTCATCGTCGATATGCATGCGGAGGCGACCGCCGAGAAGCTTGCGATGGCCAGTTATCTGGACGGCATGGCTTCGGCCGTACTCGGGACGCACACCCACGTGCAGACCGCAGACGAGCGTATAACAGAGCTTGGAACTGCCTGTATCACGGATGTGGGCATGACGGGGCCGATGGACGGTATCATAGGGATGAGCAAGCGATCCTCGCTTCGGCGCTTCGTCGATCAATTGCCTGCACGCTACGAAGTAGCCCAAGGTCCTTGCATGTTGAACGCCGTTCTGATAGATTTAGCCGCCGACGGTCTTGCGACCGCAATTCGGCGCATACAAGTAAGTGAATAGAAATTAGGATAGTATAAGTATGATTTGGGTAATGGTTATTCTGTTAATTATCGTAGACCAGCTGAGTAAGTATCTCGTGGTCGATAAGATCGGGTCGGGCGATGTCGTAGCGATATTACCCGGCTTCTTCAACCTCGTGTATCACAAGAATACGGGCGCTGCCTGGTCGTTTCTCGCAGATGCCTCGTGGGGGATCTGGGTGCTCAAGATCTTGTCGCTGCTTGCAGCCTTCTTGTTCGCCTATGTCCTCACGAAGACGAAGCACCGCTGGCTTGCAGGATCGCTCGCCCTGATGCTGGCCGGCACGATCGGTAACGGCATCGATCGCTGGCTCCTGGGCTATGTGGTGGACTTCTTGTCCTTCACCTTCGGTTCTTATGTCTTCCCGACGTTTAACGTGGCGGATAGCGTGCTTGTGATCGGCACGATTGCCTTTGCTATCGGGATGTTCTTCATCCCGCATGAGGAGCAGTTCAAGCCCGACCTCTTCGTATTCCGATCCAAGAAGGGCGGTGCGTAAGAGATGAAGCAGTATAAGGAATTGCAACTAGAGATTACGGATCCGGCCGTGCGCCTGGATAAGATCTTGGCCGCATCCCACCCGGAGTATTCACGCTCGCAGGTGGGGAAGTGGTTTCAAGAGCAGCAGGTGAGCCTTCGGGGGCGTGTGCTCAAGGCCTCGGATAAGCTACCCGCCGGTACGATGGTGACGGTTCGTCTGGAGGAAGTTTCGGTCGGTGAGGCAGAGGCGGAGGATATACCGCTTGATATCCGCTATGAGGACGAGTATCTGCTCGTGGTCAATAAGCCCAGGGGCATGGTCGTGCATCCGGGGGCGGGGAACAGGGAGGGCACGCTCGTGTCCGCGCTGCTCCATCGCTACGGCAGCAAGCTCTCGGACGAGGGCGGCATGGAGAGGCCCGGAATCGTTCATCGCATCGACAAGGATACGTCCGGTCTGCTGATGGTGGTCAAGAACAATCAGGTACA
The DNA here is from genome assembly GCA_964558445.1 of uncultured Oscillospiraceae bacterium. Lineage (GTDB taxonomy): Bacteria > Bacillota > Clostridia > Saccharofermentanales > Fastidiosipilaceae > CAYXVJ01. The sequence continues at coordinate 2,623 of CAZLEA010000009.1, read as the reverse complement.
TAGGATCGTCTCCGAGCAGCTTCGTGCCCATGAGATCGAGCGCGTCTATCAGGCCGTGGTGCATGGACATGTGCGCGATCAGTCCGGTATGATAATCGCCCCTATCGGCCGGGATCAGCGCCATCGTCAGCGCCAAGCGATTCGGGCGGACGGGCGTGAGGCCATCACTCACTTCGAGCTTGTGGAACAGCTTCGCGGGACCACTTGGGTCGAGCTTCGACTAGAGACCGGCCGCACCCACCAGATTCGTGTCCATATGAATTACATCGGTCATCCACTGGTCGGTGACACGGTCTATGCCGGTAAGCGCGAACGCTACGGTATGGACGGTCAAGCGCTGCACGCGTCAGACCTCATCTTCTCTCATCCGATTACGGGTGAGAAGATTCACGTGCATGCCGAATTACCTCCTGTGATGGAGGACTTGATCGGGCGGCTTAGGCGATGAAGACGATGATTCGTGCCAAGATCTTGCGAGCCGAACGCTACGCTCGCACGCATACCACGAGGATCCTCGGCATCGTATCCATCTTGCTCTGCCTCTCGATTCTGCTTAGTCAATTGCTTCGGATTCGCCGCGAACATGCGGACCCGAGCAGCCCTGCGGCCCAGATAGCCGCGTTGCAACAGGAGATGAATGAGGCACAGAAGCGCTATGCTTCGCTCCAAGATGAGAAGGATCGTCTGACAAACGAGAAGATCACGCTAGTCGATGACTTCTTGCAGAATAACCCGCTGGTCCTGGCGGATGTCGAGGCGCTACAGGCAAGCCTCGGACTCGGGCGCGTGATGGCAGGTTCGACCTCGATCACGGGTGCGGGTATCACGCTCTTGCTGAGCGATCCCGAGGGTATCGATTACTCGACGGCAACTGCGGCGGATATCATCCACGAACAAGATGTCATGAGTGCGGTGAACTTGATCAAGTCGAACGGTGCGGTAGCGATGGCGGTCAACGGCGAACGCCTGACGGCGACCAGTAAGCTGATCTGTAACGGGCCGACGATACTGGTGAATCGACAGTTGTTGTCCGCGCCGTTTGTTATCACAGCCGTGGGGGATACGGAGCAGATGCTAAACGCGATCCAAAACGATTTGCAGATATTAAACCTTAGAAACACGGGTAAGACCGTACAGATCTCACAGCAACAAGATATGATCATCCCCGCCTTCAACGATCAGGTGATCATCGACAAGGCGCTCGATATGATGAAGGAGGTTCTGGAATCATGAAGACCAAGAACATGCTTGGCAAGCTCATCTTGACCGTGGTCTGTATCGCGGTTGGCGTGATTATCGCCATGCAATTCAAGAATCAGGCAGAGGCGTCCAGGTCAGGCCTCGGCGACTATCAATCCGTCCAGGAGCTGCAGAACCGCTTGACGCAGTTGCAGCGAGCAAACGAAGATCTGGCCAGCGACAACGCGCTGCTTCGCGCGAACCTCTATGAGCTGCAGAGCCAACAGGCAGACGAACAAGGCGTCGTCGCCCAAGCGCTGCAGGAGAACAAGAGCCTGCAGATCTTCGCAGGTCTCGTGCCGGTCGAGGGACCGGGTGCGATTATCACGATGACGGACAGCAATCAGGCGAGGGTTGCGGCCAGAGATCTCCTGACGATGGTGAACTACATCCGAGCCGGAAACGCGCAGGCGATCTCGATCAACGGGCAGCGCCTCGTCGCGATGAGCGAGATTCAAACGAGCGGCAGCAACATCGTCGTGAACAGCAATATCATCAGCGGCCAGAACGGCGTCTACACGATTCGTATTATTGCCGATCAGCAGGATATCGCCTCGACGTATAATATGCTCTCGTCATACATCAGCAGTTTGTGGCTGGAGGGTATCGGTGTAGCGATCGAATACTTCGACAACGTCGAGCTGCCTGCCTTGTCGCCGACCAGCCCAGCGTATCGCTTCGGCTTGATGGAGGCTGCGGATTAAGTCGGTAATCTTGCCATATGGCGCAGGTAGCCAGAGTTTAGTCGATTCGCTCAGCTAGATGATATAATAGACGTTATATAAGCGAGAGGAGATCTCTTGTACGCACTAGAAGACGGCTAGGATCCGTCTTGATCAATTGAGAAGATAGGTATTGAATGGAGAAAACGATTCCGGTACACGACCTAGATGCCTTGCGCGAGGTGATGGGGAGTCTAAACTCGAATATCATGCGCTTGGAGAAGCAGCTGTCCGTCTCCGTGGATGTGGTCGCCGAAGGCATCGCGATCCGCGGAAATTCGGAAGCTGCTATCGATTCTGCAAGCGTTGTCGTCAACAAGCTGCTCGATCTGAGCGGATCCGGCCACGATGTGAATCTGCAGACGGTGAATTACTTGTCCGAGCAAGCGGGCAGCGGCAGTGTTGCCGAAGTCTTGTCCTTCTCACCAGATGTGGTGACGGTTACGGCCAAGGGCCGGCCGATTCGTTCGAAGACGCATGGTCAAACGAAGTATATCCAATCGATTCGGGAGAATGAGGTGACGTTTGCGATCGGGCCTGCCGGTACGGGTAAGACCTATCTGGCCGTAGCGCTCGCCGTCCATGACTTCCGACTGGAGAAGTATGAGCGTATCATCTTGACGAGACCTGCGGTAGAGGCGGGGGAGAAGCTTGGTTTCCTG
>CAZLEA010000008.1:20427-54728 GCA_964558445.1 uncultured Oscillospiraceae bacterium | reverse complement strand
ACCCTCGACCTCCAGCGTGACAGGCTGGCATTCTAACCAACTGAACTACTGCGCCGTGTATTTGTGGTGGGAGCTACAGGGCTCGAACCTGTGACCCCCTGCTTGTAAGGCAGGTGCTCTCCCAGCTGAGCTAAGCTCCCATGAGTTACGGCCAAACCGGCTGTGCTCTCACGCTTTTTCAAGCGCAAGACAGAGTATACGTAATATCTCGTAACTTGTCAACTGCATTTCTAGAAGATCGACCTCAAATTCACAAAACTGTCCGATTCACATAATTATTTGCATATGTGTGCGACTTATTCCAGCTCTTATGTTTACAAAAAAGCCGCTACGCAAGTAACGGCTCTCCAGTCAGATTCAGGTCGAAGGCTCTACTTCGACTTCTTGGGCGGCTTGCCGCCGACCATGGCATAGTCATGCTTCTTGGCAGAAGACTTCTTCTTGTCGTACTTCTCGTACTTCTTGAATTCATCCTTCTTGCCGCCGTGCTTCTTATAGCTCTTCTTGTAGCCTTCGCCGTGCTTCTTGCCCTCGCCGTACTTCGCACGCTTCTCACCCTGCTCGAAGCTTCGTTCCGGGCGGAAGATACGATCCATCTCGGATGCGGATCCCGCCTCCTGGTGGTCGCCTGCATAGCTCGCCTTGCGCGGGCCATCGTTCGAACGATGACGACGCTCGTTACCGCGGTATGCCTCGTGACGATTCGTCTTACGTCTGTTGCCACCCGAGCGGCGATCCGTATCGGTGCTGAAACGTGAGCGATTCGAGCCCTTGTTTCTGCGCTTCAGATACTCGTCATAGGGTACGACGGGCTCAATCTCTTCGCTGAAGTTGGAGCGTTCGCCAAGCTCCGAGAGTAGGAACGATGCGGCGAGATCCGTCATGGTATAGGCCTCTTCGCCCTTGGCCGTCAAGTTTAGCTCTTCTAGTGCAGCCACTAGTGCATGGGTATGCGTACTGTCGATCTCGTCTAGCTCCTTCAAACGATTCACGGCCTCCAAGATGACGACAGACACGCGATTCTCCTTGATCGAGTGAATCGAGGGGATCTCCTCTTGTCTGATTTCCGCCTTGGTCTGCTTGGAGATACGACGCAGGTCCATAATCTCGCGACCGACCACGAAGCTCACGGATTGACCCGAGCGGCCGGCACGACCCGTACGACCGATACGGTGGACATAGTACTCTACATCGCCCGGCAGATCGTAGTTGATGACCATCTCGATGTTGTCGACGTCGATACCGCGTGCGGCGACATCCGTCGCGACGAGGAACTCGGTACGCCCCTGCTTGAACGCGTTCATGACCGTCGTACGCTGACGCTGATTCATGTCGCCGTGGAGACCCTCCGCGGCATAACCGCGCGTCTGCAGCTTGGCGGTCAGTTCATCGACTCGGTTCTTCGTATTACAGAAGATCAGGGCCAAGTTGATGTTCTTGGCTTCGATTAGGCGGCAGAGCACCTCTGTCTTGCTCGACTCACGAAGCTCGATGTAGGTCTGATCGATGCTGGTGACAGATGCCTCTTGACGCTTGATGTTGACGTGGATCGGATCGTCCAGATAGGTCTCGGTCAGCTCCAGGATGCTCCTTGGCATCGTCGCGGAGAACAAGACACGCTGGATATCGTCCGGTGTATCGGTCAAGATCGTATCGATATCCTCACGGAAGCCCATGTTGAGCATCTCGTCTGCTTCGTCCAGAACCAGGGTCTGTAGACCGTCTAGCTTCAGCGTTCTGCGACGCATGTGATCCATGACGCGACCCGGTGTACCGACGATGATCTGAGGGCGCTTGCGCAGTGCGGTTAACTGACGATCCATCGGCTGACCGCCATAAATGGACAAGATGCGAATACCCGGTTTGAAGCGTGCGAGCTCGTTTAGTTCGTCGGCAATTTGCATCGCAAGCTCACGCGTCGGCGAGAGGATGAGGTGCTGGATCGAACCGTCTTCGGTATCGGTATTCTCGATCAAGGGGATGCCAAAGGCACATGTCTTACCCGTTCCGGTCTGAGCCTGTCCGAGCAGATCGCGGCCTTCGATTAAGTGGGGGATCGCGCCGGCCTGAATAGCCGTAGGCTCCTCGAAGCCCATTTCGTTTACAGCGCGAAGCAGCTCCTCCGATAAGGGGAGATCGTTAAATTTGATTTCGTTCATGTATTCTCTTTCTCACATGGGGCCGATTAAACTAGGGCCTCACACTCGCATACGCAAGCTTCTAACGCAGACCGGGCCTAAACCCGCTGCCACCCTGGAAGGTGATGTGAAGAGATCCATGGAATCGGTCAGAACAATGCCTTCGAAGAAGGCGCAACTAATCAATTGTAGCACGTATGTGTTTACAATGCAAAGCGCATTTTGCTAAATGAAGTCAAATTCATCGATTCACGAAACTAAGAGGTCATCTTGATCTTCTCGTTCGACAGTAATTGGTAGGAGATATCCTCGCTATCGTCGTTGAGACTGACCGTCATCTCGGAGATACGCTTCAGGCGATAGACCAGCGTGTTCTTGTGGACGCCGAGGCTCTCCGCCGCATTCAACAAGTGCTTATGCGCCTTGAGGTAAGCGATCCAAGTAGCGAGCAGCGACGCGTTATTCTCCTCATCGTAGCTGTGTAAGAGCTTGATGTCCGGGTGAATCAGGCGCGTGTCGCTTGCCGACAGCTTCCCGCTCATCACCATCCCCATGAAGTGGTTGCCCAGTCGATGCAGATGGCTCCCTTGATCCCTCGTCTGCGCGTAGTCGTGTACCAGCTCGCAGACCTCCAGTTGATGCGGCAAATCAACCAGACTGTAGAAGCGCTCACCGAGCGTCGCCTGCAGGTTTGCCGTCCCTAGTATCTCCGCTACGGCTTCTGCAAGCCCGCGAAGTTCCATGTGATCGTCTGCTTGGAAGATCAGGAGGTAGGTACCGTCCTTGAAGAGGTAATGCGGTTTATGGACTCTCTCTTCTAATTGTTTGGCGAAATAATCGATACTGAAGAATTCGTTATGACGTTGCTGACTCGGCAGATAGAGCAGCGAGAAGACTTGCGCTTCGCCCTCGCAGAGCTGGCTCTGACGCTCTTCGATCAGGGCTTCACTCAGCTGCTGCCCCGAGAGTATCGCGGCGAGGAAGGCACCGACTTCCCCCTCTTCAAACAAGGTGACGACGGGCCTCTGACGCATGACGATGCTAACGACCTTGGCCAGCGTATTCGCAAGCTCAAGCTCCGCTTCGACATGCACCTTGTCTTGGCATACGAAGATCAGAAGATAAGCAAGCAAGCGATCCCCGTATGTGACCTTCGACAGAATCCTGGGAATTGACGAGAACTGACAGGCATCCAGATAGACGGCAGACGTAGACGAATCGATCGTCCGACGCATCTCCTTGTCTGTGAAGCAAGCTCTGCAGTTACTGCGGCAAGCGCCGGTCGTCGCGAGGCTGTTACAGATCGACGGATGATTCGGATCGACCGAAGCTCTGGTAATCAGGCGCAGGTCCGGGTCCAAGAGAATCACGGGGCTCTTGAACACAGTCGCTGCGTGCTGCAGCAAACCGTGTATCCCCTCGTCTCTGGTCAGTTGCTCATAGAGTTCCAGTTGACGCTCGAGATCGTGCAATCTTGCATCCGGTAAGTTCTGTAGATCCAACAATGGCATGATCCAAGCCTCCCTACTAATTGTTATTGTTTTACTTATTTAATAATAAGGCTTATTGGATCAATTCGTCAAGTTTACAAACGCAAAAAGACACCCAAGCAAGTCATCGCCCGAGTGTCTCCATCATGCAATTGTTTAGAAATTACCTATTTACGAATCGCGAAGTAGCGGATAGAGCGTGACACTATTGTGCCAGAGCTGTTCTGCCATCTCGCCAATCTCCATACCGAAGAGTTCAGCCATCTCTATTCCGACCAAATCGACGTAGGCAGGCTCGTTACGCTTGCCCCTGTGCGGGTGAGGCGTCAGATACGGCGCATCGGTCTCGATCAAGAGCTTGTCTAGCGGTATCGCGGCAGCAGCCTCCCTGGGCTTCTTCCCGTTCTTGAAGGTCAGAGGTCCATCAAACCCGAAGTACCAGCCCATCGGCAGCAAGCGCTTGGCGAACTCCGCACTGCCGCTATAGCAGTGGAAGACGCCGGGGACGCTGCGAAGTCCCTCATCGGCTTGATGCTCCAGAAGCAGGTTCAGTGCATCTTCATGGGCGTCTCGCTCATGAACCACGACCGGTAGATCCATCTCCTTGGCGATACGAAGCTGGCGCCGAAACGCGTCCTTCTGCATCTCCTTATCGATCCCGTCGTAGTGATAGTCCATACCGATCTCGCCGATCGCGACGATCTTGAGCGCGTCAGCCTGACGCGCCATGCCGCGGATATAGGCCTCGCACTCATCCGTCAACTGATCGCAGTCCGACGGATGAATCCCGATCGTACAATAGACCTCGGGATAGCGACGGGCCAGCATAAGTACCGCATTGATCGATGGGCGATCCCAAGAGCTTACGATGATGCGCTTCACGCCGGCATCTCTCGCACGCAAGATGACATCATCGATATCTTCTAGGAAGACCTCATCGGTCAAGTGGCAGTGTGTATCGATCCAACGAAGTTTATCTGTCACGGCTTAGCCTACCTCCGCTCCGGACGGCACATCCCCCTCTGCTGTGAGGAGGCGGTAGCCGCCATCCGGGGTAGTCGCGCAGAGCAGCATACCGTGGGAGGTGATGCCTCTGATCTTGCGCGGTGCCAGGTTCTCGACCAAGATGACCGACTTACCGACCATCTCTTCGGGCGTGTAGCTCTCGGCGATACCGGAGACGACGGTTCTGGTCTCACTGCCGATCTTGACCGTGGAGTTCAGCAGACGATCGGCCTTCGGCACCTTCTCGCAAGCGATGACCTCGGCGACGACAAGCTTCACCTTCGTGAAGTCCGTGAACTCGATGTAGGCAGGCTCGGCCGCCTCATCTGCCCCATCGACAGCAGCTTCTGCTTGCTTCTTGTCCTTGTGCTCGGTCCTACTCGCCTTCTTGCTATCCTTGACCTCCGCCTTGGTCTCCTTCTTGTTGTTCTTGGCGAGAAGCTTGTTCATCTTCTCGATCTCTTCTTCCATATCCAAACGGGGGAAGATCGGGGCAGCGGGCACGACCGGCATGCTCGCCTCATAGAGACCGATCTCGAGCCTGGAGGCCCAAGTCGTCTGACGCTCGTCACCGGTGATGCGAAGCGCATCCCAGATCTTCGGGCTGGTCTCGGGCATGAAGGGCACAAGTAAGATGCTCACCTGACGCAGTACGGACGCGAGATTGCCCAGCACCGCTGCCAGGCGCGGGAACGAGGCTTCGTCCTTGGCCAGAAGCCAGGGGGTGGTCTCATCGATGTACTTGTTCGCACGAGCGACAAGTTTCCAGACCTCCGCTAGCGCGAGGCTAAACTGGCTCTGATCCATATAGCTCTCGTACTTCCGAGGCAGGGCCCGGCTCATCGCCAGCAGATCCTGATCGAAGTCGCCGGCCTCGCGGGTAGCGGGCTCCGGCAGCGTACCGTCGAAGTACTTGTTGATCATAGCCGTCGTACGCGAGAGCAAGTTACCCAGATCGTTTGCGAGATCCGAATTGATTCTGGATACGAGCGCTTCGTTCGAGAACGAGCCGTCCGCACCGAACGGCACTTCGCGCATCAGGAAGTAGCGGATGGCATCGACGCCGTAGTGCTCACAGAGCAAGACGGGATCGACCACGTTACCGAGCGACTTCGACATCTTACCGTCCTTGAACAGGAGCCAGCCATGGCCGAACACCTGCTTCGGTAGCGGCAGATCGAGCGCCATCAAGAGAGCCGGCCAGATGATACTGTGGAAGCGAACGATCTCCTTACCCACCAGATGGATATCCGCAGGCCAATAGGTCTTCCAAGCGGGCGTCTCCTCGGGGTAGCCGAGCGCCGTGATGTAGTTCGATAAGGCGTCGACCCAGACATAGATGACGTGCTCGGGATCAAACGGGACCTTGATGCCCCAGTCAAACGAGGTGCGCGATACTGCGAGGTCCTCCAGACCCGGCTTCAAGAAGTTGTTCATCATCTCGTTGGCGCGGCTCGACGGTTGGATGAATTCGGGCGACTCCTCATATAGCTTGATGATACGATCCTGGTACTTCGAGAGGCGAAAGAAGTAAGACTTCTCCTTGGTCAAAACAACATCGCGGCCGCAAGACGGGCACTTGCCGTCCTCTAGCTGCGACTCGGTCCAAAAGGACTCGCAGGGCTTGCAGTACCAGCCCTCGTATTCGCCCAGATAGATGTCGCCCTTGTCGTAGAGCTTGCGGAAGATGGCCTGTACCGAGCGTACGTGATCCTCATCTGTCGTACGGATGAACTTGTCATACGAGATGTTCATCAGCGACCACAAATCCTTGATCCCCGAAACGATGTGATCGACGAAGGCCTTGGGCTCTACACCCTCCTCCGCCGCACGGTCTTGAATCTTCTGTCCATGCTCGTCCGTACCGGTCAGGAACATAACGTCGAAGCCTTGCAAGCGCTTGTAGCGTGCGAGGGTATCGGCTGCCACCGTCGTATAGGAATGCCCGATATGCAGCTTGTCGCTCGGGTAATAAATAGGCGTAGTCAGATAAAAGCTCTTACGATCTTGACTCATCTTCTTCTCCTTCGAATAGAGCCGGCTAATGGTTCCGGCTCTAGTTTGATTCATCTCTTATGGCTTCATAGTCTCCGGATTACAGTATCCGAAACTAGAATCTTACAGCTTCACAAGCTCCGGCAGGACACTTGTGTCACCGCTTACCGTGATGGACAAGATTACCTGGTCCTCCACGGGTCTGTCACCGCGCGAGGTCTTCTGAGCTGCGATCTTATCGACTGTCTCAAGTCCTGTCAAAACCTTACCGAAGGCAGCATACTGGCCGTCCAGATGCGGTGCGTTCTGGTGCATGATGAAGAACTGGGAACCGGCCGAGTTTGGCATCATGGAGCGGGCCATCGAGAGGACGCCGCGATCGTGGCAAAGGTCGTTCTTGAAGCCGTTGCTGCTAAACTCGCCTTGGATACCGTAGCCGGGGCCGCCCATGCCCGTGCCGTCGGGGCAACCGCCCTGCAACATGAAGCCCGGGATGACACGGTGGAAGATCAGACCGTCGTAGTAGCCGGACTGTGCCAGCGACACGAAGTTGGCCACGGTGTTCGGGGCAATCTCGGGGTAGAGCTCGGCGGTGATATCGCCTTGGTTCGTCTTGATTTCTACTTGAATCGACATATAGAGTATCTCCTTAGATTTGAATTCGTAATAGATCTATTATAGTCCATCGACCGGTTTACTGATGTGTGTATCCGTGCTCTTCGAGCAAGCTGTTCTTCAGGCTCCAGAGCGACTCGGACAAGTCCACATAATACTTCTGCGGATTCTCGAAGCGCTTGACGGATTCCCACAGGGTCTCCATCTGCTCCTTGGCATACGTGCGAATCTCTTCGACCGTGCGGCGCTCGGCTACGCAAACACCATTCTTGAACACAGGCTCGAGAAGCTTGCGGACCGTGAAGTCGGTCAGGGTCTTGCGCTTCCAGGTCATGATCGGGTCGAAGATCTCGTAGGGCTCGTTCTCATCGATGGTCTCGCCTGCGAGCGTGATGAGGTCTGCGATCGCCTTCCCCGTCTTCTTCTCGTAGAAGCGCCAAACTTCCTTATTATTCGGGTTTGTCATCTTCTCCGGGTTATCCGAGACCTTCATCTTCGGCACGACGACGCCGTCTTCTTCGATCGCCGACAGCTTGTAGACACCACCGAACACAGGCTCGGCACGCGACGTGATCAGGCGTTCGCCGACACCAAACGAATCGATCGGTGCATCTTGATTCAGCAGCTCGCGAATCAAGTACTCGTCCAGCGCGTTACTCACGATGATCTTACAATCCTCGAGGCCTGCCGCATCCAGCATCTTGCGCGCTTCTTGCGAGAGATAGGTCAGGTCGCCGCTGTCGATACGTACGCCCTTGAGGCGCTCGCCGCGTGGCTCCAGGTACTCCTTGGCAAGTTTGATCGCATTCGGGATACCGGACTTCAATGTGTTATAGGTGTCCACCAGCAGTACGGTCTTCGACGGATAGGCCTTAGCATATGCTTCGAATGCCTCATACTCGCTGTCGAAGAGCTGCACGAAGCTGTGTGCCATCGTGCCGCTAAGCGGAATATCGAAGAGCTCGCCGCAGATCGTGCAGCTGGTCCCCGTCGCACCGCCGATGTAGGCGGCTCTGGCACCGAAGACGGAGGCATCATAGCCCTGAGCACGTCTGGCACCGAACTCCATGACTGCACGACCCTTGGCCGCACGAACGATACGCGCCGTCTTGGTGGCGATCAGGCTCTGGTGATTGATCGTCAAGAGGAGCATGGTCTCGATCATCTGCGCTTGGATGATCGGTCCGCGAACCTTCACAATCGGCTCGCCCGGAAACAGCGGCGTCCCCTCCGGTATCGCCCACACATCACAGGTGAACTTGAAGTTACGCAAGTAGTTCAGGAAGCGGGCATCGAAGTCACCCGTACGCTCCAAGAAGGCGATATTCTCTTCCGAGAAGTGGAGGTTTCGGAGGTAGTCGATCATCTGCTCGACACCGGCCATCACGGCGAAACCGCCGCCCTCCGGCACCTGTCGGAAATACAGATCGAAATAAGCAATCTGATCCATCATGCCATTCTCCAGATAGCCTCTGGACATGGTCAATTCGTAATAGTCTGTCAACATGGACAAGTTACGTCCGTTATTCATATGAGCAAAAGCACTGCTATTCATTACTCTCTCCTTCATCGACAAGATGCTCAGGCACGCCCGATCGCTCAAGCCTGCATCACAAACCCGTCATATGTGACCTCTTCCAAGAAGAGACCGTGTGCCGGCAGCGTACTTCCGGCTTGCAAACGATCGCCGGATGCCAATATCTTGGGGATGGCATCCGCCTCGATCTTCCCCAGACCGATATACAGCAGCGTACCTGCTATGATACGCATCATATTATACAGAAACCCCGAACCGGTCACAATCACACGCAGCAGTCGACCGGGCTCGCTGCCGCCGAACACGAGGCCGCCGTTCAGACCCGCCGCGCCGACCGTCTCGACCCTCGCGTCGTAGATCTCCCTGGTACTGGTCTTCGTCTGACCGCCTGCCGCCTTAAACGCCGAGAAGTCGTAGTAACCGACCAGATCGCTTGCCGCACGCTGCATCGAAGCCAGATCGAGCTCGTGATGCATATGGTAGCTGTAGCGACCGAGTACGGCCGCGGGCTTGTCCGCCTGCCAGATGTAGTAGCTGTAAGTCTTCTTCGTCGCATGGAAGCGCGAATTGAATTCGCCGTCTACACGATAAGCTCGCTTGATGACGAGGTCATCCGGTAGATGCGCGAGGCTTGCCAGGTGAATACGATCGACCGGGATCGGGTTGTTCGTCCTGAAGTTGCTGATATGACCGACAGCATGGACGCCTCCATCCGTGCGACTTGAGGCATAGAGCGTGATCGGGTGCCCCATGATCTTCTCCAGGGCACGCTCGAGGGTACCCTGTACCGTTCGTATGTTGTCCGCTTGACGCTGCCAGCCGCAGAAATTCGTACCGTCATACTCGGTCTTCAAGGCGATGTTGCGCCAACCGGGGGCCAGTACAAACTGTCCCGATTCATCTCGAACCAAACCGCGCACATCGACTTCCTCAACAGCAAATTCGCTGTCGGATGACAAATCCGTCTCTTCTGATTCCATAAGCATCCCCTCGGTCACCTCGTTATAGCAGGCGCTGCATCAGGAGCAGCGCGACACAGAAGAGCAAGATGACGAATAAGGCTACGCCGTCGCTCTTCTTGAAACGAAGCACACGCAGCTTCGTTCGTCCCTCACCGCCGCGATAGCAGCGGGCTTCCATCGCCGTCGCCAGATCCTCTGCTCGTTTGAAGGCACTAACGAAGAGCGGAATCAAGACTGAGACCAGGCCGCGTGCCCGGGCGATCGCGCCTCCCGTGTCGTAATCTGCGCCGCGAGACGATTGTGCCTTGATGATCTTCTCCGTCTCCTCCGACAAGGTCGGAACGAAGCGAAGCGCAATCGACATCATCATCGCAAGCTCATGGGCGGGGAAGCCGAATCTGGCTAGCGGCTGCAGGAGCGACTCCACACCGTCTGCAATCTCAAGCGGTGTCGTGGTCAGCGTCAGACAAAGCTGCGTTGACATCACGAGATAGAAGAGACGAATACCCATCCGTATACCGAGCGACAAGCCGGCATCCGTGATGCGCAGGAAGCGCCAGGACCACAAGACATTCCCCTCGATCGTAAACACGTTGATCAATAGCGCGATCAGAGCCAAGAACATGACCGGTCTAACGCTCTTCAAGACGAGCTTCGGCGGGATCTTGGCCCACATGGTCACGACCAATAGCATCAGTCCGAACGCGATCAGGGGCACGGGCTTCGTCAACAAGAAGAGGAAGATCATCAAGAGGATCGACGACAAGATCTTGACGCGCGGATCCAAGCGATGCAAGAAGCTTGTTCCGGGATAGTAATTACCAAGCGATAGCTTCATCAGGCGATCCCCCCTCTCTTACGTAAGTGTTTGGCGAGCATGGCTGTCGCCGCTTCGATCGTGAAACAATTGGTCTCGAGTGCCGGCAGATCAGGCTTGAAGCGCTCCAAGAAGGCCTTGGGTGCAGGGAACTGCAAGTGATTCTTGTGCAGCTCCTCCCCTTGTCTGAAGATGTCTTCGACCGTCCCCAGCATCACGCGTCGACCCCCGTTTAGTACCAAGATACGGTCGCTAAGCCTAGCCAGATCATCCATGTTATGCGAGACCATAACAATCGTCACGCCCTGGCTGTGCAGCTCCTGCAAGTATGCGATAATCTCTTCTCTGCCTGCCGGATCCAAACCGGCGGCCGGCTCATCCAAGATTAAGATATCAGGCTTCATCGCGAGGATGCCGGCGAGCGCAACCCGGCGCTTCTCACCGCCGGAGAGCTCAAACGGGGAGCGCTCCATCCAAGACTCCTCTACGCCTGCGAGGCGACAGGCCTCTTCGACTTGCAAATCGATTTGATCGGCCGGCACGCCAAGCTTCTGCGGTCCGAAATAGATATCTTGGCGCACGGTGTCGGCGAACAACTGATGCTCGGGATACTGGAAGAGCACTTGGACTTGGCGACGCAAGACCCTGATATCCTTGACCTTACGCAGATCTCTGTCCAGTACGCTGAGGCTACCGTCTTGGATACGAAGCAGCCCGTTCAGGTGCTGAATCAGCGTCGACTTACCGGAACCCGAGTGCCCCATCACACCGAAGAACTCGCCTCTCCTGATCTCGAAACTGATATCTTGTATCGCTTCTTCCGGCGTATATGATTCCGCGTTATAGCTGTAGCTGATGTTCTTGGCCATAACTACAGGTGCTACGGCTATGCTGTCTTGTCCCTCGGCTGCTAGCGACGGAGCTTGGTTTGTCCCTATCGTCTTCGCTTCGAACGCACGTCTGATGCTCTCTTCGGCAAGCTCGGCCGTAGCTGCTGCACCGATCGGCAGATCGAGGCCGGCCTCGTCGTAGAGCGCCTTGGCGATTGCTGTATGCGCCGGTACATCGAGCCCAATCGCTCGGATCTCGTCCACATGGTGGAAGATCTCGGCGGGGGTACCGTCGAGGAGCACGCGCCCCTTGTGCAGTACAACGACCTTGTCCGCCATCGACGCCTCTTGCATATCGTGCGTGATGTTGATGACGGTCATCTGCCGCTCCTTCTGTAAGCGAAGCACCAGCTCCAGGAAGCTTGCCCGTCCCTCGGGATCCAGCATGCTGGTCGCCTCATCCAAGATGATGCACTCGGGCTGCATCGCGAGTATGCCTGCAATCGCGAGTTTCTGCTTCTGCCCACCGGAGAGTTCCGTCGGCGCCTTGTGTGCATACTCGCTTAGTCCGACATAGGCCAGCGAGCGGTCGACAGCCAGGCGAATCTCCTCGCTTGGCATACCGAGATTCTCGGGGCCAAACGCTACATCCTCCTCGACCGTCGTCGCAACAATCTGATTATCCGGGTTCTGGAAGACCATGCCGCAGCGGCGCCTGACTTCCCAGGACTCCTCTTCGTCTCTCGTGTTATAGGAAGCGAGCACAATATCGCCGGTACCGGGAATTTCTAGGCCATTGATCAAGCGCGCAAGAGTAGACTTACCGGAACCGTTACGGCCCAGTATCGCTACATGTTCGCCGCGTTTGATCTCGAGACTGATATCGCTCAGAGCAGGTTCGCGATCGGGCCTATCCCCGTAATCCTCGTAAGCGAAGCTGACACGATCTATCTTGATGTAAACATCCATAACTGCTTACTCACATTCTACTTAATAAAAAAGGAGGTCAGCACGGGGCCTCCTCCTTCATTATCGTATCTATACAGAACTTAGACAAGTTCGATGATAGCCATTTCGGCACCGTCGCCGCGGCGAGGACCGAGATTCGTGATTCTGGTGTATCCACCCTGACGATCGGTGTACTTCGGCGCTACGTCATCGAACAAGATGTTGACGGGGTTGACCGTCTTACCATCGCTGCTCGTACCCTTGAGCAACCACTTCATCGACTGACGACGGGCAGCCAGACGGCTGGGGTTGTCGACCTGAACCATCTTGGTGGCAAGCTCGCGCTCGACGACATCATAGGTATTACCGGTCTTCGATGTCTTCTGCTTCAGAGCCTTGTTGCCCTTGGAGTCAAGCTTGGCCGAGGAGACCAGTACTTCACGCGTGGTGAAGTTGTGTGCTTCCTTCGCTGCGCTGCCGATGAGCTTCTCGGCGATACGCTGAACCTCTTTGGCTCTTGTAACAGTGGTTTTGATCCGTCCATGCACGATCAAGTCTGTGGTCAGACCACGGAGCATCGCTAAACGGATATCTGAGGGGCGCCCCAGTTTACGATATCCAGACATTTGTGTTTCCTCCTAATTTTAGCTAAGCTCAAACGGTTCCGGGCTGGGCTAGACCCAGATCGAGTTCTTCAAGCTTCTGAATTACCTCTTCGAGAGACTTCTTCCCGAGGTTTCTGACCTTCATCATGTCATCTTCCGTACGAGCCGTCAGGTCACCAACCGAGTTGATGTTGGCACGCTTCAAGCAGTTGTACGTACGAATCGAGAAGTCCAAATCTTCGATCGCCATATCCAGAATCTGACTCTGGGGATTGGCTTCGGGGGACTCGGTGAAGGACACGTCGCTGCTGTCATCGGTCAGCTGTGTGAAGAGCTGCAGATGATCCGTCAGGATGCGGGCGGAAGACGCGATCGCTTCTTCTGCCGTCAGCGTAGCATCGGTCCAAACTTCGAGTGTTAACTTGTCAAAGTCGGTAAACTGACCGACACGGGTATTCTCTACAGCGTAGTTGACCTTCTTGACAGGTGTAAAGATCGAGTCGACCGGGATCACACCGATCGGCTGATTCGGCCACTTGTTCTGGTCTGCGCTGTTGTAACCGCGACCTTCGCTGAAGGTTAACTCCATGAAGAAGCGGCCGGATCCGTTCAGGGTGCAGATCACGTGATCGGGATTCATGATCTCGATTTCATCGTCATGCGTGATGTCAGATGCCGTGATGGCGCCCTTGCGGCCCTCATCGATATTCAAGTAGACCGTCTTCGGACCCTCGATATTCAACTTGGCACGAATACCCTTGATGTTCAGGATGATCTCGGTCATATCCTCGATCACACCTGCGGCTGTCGAAAATTCGTGGTATACACCGTCGACACGAATGGCCGTAACGGCGGCACCGGGAAGCGAGGACAACAGCACGCGACGCAGGGAGTTACCAAGCGTCATGCCGTAACCGCGCTCCAGCGGTTCCACAATAAATTTTCCGTAGGAGCCGTCTTCCCGCGATTCAACAGGGTTAATCATCGGTTTATTAATTTCAATCATTCTGTACCTCCTACGATTATGACTGAACCGCCTCACTTAGGCTGAGGCGAGATTCAAACTGAAGTATCCGCTTATCTCGAGTACAACTCGACGATGAGACGCTCCGAAACCTCCAGATCGACATCATCGCGTTCAGGCAGAGTCGATACGGTACCCTTCAGGTTGTTCGCGTCAACAGTCAACCACTTGGGTGTATTGCGACTGGCCTCGATCGTCTTGAACCGCTCGGATGAACGAGAGGATTCGCGGACTTCGATGACATCGCCGGCGTTCATAAACATGGAAGGAATGTTGGCCTTCTTACCGTTGACGGTGAAGTGACCGTGCAACACGAGCTGACGAGCCTGTGCGCGCGACTCTGCGAAACCCATACGGTAGACGACGTTATCGAAACGGCGCTCCAGCAGGATGAACAGATTGTCACCGGTCTTACCGGGCATCTTCTCGGCTGTCAGATAGGTCTTATGGAACTGAGATTCGAGAACACCGTAGAAACGCTTCGCCTTCTGCTTCTCACGAAGCTGCAAACCATATTCCGATGTCTTCTTCCTCATACCGCCCTGGCCGTGCTGGCCGGGTGCATAAGTCCTTCTCGCGACAGCACACTTGCTACCGTAGCAGCGACTGCCCTTGAGGAACAGCTTCTCCCCTTCGCGACGGCAAAGGCGACAAACTGAATCAGTATATTTAGCCATGCCTGTCCTCCGTTAAACTCTTCTTCTCTTGGGCGGACGACATCCATTGTGAGGAATCGGCGTCACATCCTTGATCAAGGTAACTTCCAAGCCATTGGCCTGAAGCGCGCGGATAGCCGACTCACGGCCGCCGCCCGGTCCCTTAACGAAGACTTCAACGGTACGCATGCCATGCTCGTGTGCGACCTTGGCTGCAGTTTCTGCTGCCAACTGTGCGGCAAAAGGTGTGCCCTTACGGGAACCTCTCATGCCCATACCACCTGAGCTGGACCAGGAGATAGCGTTGCCGCTAACATCCGTAATCGTTACGATTGTGTTATTGAATGAAGATTGGATATGAGCATGACCTCGGTCAATGTTCTTACGATCTCTTCTACGTGTTCTGGTAACTTGCTTCTTGCCCTGAGCTTTCGCCATGACACAGCCTCCTTATATAGTGAATTACTTCTTCTTATTCGCCATCGTGCGACGGGGACCCTTACGTGTTCTGGCATTGGTCTTGGTTCTCTGACCGCGCACAGGCAAACCTGTACGATGTCTTCTGCCACGATACGTGCCAATCTCTTGCATACGCTTGATGTTGAGCGCTACGTTACGACGCAGATCACCCTCCACCGTGTAGTGGTTCTCCAGAATGTCTCTGATCTTGGCGATCTCGTCATCGGACAAGTCCTTCATGCGAGTATTCGGATCGATTTCGCACTTCACCAAGATTTCATTGGACAACGTTCTGCCAATGCCATAAATATAAGTCAAGGCTATCTCGACGCGCTTGTCATTGGGCAGATCAACTCCCGAAATACGTGCCATTAATGTACACCTCCAAAGTGTCTTGTTCTCAGTTTCATCTGCCTGTTCGGCCGATCAAAATCATGATTTATATCATCTACTCATTTATGTTCAAACACGAAAGGGCAATGCCGAATCCAAGTCGGCCAGCCGCGCCCAGCTGTGTCGGTGACATAAGAATGGATCAGGTATGAAACCTGATCACCCTTGTCTCTGTTTGTGCTTGGGATCCGTGCACAGTACCATCACCTTGCCCTTACGCTTGATGACCTTGCACTTCTCACACATCGGTTTAACGGACGGTCTTACCTTCATTGTCGGTTCCTCCTGACAATCTTAAAATGCCGCAAAATCGGCACATGCTGTAATATTATACCAGAATAAACGCACATTTCAAGCGGATATTGCAAAATCAGCAAGGACGCTTGTAGAACATTCAGGCCCCGGTGGCGGTTAATCTGCTACATGTCACAAATTCTTTTTACATTGTTGACAGCCTAGCGCTGCGGTGCTTTGCCTCTCCAGGTGATACGGCCGCGACTCAAATCGTATGGTGTCAGTTCGACCGTAACCTTATCTCCCGGGAGAATCTTGATGTAGTGCTGGCGAAGCTTACCCGAAATATGGGCGAGAATCTCGTGTCCGTTATCCAAACGAACCTTGAACATCGCATTCGGCAGTGCATCAAACACGGTGCCTTCTACTTCAATTACATCTTCTTTTGACATGATATACCCCTTTCTTACTCAAATCTCTTCCTTGTTTCTCTTATAGCTGCGAAGCAGGCGACGAATCTTGGCGTCTGCACTGCCGTCTTGTATGCCGCTACGGATAGTTTCGAATGCTTCATCATCTCTTGGCAGAACAAGTTCAAGATGTTTCGCTCGTTTCTGCTTCGGATTGCTTATGCGGCGCGTCTTCCCATCTACCAAGCTATGTATATCGGCGAGGCTTCCCCATACGAGGTAGAGCCTGCCGCCATCTCGGCCTGCGGTAGAGCGGACTAAACATCCGTCTTGAATCACAGTCATCTATCCTCTCCTAAAGAGCAGTTAAGATAACGGGGCCATCTTCCGTAATACCGATGATGTTCTCGTAGTGCGCACTGTACTTGCCGTCAAGGGTTGCAATCGTCCAATCGTCCGAGAGCAAATTGACTTGTGCGGTACCGAGGTTTAGCATCGGCTCGACCGCCAGAACCATACCCGCTTGGAGTCTGGGCCCGTGTCCCGCACGTCCGTAGTTCGGAATCTGCGGATCTTCGTGCAAGTCTCTGCCGATACCGTGTCCGGTTAATTCCTTGACCACACCGTAGTTGTGCTCTCTGGCCACCATCTCGATCGCATGTGAGATGTCGCCGAGGCGATTACCCACCTTGGCCATCTCGAAGCCTGCCCAGAAACTCGCCCGCGTATTGCGGATGAGCGCCATCGCTTCCTCCGAGATTTCTCCGACCGGATACGTTCTGGCCGCATCTCCGTGCCAACCGTCGAGGTACGCCCCGACGTCAACCGATACAATGTCGCCTTCTTCTAGTATCCTCGTCTCCGACGGGATGCCGTGTACGACTTCATCGTTGACAGATACGCAAGCGGACGCGGGAAACGGCGGTGAGCCATAATTCAAGAAAGAAGGTGTCGCACCCTCACCGCGAATAATCTCTTCGACACGACGATCGATGTCCATCGTGCTGATACCCGGGCGAACGAACGTCTTCATATCATCGAGTACGAGCGCTACGATGCGCCCGGCCTGCTTGATCGAATTCATTTCTTCTGCTGTCTTGATCTTAATCATGTCTCTTGCCCAGTCCTCCCAGTTCGCCTTGGAACAAGTCAATTACGGCTTGATGGCTTGCCTCTGCCGTGCCGCTTCCGTCTACATGAACGATCTTGTTCTGTCGCTCATAGTAGCCGAGCAGCGGTTCTGTCTGTTCATGATAGGTCTTCAGGCGTGCCAGTATGGTCTCGGGCTTGTCGTCCTCACGAACGGCAAGCTTGTGTCCGCACACATCACAGATACCTTCTACCTTGGGCGGCATGCTATTCAAATTATAGCTTGCACCGCAATTCGGACAGTAGAGTCTGCCACCGAGGCGATCGAGTATCACGGAGTCGTCGACATCCAAACAGATCACCGCATCCAGTTCCTGACCCGTCCCCGCGAGCATGGCATCTAGCGCCTCGGCCTGTTCGACCGTTCTCGGGAATCCGTCTAGAAGGAAGTTCTCACTGTTCAGTTCATTGACGATCGTGTCTCGCACCATGTCGATAGTCAGCGAGTCCGGTACCAGCTTGCCGTCGTTGATAAACGCCTGTGCTTGCTGTCCGAGCTCCGTGGCATTCTTGATGTTGCTGCGGAACATATCGCCCGTAGAAACATGCTTACTGCCGGTGATGTCCGAGATCGTCGGAGCGAGAGTGCCTTTGCCTGCACCCGGAGGCCCTAGTATAACTAGCTTCATTAACTTCATTAGCTCCTTCACTTATCCATGCAAGCGGCCCTCCGAGCAACTCAGAGGGCCGGCTTCCCCGCCTAATCGATTGATCCATGTTGAGGAAGCCAACACCGGATTCCTTAGTCCAAGAAACCCTTGTGATGACGCATGGTCATCTGCGACTCCAACTGATTGACCAGATCCAGACAGACACCGACGATAATGATGATCGACGTACCACCAAACCAGATACCGGTATTGGCTGTGCCTGTAAGTGTACCGATCAGCATCGGCGCGAGTGTGATCATGGCTAGGAAGAAGCCGTCAAACCAGCACAGGCGCTGCGAGGTACGCGAGATAAAATCGGAAGTCGGACGACCCGGACGAATACCGGGAATGAAACCGCCGTTCTTCTGGATGTTATTCGAGATCTCGATCGGATTGAACTGAATCATGGAATAGAAGAAGGTAAAAGCGATAACTAATACGAACATAACGGCGTAGTAGAAGGGGCTCTTGCCTAGATCTCGGAACCATACAGCGATCGGATTCGTGCTCTGGCTGAAGAAGAAGGTGACCAGTAGGCTCGGCAGCTGCATCAAGCTTGTTGCAAAGATGACGGGCAGCACACCGGACTGGTTGACCTTGATCGGCAGATAAGTGGATTGACCGCCGTACATCTTACGACCCACGACTCGCTTGGAGTACTGGATCGGGATGCGACGCTCCGCCTGATGTACAAACAAGACTACGACGATACCGGCCAAGATGATGGCGAATACCATCACGATGCCCAGCAAGCCGAGCAGTATGTTCGTCACAGCCCACTGACGCGCGAGCGCGAAGGTGGTGCTGATCATGCGGGGAACACTGGAGATGATACCGGCGAAGATGATAATGGAGATTCCATTACCCACACCCTTCTCGTTGATCATCTCACCGATCCACATGACAACACTTGAACCGGCCGTGAAGCTTGCGATCATGATCAAACCGTTTAGTGCCATCGGCAGTGTGGTTGTACCGGTCTGACGGGTCGACCACCAGAAGGCAAACGACATCATCAGGGACAAACCCACCGTCAGGATACGGGTGATCTGCTGAATCTTCTTACGACCTGTCTCGCCTTCGTTCGCGAGGCGTTCCAGCGAGGGAATCGCCACGGTCAGAAGCTGCATGATAATCGACGAGTTAATATACGGCGATATACCAAGTGCAAAGATCGAGGCCGAGGCCAAGGCTCCACCGGACATGATGTCCAGCATGGAACCCAATTGGCCGAATTGATTGATGAGTGCGGTAAAGGCAGTACGGTCTACGCCGGGCACGGGGATGTTTCCACCCACTCGAAACAAAATGATCATCCAAATCGTAAAGAGAAGCTTCTTGCGAAGGTCCGGAAGACGCCAGGCGTTTTTGAGGGTTTCGAACATGCCGCCCATACGCTATACCTCCTCTGCCTGGCCACCAGCCTCTTCGATAGCTTGCTTGGCAGAAGCGGTAAATTTCGCTGCCTTAACATGCAGCTTCTTCTCGAGTTTACCGCCACCGAGAATCTTCAAACCATCCACACGGTGGTTGAAGGAGACGATACCGGCTGCTTCGATTGCAGCCAGGTCGACTGTCGCACCGTCTTCAAGGCTATTGAGACGATGTACGGGCAGCTCGACATACTTCGTTGCGAAACGGCTGTTATTGAAGCCACGCTTCGGCACACGACGGAAAAGCGGTGTCTGACCACCCTCGAAACCGGGGCGTACGCCGCCGCCGGATCTGGCTTTTTGTCCCTTGTGACCGCGGCCGGCTGTCTTACCGTTACCGGACCCCGGGCCTCTGCCCTTGCGGTAGGCTTTGGTGTTGCTGCCGGGATTCGATGTCAAATTATTTAACTTCATTCCTAGGCCCCCTATTCTTCTTCACAGCAAACGAGGTGTCTGACTCTGTGGACCATGCCGCGGGTAGCCGCGTTATCTTCCTTGAGGACAGACTGACCAATCTTGCGAAGACCGAGAGCTTCGATGGTCGCGACCTGTTTGACCTTGGCACCGGCCGTGCTCTTGACTAGTGTAATCTTTAGCTTAGACATACTCACGGACCTCCAATCACATGATCTCTTCCGGAGTTTTGCCGCGCTTGCGAGCGACTTCTTCCAGTGTGTTCAGAGACTTCAGTCCCTCGAATGTTGCGTTAACCATGTTGTTCGGGTTGTTGGAACCCAAGCTCTTGGTGCGGATATCAGAGATACCGGCCAATTCGCAAACAGCACGGACAGGACCACCGGCGATAACACCGGTACCGGGCTTAGCAGGCTTCAAGAGAACCTTGCTGCCGCTGAACTTGCCAAGTACTTCATGAGGGATCGAGGTGTTTACCATGGATACCTTGATCATGTTCTTCTTGGCGTTCTCGATACCCTTGCGGATGGCTTCCGGGATTTCGGCGGACTTGCCTAAGCCCTTACCGACATTACCGTTGCCGTCTCCGACGATAACAAGAGCCGTGAAGCGCATGTTACGGCCACCTTTGACAGTCTTTGAGACTCTGCCAATGTGGATGACGCGCTCCATCAGTTCGTTTTGCTTCGGATCATTATACATTTGCTCTCTCCTTCAATCAGAACTTCAGGCCGGCTTCGCGCGCCGCCTCAGCCACAGCCTTGACTCGGCCGTGGTAGACATATCCGCCACGATCGAAGACTACGGTATCAATATCCTTCGCCAGGGCGCGTTCGGCCAATTGCTTACCGACCGCAGCCGCAGCCTTCGCATTGCCACCGTACGAGAACTCCGCCTTGATGGCGGGATCCAAGGTCGAGCTTGCCGCGATGGTCACACCGTTGACATCATCGATGAGTTGAGCATACATGTGTGAGTTGCTGCGGAAAACAGACAGACGCGGACGCTCGGGTGTTCCATTAATTCTCAGACGTACACGTGCACGCTTCCTGAGCCGGACTTTTCTTCTATCCAGTTTCTTAATCATTTATATCACCCTTCCCTTACTTCTTAGCGCCGGTCTTACCCTGCTTGAGACGCAGAACTTCGGTATCGTACTTGATGCCCTTACCCTTGTAAGGATCCGGTACGCGAAGGCTTCTGATCTTAGCGGCGGTCTCACCGACAAGCTGCTTGTCGGCACCCTTGACGGTGATGCGGTTCTGGGCCGGAACTTCGATTGTAATTCCTGCCGGCTCGACAACTTCGACCGGGTGGGAATAACCGATGCTCAGGTTCAGGGTGTTACCCTGCTTCTGGGCACGGAAGCCGACACCGTTGATTTCGAGCTTCTTCTCGAAGCCGGTGTGCAGGCCAACGACCATGTTATTGATGAGTGAACGGTAGAGACCGTGCAGAGCCTTGTCTTCCTTCTGATCGGAAGGGCGCTTAACGACGAGCTCGCTACCATTGTTCTCGATGGTGAAGCGGGTGTCGATCTCTTGCGAGAGACTCTCGTTTCCCTTCTTGACCGTTACGGTCGAACCATCGATCTTGACATCGATACCCGCAGGGATAGCGATGGGCTTATTGCCAATTCGAGACATTCTTATTTCCTCCTGCTCTTGAGATTATGAAGGCGATGTTACGCCCTCTTTTCAGAGTGTTGTTTACCAAACGTATGCGAGCACTTCGCCGCCGACATTCTGTCTGCGTGCTTCGCGGTCCGTCATCAAACCGAGGTTTGTCGACACGACTGCGATACCCAGACCGCCAAGAACCTTGGGCATGTCCTTGGCATTTGCGTAGACTCTAAGACCGGGCTTGGAGATACGCTTGATGCCGCTGATGACACTGCTCTTGTTGTTGTACTTCAGGGTCAAACGAAGGATGCCCTGAATCTCGTCTGCGATAAATTCACTTTTTGTGATATAGCCTTCTGCTACCAGGATCTCTGCAACTGCCTGCTTCATGTTCGAAGCGGGCACATCAACGGTCTTGTGATTAGCCGCTGCAGCGTTGCGGATGCGGGTCAACATATCGGCGATAGGATCTGTTATTTGCATATTGTCTCCTCCTTCAGGCCGGTTTACCAGCTCGCCTTCCTTACACCCGGGATCTGACCCTTATAGGCCAGTTCGCGGAAGCACAGACGGCATACACCATACTTGCGGATGTAGGCGTGGGGCCTACCGCAGAGCTTGCAGCGATTATGCTCGCGTGTCGAATATTTCTGGGGGCGAGCAGCTCTGATCTTCATCGATTTCTTAGCCATCTTACTCTCCTTGCTTCGTGAACGGCATGCCAAACTGCTTCAGCAGCTCGCGGGCTTCTTCATCCGTATTGGCTGTGGTGACGATGATTACGTCCATACCGCGGATTTTGTCAACCTTGTCGTACACAATCTCAGGGAAGATCAACTGTTCCTTCATACCGGTGGCAAAGTTACCACGGCCATCAAACGAGTTGGGGGACAACCCACGGAAGTCACGTACACGGGGAATCGCTACGTTGATGAAACGATCCAGGAATTCGTACATTCTCTCACCGCGCAGTGTGACCTTACAACCAACGTTCATGCCATCTCTTAGCTTGAAGTTCGCGATGGACTTCTTGGCCTTCGTGATGACAGCCTTCTGGCCGGTAATGATAGCCAAGTCGTTGGCCGCATTATCGACTGCCTTGGCGTTCTCACGGGCGTCGTTACCGACACCGATGTTCAGGACAATCTTCTCCAGGCGTGGGACCTGCATGATGTTCTCATACTTGAAGGTCTCACGGAGGGAGGGCACGATTTCTTCTTTATAACGATCTTTTAATCTAGCCATGGTAATCTCCTCCTACCCTCAAGCTTTCTTGGCCTTGCTGATCACGTCGATCTCGGCTTGACAAGACTTGCAAAAACGCACCTTGTCGCCGGCCTCGTTCACTCTGCGGCCAACCTTCGTGGGGCGCTTGCACGCCTCACAGACAAGCATCACGTTGGCGGCCGAGATGGCGGCCTCACGCTCGATGATGCCGCCTACGTTAGCGGTTCCATCGGGCTTCTGATGCTTCGAAACGATATTCACACCTTCTACGATAACGCGATTCTTATCGGTTAGGACGCGCAGTACTTTTCCGACTTTCGCCTTGTCCTTACCGGTGCGTACATAGACGGTATCGTCAACTTTTACATGTACCTTAGACATTCGTTACCTCCTCACAGAACTTCCGGTGCCAGGGAAAGAATACGCATGTACTCCTTCTCGCGAAGCTCTCTGGCGATTGGACCGAAGATACGGGTACCACGGGGGTTCTTGTCATCTCTGATAATTACGGCGGCGTTCTCATCGAACTTGATGTAGGAACCGTCTTTGCGACGGACGCCCTCCTTGGTGCGGACGATAACAGCCTTGACGACTTCGCCCTTCTTCACAACGCCACCCGGCGTTGCTTCCTTAACGGAACATACAATCACATCACCGATGTTCGCATATCTGCGGCCGGATCCACCGAGAACCTTAATGCAGTATAGTTCGCGAGCACCTGTATTATCGGCAGATTTCAGTCTGCTTTCTACTTGTATCATACTTACAAAACTCCTTTATCGAACGGCAACTGCTTACTTCGCCTTCTCAATGATCTCGACCAGGCGCCAGCGCTTGTCCTTGGACAGGGGACGTGTTTCCATGATCTGGACGCGGTCACCGATGTTGCAATCGTTGTTCTCATCATGCGCCTTGAACTTAACCGTGCGCTTGATGAACTTCTTGTAAAGCGGGTGCTTCACGTGCTCGGTGATTGCGACGACGATGGTCTTATCCATCTTATTGCTGGTCACCAGACCGACTCTGGTCTTACGCTGATTTCTATTCTCGCTCATACGTTTCTCCTCCCCTATTTCTTAGCCGCTTCGAGCTCACGCTCACGAAGTACGGTGTTGACTCTGGCGAGGTTACGCTTGACTCTGCTTAACTCCGCAGTATTCTCGAGCTGCTTGGTCGCATGTTGGAAGCGAAGACGGAAGAGCTGCTCCTTGAGAGCGACAATTTCTTTTTGAAGATCTTCAGCAGATCTCTCACGGTATTCTTTAGCCTTCATTACCCTCTGCCTCCTTCTCACGCATTACTATTTTGGTCTTACAGGGCAGCTTGTGGCTGGCGAGACGGAGGGCCTCACGTGCCTGTTCTTCGGTAACACCGGCAACTTCAAACAGAATGCGGCCGGGCTTAACGACTGCTACCCAGTACTCCGGCGATCCCTTACCCGAACCCATGCGCGTCTCGGCAGGCTTCTTCGTAACGGACTTATCCGGGAAAATCTTGATCCAAACCTTACCACCTCTACGGAGGTAACGATTGATGGCGATACGAGCCGATTCGATCTGATTACTCTTGATCCAGCAGGGCTCCAGGGCCATCAGGCCATAATCACCGTAGGCGATCGTGTTGCCACGAGTGGCCTTACCGGTCATTCTGCCACGGTGTTGTCTTCTATATTTGACTCTCTTCGGGAGCAGCATTAGGCTTCGCCTCCTTCAACCGTTTTATTGTTCTGGTTCTTACGAACCTTAAAAACTTCGCCCTTATAGATCCATACCTTGACGCCGATCTTACCGGCGACGGTGTCGGCTTCGGCGAAACCGTAATCAATATCGGCACGCAGTGTCTGCAGAGGAATCGTACCCTCGTGGTAGTGCTCCGAACGAGCAATCTCTGCACCGCCGAGGCGGCCGGAAACCTGCGTCTTGATGCCCTTGGCACCGCTCTTCATGGTGCGACCCATGGCCTGCTTCATGGCACGACGGAAGGAGATACGCTTCTCCAACTGTGCGGCGATGGACTCGGCTACGAGCTGTGCATCTGCATCTGCATTCTTCACTTCGTTGACGTTGATAAGGAAGTCCTTCTTGAACTGGTCTCTTAACTTCGCCTTGAGCGAATCGATACCGGAACCCTGACGGCCGATAACGATACCGGGCTTGGCGGCCCAGATGGTTACCACGGTCTTCTCGTCGCCCTTACGCTCGATCTCGATGCGAGGGCAGCCTGCGTTGAACACTTCCTTCTTGACGAAGTCGCGAATCTTCTTGTCTTCGATCAAGTACTTACTGAAGTTCTTCTTGTCAGCATACCACTTCGTATCCCAGTCTTTGATAACACCGACGCGAAAGCCATGTGGATTAATCTTCTGACCCATGCTTAACTCCTCACTTTCTTTCCTTGACGACAATACTCAGGTGTGTCGTACGCTTCAGTTCACGATCTGCGGAACCACGGGCTCTGGGGCGCATGCGCTTCAGAACGGGACCCGGATTGGCAATCGCCGATTCAACATAAAGCTTGTCTCGGGAAAGTTCGTTGTTGTTCACCGCATTGGACTCGGCAGACTTCAGGAGTTTGGCGAGGATCGGAGCGGCTGCTCTGGGTGTGTACTTCAAGATGGCATAGGCTTCATCTAGGTCCTTGCCCTTGATCAGGCGGCATACGAGATTCGCCTTGACGGGGGACATACGAACGTTCTTCTGATGGGCCACACCCTGGTCGCGACCGATACCGAGCTCCTTGCGCTCCTTCTTGGTCAAGACACGAAGCTTCTTGCTCTGGGGTCTGGTGCCTGCATACAATTCACGGAGTTCATCTCTGTTCTCCTGCATGAACTGCTTGGTCATTTGCTTTTTACTAATGTTTTCCACTTACAGTTCCTCCCTTATCTGCGACCTGCGGACTTATCGGAGCCCGCGTGGCCACGATAGGTCCTGGTGGGAGCGAATTCACCCAGCTTATGGCCGACCATATCTTCCGTAACGAATACCGGTACATGCTTGCGACCGTCGTGGATCGCGATTGTGTGACCAACCATCTCCGGGAAAATAGTGGATGCGCGTGACCACGATTTGATGACCTTCCTGTCGCCGGACTCGTTCATCGCATCAATCTTCTTCATCAGTGACTCGGCTACGAAATAGCCCTTCTTAGTCGATCTGGACATTTATGGCACCCTCCCTTACTTTCTCTTCTTAACCACGAACTTGGACGAAGCCTTCTTCGGGTTTCTGGTCTTGTAACCAAGTGTAGGTACACCCCAGGGTGTAACAGGACTCGGCATACCGACCGGTGACTTACCTTCACCACCACCATGAGGGTGATCGACGGGGTTCATGACCACACCGCGAACGCCCGGGCGAATACCGCGATGACGGTTCACGCCGGCCTTACCGACCTTGACGTTCTCATGCTCTTGGTTACCGACATAGCCGACGGTCGCTCTGCAAACAGAGGGGACCAGACGAACTTCGCCGGATGGCAGACGTACCTGGCAGTAGCTCTCATCCTTGGCCATCAGCTGAGCCGCGGCACCTGCCGTACGGACCATCTGAGCACCCTTACCGGGCTTGAGCTCGATGTTGTGAATCTCTGTACCGACCGGGATGTTGATCAGGGGCAGTGCGTTACCGACCTTGATGTCGGCCTTGGGGCCGCTGACAACCTGATCGCCGACCTTGAGCTCGGCCGGTGCGAGGATGTAAGCCTTCTCACCGTCTGCGTACTGCAGCAGGGCCAAGTGTGCGCTGCGGTTGGGGTCGTATTCGAACGCAACAACCTTCGCGGGTACATCGTCCTTCTTGCGCTTCCAGTCAATGACACGGATCTTGCGCTTGTTGCCGCCGCCGATATGGCGAACGGTGATGCGACCATAGCTGTTACGGCCGCCTGTCTTCTTGCGCTTCTTGAGCAAGCTCTTCTCCGGCTTCTTGTCGGACAGGGCCGAGTAATCGGCGACTGTTCTGTGCCTCGAAGCGGGAGAAGTCGGATTTAACTTTTTAACTGGCATAATGCTCTCCTTCTATCCTTTCGCTTATTGGCCGAAACCGAATTCTTCGATCGTCGTGTTGTACTTACGGCTCGTCGTTTCGGACTTACCACCCTTGGTCAGGTAGCTGTCCTGCGCGGGTTCCATATCAATGCTGATAATGGCCTTCTTCCAGCTGGCGGTGTAACCTGCCTTCTGAGTGCGCAAGCGACGCTTCTTACCAAGTTGGTTCATGGTATGCACGCTAAGCACCTTGACGTTGAACAGCTGTTCGGCTGCCTGTCTGATCTCGGGCTTCGTTGCGCCGCGAGCAACAACAAAGGTGTAACGGCCGTTGGCGGCTTCCATTGTGCTACGCTCGGTGACGAGCGGCTTGAGAATAATGTCTTGTGGTGCTTTCATTATGCGTACACCTCCTCGATCTTGTTGAGAGCCGCCTTGGTGAGGACGACGGTGTCGTGCTCGACCAGGTTTAATGTATTGATGGTGTTGACGCGACCGGTCTTCACACCCACCACGTTACGGGCGGAGCGCTCGACGTTTGCGGCATCACCCTCGGTGATGATGTAGGTCTTGCCGTCATTTAGCTTCAAATTGCCGAGGATCTCTACGAAGTGCTTCGTCTTGATCTCATTCATCTGTAGCTCGTCCAGAACGATCAACTTCTGATCGATGACCTTCTGGGACAATGCGGACTTCAGTGCCAGACGACCGATCTTCTTCGGTACCTTCTGGGAGTAGTCGCGGGGCTTCGGGCCGAAGATGACTCCGCCTCCGATCCACTGTGCGGCACGAATCGAACCGGCACGGGCACGTCCCGTACCCTTCTGACGATACGGCTTACGGCCACCGCCGCGGACTTCGCTTCTGGTCTTCGTCGAGCTTGTGCCCTGACGGAGATTGGCCAACTGGGCCTTAACGACCTGATGCACGACCGCTTCGTTCGGTTCGATACCGAAGATGGCGTCGGAAAGCTCGATCTGACCTGTTACAGCACCATCCATGTTATAAACATCAACTTTTGCCATGTTTATGCTCCTTCCTTACGCCTGCTTCTTGGACATCTTGACGCTGGTCTTGATCTCGAGATATGCACCTCGGATACCGGGGACTGCACCCTTCAGAGCGATGATGTTACGCTCGCCGTCTACAAATACAACATCTAGATTCTGCACGGTTACGCGCTCTGCACCCATGTGTCCGGGAAGCTTCTTACCCGGTAGGACACGACCCGGTGTCGCAGAGGAACCGAGCGAACCGACGCGTCTGTGATACTTCGAACCGTGAGCTTCGCGTCCACCCTTCTGGCCGTGACGCTTCACGTTACCCTGGAAGCCCTTACCCTTGGATGTACCGCTGACATCGACTGCGTCGCCGACTTGGAACATATCCGCTACGGTAATCTCCTGGCCGAGTGTATACGAGTCTTCGTCCGCTACGCGAAATTCCTTCAAGAGGTACTTCGGGCTAACATCAGCCGCCTTGTACTGGCCCTTGTCGGGACGATTGACGCGGTTCTCCTTCTTGTCCGAGAAACCGACCTTGACGGCGCTATACCCGTCCTTCTCCACTGTCTTCTTCTGAACGACAGAGATTGGTCCGCACTCGATAATGGTGGCGGGAATCGCATTGCCTGCTTCATCAAAGATTTGTGTCATACCAGCTTTTTTGCCGAGCATGAATTTACTCATTCTTCTTATCCTCCTGGTTATTGGTTCACGTATGGCCGTGAACTTGACCTGGCAGTTTGGATTTCGAATCCTAGATTCGAAATGGCCGCCTTCAAACTATTACAGCTTGATTTCGATGTTAACGCCCGCAGGCATATCCAAACGCATGAGAGACTCAACGGTTCTCGGGTTCGGTGCGAAGATATCGATCAGACGCTTGTGTGTTCTGGACTCGAACTGCTCACGGGCATCCTTGTGCTTATGAGGCGATCTGAGGATCGTGACGATCTCCTTCTCGGTCGGCAGCGGGATCGGGCCGGAGACGCTTGCGCCTGTGCGCTTGGCCGTCTCGACGATTCTCGCCGCGCTGAGGTCCAGTACTTCGTGATCATATGACTTCAGTCTGATTCTGATCTTCTGGTTACTTGCCATGTGTTTCTTCCTCCTGAATGTGCTGGCATTACAACTGATCCGGGCGTATCTCACATCTTCATCATAAAACCCAGACACATATGATCTTGTCATCGTGCTGGGCAGATGTATGTTTCCATACTGCGACTCACAGTTATCCTGCCCGTCCGGTATCTGGTCCGGACTAACTCCGCCGAAGTTACCCGCAAACTCGCGCATGAGCCCACGGCAATCTCCAACTTCATCGTTACGTTCGCTTGCGATCGGTATAGTGTACCTATACTTTTTCACACGCGTTCTACATTATAACGTCTCCAGGCGTTTCCTGCAAGGAGATATAGAAAAAGACCCAACAAACTTTCGCGTAGATTGCTGGATCTTTTTGGTTGATATATCAGTTCAACGGGCTTCCTTCGGCCAATGCTCTGATCTCTTCGGGATCGTAGTGGTAGACCGTCTTACAGAAGTGGCAGATGAGGTCGATACCCGCCGGATCCTCTGCCAGCTTGCCGAGCTCGTCTGTACCGAGCGTCATCAGATTACGTGTCATACGCTCGCGGCTACAGTTACATGAGTAAGACAGCGGCTTCACCGCCAGGTACTGTAATTCCGGGTCTCCCATGAAGAGATCCTGGAGCTGGGCCGGCGTGAAGCCCTCTTCGAGCCAGTAACTGATCTCCGGGAAGCCCTTGGCACGGACTTCGATGTAGTCTTCGACTTCTTTGCCTGCACCGGGAAGAAGCTGAACCAGCAACGCTCCTGCATGTCGGACTCCGTTCTGATCGAGCTTCACACCGACTGCCACGACAGATCGGATCTGCTCGGATACGGCTAGGTAGTACGCGACGTCTTCGCCGATCTCGCCGCTTAAGAGCTCGACCGAACCGACGTACGGCTCCTTGAGGCCCAGATCACGCACAACAGTGAGCTGTCCCTCGCCGATCGCCATCCCGAGCCTCGGGGTCTCCCCCTCCGGCGCATGAATCTCGGCATGCGGCTCCAGGATATCGCCGCGCACGCGTCCGTCCTCTTCGACCACGACCGTCATGCTGCTGATCGCACCGTCGCTCTTCAAGTGGACCGTCAAACTATCGTCTTCGTGCTTCAGGTCCGCGCCAAGCAGCAGTGATGCACTCAGCAAGCGCCCCAGCGCGATTGTCGAAACCGGTGACAGGTCGTGAATCCGGCGTGCCTCCTCCACGAGCTCCGTCGAGCGCAGTGAGATCAGGCGCACCTGGCCGTCCCAGGCCGTACCGACGACCATGTGGTCGCCCGCCCGGGCCAGTACTTCATCATCCCAAGGAATACTCATATCTATCAATCCTATCTCTGTAACTCTATCTTATATATGTTGTTGCAGTCTTATCTGCGTTATTTGCAGTGTTGCTGTTCACTAGTTTCGAATCGAGAAGTAGAAGACGCGATCCTCTTCTTCCGACGCTTCCTTGTCGCCAAGCGGCGCACGGCTTCTTAGCTTGCAGAATCCCGCTTCTTCCAGTAGATCACGAATCTCTAGGTCACTGTAGATTTGCTCTTCGATAACCAGTTCATGTCGCATGTAGCGTCCGTCATACGGATCCTCTTCGAACAAACTGAGTTCGGCGGTACTGATGCGACTTGCTTCGTCATAGCTGTTGTCCCAGAACAGGGCATAGTCCTCGTCCATCACGAAGAACTGCCGGTCACCCAGATTCTCCCTCGCATGGTGTTCGCTCATGACGTCGAAGATCAGAAGTCCGCCCGGCACGAGTGCGTCGTAGCAGCTTCGCAGCAGCGAGCGAACGGCTTCGGGTCCCGGCAGGTGATTAATCGTATCCAAGACGATCGAGCAGACATGGACGGGTTCGGGCAGCAGGAAGGACGTGATGTCTTGTTTCAAAAGGAGAATCTCACGCTCAGGCTGCAGCTCATCAAACTTCTGTCTGGCCTCCGTCAGCATACCTGACGAACGATCCATGCCGATCAGGTCGTAGCCGTAGGAAGCCAAGGCCAGTAGGAGCGTTCCCGTGCCGCAGCCCAGATCTAGCCACGTCATAGGTTCAGCCTCATCACCTGTTTGATCCGTGGCACCACTCCTTCGAACCTCGCGGTCGAACCAGGCCGCCCAAGCCTCATAGTCTATGTCTTCTTGCAGACGATCGTAGATCAGGGCGAGAGGATCATAGCTTGCGGTATCATGGTCTTCTGCATCGTAGTCTTCTACATCGTAATCTGCTGCATCATGCAAGGTCATAGGGCCTCCTTATGCTGCCGGCATGCTCGGCAGAGCGGCACCACTAGAGAAGTACTCCAGCGCATCTTGCAACTGATTATCGTCTTCTTCCGGCAAGCGATTTAGCGGCACGGTCTTCGCCTCGTCGGCGAGCTCCGATTCGATGTCGGGCGGCAGACCCACACCCTCGACTCTTGTCCCGCTCGGCAGGATGTACTCGAAGATCGTGAGGTTTAACGCCGAACCGTCCTGGAGGCGATAGGTGGTTGTCCCACTGCCCTTACCATACGTATTCTGACCGACCAGAACGGCCTTGCCCCAATCGCGCAGCGCACCGGCGAACAGCTCGGATGCACTGGCCGAATTCTCATTGACGAGAATCGCGTAGCGCATGCTGTCCGGCACACCGGCACCGGCCTCCGACTTCCAAACCTCGGTAAACTGCTCGCCGTCTTCGCGACCGACCGTACGGGCGATCTCGCCCTCGGGTAGCAGATAATCCAAGACCTTGATCAGGGAATCGGCACTACCGCCGGAGTTGTTCCTGAGATCGAAGATGATATGCTCCGCACCCTCGGCTACGAGGCCGTCGACCGCTTCCTTGAACTGCGGCAGGAGGTCTTGGATGAAGCTTGTAATCTTGATATAACCGATGCCGTCATCCATCATCTTGGATGTCACGGTAATCGTCTCGACGGTGCGGCGCACCATCTTGATCGTCACATAATTATTGACGGAGGGACGGTAGAAGACGATGGTCACGGGCGTCCCCTCTTCGCCGCGCACAATGGCGCTAAGCTGGCTTGGATCCGTGAAGTCCTCGACACTAACACCGTCGACTTCGATCGGGATATCGCCCGGGAGGACACCGGATTCTTCTGCCGGACCGTTGGGTGTGACATCGATAATCTCGTTGTAGCCCGCTTGATTCCAGCTCACGGTCGCACCGATGCCGCTGTAACTGCCCTGCATCGACTGCTGCATCGACTGATACTCATCTGCGGTCAGATAGTAGGTATAAGGACTATCCATGCCCTCGGCTATACCCGTCACCAGAGCGTTCAGGATCTCTGCTTCGGATAGTTCGTGGTAGTAATTATTGCGAATAATCTCGAGCATCGAGGCAAGCTTCTGGGCTGCGATCATGGTCTCGGGATCGTCCGTATTGACGCTGATGCCGATGCCGGGCTGATCTCCCGTGTTTACACCGCTCTCGGGCAGATTCGTATCCGCTGCCGTTCCGGCGAACATAGGCGCCAATATACCCTGCGCATAGAGGGTATAGAACAGACCTGTGGTCAGGCTAAACGTCAGCAGTATCGAGACCAGGACAGGAACGAAGGGCATCCGCCTCTTCTCACTTCGCCTAGAGTTCCTCGGCGGCTTCGGGACGGCACCCGGTGCACCCGTCGGGTATACGGTATACTGCGACTGCTCCGTGTGATCTTGCGTTTGATTCGTATCTTGATTGGACTTCATATCCGGATTGGGGAATCCTTCCATCTTCACACCTGTCTTTCTTCACCCGACTGTGAGGCGATGCCTCGTTTGGGCGGCAATGCCTCTATTGTACAGGATCTTGATCCATCCTGACAGAACCGCTGTACAGGCAGTTGTGAACGCCCTGCAAATAATCCAAACGATTCATGTAACGATAGTTCGACTCGCGGCCAGACGCATCTGTCTGCCTATAAGCTGTCACATCTGTCTCCCCAGGCTCATGCCGCCGTCCACCGCAAGACTAATACCCGTTATGTAAGACGATACTTCCGATGCGAGGAACAAGACCGCATGTGCCACATCCAGCGGCACACCGATACGTCCAAGCGGTATGCTCTCACGGCCTACATCCATCACTTTGCTTCGCGGCCCCAGCCTATCTACAAGAATCGCTCCCGGAGCAATCGAGTTCACTCGAATCTTGTGCTTCGCATACTGCAGCGCATAGGTAGCTGTGGCACGCTCGAGTGCGGCCTTCGACGCACCGTAGATCGCATCGTTTCGATTCTCGTTTGCGGCGTGAACAGACGAGATATTGATGATCGATCCACCCCTCTCGCGATCTCGCATAAGCTTGGCTATGTGCTGCAACATCAGAACACTGCCTCGGAAGTTTACGGACATCAAGCGATCCAGTGCCTCTATCGTATCCTCGAAGGCAGCCTCCATAATCGTGATACCCGCATTGTTCACCAGTACATCGATGCCGTCCAGATCTCGCCATGCCGCTTCTGCGACAGCTTCCACCGAAGCCTCATCTGCGGTATCCAGCCTGTAAATCTCGCAGTTCTGACCGTACCGGCTGCGGATATACGCTTGTACGACTTCGGCTTCATCTCTTCCACTGAGGTAAGTCAAGGCTATATCGAAGCCTGCTTCCCCAAGCGCCAGTGCAATACCTCGGCCGATACCCGAGCTGCCGCCCGTGACCAGGGCACGCCTCGGCGAAGCCCCCTCTCGCTCCCTCTTAATACCCGAGATCCGAATCTCTTGTTCGATCTGTAATCTCAAATCATCTCTTGTATCCGGCATAACACACCCCCCGTTCACACAAAACTATAACGATATCATAACAGAGCAAGCGCCCGGTACTTCGTCCGTTTGATAACAAAAAGACGACTACCTGCGTAATCGTCCTCGTTGATGCTTCGATTGTTTCGTATAGTATCTGACTACAGATCAGCCGCTTAGCGCGTGCTGTTCGGGTGCAAGAGCCAATTGCTCGAGTAAGCGTTGAAGGTCTGGCCGTATTGCGCGACCTCGAAGTGCAGGTGCGCACCGGTCGATGCACCGGTACTACCGACTTGGCCCAAGTACTCGCCCTGCTTGACCGTCTGACCGACCGATACGGCGACAAACTTCATGTGCGCATACGTACTTGTCAAACCGTTCGCATGCTGGATCGTGACGTAGTTACCGTGACCCGTCTTGTGCGAAGTATAGTTCTGGCCCTGCCAGGTGGCGTTGGCAATGACGACCGTGCCGTCCATCGTAGCGCGAATCGGTGTTCCGAAGGGTGCCGCGAAGTCTGTTCCGTAGTGGAAGGCCGAGACGTTACCGGTGAGCGGATGCACACGCGGTCCGTAGTGCGACGAGATGTTCGTGAAGCTTGCCAGCGGCCACATCATGTAATTGGTTGAGACACCGGGCGTCGTTGGAGGAGGACTCGTCGGAGCCTGTGTGGTAGGTGCCTGTGTCGTAGGCGCTTGGGTTGCGGGCGCCTGTGTGGTTGGCGGCGGGGTCGGTGTCGCAGCTTGTGTCTGCTGGTTGGCAAGCGCTTGCGATTGACGAATCGATTCCTGAATCGCTTGTTCTTGTTTACGACTTGCTTCCAAGCGATCGGCCTCTGCCTGCTGCTCTTGCTGCGCGCGAAGCGATTCGGATGCGGCAAGCGATGCGGCTACACGACG
>CAZLEA010000008.1:1402-20327 GCA_964558445.1 uncultured Oscillospiraceae bacterium | reverse complement strand
GCCTCCTCTTCCGAGGCGGCAATCGAGGCTTCTACCTCACGCTCGTGATCGATCGACTTCAATTCATCATAGTAACGTTCGAGGTCCGCATCCAGCGCGTTGCTCTCGCTCTCGAGTCCGGCAGCCATACTGGAACGGTTCAACAGTTCGTATTGGACGGCCGACAAATCGGTCTCGGTCAAGGCGATATCGTTTCTGAGTAGCTCTAGCTGCTCCTCGGCATACTCGAAGTAGGCCTTCGCCTGTTTCACCGTCTCGTCCGCATCTTGGCGAGCGACCTCGGCATCTTCTTGTGCCGTAAGCAGATCCTCGAGCATGATGTTATCGGCGGATGCGATATAGTCCATCAGACGCATGTTCGTGAAGAAACCTTCGATGCTGTCCGATGTAATTAACACTTCCAAGAGTGACTTGTTGCGATACTTGAAGAGGGTGACGATACGCGTCTCGTATTCGGCTTGCATATCCTCGGCATGGGCCGAAGCTTCCTCGTAACGGGTGATGCTCTTCTCCATCTGCTCTCTGGCGAGTTCAAGTTCTAGCGTCAGCTGTTCATATTCTGCAGTCGATGCGAGGTTCTGCTCCAGCAAGCTATCGAGCTGAGCCTGGATACTGTTACTCTGAGCGGTAAACGCAGAGATCTCACCTTGTACCTGGACGAGGGATTGGCGGTTCGCTTCTTGTTTGGCGAGCGCCTCGTTCTGAGCTTGAATAACTTGTGCTTCACGTTCGTCAAGATTAGATGCTTGTGCACGGTCGCTGACAACCAGGGAGCCCATCAGAGCTATCGATAAGACTAGGGCGAGTATGCGTTTCTTGTGTGACATTAGATAGCTATCCTCCTGCGTCAGACCTGAATATACTTACGGACCGATACCATGGAACCGGCGGCACCGATGCTGATACCCAACAGCAAGTTAATTGCCAAGATGAGCCACATCACATCACCTGTAGCCAACAAGAAGTTGCCGGAAGTGAATAGGGCGCCCGAAGAGCCGTCAAGCCCTCCGCTGCTCAGTCTATTATAGACTTGATTGTAGACGAAGTACACTATACCCCAAGCAAAAAATGCACCAAAAGTACCTATTAACGCACCTTCTAATATGTACGGTATCCGAATATAGTTATTCGTCGCACCGATGTACTTCATAATACTTATCTCTTCGGATTGAGCCAGAATCGATAGCTGAACCATGTTCGAAATGATAAAGAGGGACACGACCACCATGACCGCGAAGATCGCGAGAGTAATCAGATTCACCCAGCGAACGACATTGGCGAGGGTTGTCATGACCTTCTCTTCGTAATCCACGTCCGTAACGCCGGGGTAAGCGGAGATCTGATTCGTAAACTCGTCTGCGAGCTCCGGGTTCACAAGCTGTACTTGGAACACATAGGGTAAGAGCGTGTAGTCGAAATTGTCCAGAGCCGATGCATCACTGCCCATCTGCGAGACCAAGACATTGTAATTCTCTACCGGTGTGAGCATCTCGTATTCCAAGACATTCTCGTTACCTTCCAGGAATTGACGGATCATGCCCTGTTGGTCCTCGGTCATATTCGGGTCGCCCCAAACTTCAATAGCGGGTTGCTGCGAGAGGGTCTTCACCCAGTGATTCGCATTCTGCGATAAGACGGTGAACGAACCGAGCAGAATCAGCATCAAGGTCACGGTTGTCAGAGAAGCAAGCGTGACCAAGGGATGACGAACAATATTTAACAGACTATCCTTCAAGATAGTCAGTATCTTACGAATTCTCATGTTGTGAATACTTCCTCGTGGAGTCTAGGAACACTTCCCGAAGGAGGCGAAGCCAAAGACTCGCTCTTACGGCGCGTAATACAGGTCAAATGCTGACTTGTTCTCGTCGTCTTCAGGGACGATGGAGATAGGCTCATCTTCCCCTTCTGCCTGATCTACCTCCATGAGGTAATCGTCGTCTTCCACGTATCTGGCGAACTGCGCATCACGAATCAAGTGGCCCTGGGAGATCTCGATAACCCGCTTCTGCATGCGATTGACCATATCGCGGTCATGCGTGCAGACGATAACGGTCGTGCCGTTGCGGTTGATCTCGTCCAAGAGCGCCATAATCGACTCCGAGTTGGCCGGGTCGAGGTTACCTGTAGGCTCATCGGCCAGTATGATGTTCGGGTTGTTAACCATCGCACGGGCGATACCCACGCGCTGCTGCTCACCACCTGATAGTTCATGGGGCATGGCGTTCTCTCTGGCGCGAAGACCGACGGTACTGAGTACCATCGATACTTGGCGACGGATCTTGCGTGGAGACTCACCCAGAATCTCCATCGCAAAGGCTATATTCTCGCGCACCGTCTTACTCGGGATGAGGCGGAAGTCCTGGAAGACCATGCCGATATTCCGGCGCAGGTACGGGACCAGGTTCCGCTTCATTGTACTGATATTGATTCCATCGACCATGATGGCACCGCTATTGACCTCTTCCTCACAACTGAGCAGCTTGATCGTAGTCGATTTACCCGATCCGCTATGGCCGATTATAAATACGAATTCTCCGTCTTCGATACGAAACGACACATCGGATAACGCAAGCGGAGCCTGACTGCTATAGGACATACTGACGTTAGAAAACTCTATCATTCGAGTCGTTCTCCTTCCTGCATAGATACTTATTCATGACGTTTATCCCCTAAATGCCGGGTTTAGCTCTTCCACCACTTGTTGCCCTTACCGCTGACGGCATTGGCATCCTGGGACTCGAGGTACTTGCGCACCATCGAAGCCAGCTTGAAGAGGACGGCATCGTCGAAGTTACGCAGGTCTAGCTTGGTAATCTTCTGAACCTTGTCTAAGCGATAGACGAGGGTATTACGGTGCACAAAGAGCTGACGACTCGTCTCCGAACCGTTCAAGTTGTTCTCGAAGAACTTCTGGATGGTCAGGAGTGTCTCGGAATCGAGCTGATCATAGCAATTGTTCGGGAAGACTTCGTCCAAGAACATATGGCAGAGCGTGGGCGGCAGCTGATAGATCAAGCGGCCGAGACCAAGCTTGTCATAGCGCATCAGGTAAGACTCGTTCTCGAAGATACCGCCGACGGTCAGTGCCAGCGAGGCTTCGCGATACGACTTCGCACAATCCTTGAGCGTCTCGGTCGGCATACCGATACCGATACGGACCTTGGCCATGGATTCGGCGTTCAGGGTATCGAGCATCTGTGTGCTGAATGCCTCGACGTCTTCGACTTCGGCACGGTTGAGTTCCTTCAAGAGCACAATCGTCTCTTCGTCCATCGCCATCAAGAAGTCTTGATTGCGCTTGGGGAACATGTGCTGCAAGATCTCCATGCACTCGAGGGCATCGCCGCCTTCGACATGAATCAGATAAGCTCTGCGCAGTGCAG
Organism: uncultured Oscillospiraceae bacterium; assembly: GCA_964558445.1. Lineage (GTDB taxonomy): Bacteria > Bacillota > Clostridia > Saccharofermentanales > Fastidiosipilaceae > CAYXVJ01. The sequence goes on along the minus strand of CAZLEA010000008.1, from coordinate 16,941 downwards.
CATAGGGAATCTTGAACTCACGCGCCTTCAGCGGGATATCGCCCGGCAGCTCGTTCTCCAGAAGAACGTTCTTCAGGAAGCTCTGACGCTCCGTTCCGCTGCTATCTTCCGCCACGGCGGTCTTGATCCAATTGTAAAGAAGTTCTAAGTAGGTCACGGAAACACTGTCCGTACCCTCAACATAGATTGCATACTCTGCTTCGCCGGGGATGAGCAGCTTCCTGTAACTGCGGCTGCCCGTAATCGTCATCTCATCATCCGAATTGAGGAATTCCAGAACTTGATTGTCCAGATCTCCGACCTGTGCGGCTTCGGTGCTGAGGGTAACCTTACCCAGGGAGTTAATTACACCTGCCGAGCGGTCCAGAATTTCCCCCGCCTTCTTAATTGTCAAATTGAGTTCGTCCATACGCTCCTCGCCTTTCATACAATACTTGTCGCAAGTGTCGCCTGCGACAGTGGTTACCCGTTCGTCGGGGCACCGCTTGCCCCAATCTATGTTGGATCTCATAGATATCCAAATTAAGATAAAACAGTATTCCTATCCGCTATCTTACAGATAAACACCCTTAGTTTCAAGCGTTTCATGCACATAGGCTAACGATAGTGCCAAAAAACAAGAGAGAAGCCCTGATAATTCAAGGCTTCTCCCGATTGCAAAGTTCTTGTGACGAGGAATCTTAGGTGATGATTCTCTCTTCTGTCTCCTTGTCGAAGAGGCTGACACGGTAAGGATCGACTGCGACCTTGATGTCATCGCCAACCTTCGAAACCGAGGAGGTCGGATCTACGCGGCCGGTGAGGGTGATACCCTGAACGGTCAGGTAGATGTAGGTTTCTGCACCGAGCATCTCAACGACGTCGACGTGTGCGTTGAAGGTTGTATCCGGATTCTCCTGGACATACTCAACGTTATCGTTGATGGCTTCCGGACGAATACCGACGATGACTTCCTTGTCAACGTAGGCTTCGACTGCAGGAACATTGTACTTGTCGGCGGGTAGCTTCAGCTTGATATCGCCGAACTTGGCGTAGAGCGAACCGTTCTCACTGACAATGTTACCGTTGACGAAGTTCATCGGAGGCATGCCGATGAAGCCGGCGACGAATGTATTGTTGGGGTGCAGATAGAGCTGACCGGGGTTATCGACCTGCTGGATGAAACCATCCTTCATAACGACGATACGGGTACCCATGGTCATGGCCTCTGTCTGGTCATGTGTAACGTAGATGATGGTGGTGGCCAAGCGCTGGTGCAACTTGGTGATCTCAACACGCATCTGAACACGAAGCTTGGCGTCCAAGTTCGAGAGGGGCTCGTCCATCAAGAAGACCTTGGGGTCACGGACGATAGCACGGCCGAGGGCAACACGCTGACGCTGACCACCCGACAGGGCCTTGGGCTTACGGTCGAGCAGGTGCTCGATCTCGAGGATCTTCGCTGCTTCGTTAACACGACGACGGATCTCATCCTTCGGTGTCTTACGGAGCTTCAAACCAAATGCCATATTATCGAATACGGTCATATGGGGATACAGAGCATAGTTCTGGAAAACCATTGCGATGTCTCTGTCCTTCGGTTGAACGTCGTTGACGAGCTTATCACCGATATAAATCTCACCCTCAGTGATTTCTTCCAAACCTGCGATCATACGCAAGGTGGTTGACTTACCGCAACCGGAAGGGCCAACAAGAATGATGAATTCCTTGTCTTCAATATCAAGATTGAAGTCACTGACGGCTAAGACACCACCATCGTAGCGTTTATAGACGTTCTTAAGGACAACATTTGACATAATACTCTACCTCCAATAAATACAGTCCTCGACTGTCCGCCGAGGATCTGCCAGTCCTATAACAAACTATAACATTCACTAATAACCCTGACCATACGATAGAATTCACAAAAGTTGACTCGTTTCTTTGGACGCTTACACCTTCTGTCTAAAAAGCTTTCGGTTATTTGTTAAGTTATTCGCTATTTGTTGTGAAGGCATATACGATTGTCTTCGTCGGGCGGAAGAATGATTCTTCGTTCAAATCAAAACGGTTTCGATCGCTATACGCCTACCGCCGGACATATAAACACGGGGGACTCGCTTGCCGATAACGGACGTAATCTCATAGGATATGCTACCCGCCCAGCTTGCCACTTCATCGACTGTAATCTCTGCCATCTCGCCGTCCGCCCTCGTCTGGCGACCAAACATGACGACCTCGTCCCCGACCGAAATCTCCTCCGGTACATCCGTTACATCGAGCATGCAGGCATCCATACAGATACTGCCGACGACCGGAACGCGGTGTCCGTGGATGAGCGCATACGCCTTACCCGACATCGCCCTCGTATAGCCGTCCGCATAGCCGATCGGGACGGTTGCGATTCGACTCTCCCGCTCGCAAACGAAGCGACGGCCGTAGCTTATGGACGAGCCCTTGGCCAAGGTCTTGACGTGAATCACGTTCGTCTTCAGTTGCATGGCAGGTCGGAAGAGCGCTTGGTACTCCTCCGTATTCGTCGGCATCTGACCGTAGAGAATCAGCCCGCAGCGGACCATATCGAGCGCACATTCGGGGTAGCGAAGCGTCGCCGCGCTGTTACAACAATGCTTCAAGGGTATATAGATACCCATGCGCTCAAGTTCTTGGCAGATCGAGAGGAAACGGGCAAACTGCTGCCTCGTATAGCTTGCATCCTCCTCATCTGCGGTGGCAAAGTGCGTGAAGATCCCCTCTATCGCTATAAACGGATAATCCGCGATCGTCTGGATCTCCCGAATCGTATCGAAGCCGGCCACGAAGCCGACGCGCCCCATGCCCGTATCCACCTTGATATGCACGTTGACCAATTCGCCGCGCCGTTCGCCTGCCGCATTGATCGCACGAATCAGATCCCAGCTATAGACGGTCTGCGTCACGTTATAAGAGACGATCTCGTCCGCCCGCCTGGGATCGGTATAGCTGAGCACGAGGATAGGCGCCGTGATTCCCCGCTCCCGCAGCTCGATGGCTTCGTCCAGCATCGACACCGCCAAGCGATCCGCACCTGCCTCCAGGAGTCTCGGGACGACATGCCCGACGCCGTGTCCGTATGCGTCCGCCTTGACGACAGCCATCAGCTCGCAGCTTCGCCATATCGACTGCTTAATCGCCAGCACATTCGCTTCGATCGCATCCAGATCGACCTCCGCCCAGGAACGATTCACGATGTATTGATAATCTTCCACACGTACCTCCGTCCGTACTGCCTCATTGTAACTTGATATCATTCATTATTATTGATGTCTATTATATGTCTTGGCTCTTACGAATTTGCGTTCGATACCTAACAGCCTCGTTACATTCCGCCATATCCTTCGCTTGCCTGTTTGTATGCCGCCGGCAGGAACTCGAGCAGCATCTCCGGATTCAAGCCACGCTGCCCGTGAACCAAGGCTGCCAGATCAGCCGCCAACCCGTGGAAGTAGACGCCCGCCGTGACGGCAAGCATGACGTCCATCCCCTGCCCCAGATAGGCCAGGATCAAGCCGGCGAGCAGATCGCCCGATCCGCCCTTACCCAGTCCCGGATTCCCGCTCGTATTGATATACGTTTGCGAGTTTATGGGCGATACGACAACCGTGCCCGCCCCCTTCAAGACGACGATCGAAGACCAGTATTCTGCCAGTCTGTGCGCTGCGCGCAGGCGATCCGTGAGTGCCAGTTCTGCGTCCTCGCCGAGCAAGCGCCCCGCCTCGCCCGGATGCGGCGTCAAGATGGCAGGCTCGAGGCCATCTGCAACACGCGAGACCAGAGCCTCCTTCGCCCGTTTGCGATTCTCAGGCAGGGAGAGCAGGTTCAGCGCATCTGCATCGAGTATGAGACGCTTGGCTGATCGTACGGCTGTGATGACGAATTCGAAGAGGTCAGGGCGAGTCGGGTCCGCTGTCCCCATCCCGGGGCCGACCAAGACGGCCGCTTGCCCCTGCAATTGCTCCTCGAAGAAGGCGGTTTGGCGATCGGTATCCTCGGGCAAGCACTCGATCAGAGCGGTCGGCACGGCGTTCAATACGGCCGCATAGAGATCCCTCGGGATCACGAGGCGCAAGAGTCCTGCGCCGCCCGAGATCGCGGCTCTGGTTGCGAGTACCGCGGCGCCGCCCATACCGGGACTGCCGGCCATCATGCAGATGCGGCCGTGGCTACCTTTGTGACCATCGACTTGAAGCGCTTCCATATCCGGAAACTGCGAGGAATCGAGCAGAATAGGCGTCTGCGGATTCAAGTTCTGCCAGGCGTCATCCAGCCATGTATTCGGTAGACCGATGGGATCGACTCGGATCTCACCGGCATAGAGGCGACCCGGGTAGTTATATAAGCCTGTCTTCGCATAGATGAAACTGATCGTTCGATCGGCCCGGAGGCATGAGGGGTGGACGAGGCCGCTGTCCGCTTCCACGCCCGAGGGTAAGTCCACGGCTAGGACGCGCACGTTTGCGCTAGTCTTGGCCTCGGATACCTTGTTCAGAACGGATTCGTAGCTTACAGGCATCCCCCGCTCCAAGCGAAACGCCGTACCGAAGAGCGCATCGACGACAACTTCGCCGGGGACTGCTTCATACGACTCAAACGCCTGTATATCGAGGCCCAGCTTCTGCAGACGCTCCCGATTCGTCAGAGCGACACCGCTAAGCCTAGTGGCTGCATCCGTCTCTTCGAACACGCGAACGTTTGTAACGTGGTTCAGTAGCAAGCGGGCGGCGGCATAACCGTCACCGGCGTTGTTCCCCAGGCCGCAGAGGATCGAGACAGTCTGTGGCTTCATGTCCACAACTTCTCTTCGGACCGCCAGGGCAGCGTGCTCCATCAAGAGGTCCATCGTAAGCCCGAGCTCCTCTACCGCCAGGCGATCGAGCGCCACCTGCTCTTGTCTACCCATTAAACGCATGCTTGCCTCCTCCTCAGCTTGTTGTTTGATCCTCACATCAAGCAATCATGATTTATCTCTACTATAACAAAACAACAGCCGAACAAGACAAGCGGTGTATAAATGTCAAAACACCTCCTACCGCATGTGGTAAGAGGTGTCCTTCGATCCAAAATAAACAGGCTTATCAGTCGCCCATGTAAGCGGATAGCGCATCGGCCAATTCGCCATAGGGCATCGCTCCGACCATGCGTTCGACGACCACGCCGCCCTGCAAGATATACACAGACGGGATGCTCGATACGCGGAAGCGCTCGGTCAGCTCCGGCTCCTCATCGATGTTCACCTTACCGACCAGAAGCTTGCCGCGATAGTTCTCCGCAAGCTTGTCGATCGATGCACCGATCAGTTGACAGGGTCTGCACCATACGGCCCAGAAATCGAGCAATACGGGTACATCGCTGTTCAATACAATATCATCAAAATTCAAATCCGTTATCTTAACCGCCATCAAACGTTCCTCCGCAATAGATGCTTCTTCTATTATACCAATATCAATCTTCAGTGTATGAACTCGTTTAGGATCGAGTGTTCCGGGATGTTGTCGGCCGAGATCACGGGTAGCGCCGCCGCGGCCTCGAGCAGCCTCCTGCCCTCTTCTAGTGTGCGTTCGTGATCGATCAGTTGATTGCCCTTCAAGAAGCGCATGTTCTCGAGCATGTGCCCCGCTTGAATCCGCTCCATATCCTCACCGAGCCTGTGCGCCGCCAGATGCGGGATGACCATAAACTCATAGGCCAGCGCCGAGTTCACGAAGTAGTCGGCTCTGGCGAGGTAGTCCGGGAAGAACTGCCCCTCTGTCAGATCGATCATGGGCCAGTAATCCAAGGTAGCAAGTGCGGATGTCCCCCGATGCATCACGTCCCTGGACATGCGCCGGAAGATCCGGATATCTCTGGGGCCGAGCAGTCTGCGATCGCTTGCTATCCCTGCCCACGGCATGATCATCACGCCGATGTGCGCACTCGGACTCACCTGACCCGAGACCGCTTCGCTTAGGCCATGCAGCCCCTCGACCAAGAGGATCGAACGCGGCAGCATCCGTACTCGCTTATACTCGTGGAATTCTCGCCTTGTCGTTACGAAGTTGAAGCTTGGAATCCAGGCTTCCCTGCCCGCTATCAACTGCGAGAAGTTCTGATGGAAGAGTTCGAGATCCATCGTGTAGAGGCTCTCGTAGTCCGGTCTGCCGTCGATGAAGTTTGGCTTATAAGCGTCGCGGTAATAATCGTCTAGTGACAATTGCAGCGTCGGCCTGCCGTGCATATTGAGGGCGGCGGCGAGGCGTCTTGTGAAGGTCGTCTTACCGGATGAGGTGGGTCCGGACACGAAGACCGCCTTGATCTTCGGATCCCAAGCTGCCTGGTAGGCGATCTCGGCGATATCCTGCAGCATGCCGACTTCGTTGTCTCTTATGAAATGATTCAGCTTCGTGCGGCCCAGTTGGTCTTCCAAATCTCTGATCGAATAGTACTTCATGTTTCCGGTTACTGCCATAGATCGTCTCCTTTGCCTGCGTTGATTTCGTTATTATCTCATACAAGCACAAGCGTTCTGTGTCTCATAGGGAGGTAATCTTGGTTAGACCGTGCCAAATCGCATTTCGTTTGGTCGAAGTGACAAAAGTTTATGCCCTATGCGTTTATTCCGACACGGTATAGATATTTTTGGTATAATAGGTTCGCGTTTAATTCAACAGCGTGGTCAGCCACAGGAGCTGACTATTCAGTACCCAGGAGGTAATTTTTATGGTATCAACCAGTATTGCGTCAATTGTTGCGCGCGAAATCATGGACTCACGCGGTAATCCCACCGTCGAAGTCGATGTCACCTTGGAGTGCGGCGCATTTGGCCGTGCAGCCGTTCCGTCCGGTGCGTCCACCGGCGCGTTCGAAGCCGTTGAGCTTCGTGACGGTGACAAGTCCCGTTATCTCGGTAAGGGCGTCCTCAAGGCCGTCGCCAACGTCAACGACGAGATCGCTCCCGCACTCGAGGGCTGGGATGCATTCGATCAGTATGGTATCGACCAGAAGATGATCGAGCTCGACGGTACGCACAACAAGGCCAAATTCGGCGCGAACGCCATCCTCGGCGTCTCCATGGCCGTTGCCAAGGCAGCAGCCGATGCGCTGGGCATCAGCCTCTTTGCCTACCTGGGCGGTGTTCAGGCGAACACCCTGCCGACCCCGATGATGAACGTCATCAATGGCGGTAAGCATGCCGATAACTCCGTTAACCTGCAAGAATTCATGATCATGCCCACGGGCGCCAAGTCCTTCCGCGAGGCCCTTCGCTGGTCCGCCGAGGTCTTCCACACCCTGAAGTCTGTTCTCCAGAAGGACGGCTACGCCACCAGCGTCGGTGACGAGGGCGGTTTCGCACCCAACTTCAGCTCGGATGAGCAGGCACTCGAGTACCTCGTCAAGGGTATCGAGGCTGCAGGCTTCAAGCCCGGCGAAGACTTCCACATCGCCATGGACCCGGCTATGACCGAGCTCTATGAAGAGGCGAAGGCACACGGCCGCGAGGGCGAGTACTACTTCTGGAAGTCCGACAAGTTCATGACCCGTGACGAAGTCATCGACTTCTGGGCAGAGATGTGCGACAAGTACCCGATCATCTCGATCGAGGACGGTCTCGCAGAAGAAGACTGGGAAGGCTGGCAGGCACTCAACGCCCGCCTCGGCAAGAAGATCCAGCTCGTCGGCGACGACCTCTTCGTCACCAACAGTGAGCGTCTGGCCAAGGGCATCGAGCTCCACGCCGCCAACTCCATCTTGATCAAGGTCAATCAGATCGGTACCCTGACCGAGACCTTCGACGCGATGGCCATGGCCGCCAAGGCCGGCTACACCGCCGTCGTCTCCCACCGTTCGGGTGAGACCGAGGATGTCACCATCGCCGACATCGTTGTCGCACTCAACGCAGGCCAGATCAAGACCGGTGCACCGTCTCGTTCGGACCGCGTCGCCAAGTACAACCAGCTGCTTCGCATCGAAGAAGAGCTCGGTGACAAGGCTCGCTACCTCGGCTTCGACTGCTTCCAGATCTAATCTCGAAACAAGTCCAAGCACATAGCTGATCCAATAGTGAACCCCCGCACAGCGGCTCGAATCGGGCCGATGGGCGGGGGTTCTTCTATCTGTCAATAGCTGATTCTGAAGTAAGTTTAGCGGATGCGGCGCACCTCGATACGCTCGGTCCAAACCGCAATCTCTTCGATGCCGGGCATACGGGCTTCATCTCTCGAGATCGTCGCCTGACTTGCCGCCATCGACCAGCGAAGGACGCCTGGCAATTCCTCATCTCGAAGCGCTGCATCACCGGACGCGAAGCCCGCCAATATCGCAACCATCGCATCACCTGCACCGGACAGGCGGCGTATCGACGGATTCGTCGGAGCAGGCGCATAGTAGACGGCGTCCCCTTGTGTTAAGATCGCCCCGTCCTCGGCGAGCGAGGCCAAGACCAGACCCGCCCCGAGTTCTCGCAAGCGATCTACGGCTGCTACGACTTCTTCTAGTGTTTGGCAGGGCATGTCGGTAGCTTGAGACAGCTCGTCTCGATTCGGCTTGACGATATCCGGCTTCGCACCGAGCGCATGAATCAAGGCCTCGTTCTTCGCATCGAGCACGACTCTGCCACCTCTGGCATGCTGCGCTTCGATCATCTGCTTGTATGTATCATCCGGCAAGCCGGGCGCGAGACTGCCGCAGAGTACCAGGAGCTGATCCTCCTCGATTTGGCGCATCCACTCGCGCTCCAGGAGACGTACGGCCACCTCGGGCAGGTAGTTGCCCGGGCTGTTGAGCTCCGTCATCCGTACCTCGCCCTGCTCGCCGTTATCCAGGATCTTGTAATTGATGCGCAGATGTCCCGGTAGGTTCACGAGCTCGGCTGCGATTCCCTCGCGCTGCATCAGATGCATGACCTTACTGCCGTCATCCGGATAATCGGCCGAGAACAACTTGCCGCTGCCTCCGTAGGCGTGGATGGAGCGGATGACGTTACTGCCTTTGCCCCCCAAATCTTCTTGATAGAGCGTATAGTAATTCGTCTGGCCCACATCGAAGTCTCGCACCGTGAGACTCACATCGAGACAGGGGTTCAGGCCGGTAACCAGAATCGGTCGCCTGGCCTCAGTTAACATCAAACGGAAATCCAACAAGGATTCATCCTCCATACAATTTAATTAGGGCTTGCTATAGTACTGATGAACGGACTTGGCGATCGACTCTGCGAGGCTGTCGCGGAAGGTAACGCTATTCAGATTCATCCGATCGTTCGCGTTCGTGACATAGGCCATCTCGAGCATAACCGACGACAAGCCCGTACGGTTCAGAACAACGAAACCGTCTTGCTTCAGCGTATCCGGACCGCCAACCGTTGTTAGGTCGGGTAAGTCGCCCATAATCGTCTCGGACAAGGTCGTGGCAAGCTTCAAGCGCGCCTCATCGTCGTAATTCCGGTACACGGGCGGCAACACGTCATCTGCCTTCGCTTGTGTCTTCGAGAACTCGTAGTGGAAGGCATTGTCGACATAATAGACCTGCAAACCGCCGATATTCGGATCACCGTAGAAGCTGTTCAGATGCATCGATAAGAAGAGCACATCGGGGAACTGGCGCCCGAGATCATAGAGCATCCGAGCTTCCTCCGAGCTGCCCGCCCCACCCATGAAGTCTCCGCCACCAACATCTTGATTCAGATCGTAGATCGTTTGGAACTTCTGCTTGTAATCCATCAGCGGATCCAAGATCTTATCCGTTTGGCCAAGTTCTCGTACTAGTTCGTCTACGATGAATTCGCCTGCAATCGCCACACGCTCATAGACTGAGACAAACTCATCTGTCGTCCTCGTCATAATCACGTTCGCGCCGAGTGCTTCCAGTTCGGACTTGGTACGCATCGCGATGTCCAGCACCATATCCTTCTCGATGATCTCGTGGGGCGGATTCTGCGGATACGCAGTGCCGCCATCGATCCCGCCGTGACCGGGGTCCAAGATGACCGTGATGCCCTCTAGGGCAGTAGGTCCTGACGCTCTGCCCTGCAGGGCACGCAGCTTCTCAGTGACATCTCGCAGCACTTCGACGCTGCTCTCAGCGGGCCAGGCATCCAGGTAGTTGTTCCCCGAAGCCTTGATCACCGTAGAGAAGTCTGTAGCGATCAGATTCAGTTGCGGCATCGTCTCACCGGGTGCGAGATCGTCCGTCCCCGTAAGCTCGGTGTTGGGGTGCTCCGTCTCCTTGCCTCGTCCGCCGTCTCGCTCTGCCAAGCCGGCAAGTTGGACGACGATAAGTACAATTAGGATCAAGGTGACAATTATGAAGAGGAAGACGCCGAAACTCGGCTTCTTCTTACTCGAACGATAGCTCATAGGAGGCTCCTTCTCTCTATTGACTAAGCGCAGCCGCACGCGTCGCGAGCACATCCAGTAGGCGGTCGCAGTGTGCGTTGATGCTCTCGTAGTCTTCCCCCTCAACCATGACGCGTATGGACGGTTCGGTACCCGACGGACGAAGCAAGATGCGCCCGGTACCGGACAGCTCCGCCTCAATTCGATCGTGTGCCTCCCGAACAACACCGTCCTCCATCAGCGCCTTCTTCACACCGTTCTCCACACGAATTTGTTTCAAGACTTGCGGGTAGAGCACATAGTCTGCCAGAGCCTCTTCCAGCGTCACATCGAAGTGCTTCAGGGCGCGAAGCAAGCAGAGCGCGGTCAGGATACCGTCGCCGCTGTTGGCATAACGACTCAAGATCACGTGACCGGATTGCTCGCCGCCGAGGCTATAACCGTGCTGCTCCATCTCTTCTCTGACGTAGCGATCACCGACCGCAGCTCGTCGCAAGACGAAGCCATACTTCTCACAATACTTCTCGAAGCCAAGATTACTCATCACCGTGGCGACGATCGTATTCTCCTCGAGCTCACCCAAGTCCTTCAGATAGCGGGCGATAAACGCCATAATCTGATCTCCGTCCAAGCGATTCCCCGCCGAATCGATCGCAAGCATGCGATCTGCGTCTCCATCGAAGGCAAAGCCCAAATCACAGCCCTTGGCAAGCACCAGATCCTCCAGGTTATCCATATTCGTGGATCCCGCGTTGGCGTTGATATTCAGACCATCCGGATCGACCCCGATCAGCTCAAGCTTGGCGCCCAAGTCACGGAAGATCCCGGGGGCGACCGATGCCGCCGAACCGTTCGCGCAATCAAGCGCGATATGCATCCCGGACAGATCGCTGCCAAGCTTCGTCTTCAAATAGATGCTGTAGAGCAGACGAGAATCGGGCACCCAATAGCGACGACCCAGGTCGATGCCGAGTGGGCGCGGTGTATCGCCGCGACGAATCGCCGCCTCGATCTCATCTTCGACCGAGTCGGCCAGCTTGTTGCCGCGCTCGTCGAACAGCTTGATACCGTTATATTCGTAGGGGTTGTGGGAGGCCGAGATCATCACACCGGCATCATAGCCCTGATTGGCTACCAAGTAGGAGACGGCCGGCGTCGTGAGTACGCCTGCGCTGTAGACATCCGCACCCGCCGCGTTCATACCGGCCGCGAGAGCTGCTTCCAGCATGTCACCGGACACGCGCGTATCTCTGCCGATCAAGATTCTAGGTCTGTGTGGGAAGTGGCCAGCAAGTACATGGGCCCCGGCCAAGCCGAGTTCCATAGCGAGCGAAACATCGAGATCGGCATTCGCCACACCGCGAATCCCATCCGTTCCAAATAGTCGATCCATTGTCTACCTCTAATTCGTAAGATTAATCTGCTGTCACCGAGGCAGGCGCCAAGACGACGCTCTGCTCTGACGGTTCTCTCGTAACAACGGCATAAGCGTTGGCCGATAAGTCCTCGATCGTCACGTTCACCTCAAGCTTCTGTATGCTCTGACCGAGTGTCGAGATATCCTCGTTCATCCGCTCTACATCCAAATCCTTGAAGTCAACCTGTGCGATCACGTTCTCGCGGCTGATCATGTCGTAGTACTTCTGCCTCACCTGGAAGCGAATCGTCACGGTGCTGTCTGCCCGGCTGTAGATGACATCATGGTCCGCCATGATCTCCTCTGCGTTCGTCACTTGAATCGGGATATTACCGATCGTAACCGTGCGAACCGGGTTCTGATTAATCTGTACATAAAACCAGAGAACAACGGCGATTGCTACCGATGCAAGACGAAGAAATAGCTTCGTCTTCCTCGGCATAGTCGCCTTGGTCACAGCCTCGTCGACGCCGGCTACGGCATCCTCGGGCTCTTGGACCACGTTCATAATCACGGAGCGAATCGTAGATTTCGCCCGTTTCTCGGTCTGTACGGGGCTGAGTATCTTGTGCAGGAGTGCACGAAGTGCGTCTCCGTTCTCGATCGGATAGAGTCTGCCCGCCATGGTGACGGAGATACGTCCGCGTTCTTCGGAAACAACGATACCGATGGCATCGCCGATCTCACTTACGCCGACGGCTGCGCGGTGGCGGGTTCCGTAGTTCGTCCGCAAATGGTAGTTGTCGGATAAGGGGATGTGCACTCTGGCCGCATAGATTCGATCGTCTCGGATGATGACCGCGCCATCATGCAGCGGAGAGCCGTTGTAGAAGATCTGCTCTAGCATCGTCGAGGTCAAGGACGAATCGAGTACGACCGCCGTACCGGAGATCAATTCGCCAAGCTTCGTCTGCCGCTCGAGCACGATCAGGGCACCCGTATAGGTTGCGGCCATGTGCTCGCAGGCGATCACGATCGACTCGATGATGTTGTGTACGAAGCGAGTCTCCTCGTTCTGCTCGGGGAGGACCGCGGTATTGAAGATCCGAAGGGATCGCCGGCCGACCGTCTCCAGCGCCCGTCTCAATTCGGGCTGGAAGATGACAACGAAACCGATGGCGAGGACAGATAGGCTGTTCGCCAAGACATAATTAATCGTCTGCAACCCGATCAGGTCACAGACGAAGGTGAAGACAAGAATAAATATAATGCCCTTGAACAGCTGCCAAGCACGCGTATCGGCCATCAACTTCAGGATGAAATAAACGGCCAAGGTTGTAACAAGGACGTCAATCACCATCAATATCAAATCGGCGGGCGTACCGAATAGCAGCCACCCGGAGCTAAGGTCCGAGAAGAGGTTTCTGGCGAATCTGCTTATCTGATCCCATATCTGGGATGCCAGTGCGGTATTCAGGTTCAAGAGTCAATCCTTCCACTGTGCGCTTATGCTTGCCGTATTCTTAATAGTCGAAATCGTCCAGATCATCATCGTCATCGTCGTCGCCTTCGAGACCGGCCACGTTCGTCAGCCAGATGACTCGGCCGCTGACACGGATCAAGCCGTCCTTCTCCATGCGCACGAGTTCACGAGAGAAGGATGGACGTGGCATCGCCAACAGTCTGGCGGCTACTTCCTTCGATACGGGGAGCTCGACGGAAGGGGTCGAAATATAGACCTTCTTCGGAGCGCCGTGATTCTCGGCCTCTTCCTCCAAGCGCTGTTGCTCGTGCAAGTCCAGCAAATAGGTGGAGATCTTCTGGCGCAAGTTGCGCTGCGAGAGAATCGTAATCCTGCGATTCTGATTCTGCACCTTGTCGGAGAGGAAGCGAACGAAGTTGTTCATAATCCTGGGATTGCTGTCGATCAGGGGGACGAGAATATCTCTCGTCAGGGTTACGATCTTGGCGTTACTCACCGCTTCGATCGTCAGCGGGTACGTCGTGTGACTTCCCATAATCAGGTCCTCGCCATAGACGTCACCTGGTGACAGGAGATCTAGGGTAACGAAGTCACCCGAGCGCGAATACTTCTGTAGGGCCAATTGACCGGATATAACAAGACCAAGGGCGTTACAATCATCGCCTTCGTTGGCGACGACTTCACCCTTCCATGCAAGGCGAATATTCAAGCGTGAGCAAAAGCGATTGATCTCATCTCGGGTCAACCCTTCAAAGAGCGGGCTCTGTGTCAGGGCATCGCACAATTTCTTCATAATTCCCTCCCAGGTTTCAATCTCTATCCTTATGATGTGCGTAGCTTAGCGAGGGGTTATCATATAAACTGCACATACTCGTATTATAGTATAAAATGGACTGGCAAATCCATTTATTCGTCTTAGATTAAAACTATAAGGAATCGAGCGACTAAATGCAAATCAACATTCGAGGAGTTCTATGGCACAAGCACTGTATAGAGAGTGGCGTCCGCGTAATTTCGATGAGATCGTCGAGCAAGAGCACATCGTGTCTGCCCTGAAGCAAGCCGTTATCGGCGGCGAACTGGGTCATGCCTACCTGTTTACCGGGACTCGCGGTACGGGCAAGACCAGTATGGCCAAGATCCTCGCCCGTGCAGTGAACTGCCTGCACTCACATGACGGGAATCCGGATAATACCTGCGAGATCTGTCTTGCGATTCTGAATAATACGCTAACGGATGTCGCCGAGATTGACGCCGCCTCCAACAACTCTGTCGACAACATTCGCCAGATTACCGAAGAGATCATCTTCCTCCCCGCCAGAGCCAAGTACAAGGTCTATATTATTGACGAGGTTCATATGCTCTCGACCGGTGCCTTTAACGCGCTGTTGAAGACACTGGAGGAGCCGCCCGCGCATGCGATCTTCATCCTCGCGACGACCGAACCCCATCGCCTGCCCGCAACGATCTTGTCTAGATGTCAGCGCTATGACTTCAAGCGAATCAGCGAGACGAGCCTCGCGTCCCGCCTCCAACTGATTGCAAACGAGGAGGATATCCGAATCGATGCCGAGGCGATCCGAGCGATCTCGCTCCTGGCTGACGGTGCGATGCGCGATGCGATCAGTCTGCTCGACCAGGCGAAGATCAGCTTCCCGAACGGAGCCACTCAGGCCGATATCAAGGCCATGACGGGACAAGTCGATCGCGACTTCCTCGGACAGATGGTGACGGCTCTCATCCATTCCAATGCAACCGACGTGCTCCTCCTCCTCGACCGCATGATTCGTGACGGTCAGGATATGGTGCGTTTCGCCCATGAGCTCGCTGCCTACTATCGAGATCTACTCGTCATCCATGCGGCGGTCGATACCAATCACCTGAAGTCCGGCAAGCTAGCCGGTCTCATTCCGGCCAATGCGAGCGAGATTGATGTACTCAGAGATATTGCAGGGCACTACCAACAGCCCGAGATCGTCTCACACATCAAGGACTTGTCCATGCTGATCTCGGACATGCGTTGGTCGCCGAATCCGCGCATCATGCTCGAGATCGGCATCTTGAAACTGATGGGCACGAGAGCAAGCGAGGCAGCGACGAAGGCTAAGTCAGCGGGTGAACAAACAGCACCTATAGCCCCTAAGCCGATGGTTGCAACACCGAAGCCGGAGCCGAAGCCAGAGCTGAAACCGGAGCCGGAGCCGGAGCCGGAACCGAAGCCGGAGCCGGAGTCCCCGGCTCCGCATGCACAGACGACGTCCAAACCGGTGCAGCAAGATGATCCGTATGAGGATCTGATCCCGCCGCCGTACGAAGACTTCTACGATGCGGTCTACGATGATGAACCGGCCGGACAGGTTGTGCCTGTATCCAA
>CAZLEA010000008.1:0-1302 GCA_964558445.1 uncultured Oscillospiraceae bacterium | reverse complement strand
GAAGATTCTGAACCGTCTGCAACAAGACGACATGTTCACCTATATGTTCGCCAAGATTGCGAAGGTGGATGCGGAAGGTGGGGGGTTGTTGATTCACTTTGCAGCAAAAGACAAAGCCCACTATAATGTCTTGAGTGCCGATCGCGCGTTGACACCACTGCGCAAGGCCATCTTGGACAGCCTCGGGCAGATGATCCCCTATCGCATTACGATGGAGGGGCAAGAAGACGAAGGCACGAACCAGCAGACAAACTCGGAAGCTATCGCTTGGCAAGACGATATTGCTCGTACAGCCGAGCGCCTCGGTATTCCGATTGAGAGAAAGGACGAATAATATGGCCAGAAAAGGATTTGGCGGCATGCCCGGTGGCATGAACATGAATAACTTGATGAAGCAGGCGCAGAAGATGCAGCAGGATCTCGCCGTGGCACAAGCGGCGGTCGCAGCCCTCGAGATCGAAGCGAGCAGCGGTGGCGGCATGGTTACGGTCAAGATGAGCGGTGAGCACAAGCTGCTCGATTTGCAGATCAAACCCGAAGCAGTCGATCCGGATGACGTAGAGATGCTCCAGGACTTGATCCTCGCCGCGATTCGCGATGCAGAGCGTCAGGTCGACGAAGTAACGGAAGAGAAGATGGGCAAGTTCTCCGGTATGGCCGGCGGACTCGGCTTCTAGATAATAAACGGAGTTCACATGGCCAAGTATTCACCGGCAATCAATCAACTTATCAATCAGCTGGCCTCCCTGCCCGGTATCGGGCAGAAGACGGCACAGCGCCTGGCCTTCCACATCCTGGCAATTCCGAAGGAGAAGGCGGAAGCGCTGGCACATTCGATCCTGGAGGCGAAGAATCTGACCCGCTTCTGCAGCCGCTGCTGCAATCTGACGGATCGCGATCCCTGTGAGATCTGTTCGGACGAGAAGCGCGACAATCAGATCATCTGCGTTGTCGAGAATCCGAGCGACGTGGCGGCGATGGAGCGCACACGCGGCTACAACGGCCGCTATCATGTGCTGCACGGCGCCATCTCTCCGATGAACAACATCGGTCCGGAAGACATTCGCCTCAAGGAGCTTCTCGCACGCTTGCATCAAGAGAATGAGGTCACCGAAGTAATCTTGGCGAACAATGCAACTGTCGAAGGTGAAGCGACTGCACTCTATATCGCTAAACTACTGAAACCCGCCGGTATCCGCACGACTCGAATCGCGCACGGTATACCGATGGGTTCCAATCTGGAGTTCACGGATGAAGTGACGCTCTCGCGTGCGATCAGCGGTCGAATCGATATCTGATCGC
>CAZLEA010000007.1:16699-60905 GCA_964558445.1 uncultured Oscillospiraceae bacterium | reverse complement strand
TGATCGTACAATTCGCCAGACAAGACAGCACGAGTCTCCTGAACTGGATTCGCGCATGGCTCGGTCGCGAAGAGCTTACGATCGAGACTGCGGCAGCCGAGAGCCTGATCGATCGCTGTGAGATGGACATGCGGGCACTGACCCAGGAACTGATGAAGCTTAAGCTACTCTGCCACTACGAGGATCACAAGTCTATCGACATGTTACTTGTCAATCGCGTGTGCAGGCCGGATACGAGAGGCTCGATCTTCGATCTGACCGCAGCGCTTAGTGTCGGTGACTCCGCGGAGGCGCTTCGTTTACTGCATCTGCTGTGGGCGAACAAGGAGCCGAGTCAAGTCATCTTGATTATGCTTGCCAGACACTTCAAGCAACTGCTCTGTGCGCACGAGTGGTCCGCAAACGAGCTCGCCAAGGGACTGCCCGTCGCGCCGTTCGTGGCCAAACGCTTGAAGGAACAGGCGAAGTATTTTAGTCCTTTTATGTTAGAGTCATTATATGAAGCCTGTTTCCAAACAGACTGGGGTATCAAGACCGGTAAGTTCGATGACAAGACGGGTTTGGAGATACTATTGGCACAAGCCGGCAGAGCCGCTCGCAGTTTGCGGACCGGTCGTAAATAAATAGGATGTGGAGTAGATTATGAAGAAGAGAATCGAGATGACAACCCCCCTGGTCGAGATGGACGGCGACGAGATGACGCGCATACTCTGGCAACAGATCAAGGATATCTTGATCCTGCCGTTTGTCGATCTGAAGACCGAGTACTTCGATCTTGGCCTGCCCTATCGCGACGAGACAGGCGACCAAGTGACAATTGATGCTGCGATCCGCACAAGAGAGCTCGGTGTCGCCGTGAAGTGTGCGACGATCACACCCAACGCGGATCGCATGACGGAGTACAAGCTTCGCGAGATGTGGAAGAGTCCGAATGCGACGATTCGCGCAATCCTGGACGGTACCGTCTTCCGCGCACCGATTCAGGCGCCCGGCATCGAACCCTCCGTTCGTACTTGGAAGAAACCGATCACCTTGGCACGTCATGCTTACGGCGACATCTACAAGAGCAGCGAGTTGCAGGTCGAGGCAGGTGCCAGGGCAGAACTTAAGATTACATATCCCGACGGGCGCGAAGTCGTACAAGAGATTCACTCGTTTACGGGCCCCGGCATCGTGATGGGCATGCATAATACGGAAGCATCGATCGAGGCGTTCGCCAGGAGCTGTTTTACCTTCGCCCTAGATCGCGGCGAAGACCTCTGGTTTGCCGCGAAGGATACAATATCTAAGACCTATGATCACCGTTTCAAGGACATCTTCCAACAAATCTATGAGGAAGAATACGAGGGGGCGTTTGGCGATGCCGGTATCGAGTACTGGTATACCCTGATCGATGACGCGGTTGCGCGCGTGATGAGAAGCGAAGGCGGCTTCGTCTGGGCCTGCAAGAACTATGACGGCGATGTCATGAGCGACATGGTCGCGGCGGCCAACGGCAGTCTTGCAATGATGACTTCCGTGCTCTTGTCACCGGAGGGTGTCTATGAGTATGAGGCTGCTCACGGGACGATCACCCGCCACTATTACCGTCATCTGAAGGGGGAGAAGACCTCCAGCAATCCGATCGCAACCATCTTCGCTTGGACCGGTGCCTTGGCGAAACGCGGTGAATTGGATAAAATAGACGAATTAGTCAAGTACAGCCAAGCAGTGGAAGACGCCTGCCTCGAAGCGATAGCCAGAGGCTATATGACAGGCGATCTCGCAGCGATGTCTACGGTAGAGAATCCGACGGTTTTGACTTCCGAAGAATATTTGTTGTTTGTGAAGAGCCTGCTTGATGATATGATAAACTAATGATTTATACGAGATAGCGGAGGATATTAGATTGAGCTACTTTGCCACATGGAACGAGAAGTTTGAAGATACAAGCGATCAGGGACGATTCAACGATTTCGTGAATCGCTACTACGAGATGGAGCAGCAAGCCTACATCGAGATTCTGGAGAATTACCCTTCGGAGTGGAAGGGCAGTGCCAAGGAGCTACAGGAACGTCTGCACTTCGACGGCGACATGATTATCTTCACGGGCTTCCTGGACGGTATTCAGACCAGCATCAAGAATAAGCTGGACCTCGAGAACCTCGATGACGAGACCGAAGTAGAACTCGACATCGATTACGAAGCCCTGCTCTACAACATGCATGAAGCGGGCGCCAAGTGGTTGTTTACGCTCAATGCTTGGGAGCATGTCTTCGATGAGGAGACGCGTGAGGCGATCGGCAAGCAGTATCGCAAGGACCACATCGCCGTGAGCACGAAGGTCGGTCGTAACGAGCCCTGTCCCTGCGGTAGCGGCAAGAAGTACAAGAACTGCTGCGGAAAGGCGGTATAAGATGAAACGTCTCACAATACGAGAGCTCTACCGCGAGCCCGAGCGCTATGCGGGTCAGGTCGTCACGGTCGCGGGTTGGGTTAGGACCCTGCGCGATCAGAAGAGCTTTGGCTTCATCAATCTCTCGGACGGCAGCTTCTTCAAGCCGCTGCAAGTTGTCTATAGCATCGATAAGCTGGATAACTTCGGAGAGATCGGGAAGCAGGGGACGGGAGCTGCGCTCATTGTAGAGGGCGAAGTGCTCTTGACACCGGACGGTAAGCAGGCCTTTGAACTCCAGGCGACCCGAGTAACCGTGGAGGGCACAAGTCCGCCGGATTACCCACTACAGCCCAAGCGCCATACACCGGAATACTTGCGTTCGATCGCGCACCTGCGCCCTCGCTCGAACTTGTTTAGCGCGGTCTTCCGCGTGCGTTCCGTTGCGGCATATGCGATACATAAGTTCTTCAACGAGCGAAACTTCGTTTACGTCCACACGCCCCTGATCACGGCAGCCGATGCCGAGGGTGCGGGCGAGATGTTCCAAGTCACGACGCTCGATTCGCTGGATCTGCCGTTAACGGACGATAAGTCCGTCGATTACGGCGAGGATTTCTTCGGGAAGCAGACGCACTTGACAGTCTCCGGCCAATTGAACGCCGAAGCCTTCGCGCAGGCCTTCTCGAGCGTCTATACCTTCGGACCGACGTTTCGTGCCGAGAATTCCAACACCGCCAGACATGCGGCGGAGTTCTGGATGGTGGAGCCTGAGATTGCCTTTGCCGACCTGGAAGACAATATGGAGCTGGCAGAGGATATGCTCAAGTACATCATCCGCTACGTCCTGGACCATTGTCCCGAAGAGATGGCCTTCTTCAATCAGTTTGTCGACAAGGGCTTGCTCGAGCGCCTGAACAAGGTGGTCGAGGCGGATTTCGCCGTCATGACCTATACGGAGGCGATCGAAGCGCTCCTGAACTCCAAGAAGAACTTCAACTATAAGGTGGAGTGGGGAGTAGACCTGCAGACCGAGCATGAGCGCTGGTTGACAGAGGAGCTCGTAGGTGGACCCGTGTTCATCACGAACTACCCCAAGGACATCAAGGCCTTCTATATGCGTGTTAACGAGGACGGTCGTACGGTCGCGGCTATGGACTGTCTCGTACCGGGTATCGGCGAGATCATCGGCGGCAGTCAGCGTGAGGAACGCTATGAAGTCCTGGTACAGCGCATGGAAGAGATGGGTCTCGAGCTCGAGCCCTATCAGTGGTACCTCGATCTTCGTCGCTACGGTACGACCAAGCATGCCGGTTTCGGCCTCGGCTTCGAGCGCATGATTATGTACCTGACATCCGTATCGAACATCCGTGATGTGGCGGCCTTCCCGCGTACGACGGGCTCTGCCGATTTCTAAACCGTAAGGTTTACTGTATTTGAACAGGCTACCTCTAGGGTAGAGTTTAACTCCTGTGTGACCAATGATGCCAAGACTCTATTGAGTCCTAATTTGAGCGCAAAGGAGTACAAGAACATGACAAGAACAATCCTGGGATTACCGGCTGCAGAGCGGCCTTACGAGAAGCTGGAACGAGACGGTGCCGCGTCGCTTAGTGACGCCGAACTTATCGCCATCATCTTGCGTACCGGTTCCCGCGAGAAGACAGCACTGGACCTCGCCCGCAATCTGATCCTACGTTTCGACGGGGTGTCAGGCGGGGGAGGTTTGCATTTTCTTCAAGATCTCAGTCTCGAGGAGCTTCGGTTAGTGGAAGGGATCGGCCGCGTGAAGTCGATTCAACTACAAGCCGCTGCAGAGATCGGGAAACGGGCGTCTGTTGTCAGCACAAAGGAACGTCCGCTGATGAACAGCCCGCAGAAGGTTGCGGCTTATGTCTCTGCCGATCTGATCGCAAGGCCAAGGGAGCAGCTCGTCATGCTGATCTTGGATAGCAAGCAGCGCTTGATGAAGCAACGGCGCATCTCGGAGGGAGGCCTCGCTTCTATCTTGATTCAGCCACGCGACTTGCTCCGTGAGGCGGTGCGCTCGAATGCGGCGTCCATCATCTTGGTACATAACCATCCGAGCGGAGATCCGACCCCCAGCAAACAAGATATCAAGGCGACGTCAAACCTCCTGGCCGCATCCCGCCTGATCGGCGTAGAGCTGCAAGATCACGTCGTGGTCGCGCACGAAGGCTTCGTCAGCATTCGGCAGATCTCTACAATATGGACGGACACGGCTGGCGAAACGATATAGATTGAGATTGACCGCTTGGTCTTGTATGATGAAGTGAAGAGAGAAATCAAGGAAGGTTGGGCATAATTTGGCCAAGTTTAAACCGAATCGAATTACTGTTGTCTTTTTGGCTGTTGCCCTCAGTTTGGGACTGATCCTCTGGTCCTTGATTCCGGGCAGTTTCGTCAATCGACTGCTCGGCCCCGCAGCAGAGATACTTGTACCGGTTCAGCAGGCGGCGAGCAACGTTCGAGATCGTATCTCCAATGTCTTCGGTTCCTTCCAGCAGGGTATAGAGATTCAAGAGGAGAACGAAGCGCTCAAGAAGGAACTTGCCGAGCTCAAACAGACGATCAAGAAGCTAGAAGGCGAGAATCTGAAATATCAAGAACTTCGCGATGCCCTACAGATTCAAGAGACCTACGACCATTATGACGTCATGCATGCGAATGTGATCTCCGAGGCATTCGGCTCTTGGTTCGATGTGTTTCGTATCGATATCGGCACGAACCGTGGCCTGGTCTTGGACGATGATACGCTGAGCTACCCGGTTGTGGACAGCGAGATGAATCTGGTTGGCCGCATCTTGATGAGTGATGAGCGCTCCGCATCTGTCCTGCCGTTTATCAATGAGGGGTCGGTGGTATCGGCCAAGATCAATCGTACGGATGGCGCAGTTGTGCGCGTGTTCGGTGACAGCAGCCTCAAGGGGACGGGGCTCGCGATGGTGGACAATATCCCCGAGAACGCGAAACTGCAGGTGGGCGACGAGCTCATCACCTCCGGCAGCGGCGGTTTCTATCCGCTCGGCTTGCCGATCGGCACGATCAGCAAGATCTATGAAGACGAGGGCATCGTACGGGCCGAACTCGAGCCGTATACCGAGTATATCGGTTTGACGGATGTCTTTGCCTTGAAGGGATCGCAAGACGAATGAAGAACAAACAGAGAATTCGCCTCATCTTGGTCTATACGATCTATCTGCTGGTCTTGTTTGCGGTACAGACAACTTGGCCGTCCTCAGCGTTTGATACGGTCAAGCCTAACCTGCTCTTGTTGCTCGTTGTCCTCTGCGGCTATCAATTCGGTTTCAACGACGGTTTGATTATCGGCCTCATAGCCGGCCTGCTCTTCGATTACGCCAACGGCCGTGTTATCGGCGTGGGTATGCTAATCTTCATGACGGTGGGGATCATCGCATCCTCTCTGTTCAAGCGAAACTTGACCAGAAGCATCTTGCCTGCTGCGATGACGACCGTGATCTGCAGTTTGATCTACGAGGTGTTTGTGCGATTGCTCATCTTGATGACGACCGTTATCCAAGATCTGCCGTTCTACGGATTCGGCTGGCGCATGTTCATCGATTCGATAATTGAAGCCTTGTTGAAGAATCTACTGTTTATGGTGCCGTTGTTCGTCTTGCTTCGCTTCCTTGGCCCTTATAGACGAAGCCTCGGGCCCGGTCATGTCGAACGAGAAGGGAGTTCCGGCTCATGGTAGATAACGATAAATTCAAGAATAATTTGAACGAAGAGGGCCAAACACGAACGTTTCGGCCGATACACCGAGGGGCTAAGGCTCAGCCGTTTATGGAAGCCTCGGCGCTGCCCGGTCCGCAAGAAGAGGAGACACTCGGTTCCAAGCTGAAGCAGTTCCTTGGCAATCGCTATGTGCTGATGATGCTGGTCCTCGTTGTGGCCTTCGTCGGCATGTTTGTCTCGGCGGTCAAGCTACAACTCAAGGCTCAAGACGGTGTCAGCAGCCAAGAAGACAGCGGAACCAGACGGCAGATCGCGGTGAAGACGGCTCGCGGTAAGATCTATGACCGTAACGGTGTAGAGCTTGCCACAAACGAAGAGATCAATATGCTCTATTGGGCGTATGCCGATCTAACGACGGATGAGTTTAATGCCGTTTTGCTGGACTTGGCCAAGACCTTGGAAGCCTATGATATCGAGTACGGAACCGCAATCGACAATTACTTGGATCTACCCGGTCTCACCTTCGTGATGAAGCAAGAAGATATCATTTATTGGCAGAAGAATCGTAACTACCTCTCGCTTCTGGATCTGCCGGAGGGCACAGAGAGCGACTACAGAGACAAACGCTACGTCAAGACGAACGCTTCCGACTTCTACAAGTATCTGGCTCATACGCGTTTCGGGATTAGTGAGGACTACAGCCGCTTCGATACGGACCGTATCTTGCGTCTTCGCTTCGAGATCTATCTGAATAACTGGAGCTTCAGTCAGGGGACGCCGGTATTGATCGCATCCGACATACCAGATGAGCTGGTCTTGATGTTCGCTGAACAGAATTTCCGCTTCATGGGCGCTGTGACGACCGTCGAACCGCTTCGCGTCTACACGGACGATGCGATCTACCTCGCGCCGGTAATCGGTTATGTGGGGCAGATCTCGGCAGAGCAGTATGGGCAGATGTCTACGGCCGGTTATAGCGCAGATGATGTAGTGGGCAAGTCCGGAATCGAGCTTGTCGCCGAGCGTTACCTACACGGTGAGTCGGCTTATTCGTATTATAACATCTGGGGACATGACGGACCCGATGGTGCGTTCGTGTCGGAAGCCACGCAGATTCCGGCCAAGGCAGGCGACGATGTCTCGCTCACAATCGATATGAAGGTGCAGCGTGCAGCAGTCGAGAGCCTCGCTGACTTGATCGATATCTATAGCAACGATGACGAGTTCGTTGAGTTTCCCGACAGTACGGGAGCTGCCGTCATGCTTGATTTGAAGAACAACGGAGCGGTGCTCGCGATGGCAAGCCTGCCGACTTTTAACCCTCAGGATTTCATCGATATGGCAAACGATGAGGAGGCAGCCGAGCGCGTCGCAGACTATCTGACGAACTCGGAGACACTGCCAATGTTGAATCGGGCGATTGCACTCCCCAAGGCACCCGGTTCCACCTTCAAGATCTTCACGGCCGCAGCGCTACTACACTCGGGGACGGTCAATTCGTTTAGTAAGGTGAATTGTCCCGGTTACTATGAGATCGATGATATGCGTTTCGCTTGCGAGGGCGTCCACGGAGAAGTCGATTTGGATCACGCGATCGCTTATTCATGTAACGTTTACTTCTATGAGAAGGCCGTCGAGATGGGCATCGATGATTTGGCCGAGATGACTACGATGTTCGGTCTCGGTCAGCGTACGGGCATCGAGCTCTACGGCGAGTCCTCCGGTATCAATGCGTCTCGCGAGACGAAGGCGCTATACAATCAGGATCCGGTGAATCAATTGTGGTTCCCCGCCGATACGGCGCAGAGTGCGATCGGCCAGGGTATGAATGCCGACACGGTCCTGCAGCTTGCGAGGGCGACGGGCGCGATTGCAACGGGCGAACTTGCAGACGTACATCTGATCAGCGAAGTTACGGCCGCAGACGGTACCGTAACGATGCAGGCCGAGACGGAAGCCACAGTTTTAGATCTAGACGATAATTTGTTGCAGAAGGTGCGAGATGCCATGTATCTCATGACGACAGACGAGCTATCGACTGTTCGAAGCAGATTCGAAGATGCGACTTATCACGTAGGTGGTAAGACCGGTACGGCAGAAACCATCAATTACGAGTATGGTATTACCACAGACGGTCTCTTCGTCGCCTTCGCGCCCTATGAAGATCCCGAGGTAGCGGTGGCGGTTATGGTCGAGACAGGTGCTCGCGGAGCGGCTACCGCAGCGGTTGCCAGAGCCATGTTTGACGCTTATTTCTCCGATGATCCCTATGAAATCGGTGATTTGGGCTTTTTGACAGGTGTAAGCACAGAAGAATAGCAGATTTATCTTGATATTCCTGCGGTTCATTAGTAAAATAGCGTTAACGGTTATTATACTTGTATTAGAGAAATTGGGTCCGGCGATGGCAACTCGCTGACTTTTGGAGGTAGAATGTGAAAATAGTAGTATTGGCTGATCAGAGGAAGAATGAGTTACTTGTGAATTTCTGTATTGCATACAGTCAGATCTTAGCCCCGCATGAACTGTATTCGACTCAGAACACAGCTAAGTTGTTGGAGGCAGGCACGGGCCTGAGTGTCCATGGTGTTGCGACCGATATCGCCAGCGGCTTGGAGCAATTCGCTTCTCGTGCACGCTTCAACGAAATTGATGCAGTACTCTACCTTCGTGACCCGAATATCGACAATTACGATGTGCAGAACCCCCTGATGATCTCTTGCGATATCAACAGCATTCCGTATGCCAGTAATATCGCCGCAGCCGAGATCTTGGTTCTGGCCATTGACCGCGGTGACCTCGACTGGCGTAATCTGATTCACTAAGTTATGAGAGCACTGGTACAGAGAGTAGCAAACGCTTCCGTCTCGCTGGATGATCAAGTAGTATCTTCGATCGACAGCGGGATTTTGGTATTCCTGGGAATTGCCAAGGGTGACGGTCAAGCAGAGCTTGATTTCGTCGCCAAGAAGGTGGCGAATCTACGCATCTTCGCAGATAGAGCCGGGAAGATGAATCTATCCGTACAGGATGTCGGTGGCGAGGTATTGATTGTTTCGCAGTTCACGCTCTACGGGAACACAGCGAAGGGGAATCGTCCCGGTTTCGATCGCGCGATGGATCCGGCTCCTGCACAAGCGCTCTATGAAGCCTTCTGCGAGGCAGTTGAGAGCCATGGTGTTGGTGTTCGACGAGGCGTTTTCGGCGGTGATATGCAGATCGATCTGACAAACGATGGCCCCGTTACCCTTCTTATTGAGAAGGAGAGCACTGCTCATTTGGGATAGCTACATTAGGGAATAAACGTCTGTTTGACAAAATTACAGACCAAACAAGATAAATCAAACACCTTCTTATGTTCTAGATTAGTAGACATAGGGAGGTGTTTTTTATGGCTTATTCGCTGGAAGCAAGTATTATCGTTCCGCTAACCATCTTATTAGTTGCGACCTTTTGTGTGAAGTCCTTCGATACCTATCGCGACTTGGGTATGAATGCCAAGCGCGAAGGACAGCAGACGGGGGAGCGCCTTGTCAGCGAGGAGATTTATAAGCTCTCCTATACGAAGGAGGGCTATCCCGCAGACGTTGCGACGAATCCCAAGAAGTTGCTGCGTTTCTGTATCTATCTGGAGGATCAGGCACATTTCTTGTTCGAGGTATTTGGCCATGAAGGAGACTAATCGGAAGACTCGCGGTAGTATCAGCTTATTTCTTGTCATTGTTATCGTCGCTGTAACATTCCTGGAATTGACCCTCATCTCCGCAGGCAGACAATACGATTTGGAACTTAGAGCGGCCAGGGCAGCGGACTTGGCATCGGACGCAATCTTGGCGTCTTATGACAAGGACTTGGCCAGAGAGTACGGCCTGCTGGCTGTCTCGGATGCGAGTTTACCGCTAACAGTCAAGGCCTATATCGACGATGATTTGAAGCAGTACCCTGCACAAATCGATTTCGACTTCGAAACGGGATCACCGCTTACGGATCCCGCTGTATTAAGAGAGCAGATCTCGTCTTATCTCAAACTCTTGTACCCGCAGATGATGCTGACCGAGTTGATGAATAAGCTTGATCTGTTACAGCAGATGGGTGTGAAGGCTGAGAGGACAGCATCCGACGGTGACTTGATCGATATAGAAGAGATCGAAACTTCCGGAAGCTTGTCGAATCAACTCTTGGGACTTGTCGGGAGCAGTACTGTGCAAGCCGGCATCGGGGGGTTATCTAACTTCCTAGGTGATCAAGAGGGGGGAGATGCTGCACATATCTTGCGAAACTATTTTAAGCAAGAAGCAGACGATTATGACGGAGAGGGCAGCTATGAGGCCGTGTTAAGCGAGGAAGAGCAAGCGATAGGCGATGCGCTCTTAGGCAGTCTCGGTCAATTCGAAACAGTTAACGAGGGTGGGCTTGGCGGGATCGCCGAAGCCTTGTCTTACGGCATCGACTTGCTTGACATACCGACGAACAACTTGAATGACAGACTGCTAACCGCCGAGTACATCGTCCGCATGGGTGCGAATTGGTCCGACCAACGCCAGAAGGACGGGCTCGGTGAGCAGCGTGAGAACATACGCGGCATTAAGATCGACTCGATTTCTCGCTACCGGGAACTGGAGACGGAATTCATCATCAGCGGTGTCGAGAACGAATTAGGGCAGAAGGCTGCGATGTCGCTCTACCTTGGCGGTAGCCGTCTTGCGCTACGTCTGCTCGGCCTCATGATGAACGAGACCGAGATGCAGAGCATCGAGGCTTGGGCCACGATCTTATCTGTCGGTCTGGCTCTCGTCAGCGGCGGCTCGTTTGCGGTCGAACCTTCCACGCTGAAGTATATCATCGTGTATTTACGCGCCCAGATCGAAGCAGTCGAAGACGTAAACGATTTACTTGATGGGAGAAGTGTTGAGCTTCTGCCCTATATGGACGGTGTCGACATCGATAGCGATTACTTGGATTATCTGCGTTTCTTCGTCTTGTTCGGAAACGAAGATGAGCAACTCAAGCGTTTGGGCGAGACGATTGAGAAGAATTACATACAGACATACCATACGAGCGTGATCACGAAGATGCAGTTCCGAAGTGAAACCATCTCGGCTCAGAACTTCACACTGCTTCGACACGCATCGTTTGTTTCGTATGAGGAGGAGCAAGATGAGTAAGACAAGAAGAGAGATAACTCGGGTTATTACCGATCGGATCAAGATACGGAGTAAGACGCGTTCGACTGCCGGCAGCATCTCACTGGAAGCGGCCATCTGTCTGCCGCTGTGCTTACTGATTCTTCTACAGTTTTGTCGCTTGATCTATACCTACAACGCAGAATTGAATCTGAAGGCAGCGACGGATGCGGCCGCAAGAGAAGCTTCTTTGGTTTTGACGACCGCCGGTTTATGGTCCGAGGTACCGGATACGGCCAGAGATTACATACAAACACATACGAAGATCGATCTGCCCCATATCGTAGACGAGTGGATCCTGGAGCTGAGCATGAATCAGATGCAATCGATGTTCATCTTAAACCGGATCAAGGACTTCTATGAAGCAGAGTTCACTTACCCCGCGCTAGGCCGCGAACTGATACAGAACACGAAACTTACAGTCTCCAGGGACACGGACGAGAGTGTGCTCGTGTTGGATCTGAATTATGAGGTATCGGTCTTCGGCATGCGTGTAGAGCGAAGCATACAGCAGCTGGCTGTCATGTGGCATCCGCTGCCGACCCTAAGCGAAGAGAATTCGGGCGTACCCTCCGAAGTATGGTCACTGGATAATTTCTCGAGAGGGCAGATCCTGCAGCGGACGTTTGGACGAAATCTGCCATCGAATTACCCCGTGTTCGCAATTTATGATAGAGGGCGAGCGACCGCGATTATGAGTATGGACCTCACAGCTCCGACCTATCAAGATATGGACGCAATTGACTCTAATATTCGGGAGAAGTTATACGAGATAGCGGGTTATGACGAACCACCCGTACAGTGGTTGAATCACGAACAGTATTTCAACGGTCAGTCGATCCACACAAGAGTGTTGATGGTGATCCTACCGACAAACAGTCCGCAAGAGGGGCTTGATCAGACCAGGAACATGCGCCGGGTCGCGCAGGAATTGGGTATCAATCTGATTATTAAGCAGACGGCGGACAGCAAGCGTTATCTAGACGATTGACCCGGAATTAACTTGTTGCTTCATAGAGGTCAAATTCGCTCTATCCTTGCAGGTGAGTAGCCCATAGAGTATTATTAGCAGAGGATAAACTGCCGGAAGGGGTGTCTTATGAGCGAACGCAAGAAGGATGAGGATGCCTTGTTTCTATATCAAGCGATATTGGGCCTCCAAACGATTGAAGAGTGTGCTGCCCTGTTTGAGGATCTGTGCACGATTAAGGAGCTTCAATCCATGACGCAGCGCTTGCAAGTAGCCAAGATGCTGCATCAGAAGAAGACCTACACGGAAGTCAGTTTGGAGACCGGAGCCAGCGCTGCCACCATCAGCAGAGTCAACCGTTGTTTGGAATACGGTGCAGACGGCTACAAGATTATCTTAAATCGCTTAGAACAAGCAAACGAGTAAGTTCATCCGAATCATACGAATTGGTGTATGATTGGTAGATCATTAACAGAAGCAACAGGATGTGAATAATGAGCATTATCAGTAAGATTTTCGGTACTTACAGCGACCGGGAAATCAAACGCATAATCCCGCTAGTCGATCAGATCGAAGCTTTGTCTGCCGAGTATGAGAGACTCAGTAACGCTGCCTTGCAGGCCAAGACAGCAGAATTCAAGCAGAGATTGGCAGACGGGGAGACAACGGACGACATCTTACCCGAGGCCTTCGCGACGGTCCGAGAAGCTTCATGGCGCGTTGTCGGTATGAAGCACTATCGCGTACAGTTGATCGGCGGTATCGTCTTGCATCAAGGCAGAATCGCGGAGATGAAGACCGGTGAGGGTAAGACCTTGATGGCCACACTCGCCGTATACCTGAACGGCTTAACCGGTAAGGGTGTGCACGTCGTCACGGTCAACGACTATCTGGCCAAGCGCGATAGCGAGTGGATGGGTAAGATCTATCGCTTCCTCGGTTTATCGGTCGGTCTGATCGTACACGGCATCTCGAAGAAGCAGCGTAGAGAGGCATATGCCTCCGATATCGTCTACGGTACGAACAACGAGTTCGGTTTCGATTATCTGCGCGACAACATGGTGACATACAAGGCGGACATGGTGCAGCGCGAGCTGAACTTCGCGATCGTGGACGAGGTTGACTCGATCTTGATCGATGAAGCCAGGACACCTCTGATTATCTCCGGCCAAGGTGATGAATCGACCGAGATGTATGATCGCGCCGATAAATTCGTTCGCATGCTCAAGGCATTTGTTGTCGCCGAGCGCGATACGAAACTTGAAGCATCAGACTTCGCAGGTGATGCGGATTACGTCGTCGATGAGAAGGCGAAGACCGCAACCCTGACCGACAACGGTGTCGTGAAGGCCGAACGTTATTTCCGCGTGGAGAACCTCGCAGACGAGGACAACTACTCGTTGCAGCACTATATTAATAACGCGTTGAAGGCCCACGGCACGATGCACCTTGACGATCAGTATGTTGTCAAGGATGGCGAGATCGTCATCGTCGATGACTTCACCGGTCGTTTGATGTTCGGACGCCGCTACTCGGACGGTCTTCATCAAGCCATCGAAGCCAAGGAGAACGTGAAGGTCAAGCGTGAGAGCAAGACGCTTGCTACGATCACCTTCCAGAATTTCTTCCGTATGTATACGAAGCTGTCCGGCATGACCGGTACCGCGTTGACCGAAGAGGATGAGTTTCGTGGCATCTACGGGCTAGACGTCATCTGCGTGCCGACCAATAAGCCGATTATTAGAGAGGATCTGACGGATGCGGTCTATAAGACGGAGAACGGTAAGTACAAGGCACTTATGAAGGAAGCCCTGTCTGCGCACGAGAAGGGGCAGCCGCTCTTGATCGGTACCGTATCGGTTGAGCGCTCCGAGCGCCTCTCGCAGCTATTTACGAAGTACAACATCCGCCACAACGTCTTGAACGCGAAGCAGCACGAGCGAGAGGCCGAGATTGTCGCTCAGGCAGGTCGCTTCGGTGCCGTCACGATCGCCACCAACATGGCCGGACGCGGTACGGATATTCTGCTTGGCGGTAACCCCGAGTTCGCCGCGAAGCAGGCGATGAGAAGAGAAGGCTACGACGAGTTCTTGATCGATCAAGCTACTGCTCAGAACGACACGGACGACGAGGTCATCTTGGAAGCAAGAGCCAAGTTCAAGAAGCTCGAAGAAGAGATCAAGGTCTCGACAAACGAGGACCGTGAGAAGGTTGTTCGGGCAGGCGGCCTCTATATTATCGGTACGGAGCGTCACGAGTCCAGGCGTATCGATAACCAGCTGCGCGGTCGTGCCGGTCGCCAGGGTGACCCCGGTCGCAGTAAGTTCTATCTCTCACTGGAAGACGATCTCTTGCGCCTCTTCGGCGGTGATCGCATGACAAACCTCTTTGAGACACTCGGTGTAGACGAAGACATGCAGATCGAGAATCGCATGTTGACGAACGCCATCGAGAGCGCACAGAAGAAGGTAGAAGGCAGGAACTTCGGCATTCGTAAGAACGTTCTGGAATATGACGATGTCATGAACCAGCAGCGTGAGACGATCTATAAGCAGCGCCGTCAAGTATTGGAGGGTGCCGACCTAAGCGACTACTACCGTCGTACGATCGAGGAGCGCGCCGAGAGCATCATGCTCGACTTCTGCGAGCATGTCGCAGATCCGCGTGAATGGGACTATGTCGGCATGACAACTCGCTTGACGGACGTCTTCGGCCCGCTGCCGATCGTCTCGGAGATGATTCAGAAGCAAGCCGATCTGGATATGGAAGCGCCCGAACTGACCGCCATCGTAATCGAGCAGGCACTCGAACGTTATGAAGAGCGTCAAAAGGAGATCGGTTCCGAAGAGTTCATGCGCGAAGCCGAGCGAGTGGTGCTCTTACGCGTTGTCGACCAGCACTGGATGACACACATCGATGCGATGGACGACCTGCGCGGTTCCATCGGTATGCGAAGCTACGCACAACACGATCCGGTCATCGAATACAAGCGCGAGGGACTCGCGATGTTCAACGAGATGAACGAGAGCATCCAGGAGGGAGCGGTACGCCTCATTATGCGTGCGCGCTTCACGGTAAATCAGCCACTTGAACGCAAGCAGCAGGCGAGCAATCTAAGCGAGAGCCACGAGGGTTCGGCCACATCCGGCTCGGATTCCCCCGGTCCCGATCCGCGGAAGGTGATGGACCAGCGTAGGGGACGTACACCCGAGGCGGCCAACATGCGCAAACAGCTTCGCGAGGAACGCGGACAGAGCGGGGAACAGGCAACACAGAGCCAGAACACAGAGCCCGCCAAGCGCGATTACGACAAGGTCGGTCGCAACGATCCCTGCCCCTGCGGTAGCGGTAAGAAGTACAAGAATTGTCATGGTGCCAATTGATTTTTGGCTCATTTAACGAATCGTTCGCCGGAAGCCGCCCACAGCGGCGGCTTCGCCTGATTAGCTGTTGACATTTTTTTGCTATCTGATATTATAGGCAAGTGCCGCGCTACCGTGGCTCAGTCGGTAGAGCGACTGATTCGTAATCAGTAGGTCGCGAGTTCGATTCTCGCCGGTAGCTCCAGATAACCTCGTTGTACAGATGTACCGCGGGGTTTTCTTTTTTGAATTATTTCTGCATAAATGAGCACCAAGTGCTTGACAGCAAGTGCTTCGTCTAGTATCATCTGATACGCACGCTTTGGGGCGTGTATTTTATAGTTTTGTAGCTGGACTTATTGGTAAACCGCGGCGTAAGATTTACCTGGTTTGGAACACGTACCCGGGCGGTCATTACCGGGACATTTCTTTTGTATAGGAGAAATTTATTATGGCCAAGATGATGGGCCCACGTTTTAAGAAGGCACGCCGCTTGGGATTGAATGTCTACGGACACCCTAAGGCAATGAACCGCGCCGGTCGCGGTACATCTCGTGAAGATCGTAAGTTAAGTGACTACGGTAAGCAGTTGCTCGAGAAGCAGCGCTTAGCCACCTACTTCGGTGTTCTGGAGAAGCAATTCCGTATTTATGTTAAGAAGGCCAAGAGCTCTCCGGGGCAGACGAACGAAGTCTTGATCGCTCTCTTGCAGCGTCGTTTGGATCACGTCGTTTACATCTCCGGTCTCGCATCCACGAGCAGACAGGCTCGTCAGATGGTTGTTCACGGTCACATCCTTGTCAACGGCAAGCGTGTCGACATCCCCTCCTACCTAATCGATGCCGGTGATGTACTCACCTACAGCGAGAAGGCCAAGGAGAACAAGCTCTTCACCGAGAATTACCAGGATCGCCTGTCGATGAAGACGGCTTACCTCGACAAGACCGACGATTACAAGGTCACGGTCACGAAGCTTCCCGAGCGTGACGACTTGCCGCTTGAGATCAACGACGCACTGGTTGTTGAGTACTACTCGCAGCGTTCGCTCTAATTAGCAGATACAAGAATCAATCTAGGCCTGAGATCAAGTTGAATTTGATCTCAGGCCTTCTTATTCGTATGCAATTTCTGTTGCATCGTATCTATGTTTGGGTATACTGGCTCTAGCCCTTGACGAGACCCGGATGCGACCAGGCTTCCAGTCGATCGAGTAAGCGGCAGACATCGGTATCGACAATCAGGAGATCGTTAACAGAAGGGGAGGCGAAGTCTGCATCCGTGATACGCTTAGCCATCTCCAAGAAGGGGTCGTAGTAGCCCGCGGTGTTCAAGATACCGAGCGGTTGTTTCGTTAGAGCAAGCGCGCTCCACGACCAAATCTCTGCGAACTCCTCTAGTGTGCCGACGCCGCCGGGTAGCGTGATGAACGCGTCCGTGTCGCGCAAGCGATCCTTGCGGATGATCATGTTGTCGACGACCTCAAGCTCCGTTAGGCCCTTGTGTGCCCATTCGAGGTCGATCATGAAGTCCGGGATGATACCGAGCACTTCTCCGTTGGCCTCCAAACAGGCGTTGGCGACGGCTCCCATCATGCCGCGACCACCCGCACCGTAGACAAGCTTAATGCCGCGACGGGCGAGCTCCGAGCCGAGTATTCTTGCATCTTCGACGAATCTTGGATCCGCGCCGTTGCGCGATCCGGCGTATACCGTTATCTTCTTCATAGCATCATTCCAATCCGATTGATATGCCTATTTCGCTTGCCACAATCCCTAAGAATTGGCTAACAGGCAAATTTATTTGCTTCCAATAGTAACACAAAGCAAATTCGCTTCAGGAAACAATTTAGAACTATCGGCGAAGCTGTCTATTTTTGTTCGCAAAAGAGCCACATTTACGCTGCGGTGGTATAATGTAGTTTATATGATTCTAAAGATCAGAATTTGCTGCCTTCTTTGCAGTTAGATTTACGGAGATACAAATGAAGAAAGCCTCTCTATTTATCATCATCGTTTCGCTCTTGTCGAAGGTGCTCGGTTTCGTGCGCGAGACGGTTCTGGCCGCAACCTATGGTGCCGGTAACATAAGTGATGCCTTTATCTTCGCGTACGGCCTACCCGGTACACTCTTCTCGGTGATTGCCGCGGCCTTCGTGACCGGCTTCATCCCGATGTATTCGCGAGTTGAGGCTGACGATGGGGAAGAGGCTGCCGGCCGCTTCATGAACAACATCCTCCATGTCATGCTGATCTTCAGCATACTGGTCGTCTCGATCTTCTTATTGATCCCTGAGCCGATTATCGGCTTCCTCTTACCGAATGCGACACCGGAATTGCTCGAATTTGTCCTCCCGTTCACGCAGATCACGGTCTTCTCGATCTTGATGACGTCGCTGATCCAATTGATGACCGGTTTCCTGCATCTGAAGGATTACTTCGTCTTCCCCATGCTGATGGGCTTCCCGATGAACATCGTCGTCATCTTCACGATCATGGTCAGCCGCAGAATCGGCACACACGTACTACCGATCGGTATACTCGTCTCCTACATCTTGCAAGCAAGCCTGATCGTTGGCTTCTCTATGCGCAAGGGTTATCGGTACAAACCAACCTTGGACTTCAAGGATCCGGATCTTCGGCGCATGCTCTATCTGGCGATCCCGCTGATTATCGGTTCTTCTACAGGCACGATCGGCGATATGATCAACAAGGCGATCGTATCCGGCGTTGAGGGCGGTGTCTCCTACATCAACTATTCAACGAAACTCGGTAGCATCTTGCAATCCGTCTTCGGCACGGCGATCACAAGCGTCGCGTACCCTAGTCTCGCTAGGTCCATCGCCAGGAACGATATGGAAGAGACTTACAAGAGCTTCGGCGATGCCGTCATCAGTATATGCCTCCTGATCGCTCCGGCCGCTCTGGGCCTCATTGTGCTCGCCAGACCGATCGTCCAAGTGGTCTATATGCGAGGCGAATTCACTCAGGCGGATCTGGACATCACCGTCCCGGTCTTCCTTGGCTACTCGGTCGGCTTGATCTTCATCTCGCTTCGTGATCTGTTTACCCGTATGTTCTATAGCTTCCAGAATACGAAGATTCCGATGTGGAACTCAATTATCATGGCAAGCATACAGGGCGTACTCGCTATCGTCTTATTCAGGACCATCGGTATACACGGCGTAACTTGGGCCATGTCGATTGCCACGATCGTAGGCCTCATCAACCTGGGGCTACGCTTACGTAAACAGCTGGTCGGTTTCCCCATTCGTCGCTACTTCAATCAAGCGATTCGTATACTCATCGCCTCCGTGGTCATGGCAATTGTCTCGCTCACGCTCTTCAATGTACTTAGCTCCGGCGGCTTGATGACGCTGCTTGCGCTCGCCGCAGCCATCATGACGGGTATTATCACCTATCTTGTCTTGGTTATTGTCTTGCGTGTCGAACCGGTCATCAGCTTGATACATAGTGTCAAGGCGAAGCTGCGTTAAGTCCATGCAACAAGCCAGAGAAGCATCCATCTACGGCACCATAATCGTTGGCGGCGGGGCGGCCGGCTTATTCGCCGCGTCCAGACTCGTGACGAACGAAGCTGTCTTGCTCCTAGAGAGGGGGCCCGAGTGCGGTCGCAAGCTGCTACTCACGGGTGGTAAGCGCTGCAATCTGACACACGAGACCGATGCGGACGAATTACTGACGCACTATCACGGTAGCAAGCGATTCTTGATCGGTGCCGTCCACCGCTACGACCCCCACGCCATCCGCGAACACTTCAGGCAGATCGGTATCTCAACCGTGAGCGATGACGAGGGACGCGTATTTCCATCCTCCTATAAGGCCGAGGACGTCCGAGACGCCCTTGTCGCAGATGTTAGGAAGAAGGGCTACGAGATACGCTACAACAGCGATCTGGCCCTCTTAGAGGCCACAAACGGAGAGCAGAAGCTATGGCAGCTTCGCTTAGCGGACGGTAAGACGTTTCAGGCACGAAATGTCCTCTTGGCGACAGGCGGTGCGTCCTATCCCGGTACGGGCTCAGACGGTAGCGTACTTCTGTTACTTGCGAAACTAGGCATCAAGCATGAGCCGTTTGCTGCGGCACTCACGGACCTTCGTTGGACCGCACCGGAGGAAGCCAAATCATATACCTCGCTTAGCGGCTTGGCACTTCGCGGTATAGAGCTATGTGTGCTAAGCGATGCCAAACATAAGAGATCTAAGGGTAAACAAGACAGATACTGCTTCATCGGCGATCTACTCTTCACACACAGAGGGCTGTCGGGCCCCGCAGCGCTCAATTTGTCCGGCTATGTGCCTGCAGACGGCAGCAGATTTATCTTGAATCTGTTTCCCGGTATGCATCAAGAAGCCGTTTTCGCCAAATTTCTAGAAGAGCAAGAGCGAAGCCCCAGAATAGAATTGCTGACGCTACTTGCACGGTTCATGCCTCGAAGCTTCGCCGAAACAGTAATCGATCAAATCGATAGCATAATTGCGACGAAGCGCCTAAACGAGATAAGTCTGAAGGATTGGCGCCGCTTGGCACAAACTCTAGGCAAACTGGAATTAGGCAGTCTGAAGAAGGGCAAGCTGATTAGCGGCATGGTCAGTCGCGGTGGCATCAGGGCAAGCGAAATAAACCCTCAGACCATGGAATTGAAGCGTTACCCCGGTCTCTATGTCTGCGGCGAATTGATCGACGTCGACGGGGATACGGGCGGCTACAACTTACAGGCTGCCTTCAGCACGGCTGCCGTCGCGGCCGAACACTTGTCGATCTAGTCGATTCACCGATTCAATTCGTTATGACAGATGCTCCGGATGATTATGCAGCCATGCGACGGATTCTTCTAGCGCCTCGACCGTCTTGGTCTCTAGCACGATTGTCGCTTTGGCCTCTCTGGCCATGCAAAAACGCAGGGCCAGCGGAATCTCACCGGAACCCACAGCCTGATGGTTTACGAGGTCGTAGCCGTCGTGCGCATGCATGTGATGCAGGCGATCGATGCGTGATTCGATGTAGGCTAGATCCTGATTCTTCGTCGCATGATCGTGACCCGTATCCAGCGTCAATCCGAACACGGGACTCTCTAGCAGGATATCGATACCACGCTTCTCATAATCTGCCCATGCCTCGGTATTCTCCACGCAAATCAGCAGCTTGGCATCACCGATAGCCGCCTCGCAGCGATTACGAAACGAGCGCAGCGCTCCCTCATAGACCTCTCTGTAAGCTTCGCTTAAATAGTGTTTGCCGTCGGGGAGGGTGACGATATTACCCTTGGCTAGATGAATATTAATCACCGGCATAGCTGTCTCCAGCGCAATCCGTATCGCCTCCAGGACGGTCTGGACGTAAGCTTCTCGAACAAGTGGGTTGAAGTCCGCTATATTGATCGCATCGTCCAGGTGCAGAGTGTAGAAGATCCCCTGCCTCTTCGCCTCCGAGTTGAGGTAGACGGGGTCTAGCAAACCCAGCTCGCACTGCGGGAAGTTATTATTTAGTTCCACGAAGTCGAGTCCGAGCCTCACGGCCAGGTCGATCGCCTCTTGGATACTGTTGGTCTCCAACAGATAGGGGAGACCGAAGCAATAACGCCGATTCGGATGACTTCTCATCTGTCACTCCTTCCTGAGCACACGTACCTTGATGATATCTTCATAGCTCTCGAGCGACTCCACGAAGCCTTGGTTCGGCGCCTTGGCCAGGTCGAAGATCGCGGCGGAGAAGCGTCCTCTGCTGTTCGAGTGCATCACTTCGATGTTGTAGTCATGTGCGGCAAAAAACGCGCTCATTTTCTGTATCGCCCCCGGCACGTTGTGGTGCAAAATCACGACACGGGCCGGCAGCGTCAAGCGACCGAGGGAGACGTCCGGGAAGTTCACCGAATGGCTGATGTTTCCGTTCTCCAGATAGTTTCGCATCTGTTCTACGGCCATCAGAGAGCAGTTCTCTTCGGACTCCAGAGTCGATGCGCCGAGATGAGGCGTTATGAGCGAATTGGGGAAGTGGATGTTTCGCTTGTTCGGGAAATCGCAGACATAAGAACGAAGCCTAGATGACTCGAGCGCCGCCAAGACGGCATCCTCGTTACAGAGCTTGTCTCTAGAGAAGTTTAGGAGGATCGAACCCTTCTTCATCAGATTGATCTCGGCTGTGTCGATCATATGTTCGGTGTGATCGTTAAGCGGCACATGGATGGTCAGGTAATCGCAGCGCGGCAGCATCTCCTCGAGTTTGGCCACATGATGCACTTGTCTCGAGAGTCGCCAGGCGTATTCGACCGGTATCAGCGGGTCATAGCCGTAGACGTTCATGCCGAGCCCGACCGCGGTATTCGCGACGATGTGACCGATGGCACCGAGTCCGATAATACCGAGGTTCTTGCCGCGCACCTCGCTGCCCGCGAAGTTCTTCTTCATCTTCTCGGCATCGAGCGCGATCGCTTCGTTATCCTCTTGCGAGCGGAGCCAATTGATACCGCCGACGATATCTCTGGAGGCGAGAATCATCGAAGCGATGACGAGTTCACTGACCGCATTGGCGTTGGCGCCCGGTGTATTCAAGACCACGATACCGGCTTCTGCACAACGTTCGAGCGGGATATTATCGACACCGGCACCCGCCCTCGCAATCAACTCCAGCGATTTGGGGAATACAGTCTCGTGCAGTTTCTTCGATCGAATCAGCCAGGCATCGGCCTCCTCTTGGTCTGCAGACTTATCGTAGGCATCGGGGAGGAGGGCGAGGCCGCTCTTATGTATCTTATCCAAACAAGCTATCTTATACTTCATCGACGTTGCTCCTTCTCGAATTCTTCCATACACTGAATCAGTCGCTTGACGCCGTCTAGCGGCATTGCGTTATAGATACTGGCACGCATACCGCCAACACTGCGATGTCCGCTGAGATTCTCCAGTCCCACCGCCTTGGCCGCTTGGATGAAGGCCTTGTCCGTTTCTGCTTGTCCCGTGACAAACGGCACGTTCATCGAAGAGCGCTCCTCGCCTTGAACCACAGCTGAGAAGAAGGAGCTAGAATCCAGATAGTCGTAGAGCAACGCAGCCTTCTCGCGATTACGGCGTGCCATCTCGTCTAGTCCGCCCATTTGTTTCTGCCAGGAGAAGACCTTCCCACAGATATAGATGCCATAAGCGGGCGGTGTGTTATAGAGAGATTTGTGATCCGCATGCGTCTTGTAGCGAAGCATCGTCGGTGTGAACGGCAGCACATCCTCTGTGATCAAATCATCGCGGATGATGACAATCGTGACACCTGCAGGGCCGACGTTCTTCTGCGCACCGGCGAAGATGACGGCATAATCACGCACGTTGATCGGCTCGGAGAGGAAACAAGATGATTGATCCGAGACCAGGTCTATTCCCGAGGTATCCGGTAGCGTCGGGAACTTCGTCCCATAGATCGTATTGTTCTCGCAGATATAGACATAGTCGCTGTTCGGTCTGACAGCTAGATTACGATAGTCCGGTAAGGCAGCGAAGTTACTCGCCTCGCCCGACGCCAATACCTTCGCATCGCCATAGAGGGATGCTTCCGCATACGCGCGCTTCGCCCAGACACCGGTCAGGAGGAAATCTGCTTGCTTCTGCTTCATCAAGTTCATTGGCACCATCGCGAACTGCGTCGAGGCGCCGCCTTGTAAGAAGAGGACCGTATAGTTATCGGGGATGGAGAGAAGATCACGCAGGTCTTGTTCTGCGGTTTCTATGACTTGCCGAAACAGGGTGGAGCGGTGACTCATCTCCATCACGGACATACCGCTGCCCCTGTAATTCCTCATCTCGAGACTTGCTTCATCGAGCACGCTTCCGGGAAGCATGGCCGGACCTGCCGAAAAATTATAAACTGTTTCCACCTTAGCACCACCCATCCATTCTCTATGATTTACATATGTAATGGTTTATCACCAGACGGGCAAACTGTCAAACAGTGGTGTAGTAATTATCGGAAACGTTCAGAATAATACGCTAATCTCGTATCTGTCACTCAAGTTTCAGAATTTGTTGCGAAATAATTTTGGCGAAGCTGCTCGCGCTTATCGATGACGATATCAGCTCCGGGTACGCCCTTATGTTCTAAGATCTGAATCGTTTCACGGATGAAGTCATCGCTTCCGATGACATAGAAGACAGCGTTCGCCTCCATCTCAGCCAGTTGCTCGTAGTACGAATCCTTACCGTATGCAAGCATGTAGTTGTAACGAGGGAAGTCGATTGCTTCGAGCTCGCCCGGATACGCTTCTTGGCCGGGACGATGTACCAAGAGGACATCGATCGCTTCGATATCGCTTGGATCTTCCGAAGCCTTCTTTATCAAGGGACGCAGTGTGGCCTTCGCCACGCCCATGACCAAGAACACTAGCCGTCTGTTCTCTCGGCGCAGGCGAACCAGTGATCCCGTCTTGAAGAAGGTCATGGTATCACCAACTTCAAGCCTAGCCATGTCCTGTTTATAGGGTGAGTAGTCGTTTAGCTTCGTTGTGATCGCGATCTCACCCTCACTTGCTAGTGTCGCGATGCTCATGTGACGAACTCGACTCTTGTCCGGTTTATCGCCGTCTCTGAAATCATTGAAGGCCAGATGTACGTGTGCGCCCTCGTCCCAGGAGAAATCGTCGGGTACATCGAAGTAGAAGGTCTTGATGTCCGGCGCTTCATCCACAATTCTAAGAAGACTTAGTCGGTAGAAATCCATATCTATGTCCACACTTTCTAATTTGTGTTTACCGCGAGTTAGCATCTGCTAACTCATAAACATGGAAATTAGTATAACAGAAGATAGAGGAGGGATGTAAGCAACCAAAAGCAAAAACGCTGCAACAAATCGTTACAGCGTCTGGTGGTGGAGACGAGGAGAATCGAACTCCTGTCCAAGGCGGCTTCAAAAGGACCTTCTCCGGGTGCAGCTTGACTTGTTTAGTATTCCCCTTGTGAGATATCGGCAAGCAAACTCTCACGCCGGTAGCTTCATATGCCGGATGGCTGCGAAGCCTTCACCATCCCATTCACCGATTTAACCTCCCGTCGGTCAAGGTCTGCATAATGACACCGGAACCCCGTCTGGCAGATCAGACGGACCGATGACGTAGCTTAAATTAAGCTGCGTAGGCGTAGCTGGGAACAGCTACATAATTATCGTCGGCAATTAAATTGCGACTCTCGTTTATTTAAGTGGCCAACGAGAATCCACTACCCGCTTATCCAATCTCGACAACCCTGTCGAAACCAGTGCGTCCCCATATGCATTTGTCAAAGACCGAACATATGTCCAGCGCGTATAGTGTAGCAAATCCGAAGCAAACATGCAATCGCATGTGGTCCGAATTGACACCGGATTAGTTTGATTCGTCCGGCTCTGCTTCGCTCACGGGAATCACAATCTTCAGTGCCTGCTTGATGTTCTCGATCGAGACCTCTTCTTGGGCGCCGGCATCCTCACCGTCGATCGTCCAGCGAATTGCCTCCGGCAGGCGAAGCTTCAGCTTATTCGTACTGAAGAAGTGGATGTGCTTGTTCGTGAAGTCTTGATTGATCAGTGCCGACACGAGGTTGGCCGCATCGAGCGGATTCTGCGGGCTGCGAATCAAGAGGACTTCGAACTTCCCATCGTCCATCAAGACGTTGCGCTCCGCAATCCGCAGCAGACCACCGATCGAAGTCGAGTTCGTCACAGCACCGAAGATCAACTCATCGTCTATCGTCTCGTCATCCATCTCTACTTCCACTCGTATGGGCTTGATGCTCGGTAAGCTGCGCAGCCCCTCGATCAGGTAGGCGAGATGCCCCCAAGTCTGCTTCATCTTGTGTGAGGTATCGCTGGCGACGGTGGTGAAGGCGCCGAAGGATGCAACATAGACGAAGTGCAAGTCGTTCATACGCCCGATATCAAGTGGCACCGGTGCACCCTCTGATAGGATCTTGGCTGCCGCTCGGTAGTCCGCGATCGGCAGATGAAGCGTTCTGGCGAAGTCGCAGGTGGTTCCCGCTGCAATATAGCCGAGCGGGGGAGGGTTCTTCAGGGTCATCAGACCGCTGACGACTTCGTTTAGCGTCCCGTCACCTCCCGCACAGACGATGAGATCGGCGTGCAGACCATGCTTGGCAGCCAAGATCTTAGCATCTCCGATGGCTCGGCTCCGATAGACCTCAAGCCTTGCGCCAAGCTTCGTCATCTCGTCTAGAATCTCGGTCACACCGTTACCCTGGGCGAGTGTACCGGCATAAAAGTTGATAATCAAGACGACAACACTGTCCTCGCCAAGCCAAGATGTATACGACTCAGCCGAGAGCTCGATGCTATCTTGAATCAACGGGTTCTGTAACTCACTGTTCATCTAGGGCCTCCGCTTCCCAGCTATCTGTCACTGCCTGTCCTGCTTCGCCGTCTACCGCCTTGATTCGTTTGGCGAGTAGACCACGAAGCTGCTTCATCTCCTTGGCTGTAATATAACGCCATTCGCCTTGTCTGAGATTACCAAGCGTCACGTTCATGATTCTCCAGCGGGTCAAGCGCACGACTTCGTAGCCGAAGTGCTCACACATCCGCCTGATCTGGCGATTGAGACCCTGTGTCAAGACGATACGGAAACGGTAATCGTCGATCTGCCGAAGCGTCGACGGCTCCGTCATCGTATCGAGTATGGGGACCGGCTGAGACATGCCCTCCAGAAATTCTCTTGTGATCTTCTTGTCGACTGTGACCTCATACTCCTTCTCGTGACGATAACGGGCACGAAGCAAGTAGTTGACGATATCGCCGTCGTTGGTCATCAAGATGAGGCCATCCGAGTCCTTGTCCAGTCGTCCGATGGGGAAGATGCGCTCGGGGAAATCCATGAAGTCGACGATGTTATCCGGTTCTCGCAGATCTGTCGTCGAGACGATGCCCACTGGCTTGTTAAGCGCGATATACACATGACGGGGCTTGTTCTGACCGACTCGCTTACCGTCGACTCGCACCTCGTCACCCGTTCGTACACGGCTACCGTTCTCTGCCGGTTTGCCGTTGATGCTGACACGGCCGGTTTCGACATAGCGGTCTGCTTCTCGCCGGGAGCATATCCCGAGCGAAGAGAGGTACTTGTTGACGCGCACGCCCTCTTGGGTCTTGTTTGCTTCATTCGATCTATCTTGTTGCATAGGTTCCATCCTTCAATTAAATAATAAAAGTCGATCCTCACAAGGAGGATCGACTCTGTGCTGTCGCTATTAGGATTCACCTATTCGATACCGTCTCCATTGCAAGTGGATACATTATACCCGAAGCCGACATGATGTATATGTTCAACTCCGGCATCAATGCTTGGATTCTGCTGATGAAATCATTGGAATGCTGCTTCCCGGGTGCACCGCAGATCAATCCTTCGATCGCTTCGTTTGTACTGTCGATCAGTTCGCTGATGGCTCTGACCGGATCACCGTTGAAGTAGACGTTCATCTCGGCATGATACTGGCGAGAGACTTCGTATAGATGTTCGAGTTCGGGGCTTCCCAGTCCGATACCGAAGGTGCCGGCTGCCGTCGGCATGACCGAAACGACTCTGAGAGATGTATCCAATTGTTTCGCCAAATCCGCACCGGCCTTGATCTGGCGATCACAAGATTCTTGATTCGTGACACAAGCTATAAGCATTCGTTCTAGCCTCCTTGCTATGATTATAGTAGCAAGAAATTGTGTCGGAAGTTTGACCGTATTCTTATATTTTGGCTATAAATCTCGAAACTTACTCAAACTGAAATAGAAACTCGATCCCTGACCCAATTGACTGCGC
The DNA here is from genome assembly GCA_964558445.1 of uncultured Oscillospiraceae bacterium. Lineage (GTDB taxonomy): Bacteria > Bacillota > Clostridia > Saccharofermentanales > Fastidiosipilaceae > CAYXVJ01. The sequence goes on along the minus strand of CAZLEA010000007.1, from coordinate 33,502 downwards.
ACCCACATTCTCTCGCCCATTTGCTGCACCATCTCGTGTGCAATCGAGAGGCCGAGGCCCGTGCCGTGCATCTGTCCGCGAGACTTATCCGTCTTGTAGAAGCGCTCGAAGACATGCGCCTGATCGTCCTTGGCTATACCGATTCCCGTATCCTTGACGACGATGATGACGCGCTCGCCTTCCCAATTGCAGGCGATCTCAACGATGCCACCCTGCTCAGTGAACTTCAGCGCGTTATCGAGCAAGATCACGAGGACTTGTTCGCAGCGGTCTCTGTTCGCGTAGACTTGTGGGCAAGCCTCATCGTAGCTAGGTAGGGCAAAGGTGATCCCTTGTTCCTCCGCAATCAAGCTGTACTTCTCCTCGATTGAATCGAAGACATCCCAGATCTCGAAGCGTTCCCGTTTCAGTGAGATCTTACCGGCCTGGAGGCGGCTGAGTTCGAGCATATCGTCGATCAGGCGCGAGAGGCGAAGCGTCTCGCCCAAGATGATCTTGTAGTAGCGCTGTCTAGCTTCCTCGTCTCTGACGAGTCCGTCCGAGAGCGGCTCGATCAGCCCGCGAAGTGCGGTCAGCGGGGTGCGAAGCTCGTGCGATACGTTGGCGATATAATCTCGCCTCGTCTGTTCGAGTTTCTCCGATGCGGTGACATCCCTCAGGAGCCCGACGGCACCGATGATCTCATCGTTCTCGTTAGTGAGCGGGCTGACGGCGAGGAAGATGATGCGATCTTCGTGTCGGAAGCTACGGGTCTTGATGCGGCCCGTATCCATCGCTTGTTGATAATCTCGGTCAAGTTGGAGTTCTGTACTCAAGTAGTAACCGACCTCTGCTTGATCGATCTCGTTCTCGTCTTCATCATCATCGCCCACTAGGTTTGATCTTCGCCCACGGCGCTGACGGAAGCTGTCCGCTTGGCCAAGCAGCTCGGTCGTCGCCTGATTGCTATGCGTGATCCTAAGACTCTTGTCGACGGCGATGATGCCTTCGTGTAGGCCGTCTAGGATCTGACGCAAGCGATTCCGCTCTTGCATCAGGGCACTGATCGTTCGATCGAGGTCTGCCGCCAGGTCGTTGATAGCTGCCGCAAGCTCTCCGATCTCGCCCGGCTGTGTGCTGTCCGCGCGGAGCATGAAGTTACCGTTAGACATGGCGGTGGCCACATCCTTGACCTGCTTGAGCGGTCGAATCAGGCGACTGATTGCAAGATAAGTGGGGAAGATCATGAGGAGGACACTGATACCCGATGCGAGGATCAGGGCGAAATTCAGGCTATCGTAGCCGGTTCTGATATTATCGATGCTTCGACTAAGGAAGATATGGGCACGAATCTCGCGATCACCGGTCTCGCGGTCGAAGACTTCGACGGGGTAACCGATCATCAGCGTGTCGATCTCTTCACTGCCCAGGGATTCGCGAAGCTCGACGGAGCGTCCGTCAGCAAGCTCATCTGTTTGTGCACGCATCCGCTCTGTTGCATCATCGATGGCGGATGGGTCGAGATCGCTGCCCTGAGGTGAGAAGACCATGAGCTCGTTTGTCGAATCGAGCAAGAATACATGCATCGTGGCGTTCATCATCTCGGGTGTGATGTCCAGCATCGCCTCGAAGGCTTCGTTTGTGATCTCGCCCAAGAGGTATTGCTCGGTGCGCTCGGAGAGTATGGATGCCTTTTTGCGAAAATCGTTAGCAGTCAAATTCGTATACACGATATCCGACGTGACATAGTAGAAGAAGGCCAGTGTCAATAACGCCGACAACAAGATCGCTCCGACGAGGAGCATCAAGATTCGTCTGAGAAAGACACTAGATCGCATCAGGACAGATCCTCAAATTTGTAACCTACACCATAGACGGTGATGAGACCCCAAGTCGCTCCCTCAACCGCGATCTTCTGACGAATCCGCTTGACGTGGGTATCGATCGTTCTGGTCTCGCCGAAGTAGTCATAACCCCAGACCTTGGAGAGGATCTGTTCGCGATCCATGACTTGGCCAGGGTGTGAGGCCAAGAGATGCAAGATCTCTACCTCCTTGGGTGTGAAGGGGACTGTCTCACCGAAGATCTTAACCTGATACTGATCGAGGTTGATCTCGAGCCCATCGAAGCGAAGCTGCTTACCATCCTTCGAGTTGCTGATCGTCTCGCCCATGCGTCGGAGGACCGCCTTGATACGTGCGATAACCTCACGGGGTGAGAACGGCTTCACGATGTAGTCGTCTGCACCGAGTTCGAGGCCGAGAACGCGGTCGATCTCTTCGCCCTTGGCAGTCAACATGATGATCGGCACGTTACTCGTCTTGCGTATCTCGCGACAAACTTCCGTACCGGACAGTTCGGGCATCATTAAGTCTAGTATAATAAGATCCGGTTCGAGTTCTCTGGCCATCTTGAGGCCTTCGGCACCGTTCATCGCAGAACTGTGGGAGAAGCGCTCGACATCCAGGTAGATACCCAGAGATTCGTGTACGACCGGATCGTCGTCACAGATCAAGATATGTGTGGGTCTTAGCATAGTATAGTTTCCTCTTATCATTGGCTGTATATCCATTATAATAGATGTCAGGAATAATACCATGCAAACAAGAAGATACGATAACGAGCCGCAGCTTAGGAAGGGCAGTCGATTGGAAGCCATCAAGATACTCTACGAAGATAACCACTTACTCGTGGTCCATAAGCCCAAGGGCGTCTTGTCTCAAGCAGACGACAGCTTGCGCCCGGACATCCTAAACTTGATGAAGGACGATCTTCGCCGTCGTTACAATAAGCCCGGCAATATCTACCTGGGTCTCGTCCATCGCTTGGACGTCGGGGTTTCGGGCATCATGGTCCTCGCCAAGACATCGAAGGCGGCATCTCGCCTATCCAAGGAGATTCGCGAGCGACGCTTCGAGAAGCGCTATCTGGCTGTCTGCGAAGGCAGCGTCGAACCGACCGAGGGCAGGCTCCAAGACCGCTTGGTCAAGGACCATGGCAAGAACGTCTCTTACGTCCAGAAGGGACAGGCAGGAAGCGCCGAGAGACGGTCCGAGAAGATGAGCAAGGAACGAGACGCCAGTCTCGACTACAGAGTCCTGGAGCGAAGAGACAATCTGAGCCTCGTCTCCATCGACCTCATCAGTGGCAGGTCACACCAGATCCGGGTCCAATTCGCAAGTCGCGGTTGGCCGCTTGTCGGGGATCGTCGCTACGACAAACGCCTCGCCGGACAGCAAGGCGAAGAAGATATCGCCCTCATCGCTTACTCGCTTCGCTTCATGCATCCGACAAGAGACGAAATGATGTATTTGCATACCGATCTGCCGACAGGGACACCTTGGGATCGCGTCACACCGGTAGACAACAGTTAAGGAAGGAATCCGATGGAACATACACTATTACTCGTAGACGGCAACAGCATTGTGAATCGTGCGTTTTTTGGTCTCGGGGCGAACACCAGACTGACCGCTCCCGACGGGCGGCCGACCGGTGCCGTGCTCACGTTCTTCAACATCTTGCTCAAGCATATGAAGGCCGAGGAGCCAACGCACGTGCTCGTGACCTTCGATCGACCGGAGCCGACGTTTCGCCACGAATCCTTCGACGGCTACAAGGCGACGCGCAAGGGGATGCCCGAGGACCTCGCGGTGCAGATGCCGATTCTCAAGAGCTGTCTTGCTGCCCTCGGTATCGAGCAAGTCGAATTGCCGGGCTTCGAGGCGGATGATCTGATCGGTACCTTTGCCAAACAAGGAGAAGCAGCCGGTATGAAGGTCTTGATCCTGACGGGTGACAAGGACAGTTTCCAGCTAATCCGAGACGACATTCATGTCTTGATGCCGGGAGCCAGAGCGAGCCTCGGCGATACCGTATACGATCGCGCGGAGTTCCATAAGCGCTATGGGATCGAGCCCGAGGCCTTCATCGATGTCAAGGCGATTATGGGAGACAGCTCCGATAACATTCCAGGTGTCAAGGGTATCGGCGAGAAGGGTGCCCTAGATCTCATCGGTCGCTTCGGCGATCTGGACACAGTCTACTTGCACCTAGACGAACTGAAGCCCGGTCAGAGGAAGAATCTTGTCGAACACAAGGACATGGCGTATCTATCCAGGGAGCTTGCGACGATACAGACGGATGTTGCGGTCGATTTGAAATTAGACGAGACCGTATTACCGACGCACTATGGCAGCGAGGCACTGAATCTGTTTAGAAGCCTGGGCTTCACCTCGCTGATTGATCGCATGGAGCTTACGGCTTATACCGGCGGTGAGGAGATCGCAAGCGCATCCGACGATGGGGCGACGCTGTCATATACGAGCGAATTTCTCGCAAGTGAGCTGGAGTGGCCAAACGAGATCGATGTCAACTACGGCGATTATGAGACGATTCTCGAGCTACTTCGTGCACAAGAAGAGGGGAGTCGCGCTCATTTATTGTGTCGCAGCAAAGAAGACAAGGATGGGAATACGGCTTGTGTCCTCGTCTATGGCCAAGCGCATGACAAACTCATCTTGGATTCGGAATTCGACAAGGCGAATCTCCAATCGATCATCGATTCTGTGATCGAGCGCAAACTGGAACTTGTCGGCTACGATCTCAAGGACTGGCTGCGATACGCTAGGGTCAACATGCAGATGAGCGTATTCGATACCCAGTCTGCCGCGTACCTCCTGTCGCTCCAAGAGCAATTCGGCGAGGAGGGGGCGCTCTACGCCGCCCTCAGCGGAGGGGCATCTGACCGCCTAAGTCTTCGACCCGTAAGCGAAGAGATGGAAGCCACAGAGCTTCATGCCGATCCCGGTGCGGAGGAGCTGGTAGCCATGCAAGCGGGATTAGAAGAAGAGGCTCTGCGTTCAGTCTTCTGGTCGGGCGTCATCGAAGCCGCCCTCAGAACAGAACTTGAGACGATGGGGATGACGAAGCTCGCAAGAGATTGCGACATGCCGCTAGTGCTATGTCTCTCGAAGATCGAACACAGAGGCTTCCTCGTGGACACGGATGTGCTCGATGAACTCAGCTTGGACTTCAAGGCGCAGATCGATGTACTAGAAGAAGAGATCTACCGGCTTGCCGGCAAGTCATTTACGATTAACTCGCCGAAGCAGCTGGGCGATATACTCTTCATCGATTTGGGCTTACCATCCGGTAAGAAGGGGAAGTCCGGCAATTACTCGACGGCGCAAGCAGAGCTAGATCGCCTCCGCCCGATGCACCCGATCATCGACAAGATTACAGATTATAGGCAGCTGACGAAGCTTCGTTCGACCTTCGTCGAGGGGCTAAGCAAGTACGTGGATCCGACTGACGGGCGAATTCACTCGCACTTCAACGCGAACTTCACGAACACGGGACGCTTATCCAGCAAGGACCCGAATCTACAGAACATCCCCGTACGCCAAGCGGTCGGGCGCGAGATTCGTAAGGCGTTCGTGGCAGAGGAGGGATCGATTCTGCTCGACGCCGACTACTCGCAGATCGAGCTTCGCTTGCTCGCCGAACTATCCGGCGACAGCGCCATGATCGAGGCCTATCAGAAGGGCGTGGACATCCACAGCCTGACGGCCAGCCGCATCTTCCACGTACCGGTCGAGGACGTCGATTCCGAGCTTCGCAGCCGAGCGAAGACGATCAACTTCTCTATTGTCTACGGCATCTCGGACTTCGGTTTGTCGCAGCGACTCGAGCTCTCGATCCCCGAAGCTCGCCAATACATCGATAACTATTACAACGGTTATCCGGCCGTCAAGCCCTTCATGGAGCAGCAGATCGAACTCGCCAAGGAGCGCGGTTACTCCGAGACCCTGTTCGGACGCCGCAGGAACATCCCGGAGCTAAGCTCCAAGAACCGAAACTTGCGCCAGTTCGGTGAGCGCGTGGCGATGAACAGCCCTGTGCAGGGGACGGCGGCGGATATCATCCGCATCGCGATGGTCAACTGTGCCAAGCGCCTGGAAGAAGAGGGAATACGGGGGCAATTGGTCTCCCAGGTCCATGACGAACTGATCATCGAAGTTTCGGTAGAGGATCAAGAGAAGGCCGCCAAGATCTTGCAAGAGACGATGGAGGGCGCGGTGAGCCTCAGCGTACCGATGGAAGCAGAAGTCAGTTCCGGCCGTACTTGGTATGAGGCCAAATAGGAGAAGTAATATATGTATGTAATCGGCGTAACAGGCGGTATCGGAACGGGTAAGAGTACGGTGGCGAGCTTCTTCTCCAAGATGGGCCTACCGGTCCTCGATGCGGATCAAATCTCGCACGAAGTGACGGAGCCGGGCGGAGCCGCGGTGGAGGAAGTAGTCCAAACTTTCGGTGAGGAGATACTAGATGATTCGGGAAATATCGATCGCCAGAAGCTAGGTAGCGTCGTGTTTCGCGACAAGAACAAGCTCGATCGCTTATCGGCCATCGTCCACCGTCACGTGATAGAAACGCTACAGAATCAAGTCAAGGCGCTCACGAAGAAGAAGGTCAAGGCCTGTGTGCTTGATGTCCCCATCCCTGTCCAAGAGGGCTTCCTCGACCAATCCGACCACGTCATCTTGGTCTGGGCAGACGAAGCGATACGCTTGGGTCGCTTGGCCGGTCGAGGCATGGACGAGGCAGAGGCGAGGCGCCGGATCTCGATGCAGATGACCCGAGAGGAATACGCCGCGCTCGCAAACGAGACCGTCTTGAACAACGGGACGCTGCGGGATTTGCAGACGGCCGTCGAAGCGATTGCCGAGCGGGAACTGAGGAGTCGCGGGATACCTTTGGCAGAAATAAGAGAAGAAGATCACACTGGAGAATAGGTTGCGATTTATTATAAGAAGCGCCGAGAACAGCAATTGTTTCGGCGCTTCTGTTTGATTTGTATGGTGTCGCTTAGTGCGAGATCAGACGTTGAAACGAAAGAGTATGACATCGCCGTCCTTGACGACATATTCCTTACCCTCGGAGCGGTAGAGCCCTCTCTCCTTGGCGGCGGCGATACTGCCGCAAGCCACGAGATCCTCATAGGCGACAACCTCGGCACGGATGAAACCGCGCTCGAAGTCCGAGTGGATCTTACCCGCTGCCGCAGGTGCCTTCATCCCCTTGGTGATTGTCCAGGCACGCACTTCCTTGGGGCCTGCGGTCAGGTAGGAGATCAGTCCCAGCAGCTTGTAACCTGCATGAATAATCTTGTCGAGGCCGGACTCCGTGATACCCAGATCCTCCAAGAAGACCTCCTTCTCATCGTCTTCGAGGCTTGCGATCTCCTCTTCGATCTGTGCGCTGATGACAACCGTTTCGGCATGCTCGCTCGCCGCATGCTCCATCACGGCCTGTACCTGGCTGTTCGGCTCGGCGGCAATCTCGTCTTCGGCCACGTTCGCGACATAGAGCACGGGCTTGGCGGACAAGAGATTGAACTCACCCGTTTCTTGCAGCGCTGCTTCCTCCTCATCGCTGAGGTCCAGGACACGGGCCGACTTGCCTTCTGCGAGTACGGCCGAGATGCGCTCGAGCGTATCCAGGGCCAGCTGCAGGCTCTTGTCGCCCTTCACTTGCTTGCGGACCTTGTCGATTCGTCTATCGACATATTCCATATCGGAGAAGATCAGTTCGAGGTTGATGGTCTCGATATCGCGACGGGCATCGATCGAGCCGTCGACGTGGATCACGTTATCGTTGGCAAAGCATCGCACCACATGCGCAATCGCATCGACTTCGCGGATGTTCGCCAAGAACTTATTGCCCAATCCCTCACCCTTGCTGGCACCGGCGATCAAGCCGGCGATGTCGACGAATTCGATGATGGCAGGCAGTGTGCGCTCCGACTTGTTCATATCGTGAAGCACCTTCAAACGCGCGTCCGGCACGGAGACAACACCGATATTGGGTTCGATCGTCGTATAGGGATAATTGGCCGATTCGGCACCGGCTTGGGTAATCGCATTAAATAAAGTACTCTTGCCTACATTTGGCAAGCCGACAATTCCTAATTTCAAACTTATCAACCTCTTTTACATTTAATCACAAGAGTGTATTTTAGCACGTTTGACGCTGCATTTGTGATTATAGTAGAGGATTGTCTAAAAAGCTAAGAGAAGGACGTAAACTCGCGAAGCCCTTGTCATGCCTCGCCTCTAAACTGATTGAAACAAGATGAACTTACACGTTTATTTGAAGGTGTAAGCCAGGAGAGGAGCAGGGGATGCGAAGAAACGATTCGTCTCATATGCCGCAAGATGTCGGCGTACCGCAAGCTGTAGGTACACCGTCCGGACATGTCCACCCGCCGGTATTGCACTATGCCGCGGTCGATGCAGCTGTAGCACAGGCCCTATCTGCCGTCACGGTCCGCGTCGAGGTGAGCCTCCATCGCGGCCTACCGTATTTCGATCTGATCGGTGTGCCCGCCAAGCAAGCGCTGGGCATCAAGGCGAGAGTGACCGCAGCGCTGAAGAACAGCGGGTTTCGTTTCCCCGATCAGCGCATCGTCGCTTCCGTCACGCCCGAGTCCGGCTCTTCCGGTGCTTCGGCCCTCGACCTCTCTGTCGCCATCGCCCTCTTGGAAGCGAGCGGCCAGCTTACTTGCCCGGACGGTTTGGCCTACTGCGGCGAGCTTAGCCTCTTGGGTGACTTCGTACCTATCAGCGGCGCTTACAACGTCTTAAATCGATTATATATAGAGGGCGCCTCGGCTATCGTCTTGCCAGTCGGCAATCAGAACGAAGCCGCCTTGGTACCGTCCGCTTACCTGATGGCGAATAATCTTCGTGAGCTGGTAGCTGTAGTGAACGGGCGGGAATCTATAGATTTGCTTCCGCTCATCTCGATTCGCCAAGCGGATATCCTAAGGCCTCCAATACCGGAGGCGAGGCTGGCCGTGATCCCGGGCCAATACATGGCGAGGCAAGCGCTCAAGATCGCGGCAGCCGGTCGCCACCACATGTTGATGTTCGGTTCCGTCGGCTGCGGGAAGACGAGCTTGGCTAGAGTGTTGCCGGCTCTGATGCCCAGACTCAGCGATGAGGAGCGTAGCGAGCTCTTGGCAATCTATAGCGCGGCGGGTGAGCCGCTCTCCGATCAACTGCTCCACGGCATGGCCCCATTTCGTAGCCCACACTACAATATCACCAAGGCGGCACTGATCGGTGGCGGCGCAGAGCTTAAGCCGGGAGAGTTGAGTCTCGCCCAGCGAGGCGTCTTATTCCTCGATGAGCTGACCGAGTTCACGGCTGCGCAATTGGACAGTCTCCGAACTGCCCTCAGCGATCGCCGAATCGAGCTTGCGCGAAGCAGAGCGCGGATTAGTCTACCAGCAGACGTACTCCTGATCGCTGCCACGAATCCCTGTCCCTGCGGGAATTATCTGGAGGCAGACGGAAGTTGTCGCTGCGGCCCCGGGCGAATCAAGCAGAAGCTTGGACGCCTTAGCGGCGCGTTTAGCGATCGCATCGACTTGTTTGTGGAGATGCAGCGAATACCGAGCGATGAGATCGCGCGTACGATCGAGTCTCGAGAACTCTTAGACCTTACTAACATGAGAGAAGAGGTGGAGGTAGCGATTCATATACAGCAAGAGCGTTATCGACCGCTTGGTGATCCGCGCATCGCCAACCACAGCGTGGATGCAAGCTTGATTGCTGAACTGTTTGCCATCGATTCACAGGCTCTGCGTTTGGCAGAAGAGATTGCGACGACACAGCATTTATCGATTCGCGCGTTTCACAAGCTTCTTCGAGTCGGTCGAACCATCGCCGATCTGGAGGAGAGTTCAAGCTTATTGCTACCTCACGTAGCGATGGCCGCGCAGTATCGCAGACGCAATTATGAAGAAGAGATCTGAGGAGGGACGGTATGCGAGAGAGATCCTACGAGACGATGAGAAACATCATGCTCTTGTCCGAACTAAACACGAGACAAATACTGTCGAACCAAGAGATACGCCGGTTGAAGCCGGACGCATACTCGATCGATTTCCTCCGTATGGATGCGGCGGACCTCGCGCCTGTCTTGTCGCTTAGCTGGAAACAAATGGAGAAGATCGATGCACTATACGCTGATCCTCTGTTCAAATCCAAACTGGAAGTGAGGTTGGAACGAGCGCTACGCCAAGGCGTCGGCTGCATCTTGAACGGTGATGCGGCCTATCCGACAAACCTAGAGGCAATCGAAACTGCGCCCGCAATCCTATGGGTACTGGGCCCTGACCCCGCAGCTACGCTCAATAAGCAAATGGTGACCATCGTCGGCACGAGACGCGCTTCACCATACGGGAAGCGAGCAGCGCATGATATCTCGCGCTATCTCGCGCTACGCGATGTCTGTGTGGTTTCGGGCATGGCCCTCGGGATCGACGGAGAGGCGCATCACGGCGCACTCGGCGCCAACGGGGACACGATCGCCGTTTTGGCTTCGGGTGTCGATGAGCTCTATCCGCCCCAACACAGGAGCTTGTATCATTCGATTATCGAGCGAGGCTTGATCCTCTCTGAACACCCGCCAGGCATGCGTGCTGCTGCGTTTCGCTTCCCGGCACGTAATCGTCTGCTCGCCGCACTCAGCAAGCTGACGGTTGTGGTCGAATCTTCCATGCGAAGCGGTACGCTGATCACGGTTGATTATGCACTGCAATACGATAGAGAAGTGATGGTCGTCCCGGGTAACATCTACTCGCCGGAGAGCAAGGGCTGTAATCGCTTGATCTACACGGGCGCCTCGATTCTGACCGACATGACAGACATGGATATATACCTGGAGCAACCGGAGAAGAGGACACCAGCGGAGGGCCAAGTTACAGAAGATACAGGTCCGGTTCTTCGTTTGCTCTCCTCGGGCTCGCTCTCTCTAGAAGAGTTGATGAACGAGCTTGCTTACACACCCGATCAGCTCGCCTCACAGCTTGCCATTTACGAATCCAAGGGCTTGATCACACAGAAGCGGGGGCGATACGCTTTGACAAGTCGGGTGCAAAGCAGTATATAATGGAGACCGAACAAATGTACCACAGATATAAGGAACTACTTCATGGGTTTAACATTAGTTATTGTTGAGTCACCGGCCAAGGGTAAGACAATCGGACGTTATCTCGGACCGAATTATCGTATTGCCGCCTCCGTCGGTCACATTAGAGATTTGCCCTCCTCGTCCATGGGTGTCGATATAGAGAACGACTTCAAGCCGCGCTACATCAATATGCGTGGTAAGGACAAGGTCATTCGCGAGCTCAAGGAGCGTGCCAAGCACGCCGACGAGATCCTGATCGCCACGGACCCGGACCGAGAGGGTGAGGCCATCGCCTGGCACATCGCCAATATTCTGAAGATTGATCCGGCATCCAATTGCCGCGTCAGCTTCAACGCCATCACAGAGAAGGCTGTCAAGGAGGCTGTCGCAAGCCCGCGACCGATCGATATGGAGTTGGTCGATGCTCAGCAAGCCAGACGAATACTCGACCGCTTGGTCGGCTACGAGCTCAGTCCGCTTCTCTGGAAGAAGGTGCGTACCGGTCTCTCTGCCGGACGCGTCCAATCCGTCGCCGTTCGCATGATCGTCGATCGCGAACGTGAGATCGACGCCTTCATCCCCGAAGAGTATTGGACTATCACCTTGACGCTTGCCACGGCGAAGGACGAACGCTTCAAGGCCCGCTATCAGGGCATCCTAAACGATAAAGGCAAACTTGAGAAGGTTCGCCTCCTGAACAAGGAGATGACAGACGAGGTCCTGGCCAATATCAAGGGACAGCTGCTCCGAGTCCATCACATCAAGCAGGGCTCGCGCAAGCGCCAGCCGGCCGCTCCGTTTACGACATCGACTCTACAACAAGAAGCGGGCAGACGCCTCGGCTTCACCTCCAGACGTACGATGTCTGTTGCACAGCAGCTCTACGAAGGAATGGAATTGCAGGGGCTCGGACAGACCGCGCTCGTAACCTACATCCGTACCGACTCGGTCCGTGTCTCATCGGAGGCCATCTTGGCTGCCAGAGAGCTCATCGGCAACGAATACGGTTCGGAGTATCTGCCGAAATCCGAGCGCGCCTTCAAGAACAAGAACGAATCACAAGATGCACACGAGGCGATTCGCCCCGCCCACTTCGAGCATTCCCCTATGGAACTCAAGAATCAGCTCACAAACGATCAGTTCCGTCTCTACAAGTTGATCTGGGAGCGCTTCATAGCGTCACAGATGACAGCTGCAGAGATCGACACGCTGACGGTCGATACCGTCGCAAACGGTGAACTCTTCCGTTCGCAAGGCGAGCGCATCACCTTCCCGGGCTTCCTCAAGGCCTACGAGGACGTGACGATCGATAAGGATGAATTGCCCGACGAGGACCAGACTCCCGAAGAGGGCAAGGAGCAGATCCCGAAGCTCACGCAAGACGAGGAACTCACCAACAAGAATACAGAGCCGGAGCAGAAATTCACTAAGCCGCCCCCACGCTATTCGGAAGCGTCCTTGATCAAGGCGATGGAAGAAGAGGGGATAGGCCGACCGTCTACCTATGCTCCGACGATTTCAACGATCCTGAATCGCAACTATATCGAGAAGGAACAGAGGCAGCTCAAACCGACAAACCTCGGTATCGTCATCACGGACCTGCTCTTGGAGAACATACAGAACGTCGTCGACTTGAAGTTTACGGCCGCCATGGAGAACGAGCTCGATACTGTCGAAGCCGGCAAGAAGGATTGGGTCCAGGTCCTAAAGGACTTCTATCCGGACTTCCATAGTGCTGTGGTGAAGGCAGAAGAGAACGTCGAGCGCGTGACGCTGCCGGTCGTCAAGACCGGAGAGCTCTGTCCGAAGGATGGAGGCGAACTCGTAATCAAGGAAGGACGCTATGGCAAGTTCATCGCTTGTCAGAACTTCCCCGATTGTGATTATACCGCCTCCATCGAGGAGAAGGTCGATGCCCACTGTCCGCTCTGCGGATCAAACGTCGTCGGCCGCAAGTCTCGTCGCGGCAGCCTATTTTATGTTTGCGACAAGAAGGGGAAGGATCCGGAGTGCTCGTTTATCAGCTGGGATCTGCCAATCGATAACTCAGCTTGTGAGACCTGCGGAAGCTACATGGTCTTGAAGCGTTATCGCGGCCAGACCTTCCAGCGCTGTTCCAATGCAGACTGCGAGACCAATGCGAAGTATCGCAGGAAGAAGAAGAGCGATACCGACGAGAATACGGACGAAGCTTCGCAAACGAACGAGGCAGCGGCAGAGAAGCCCAAGACTAAGACCAAGGCTAAGCGGACAACAACGAAGAAGCCTGCAGCCAAGAAGAAGACACAAGCCGAGGATACGACACAAGATGAATAAACAAGTCACCGTAATCGGTGCCGGACTGGCCGGAGCAGAAGCCGCATGGCAGCTGCTCCGCCAAGGCATCTTAGTACGACTAATCGATATGAAACCGGATGAGCGAACACCCGCACACCACGAGGATACACTGGCAGAACTCGTGTGCACGAACTCTCTTCGCTCCAATCGCTTGGAGAATGCTTCAGGCTTATTGAAGGAAGAGATGAGACAATTCGATTCGCTCATCTTGCGCGCTGCCGAAGCCACCGCAACGCCTGCCGGCGGAGCACTCGCTGTTGACCGAAGTGCGTTCTCGGCTTATATCACCGATTCCTTACTCAAGCAACCTGGACTCAGCTTCGAAACACGCCTGATCAAGGAATTGCCCCCTGCAGAAGACGGCATCGTCATCATCGCGACCGGCCCTCTGACCCAAGGTGGCCTGTTCACCGATATCCAGACCAAGCTCGGTATGGATTCGTTGCACTTCTTCGACGCTGCCGCACCGATCGTCGAAGCGGACTCCATCAACATGGATATCGCCTTCCGTCAATCCCGTTACGACAAGGGTGACGCAGACTACATCAACTGCCCCATGAACGAAGAAGAGTATCAGCGTTTCTACGAGGCGCTCGTAGAAGCAGAACTTGCTGACGTCGATGATTTCGACAAGGAGATCGTATTCGAGGGCTGTATGCCGATCGAGACGATGGCCAAGCGAGGTCATAACACGATTCGCTTCGGTCCGCTGAAGCCCAAGGGCCTTCGTGATCCGCGAACAGGAGAGCGCCCCTATGCCGTCGTGCAGCTTCGCCAGGATAACCGAGCGGCTACGATGTATAATCTGGTCGGCTTCCAGACGCGCCTGAAATGGGGTGAACAGAAGCGTATCATACAGATGATTCCGGGGCTGGAGAACGCGGAATTCTTCCGCTACGGCGTCATGCATCGCAACACCTTCTTGTCCTCTCCGGGCCGATTGAATGCGGCATATCAGCTCATCGACTTACCACACGTGTTCATCGCAGGTCAACTCTCGGGTGTCGAGGGCTATGTGCCCTCCGCCTCATCGGGATTGATCGCGGGCAGGAACGCAGCGCTTCTGCTTCGTGGCGAAGAGACAGCATTTCGACCGTCTGACCAGACGATGATCGGTAGCCTCGCTCACTATATCTCGGACGAGACAGTAGAGGACTTCCAACCGATGAACGCAAACTTCGGGATTATTCGCCCGTTACCCACAGACACGGAAGAAGAAATCAAGATCGCCCGCAACAAGAAGCTGAAGATTGCAGCCTACGTCGAACGCAGTTTGACAGAGATACGGTCTTGGGCGGACAATGTTTAAGGTATATTTACGATTCACCTTGGCTTTTTATGGGTTCAGGCTCTATAATTAGCTAAGCATTATATGCAGATGCTCTAAGAGAGGATATTTAATTTATGGCTGGTATATTTGGTTTCTTTGATTATACGAAGGAGGGGCCGGGCGTCGATCCCGACGCGCCCCAAGGCGGTGCGATTTCCACATTCTTCAGTGTGCTCGGACGCAAGTTCTGGAAGGTGATTACGATCAACTTGCTCTATGTGCTCGCGAACATCCCTGCGCTGATTGTCTCCTTCTTCGTTGCGACCGTTGTGTTCGGCGCCTTGTTCCCGGGTCTTAGCATGGATACGCTAAACAAGTTATGGACGCCCGATATGCTGGGCGAGGGGCAGACGGTCGAACAACTATCGGCCACTATTATCTTGATGTTGACCTTCCTCTTGGCAGCAGCTTCCATCGGCCTTGGCTTCGTCGTTACGGGTCCGTCCCATGCTGGCGTGACCTATCTACTGCGAAACTATGCGCGTGAGGATCACGCGTTTGTTTGGTCCGATTTCATCGAGCATGCCAAGAAGAACTGGAAGCAATCTACCGTGGTCAGTATTGTGACAACCATTTTGTTCATGGCGGTTCCGATTGCGATCAGTTTCTATACACAGTTTCTGACGAATGCGATCCTGCGCACACTCATGAACACCTTCTTGGTCATCTTGTTTATCACGATGGCTGTGATGATCATGTATATCTATCAGATGCTGATCACCTTCGATCTGAAGCTCAAGCAGATCGTGAAGAACGCCTGGCTGTTCTTCATCTTGCGTCTGCCGTTTAACATCGGCATTCTCTTGGCCGAGCTCCTGATCGTATTCATCATTCCCGCCTTGTTGCTCTTCTTCTTGGGAGCCATCGGCGCGATTATCACGGTGTTCTACTATGTGCTCTTTGCCTTTGCCGCGAATCTGCTCCTTGTAAACTTCTTCATCAATCGCCAATTGATGCGCTTCATGATCGAGCCCATGGAGGAGAAGGAGACCGAAGAGGACTACGACTACGACTACGATTACGACTATGCGGACGACGAGGATGAAGAGGAAGAGGAAGAAGAAGAGACGACAAACGAAGACGCCAAGTCCCTGCCTCATCCCAAGGGATCGCCGGCCTAGTTCTTAGTGCCCGATTCAATGACTAAACTGAAATGAGCTCGGTTATCGCCGGGCTCATTTGCTGTTGATCCATATTTATTTCGCTCATCTAGATGTCAAAGAGCATCGTCATATCGTAGAGTCCCGGCTCTTGGCGGACCAGGAAATCGGCAGCCTTCAACGCGCCGTCTGCGAAGACTTGTCTCGAGATCGCACTGTGCTTCAAGGTGATGACTTCACCGATTCCGGCCAAGAAGATCTCGTGCTCACCTACGATATTCCCGCCTCGTATGACAGACATACCGATCTCGTTTGTCGGTCTGGTGCTATCTCGATCGCTGCGATCGTAGACGAGCTTCATCTCGCCTTGATCGGCCAGGGCATCTCGAACCGCATTAGCCAAGAGGAGGGCGGTACCGGACGGTGCATCCTTCTTCCTGCGATGATGCGCTTCCAGAATCTCGATATCGAACTCGGGATACAGCGCCTTCGCGGCGATCCCGGCGAGATGGGCGAGGAGATTGACACCGACGGACATGTTCGCGGAATAGAAGAGCGGTAGCAGTTCCCGAAGCGAGAATAACTCTGTTCGCTCGGCTTCGCTGAAGCCGGTCGTGGCGATAACCATCGGTTTACGATCACGCTTGCCAAGCTTGATAATCTCGGGCAGTAGCTTCGGATTCGAGAAGTCGATCAAGACATCATAGTCTTCATGAAGATCATCTGCCGACTTGTAGACAGGGATATCGCCAACGACGCAGGCACGGTCGGCGAGGCCGGCCACGATCTCCATGCCTTCTCTGGTCGAGGCCAATTGTATGATCTCTGAACCCATGTGACCGGTCGCCCCGGCGAGCACAATACGCAATTTATCCACGGGCGATCCTCCTATGACAGCAGGCCGAAGTCTGCCAAGACCGAAGCCATAGCTTCTCGTTTGCTCTCGGCCAGTTCGACTAGCGGCAAGCGAGGCTTACATCCGTTATAGCCGAGCAGTTCCATAGCTGCCTTGACCGGGATCGGGTTGACATCAGAGAAACAGGCGTTGATCAGTGGCATGAGACGAACCTGGAG